>NZ_BPQR01000112.1 GCF_022179345.1 Methylobacterium jeotgali | reverse complement strand
GGAGACGCCGCATGAGCGCGCGGTCCTTCGCGATCGGCGGCGCATCGCCCGTGGAGATGGCGGCGGCCGTGCTCCGGCGGCTCACCGGCCGCGCCCGCTCCCGGCCGACGCCTCTCGTGGCGGCGCTGCTCGCCGAGAAGATGGCCTTCTTCCATTGCGCGGTGATCAGCGTGTTCCTGAGCGCCTCGGTGCTCGGCGGCAGCGTGTTCTTCGAGCAGGCCAACGACCGGGTGCTGCCGCACAAGAACGTTATCACCCTGGCGATCCTGTTCGCGGTGCTCTCCGGGCTGCTGATCGTCGCCGGCTACCTGCACGTGCAGCGCGACCACATCCTGGCGCGGGTCTCGAGCCGCCTCGACCGGGTGCTGCGCCCGGCGCTGTTCGACGCCTGCCTCCAGGCGCGCTTCGACGGCCGCATCGAGAACGCCCGCACCGCGCTCGACGATTTCGACAAGCTGCGCGCGGCGCTCGCCGGCCGGGTGGCGGGGGCGGTCTACGACTTCCTACAGGTGCCGATCTACCTCGTGTTCTGCTTCGGCATCCACGTCTACCTCGGCAGCTTCGTGCTCGGCGCGCTCTGCGTGATCGCCGTGCTGGCCACGATCGTCGCCTGGAAGCGCACCCGCTACGAGAACGAGCTCGCCGAGATCTCGAAGGCCAAGACCGATACGCTGCTCAGCACCTTCATCAACATCGAGACCGTGCAGGCGCTGGGCATGCGCCAGGTCTTCCGGGAGCGCTGGATCAACGGACACCGGCGCGCGCTCCAGATGAGCGCCGATGCCGAGGACCGGCTGTTCTGGCTCGATACGCTCCTGAAGGTGCTCGTCACCGGCCTGACCGGCTTCACCGTGGCGGTCGGCGGCTATTACGGCATTCAGGGTCAGATCTCGCCGGGTAACCTCGTCGGCGTGATGCTGATCTCCGGCAAGCTCGTGAAGCCCGTCCTGACCATCACGACGGAGTGGGGCTCCATCGTGAAGGCCAAGCACGCCTTCGACCGACTCCAGGTGCTGTTCCTCTCCCTGGAGCAGGGCCGGCGGGAGAGCTACGAGGCGCTTCCTGCGCCGCGT
>NZ_BPQR01000111.1 GCF_022179345.1 Methylobacterium jeotgali | reverse complement strand
CGCGCACAGCAGACCGCCGCGCCCTTCGCCGAGGCGCCCGGCCGGGGCGCCGAGGCCTCGCTCTCCGAGATCTCCGTCTCGGCCACTGGCGTGCCGATCCCCGTGATCGCCACGGGATCGAGCGTCACGGTGCTCACCGACACGCTGCTGGGCCAGCAGCAGCGCCGGACCGCGGCCGACGCCCTCCAGCAGGTGCCCGGCCTCAACGTCGTGCAGACGGGTGGCGCCGGCGGCCAGACCTCGGTCTTCCTGCGCGGCACCAACTCGAACCACGTCAAGGTCCAGATCGACGGCATCGACGTCAACGACCCCTCGACCCCGAACCGGTCCTTCGACTTCAGCCAGCTCCTCACCGACGACCTCTCCCGGATCGAGGTGCTGCGCGGGCCCCAGAGCGGGCTCTACGGCGGCGATGCCATCGGCGGCGTCATCTCCTTCGTGACAAAGCGCGGCGAGGGTCCGGCGAGGGCCACGGCGAGCGTCGAGGGAGGCTCCTACGGCACCGTGAACCAGTTCGGGCGCATCGCCGGCTCGGAGGGCATCTTCGACTACGCGGTCTCAGTCCAGCACCTGCGTCAGGCGTCCCTGCCGGTGACGCCCCTCGACCTGCTGCCGGCCGGCGTGCCCCTGCGGACCGCCTTCACCGACATCAAGACGGTCTCGACCAAGCTCGGCGCGCAGCTGACGGACGAGTTCCGCCTCAACACCATCCTGCGCTTCTCCGACAGCACCTATCTCGATCAGGCCGACGGTGGCTTCCCCTCCCGGCCGACGCCCTACCGCAACCTCAACGACCAGCAGCAGCTCGCCCTGCGCGGCGAGGCGGAGTGGACGCCGTTCGCGAACTTTCACAACGTGTTCGGCGCGAACTATTCCCGCTTCGACCGGCTCTTCGCCGGTCCGATCGTGGACCCGCTCGCCCCGCCGACGCCCACCACCTATCTCGGCGAGCGCACCCGCTTCGACTACCGGGGCGACGTGGCGCTCTCGCCGGGCAACCTCGTGGTGTTCGGCGCGCAGCGGGAGGACGAGCGCTTCCGGACGACGGGCATCGACCGCTCGAACGGCAACACCGGCGGCTTCGCCGAGCTTCAGGCCCAGCCCTTCGAGCGCGCCTTCCTCGTCGCCAACATCCGCCACGACGCCAACGACCAGTTCGGCGGCGCCACCACCTTCCGCGTCGCGCCGAGCTACATCCTGCCCTACACAGAGACCCGCCTGAAGGGCAGCGTCGGAACCGGCTTCAAGCCGCCGACGCTGAGCCAGCTCTACCAGGACTATCCGGGCTTCCGCTTCTTCGGGAACCCGAACCTGCGGCCGGAGTCGAGCTTCGGCTTCGACGCGGGCTTCGAGCAGCCCCTGTTCGGGGGCGCGGCGACCGTCGGCGCGACCTACTACGAGACCGACTTCCGCGACCTCATCCAGACCGTCTTTCTGCCCACCTCCTCGACCTACGTGAATGTCGGCCGCGCCGTGGCCTACGGGGCCGAGACCTTCGTCACTGTCCGCTTCAACGAGGCCTGGAGCGGGCGGATCGACTACACCAACACCGTGACGAAGGACGAGATCGCCGGGCAGGAGCTGCTGCGCCGCCCGCGCCACAAGGTCAGCGGCACGGCGATCTGGAACCTGATGCCCGGCCTGACGATGACCGGCACCCTGGTGGTGCTCGGCTCCTTCGTCGACGGCAACCGCGACTTCTCGGTCTCGCGGCTCAAGGCGCCGGGCTTCGCCACCGTGAACCTCTCGGCCACCTACGCCTGGTCGGAGACGCTCAGCCTGTTCGGCCGGATCGATAACCTGTTCGACCAGCGCTACCAGAACCCGACCGGCTTCCGCGGGCCGGGCCTCGCCGTCTACGGCGGCGTGCGCGTGACCTCGTTCTGACGCGAATGCCGACCCGGATCCTCGCCGCGCTCGCCCTCCTGCTCCTGCCCTCCGCGGTCCCGGCCGCGGAGGGGCCGGCGCCCGCGCCGCGCCGGGTCGTCTCCCTCAACCTCTGCGCGGACGAACTGGTGCTGCGGCTCGCCGACCGCGAGCAGGTCGCGGCCGTCACCTATCTCGCCCGCGATCCCAGGGGCTCGACGGTCGCCGCGGAGGCCGCCGACGTCCCCTGGACGCGGGGACTCTCCGAGGAGATCGTGGCCCTGCGGCCCGATCTCGTGATCGCGGGCGCCTTCACCACCCGCGTGACCGTCGCGCTCCTGCGGCGCGTCGGCTTCTCCGTGCTCGAGCTCGGCGTGCCGGCCGACTTCGAGGGGGTGCGCGCGCAGATCCGCACCGTGGCCGCGGCGCTCGGGCATCCGGAGCGCGGGGAAACGATGGTCGCCGCGCTCGACGCGCGCCTCGCCGCGGCGGTGCCGTCCGTGCCGAGCGGGCGGCGCGCTCTGGTCATGCGCCCGAACGCCTTCACCGTCGCGCCGGGCAGCCTCGGCGATGCCATCATCCGGGCGGCCGGCCTCCCGAACGTCGCCGCCGAGATCGGCCGGGACCGCCACGGGCAGATCCCCCTGGAGGCCGCCGCCCTCGCGGACGCGGACCTCCTCGTCCTCGACGAGGCCGAGCCCGGCACGCCTTCGCTCGCCGATGCGCTCCTGCACCACCCCGTGATGGCGGCGCTGGCGCGGCGGGGCCGCATGGTCTCGATCCCGAATCGGCTCTGGACCTGCCCCGGTCCCCAGGTCGCGGAGGTCGTGGCGCGGCTCGCCGAGGCGGCGCGGAGGCCCGTCCGATGACCGAGCCGGCACCGGAGGCGGCCGCGAAGCGTCCCGCCGGGGGCCGATGGCTCATCGCCGGTCTCGCGGTCGCCCTCCTCGGCCTTCTCGCGGCCTCCGTCGCGACCGGCTACGCGGCCATCGACGTGTCCGGCGCCGCCCGCGACCTGATCGCCGGGCGCACCACGCTGCCGGCCCTCGTCCTGTGGGAGCTGCGCGTGCCGCGGGCGCTGCTCGGCGCCCTGGTCGGCTTCAGCCTCGGCCTGTCGGGCGCGGTGCTCCAGGGCTACCTGCGCAACCCGCTCGCCGATCCCGGCGTGCTCGGCATCTCCTCCGCCGCGGCGCTCGGCGCCGTCGTCGTCTTCTACGGCGGCCTCGCCGGCACCCTCGGCCTGGCGCTGCCGCTCGGCGGGATCGCGGGCGCGGCGCTCGCGGCGCTGGCCCTCAACCTCCTGGCGGCGCGGGGGGCTGGCACCCTCGGGCTGATCCTCGCGGGCGTCGGCCTCGCGAGCCTGTCCGGCGCGCTCACGGCGCTCGCCCTCAACCTCTCGCCCAACCCCTATGCGGCGCTGGAGATCGTGTTCTGGCTGATGGGGTCGCTCGCCGATCGCGGCATGGACCATGTCTGGCTCTGCCTGCCGCTGATGGCGCTCGGCTGGGCATTGATGCTCTCCACCGCCGGCGCACTCGACGCCCTCACCCTCGGCGAGGACACCGCGGCGAGCCTCGGCTACGGCCTCGCCTCGGTCCGTGCCCGGATCGTCACCGGCGCGGCGCTCGCCGTGGGCAGCGGCGTGGCGGTGAGCGGTGCCATGGGCTTCGTCGGCCTCGTGGTGCCCCATCTCGTGCGGCCCCTCGTCGGCCAGCGGCCGGGGGCGAGCCTGCTGCCCTCGGGGCTCACCGGCGCGGTGCTCGTTCTGGCGGCGGACATCGCGATCCGGCTGCTGCCGACCCGGCCGGAGCTGAAGCTCGGCGTCGTCACGGCGCTGATCGGGGCGCCGTTCCTGATCCTGCTGCTCCTGCGCCGCGGGAGGATGGCGCGATGAGCCTGCGGACCGAGGCGCTCGCCGTCCGGCTCGGCGGAAGGACGGTGCTCGACGGCGTCTCCCTCGCCCTGGCGCCCGGCACGATGACCGGTCTCGTCGGCCCGAACGGCGCCGGCAAGACCACCCT
>NZ_BPQR01000110.1 GCF_022179345.1 Methylobacterium jeotgali | reverse complement strand
CCAGAACAGGCCGAACAGGCTGCGGTTGCCGCGGGCGAACCCGGAATCGATGACGCCCGGATGCAAGGCGTTGACGGTGACGCCGCTGCCGGCAAGGCGCCGGGCCAGGGCCCGCGTGAACAGCACGTTCCCGAGCTTCGCCCGGCAGTAGACCGCGAAGGGCTGGTAGCCCTTTCGGCAGTCGATGTCGTCGAAGTCGATGCGGCCGCGGGCATGCGCCGCCGAGGCGACGTTGACGATCCGCGCCGGGGCGCTCGCCTTCAGGAGGTCGAGAAGCTCCAGCGTAAGCAGCACGTATCCGAGATGGTCGAGGGCCCAGGTCCGCTCGATGCCGTCGACGGTCTCGGCCCTACGATCGAAGATCGCGCCGGCGTTGTTCACGAGGACGTCGAGGCGCGCGAAGCGCTCGCGCACCTGAGACGCGAGCCGGCGCGTCTCTCCTTGAGAGGAAAGGTCGGCGACGAAGGTCTCGGTCTGCGCCCCCGGCACCGCGGCGCGGATGTCGGAGGCCGCGCGCTCGGTGCGGCCTCCGTCGCGCCCGACGAGGCCGACGCAGGCGCCGGCCCCGGCGAGGCCGAGCGCCGTCTCGTAGCCGATGCCGCTCGTGGCGCCCGTGACGAGGACGGTCTTCCCCGCCATGGGCCCGCGAGCGCTCATCGCCGCCTCAGAACACCGCCTGCCCGATGGCGAAGGCGACCACGACGATCAGGATCGCGACCACGAGGAACAGGCCGAACAGGATGCGGGCCAGCGACCCCGCGCCGGAGGCGATGCCGGTGAAGCCCAGAGCACCGGCGACGAGCGAGATCACGAAGCAGATGAGGGCCCATTTCAGGAGGGTCATGGTCGCGGACTCCGGCGTCGAAAAGCGAGCGACAACTGCCGACAAGCTGAACCGTTCCACGCCCGCCGATCACGTCCGCACGGAAGGGGCCGCTCGGTCCAGGATCGCCTCCGCGAGGGCGTGGTAGAGCCCGTCACGGCACAGGATCCGGGAGGCGGCGTCGGCGAGGAAGGCGGCGACCATCAGCGGGATGACCAGCGCGTGGTCCTGGGTCATCTCGACGACGATCACGAAGGAGGTGAGGGGGGCCTGCAGCACCCCGGCGAGGTAGGCGACCATGCCGACGAGGACGAGGGCGCCGAGGGGCACGCCCGGGGCGAGGCCCGCCACCCATCCTCCGAGTCCGGCGCCCACGGCGAGCGACGGCGCGAACAGCCCGCCGGGGATGCCGCTCACCGAGGTCAGCACGGTGGCGATGAGCTTCAAGGGCGCGAAGTCGAACCGGGCCGCTGCCTCGCCGTGCAGGATCGCCCGCGCCTCCTCGTATCCGGTGCCGTAGACGAGGCCGCCGGAGACGAGCCCGCAGAGCGCCACCCCGAGGCCGCAGGCCGCCGCGAAGGCGACCGGCCGGCGCGCGATCATCCGGCCCGCCCGGCCCGGCAGGCCACGGCCGAACAGGATGACGATCCGGCTGAAGAGACCGCCGAGAAGGCCGCCCGCCAGGGCGACACCGACCACCGCCGCCCATGCCTCGACCGTCGCCGGGAGCCCGGCGCGGGTGCTGCCGAAATAGGTGTAGTTGCCGAGGGCGACCAAGGCCGTCAGGCCCGCCGCCACGATCGCGGCCACCGTCAGGCCGGCCGAGCGCCTATCGTAGGCGCGCCCCAGCTCCTCGATGGCGAAGACGATGCCGGCGAGCGGCGTGTTGAAGGCGGCCGCCACCCCCGCCGCCCCGCCCGCGAGGAGCAGCCCCGGCACGCGGTCGGGCGTCAGCCGGCCGAAGGCGGCCAGGATCGCGGCGCCGACCTGAACGGTCGGCCCCTCGCGCCCGGCCGAGGCCCCGCAGGCGAGTCCGAGGCCGAGCAGAACGACCTTGCCGACCGCGATGCGCAGCGAGACGAGCCGTCGGCGCAGGCTCGCATCCTCCGTCACCCGCGCCGCGATGACCTGCGGGATGCCGGAGCCCTGGGCATTGGGAAAGACGTTGCGGGTGAGAAGGGCCGCCAGCGCGAAGCCGGCCGGCGTCAGCCCGAGCGCCACCAGCGGCGAGAGGGACAGGGCGGCCCGGAACCCGGCCTGCGCCGCGTCGGCGGCCCAGGCCATCAGGACGGCGGCGAGCCCCACGCAGATGCCGCCGAGGACGAAGAGCAGCCGGTTGCGCCCGGTGTCCAGCGCCCGTCCCGACCTCCGGCGCAGGCGCATGATCGACCGCCTGCGCCAGGCACGGCCGCGGGTGGCGGCGGTCGGTCGTCCGGGCTTCGTCGGATGATCCATGTCCTGTGGCGGCTCCCGGCAGGCCGCTTGGGACGAGCCGTGTCCGGCATCGCGGCGCCGGGCGCGTCCGTCAATCGGTGCGGCAGGATTTCTCGCCCCGGCGCTCGGCCTCGCAGAGCGCCTCGACGGCCTTCACGTAGCCATTGGCGTCGAACTTCCGGAGCGAGTTCTCGCTCTGGTATCGCACGGTGCCGAACACCTTGCGCTTGGCCCAGGGGCGGTCGTGCAGACCGTAGACCCAGGCGACGTTGGTGAAGGAGTTCGCGTCGCGCCCGTCGAGGAAGTAGCGGTTGTTGATCCGGAGCGTGCGCGCGAAGCCCTCCTCGGGGGAGGGGGACCATTCGAGGATCTTCTTGCCCCAGTACATGCGCAGCTGGTTGTGCATGTAGCCGGTCTCGCGCATCTCGGCCTGGGCGGCGTTCCAGTATCGGTCGTGGGTCTCGCCGGCCGCGAGTTGCCTCTCCGTGTAGCGATGCGGGCGCGGGTCGTCGGCGTGCTCCTCGAGGGTCTTGCGCGCCCATTCGGGCACGGCGTGCGCGTAGCGGTCGTACCTCTCCGTGTAGAAGACGTGGTTCATCGCGAGCTCCCGGCGCACCACGAGCTCCTCGAGATAGGCGGAGCGGTCCTCCCGGTCGCCGACCTTGGCGGCGCGCACGGCGAGCGCGATCTCGACGGGCGAGATCTGGCCGAAATGCAGGTAGGGGCTCAGGTGTGAGGCGGCATCCGCCTCCGGCTTGTTGCGGTCGGCGCCGTAGCCCTCGAAGGGACCGGCGAGGAACGCCTTCAGCCGCCTTCGCGCCTCGGTCTCCCCGCCCTTGAAGCGCACCACCGGCGGCACGTCGCGATCGAGGCTCATGCCCTTCAGCACCGCGTCGGGATCGGAGACGTCGATCTCGCTCTCCGGCAGGCCCTTGCCGGCCTTGTGCGTGAGGCGCCGCGCCCGCAGGGGCTCGATGTAGTCGTCCCAGACCTTATGCAGCTTCGGGCGCAGGGTGCGCGCCCCGTACTCGTGCTTGCTCGAGGCGGTCTCGACCGGCACCACCACGTCGCCCTCGACCTGGACGATGCGGCCGCCGAAGCCTTGCCCGATCTCCGCGTACCAGCCCTTCTGGATGGCGAGGTAGCCGCGGTCGAGGACGAGCAGGGCGGCATCCCTGGCCAGATCGATGGCGATCCTGGCGGGCGACGCCTTGCGCATCACGAAACGGACGCCGCGCTTCTCCAGCCCGGCGGCCGCGTCGGCGAGCCCCTGGAGCAGGAAGGCGTAGTGGCGGGCGTTCGCCTCCGGGAAGCCGCTCTTGCCGTCGAGGAGGCCGAAGCAGGCGACGAGCGGCAGCTTCAGGCGGTTCGCCTCCTCGATGGCGAATTCGAGGGCCGGGTTGAAATGGGCCCGGTTCGCCTGCTGGAGCAGGTAGAGGACGTAGGCGCCGTCGCTGCGGGCCTCGGCGTCGTTGAGGACCCGGATACGCTGCGACTGGATCGCCATGGTTGCCCCTCGCGCCGGATGCGGTCTCGTCGGCAAGCTAGGGCGCTCCGGCGCGGCCGCATCGGATACGGCCAAGCTGATCGCCAGTTATCGGCGGTCCACGATGCCGCAGCGATCACTCGGAGACTGCGCGTCGGCCGTTGCCGGTGTCGTTTCAACTCGGGGCACGGCGGCGGCGCCCGGCGACGCCTTTCGCGCGATGCGATGCGCTCTTTTGAACACAGTCTCGGCGCGATGTGTGCCAGCACACGCGAAACGACAGCCCTGCTGCCCGATCGACCTTGAATTCATCTGAAAGAGGATCAGATTGTGCATTGCGAGAGGGCGATGGCGTCGCGCTCTCGCTGCCCTCCTTGGGCGTTTCCTCCCTAGACTTCGGGCCGCTCCTTCGGGAGTGGCCTTTTTTCTTGGCCGGTCAGCCCCGCGCCCGGGCGCGGATCATGAAGTTGTCGTAGGTGTACTCGGCGACCTGGAACCAGAGATACTCCTCGTTCCGGAAGGTGCGCAGGGCGTCGTAGGCGCGGCGGAAGTCGGGGCTCTTCTCGGCGAGCTTGGCGTAGACGTCGTTGGCGTGCTTGAGCGCCGTCTCCATCACCTCCTGCGGGAAGGGGCGGAGCTGGGCGCCCCCGGCCACGAGCCTGCGGAGCGCGGCCGGGTTGCGGGCGTCGTACTTCGCCTGGACGTCGGCGCCGGCCTGGGCGGCGGCGGCCCGCAGCATCGCCTGGTAGGGCTTCGGCAGCGCCTTCCAGCGCTCGGCGCCGATCCAGAGATGCAGGACGGAGCCGCCCTCCCAGAAGCCCGGATAGTGATAGATCGGCGCGACCTTCTGGAGGCCGAGCCGCTCGTCGTCGTAGGGGCCGATCCACTCGGCCGCGTCGAGGGCCTTCGAGTCCAGCGCCCCGTAGATGTCGGGGCCGGCGACCGTCTGCGGCACGGCGCCGAACTTCGCCAGCACCTGCGCGCCAAGCCCGTCGATGCGGATCTTCAGCCCGTTGAGGTCGGCGGCCGACTTGATTTCGCGCCGGAACCATCCGCCCATCTGGGCGCCGGTGTTGCCGCAGGGCAGGCAGGCGACGCCGTTGCGGGCGAAGACCTCGGCGAACACGTCCGCTGCCCCGCCCTGGTGCCACCAGGCGTTCTGGCCCCGGGCATTGAGCCCGAAGGGCATGGCGGAAGCCAGCGCGAAGGTCGGGTCGCGGGAGGCGCCGAGGGAGGCCGGGCCGTAGCCCATCTCGACGGTCCCGGCCGAGACCGCGTCGATGACGCCTTCGGCGGGCACCGGCTCGCCCGGCGCCTGGACCTGGATCTGGAAGCGGCCCTCGCTCGCCTCGGCGACGATGCGCGCCACCGCCTCGCAGGCGCCGTAGAGGTTGTCGAGGCTCTTCGGATAGGCGCAGGCGAGCCGCCAGCGGGTCTCGGGCGCCCCTTGCGCGAGGGCGGGCGCGGACAGTCCGGCACCGGTCGCGGCGCCGACGCCGGCGGCGAGAAGCGTGCGTCTCTTCAGGCCCATCGTGTCTCCTCGGTGGGTCCGGCTCCGGCCGGCGGCCGCCCCTAGCACGCCCGCACGCGGCTCGAAACCGTCGCAGCCCGCATCCCTCGCCACCCGGCCGGCGCCGTGATAGGCCCGCGGCCGTGAAGCCGAACGCCGTCACCCTGCACACCGTCTGCGGACTCGAGGAGCTGTCGGGCCACGGCACCGGCGGCGTCACCCATGTGCTGTCGCTCCTCGACCCGGGCACGCCGGAGCCCGAGGCCTTCCGGGCATGGCCGGCGCACCGGCGGACAACGCTGCACTTCCACGACTGCCTGGAGCCCTTGGAGGGCCAGACCGCGCCGCAGGCCGCCGACATCGAGGCGATCCTCGGCTTCGGCCGGGACCTCGGAGAGGGGGCGGGACACGTCCTCGTCCATTGCCACTACGGCCTGTCGCGCTCGACGGCGGCGCTGGCGATCCTGTTCGCGCAGTCGGAGCCGGAGACGTCCGCCGCCGACCTGATCGGGCGCCTGCACGCCCTGCGGGAGCCCGCTTGGCCGAACGCCCGCATGATCGGCTTCGCCGACGCGATCCTCAAGCGGGAGGGCAGCCTCAGCGAGGCGGTGCGCCGCCTGCACGCCCTCCAGCTCCGGGTGCGGCCACATCTGGCGGAGGTGCTGCGCGACCTCGGGCGCGGCGCCGAGGTCGACGCGGCGCAAAGGGACTGAAAACTCCGAGCTGATCCCTCAGGGCTTGCCGGCCGGGGTGAACTTGCCATCCCGCCAGACGTAGAGGACGTAGCCCTGGGCGGTGACGTCGCCCTTGGCATCGAAGCCGACCGAGCCGAGCACGAGGTCGAAGCGCTCCGCGTGCAGCGTCGCCGCGATGCCGCGCGGGTCCGTGGTGTGGGCGAAGCCCGCCGCGGCGACGAGCGCCTGGAGCGCGGCGTAGCCGTAGATCGACGAGCCCGTCGGCTCGACGCCCTCCGCGCGGAAGCTCTTGGCGACGGCCGCCGCCGGGGGCTGCCGGCTCGGATCGAGGTAGAAGGTCATCAGCACGCCGTTGCTGGCGGGCCCAGCGATGCGGCTGAAATCCTCGGTGGCGATGGCGGACGTTCCGAACCATTGCGGGCGAAAGCCCCGCTCGGCGGCGATGCGCACGAGGCGCCCCATCTCGGCGGCGTCGCCCCCGTAGTAGACGACCTCGATGCCCGCCCCCTTCAGCCGGTCGGCGAGCGCCGCGTCGTCGGCGTCGCTCGGCGTGAAGCTCGCCGAGAGGGCCTCGTTGATGCCGATGCGGTTGAGGTTGTCCTTGGTCGCCGAGGCGAGGGCGCGGGCGGCGGGCGTCTGGTCCTGGATCACCGCGATCTTGCGGTCGCGGAAGCGCTCGGCGAGCACGATCGCCGAGAGGCGGGCCTGGTCGTCGTCGCGCCCGCAGACCCGGAAGACGTTGGGCAGGCCGCGATCGGTCAGGCGGGCCGAGACCGAGGCCGCGGTGATCATCAGCACGCCGTTGGCGGCGTAGACCTCGGAGGCGGCGATCGAGGCGTTCGAGCAGACATGCCCAACGACGAGCTTCACGCCGCTCTGGACGAAATGGTTGGCGACCGCCGTCGCCTTGTTGGAGTCGCAGGCATCGTCCTGCACGTCGAGGAGGATGGTGTGGCCGCCGAGGCCGCCGCGGGCGTTGGCATCGCGGGCGGCGGCCTCGACGCCGCGCAGAACCTGCTCGCCGACGGCGACGTAGGCGCCCGAGCGGGGCAGGGCGACGCCGACGGTTACGTCGGCCGCGGAGGCGTTCGTCGGGACCCCGCCCGCGAGGCCGCAGAGCATCAGGCCGAGAGCGGCCGCTCGCCGGGTCGTCCAGGGTCTGACGGTCATCGGCCCCTTCTCAGCACCGCGCCGGTGGGGCCTCGCGCAGGAGGACATCGCCCGGCCCTTACGTCTGGCGTGGCCTGGGCCGCACCCGACGCGCGGCTCTGCGGCCGCTCCGCGACGAAAAGATGTCGGCGGGGAAAATGGCAAGGGGAGATTTGCCGGAAGGCCGCGCCGCCCACCGCGACGAACGCGGGCGTCCCTTCGTCCGCCCGCTGATGGCGGTTTATCTCACGTATGTTGCGGTTGCGGCGGCGGATGCGACGGGCGTGATGGCGGCGGAGAAGA
>NZ_BPQR01000109.1 GCF_022179345.1 Methylobacterium jeotgali | reverse complement strand
CGGGCGCGGAATGCCGACCGTTCTCCAGCAATCGTAGCGTTGGCGACCGGGACCGGAAGCGAGGTGCGACTGTCCCCCGATGCGCTCGGCAGCGACGGCGCACACCGATAGCCGCGCACGGGCGAGCCCTGTCTTCAAAGCGCTTTTCCCGCTGTGCGTACCCAGAGTGTCTCGCTTCGCTCTCTCACGGAAGCCTCTTCATGCTCGATGGCACCGATCGGACGACCGCATGGCAGACGCCGAACCGCCGACAGGTCGGCTCCCTGCTGCTCGGAACCCTGGCGGCGGGAATGACCCGCGCCGCTGCCGCACAGTCCCACGCGGAGGACGTCAGGATCGTCGATTTCGATTGGGTCGATGGGCAGCGCCAACGCCCGGTTCCGGTACGCCTCTACTGGCCCAACACGTCGTCGCTGGTGAGGCCCGTTCCGCTCATCGTGTTCTCGCACGGCCTCGGCCAAGCCCGCACCGGCTACAGCTATCTCGGCCGGCATTGGTCTTCACGAGGGGTCGCGAGCCTGCACCTGCAACATGTCGGCAGCGATAGCTCCGTTTGGGCCGGCAATCCGTTGTCCCTCCTCGACCGGATCGAGTTGGCGGTGCAGGAGCAGGAAGCGATTGCTCGGGCGCGCGACCTCCGGTTCGCCCTCGACTGCTTCCTCGCTCAGGACGGAGGTGCATTCGGGGATCGGATCGACCCGCGCCAGATCATTGCCGCCGGCCACTCGTACGGCGCCAACACGACCCTGATCGCGGTCGGCGCTCGGGTCATCCGCGAAGGGCGCCCTGTTCAAGTCCGGGACCCGCGCATCAAGGCCGGTCTCGTGATTTCGGCGCCGCCCTTCTACGGTGAGCACGACCTTCGGGCCGTCCTCGGCATGGTGGAGGTGCCGACCCTGCATGTGACGGCGACCGAGGATGTCATCAGTCTCCCCGGCCGTACCTCGCCCTTCGAGGACCGCCTCGCCGTCTACGAGGCTATCGCGACTCCCCGGAAGGCCCTCGCGGTCTTCCAGCGCGGCTCACACAGCATCTTCACGGACAGGGCCTTCACAGGCGGAGTGAGTCTCAATCCGCAGGTCAAGGAGGCGACCGCCTCCGGAGCACTGGCCTTCCTCGATCTGGCCTTCCGCGGTGATCCGAAGCCGCTTCAGGAGTGGTCGACGTCGTTCAAGCCGATCCTCGCCGTCGCTCCGCTCGGTTTCGAGGGGACGG
>NZ_BPQR01000108.1 GCF_022179345.1 Methylobacterium jeotgali | reverse complement strand
CCATGCGTGCCACGAGCGCATCCGCGTCCTCGCGGAAGCGCTCGTGGCACGCATGGAGCGTCACCGCCTCGCCGAGGCCGAGCCGGAGCTCGACGGCTTCCTCGTCGCCCGCACCCGGTCGGACATCGATGCGGAGCGGATGCCCGGCTTCGTGCAGGACTATCTCGGCGCGATCCTGAAAGATCAGGGGTAGCCGTAGCGGGACTTGGCCGCCGAGAGCAGCGCGAGCGCCTCGCCCTCGCGGCCGGCGGCGCAGGCGGCCGAGGCCTTGGCGAGATCGCCGCTGAAGCGGGCGCCGACGGGCTGGTTCAGGTTGCCCGTCGCGACGTCGCTGTCGACCACCGCCTGGGTGCGGGCGATGGCCGGTCCGCAGCCGCTTCCCGTCGGCAGGACCGGCGGAGGCGGGGCCACCGCCGCGACGGGGGCGGGGGCGGCGGCCTTCTGCTGGCAGGCGCCGAGCGACAGGGCGGCGGCGGCGAGGACGGCGAGGCGGATCGGCTTCACGGCGGTCTCCCAGCCCGGCGGCAAGCTTGGCCGGGGCCGCGATCTCTGCCCCGCCGGTCCGGTCCGGTCAATCGGCGGCGTGCGGGCCTACTTCACCGTCTCGGCGAGGCCCTTGAGGCCGGCGGTGTAGATGCCGGAGATCACGTCCTTGGCGACCGTGTCCGGCACGCCCTTCGGGTTGAAGGAGCCGCTCCAGTTCACCGTCGCGCCCGAGCCGTTCGGAGCCACCATCAGCGTCGAGGTATAGTCGCTCACCGGCAGCGGGCTCTCGAGGATCGTGTAGGAGTAGGACATCACCTTGTCGTCGCGGGAGACCTGCTCCTCGACGATGCTGCCGCCGCCCTTGAGGGCGAGGGTGCGCACCGGCTTGCCCTCCTTCTGGGAGATCGTGCAGCCCGCCACGGCCGGGTGCCACGCCTGGATGCCGCAGAAGTCGCCGATCGCCGCCCAGACCTTGTCCGGAGCGGCCGCGATCTCCGTCTTCTCGGCGATGTCGATCGCCCGAGCCGGCGTCGCGGCGGCGAGCAGGATCGGCAGCAGGACGTGCGGACGGATGCGCGGCATGGCGTGGGGTGTCTCCTGCCTGTTCGTGCCGCCGCCGGGATCGGGGCGGCCCTCTCCGGGGCAGGCCGGCAGCTAGCGCGGCGGCGGGGCGGCGGCAACGGCGGCAGCCTCGCATCCGCCCGCTTGTGTTCGCGGCCGCGCGGCGATACCTACGATGCCCACCTTCGGTCCGCGCATGATCCGCACGCGGCCGATCTTCGAGGAGAGACGAGCCGTGGCCTGCGCCGGCTCAGCACCGTCGAGCGCCCGCGCCCTTCCGGCGCTGCGTTCGCGCGCGCTCCTTCCCGGCCTGCTCCTTACCCGCCCCTGAGGGCCGTCCGGGCGCCTGCGCCTGGGCCTTCAGGGGATCGCGCCGCCACGACGAAGGGCAATGGCGCCCGACTCCGCCGAGCCGGAGCGCGCCGCGACAGGGTTCAAGCGAGACGACCATGACCGACACCGCCAAGCCGACCTCCCCGGAATCCGCCAAGGGCACCTCGTCCAAGGACCGGGTGCTGATCTTCGACACCACGCTCCGCGACGGCGAGCAGTGCCCCGGCGCCACCATGACGCTCGACGAGAAGCTGGCGGTCGCCGAGCTCCTCGACGCCATGGGCGTCGACATCATCGAGGCGGGCTTCCCCATCGCCTCGAACGGCGACTTCGAGGCGGTCGCCGAGATCGCCCGCCGCTCGAAGCGCGCGGTGATCGCCGGCCTCGCCCGCGCCATCCCCGCCGACATCGCACGGGCCGGCGAGGCCGTGCGCCAGGCGCCTCGGGGCCGCATCCACACCTTCGTCTCGACCTCGCCGATCCACCTCGCGCATCAGATGCGCAAGACCGAGGACGAGGTGGTCGAGATCATCGCCCGGACGGTGGCCCAGGCCCGCGACCTCGTCGAGGACGTGGAGTGGTCGGCGATGGACGCGACGCGCACGCCAATCGACTACCTGTGCCGCTGCGTCGAGACGGCGATCCGGGCCGGCGCCACCACGATCAACCTGCCCGACACGGTCGGCTACGCCACGCCGTCCGAGTACCGCGCCATGTTCGAGGCGGTACGCGAGCGCGTGCCGGATTCCGACAAGGCGATCTTCTCGGTCCACTGCCACGACGACCTCGGGCTCGCCATCGCCAACTCGCTGGCCGGCGTCGAGGGCGGCGCCCGGCAGGTCGAGTGCACGGTCAACGGCATCGGCGAGCGGGCGGGCAACGCGGCGCTGGAGGAGATCGTCATGGCGATCCGTACCCGCGCCGACGTGCTGCCCTACGCGACCGGCATCGAGACCCAGATGCTGACCCGCGCCTCGAAGCTCGTGAGCCACGCCACGAACTTCCCCGTGCAGTTCAACAAGGCGATCGTCGGCCGCAACGCCTTCTCCCACGAGAGCGGCATCCACCAGGACGGCATGCTCAAGCATGCCGAGACCTACGAGATCATGACCCCGGAATCGGTAGGCGTCGCCAAGACCTCGCTGGTGATGGGCAAGCACTCCGGCCGCGCCGCCTTCCGCACCAAGCTGACGGAGCTGGGGCTCACGTTGGCGGACAACCAGTTCCAGGACGTGTTCGACCGTTTCAAGGCGCTCGCCGACCGCAAGAAGCACGTCTACGACGAGGATATCGAGGCGCTGGTCGACGAGAACCTCGCCACCTCCCGCGACCGCATCCGGCTGGTGTCGCTCTCGGTGATCGCCGGCACCCACGGGCCGCAGCGCGCCACCATGAAGATCGACATGGACGGGCGCACCCGCACGGAGGAGGCGGACGGCAACGGACCCGTCGACGCGGTGTTCAATGCCATCCACGCCCTCGTCCCGCACGAGGCGGCGCTGGAGCTCTATCAGGTCCATGCCGTCACTGAGGGCACGGACGCGCAGGCCGAGGTCTCCGTACGCCTCAAGGTGGGCGAGCGTAGCGTCACGGCCCGCGGCGCCGACCCGGACACGCTGGTGGCTTCCGCCAAGGCCTACCTCTCGGCCCTGAACAAGCTCTCGGCCCAGGCCGTGCGCCTGCATGCCCAGCACGTCGCGGCGGAGTAGCCCGGGAAAAATGCGCTCCGGGGGTGGACACCCCCCGGACGCCTTGCTATCAGCCGCCTCCTCGCGGGCGGGCTTGGTGGCCGCCCGCCGGTCGCTCCGGCGATCGGGCGCATAGCTCAGTTGGTAGAGCAGCTGACTCTTAATCAGCGGGTCCTAGGTTCGAACCCTAGTGCGCCCACCAAATAACCCCCACAGAATAAACGTTTTTCCGCAAGGCGCCCCCGGGGCGCCTTTGTCGTTTCCGGGCCTTGGGCGGGGTTTGGGCGGGGACGCGCTACACCGGTGGGGCGGCCGCCCGAGGTTCAGACGCTCGGATGAATTCCCCCGTCCGGCCCCGGCATTCCCTCGCTCGTGTGAAATCAGAAGGGGCCCCGGTTCGCGCCGGGGACCCCTCTCATGCCGCGGCAAGCCCCCCGGCCGGGGCGCGGCCGCCGTGCACGGGAACCGCGCGGCCAGGGTCTCTCAAGCCGAGCGATTCGTAACCGCTTGGGCCCGTCAGGTCACCGTGTCCGGGGATGGCGCGGAGCGCCGTAGACCCACATGCCGCCCTCGTATGTGCCGATGGTGAAGAGCACCCGCTCGGCGGTCCAAGCCTGCGCGCCGAATGTCTCCATGTCGAGGTCGTCACGGTCCCCCGGCTCGCCCCCCTCCGGGTTCACCCAGTCCTCCGACGAGAGCTCGATGATGGAGAGCCGGCGCCGGGCCTCATCCTCCGAGACCGTCCGATCCCCGATCTGCCACGCCGCGATGTGGGCGCCGTCGGCGCGCGAGAGGAAGAAGTCGTACATCGAGGTCTTCATGCGTTGCGGCCCCTACGGCTTCGCGACTGGGCCGCCCGGAACGATGCGCCCCGAGATCTGGCGGCGGTAGCGCCATGCCAGGTAGGCGGCGACCTGGCACTGACGCGGGGTGAACGGGCGGCCGCTGTCGAGCCGGCGCGCCAGCTCGCGGGCTAGCTTCTTGTCCGTGCTGCCCACCGAGTAGGTCACCGCGCCTGGCGACAGGGCGGCCGCCCTCGTGCTCGCGAGGTCCTGCATCTCCCGCCAGATCCGCCGCAGGCGCTCGCGCTTGTCACGGTCGCGCTCGGCCATCACCTCCTCGCAGGAGAGGTCGAGGGAGGCGCACATGCGGGCCATGGTGGCGCGGATGCACTCCTCGTAGGTCATCTCAGCCATGGAAGGACCCCACGGCGGGAAGGTCGGCGTCGCGGGTGCGGGCCGGCGGATCCAATGGGATGACGTAGGCGGTCGGGTTGCCCTCGGCGTCGAACTGCATCCCGGACGCCGGCGGCGTGGCGGCCTCCCCGGCTGGCAGCGCGACGAGTTCGAGCGGCTCGAAGCTGGGCAGCCCCGGGATCCTCGGGCGGATGTCGCCGTCGATGAACGGGTCGTAGGGACGGGCACGGCGGGCGGCGAGCGCCCGGCAGCGGATGGGATGCGCCTTCTTCATGCCCATCAGGCTACCCTCGGCGCGGGCCGGGAACAGGGGTCCTGCCGCCGGTTGCGGTAACCATGTTGACGGCGGTGAGGGGTCTGGATGAACTCGTAAATGAGTTATCCGGGGGCCTAGGGCGCCCGACCCTAGCTATATGAGTTGCCCGGCGGCCGACGTCGGCGACCGCGTTAACCATGCGATTCCGAGAGTGGCCTCTATACGCGACATCCGGACCGCCCCATCCCCGCGATGTCGCGTATACGAACCATTCGGCCTCCGGCGTCGGCGACCGTGTTAACCATGGCCGCCTCCTCGTGGTGGTCCACTACTTTACGCTCTGGACGGTCTGATGGACATCGAGGAGATCCTGCTCTGCCCCGTCCCCGAGGATCCCCGGATCCCAGGGACACCGGTCGGCCGCGTGGGGTCGGTCGGCCTGGCGAAGCTCACCCGCCGCGTCCCCACGATGGGCGCGGTCCTCTCGTACGAGGGCAGGCAGGCCTATGTCGACGGCCGGCCGGTCGAGCATGCCGTGCTCGCCGAGGCACTGTTGCGGGCGGTCGTGGCGGCGGCGAATAGGCTGTGGGGCGACCTGTGGGTCGCGCCCCTCGTCGCCGTGACGCGGCTCGGGCAGCGCACGGCCCAGCGCGACCGGATCATCAAGTTCGGTCTGCCCACGCCCGTCTTGAAGCTGCTCGGGTCCGCCGCGTACGTCGACCACCCCCGCGCCGTCGGGTACCAGTTGCTCGCCGTCGCAACGGTATGGGACGAGATGGGCAGCGACGATGAGGAGCACCACCGGTCCGGCGTGCTCTCGCACAGCGACCGCGAGGACCTCGACCGCCGGCTCCATGGCGTCCTGCGCGCGGCCCAGGGCCTCGTCGAGGAGATCCGCGAGGAGACCGACCTGGCTCGACGTATCCGCCTCGGGCTAGAGACAAAATCTTAACGAGTCGCGCGGTATCCAAGGGGGCCTGTCACGTGCGGCCTAAGCCGGCGAGCAGGACCTCATAGCACGCCCGCGGTGATACACGGGGCGTCTCCGGAAAGGGATCCGATGACCGACGAGATCCGGCGCGCTCAGCGCGCCCGGGCGCAGCGCGACGCGTCCACGCCCCCCGACACCGTCACCTTCCCCGCCACCCTCCGCCAGCTCCTAGACGGCTGGCCCCTGTACTGGAATCACCCCGGGGCCGACCTCCTGGCGTGGTCGCGCTCGCTCCGGCGGGACGGGCTCCCCCGCGGCCTGCGCGACGCCCTGGCCGCGCTCGACGAGGGCACCGTCACCGCGCCCCTCGCCGCCGCGCTGGCAGAGGCGTTCGCCGAGGCCGCCGCCGACACCCGGCTCACGAAGGCGGTGCGCGAGGACTGCCGGGAGCATGCCTCGCGCTGCCGGCTGAGTGCCGCGTGGCTCGGTGACTATGACTGCGCCGTGCGGGCAATGCACGAGGCCGACGTCTCGCTGGGCGGCTCGTTCGACGACTGCGAGCGATGGGCTCTGATGCTTACGCGCACCGAGCTCTCGTACGTGGCGCATCAGAACCTGCTCGGCACGCACGATCCCCAGCAGCCCGTCCACCGCGCCGTCCTGCGCGAGCGAGCGGGCCAGGAGCTCCTCGCCGAGGCCGAGGTCACGCGGTTCTGGGCGGCGCTAGACCGGGGCGAGAGCCGCTCCGCCCTCCGGGGCGCGGTCCGGAGGGGCCCGGTCCGCGACGACACGGGCGCGGACCCGCGCGACCCCGATTTCGACCCCCTCGACCTGGGAGAGGCCGAGGCGGCGCCCCCGGCCGGCGTCCGGGTGGCGGGGCCGTTGACGCACCTCGCGGACACGCGGGCGGGCCCGCGGGCGGAGTTCCGTGACGTCGCCGACCGTGTCCTGCCCGTCACGCCGGCGCCGGACCCGCAGGCCGTCCACGCCGCCCTACTGCGGCGCGTGCCGTGGGCACCGGCCCTCGCCGACGCCGTCGCCGGCGATCTCGTCGGGGCGCCCTACGCCCGCGTCCGGCCGCTGCTGCTCGTCGGGCCGCCCGGCTCCGGGAAGACGTCCGCCGCGCTCGCGCTCGGCGAGATCCTGGGCCTGCCGTCGACGCTCTATGGCGCGGGCGGAGTGGCGGACGGGATGTTCGGCGGCACGTCCCGGGCCTACCACACGGGCCGCGCGAGCGTCCCGCTGCAGGCCATCCGGCGGGTGGGGCGCGCCAACGTGCTCGTGGTGATTGACGAGGGGGACAAGGCGGCGACGGGGGACCACAACGGAAGCCTCGTTTCGACGCTGCTGCCGTACCTCGAATCGACCTCAGCGCGCCGGCTATACGACGTCTACCTGGAGTGCGAGGTCGACCTGTCGCCCGTCTCGTACGTCATCACGGCGAACGAGCTCGCGCGCGTCGCCGGCCCGCTCCGGGACCGCTGCCGCATCATCCACGTGCCGCGTCCCGGCCGGGAGCACCTCGCTGCCCTCGCGCCTCAGATAGCGGAGGCGCTCTGCCGCGAGCGGGGCATGCACCCGTCCGAGGCCGTCCTCGACGCGGCCGAGATGGAGAGCCTGCGGGCATTTTGGCGCGGCGGTTCTCTCCGGGAGCTCACGGCATGCGTCGCGGTCTGCCTCGACAGCCGCGCCCATGGTCCGCGGCATTGACGGGAGGACAGGACATGCACGCTCCCGTCCTCGACTACCTGCTGTCGACCCTCCGCGCCCACCGTGCCGCGGGTACCGTCCACCCCGAGGCGGCGCAGGGCATGGAGGCCTACATGCTCCACGTCATCCGCCTCGCGGACCAGCGCGCCATCACCGGGCCCGAGGCCCTGGTGGCGGCGAACAAGGCCTTCAACGGGGCCCTCGGCCTCCCGCACCTGCAGGAGGCGCGCCGTGAGCCCCGGTGATCCCGTCGCCGCGGCGGCCGCGCGGATCAAGGCGGCGTGGGAGAGCGGGCGCATCTGCCCGCTCTCCGGCAGGGGGCTCCGCGCCCGCGTCCTGCGCGCCGGCAGGCTCGTCCGGGCCGGCATGCTGTCCCCGGCCGAGGCGGCCGCCGTCGCCGCGGAGGCGGAGAACGTGGCGATGGCGTTCGCGCCCCTGCCCGTGCCGCCCCTCGATGACTGACGTCTACCGCAACCTCCGGCGCGCGGGCGGCTGCTGGTCGGTGCGCGAGGGCGGCCGCGTCGTCGCGCACGTCCCCGAGATCGCGCTGCGGGACGTGCGGCTGGTGGTGCAGCCCGGCGGCCGGGCGGCGTGCCTGCGCACCGGCGTCCGGTCGGTCCATGCGGTCGCGCGAGGCAGCCGCACCGATTTCGCCGGCGTCCCCGAGGGCGCCGTCGAGGTCGGCTACAGCCCCTGGCACGCCGAGGTTTTCACGGTGCGCCCAGGGTTTCATCAAGTATTGGCCTGTAGACTGATCGTATTCACAAGCAACGGAACGGCCTGGGCGCTCCTCTAGCGCCGGCCGGAGGATTCCCGCCATGACCGCGCGCCTATGGGTCCTCTCGGACCTGCATCTCGACGTCTGCCCACTCGATCTCGACCCGCCGCCGCACGACGTCGCGGTCATCGCCGGGGACGTGTCCGAGAAGCTCTGCGACCGCGTCCTGCCGTGGCTGCGGGATCGTTTCCCGGGGCCCGTCGTCTACGTGCCCGGCAACCACGATTTCTGGCGCTGCACGTACCAGCGCGAGGTCGCCGAGGCGCGCGAACTGGCGGCCGCCGCCGGGATCCACCTGCTCGTCGAGGGCGAGACGGTCGTGCTCGCTGGGGTCCGGTTCGTCGGCGCGACCCTCTGGACGGATTGGGACCTGCGACCCGAGGAGCGGGCCCGCGCAACGTCTGAGGGGGCGGTTCGGGCAGGCGGGATGCGCGACGTCCGGCGGATCAAGTGGCGGCGCGGGCCGCGGGACTACAGCGCGTTCCTGCCGCGCGTCTCCGGGAGCCTGCATCGCGAGCAGCGCCGCCGCATCGAGACCGCGCTGGCGGAGCCGTACGCGGGTCCGACCGTCGTCGTCACGCACCACGCCCCGCACGAGCGGAGCCTGCGCGGCGGCGGCTGGCGGACGCCTCTCGACGCGGCCTACGCCTCCGACCTGAGCGCCATCCTGGAGGGATCGCACGCGCCGGCGCTCTGGATCCACGGCCACATCCACGAGTGCCGTGACTACGTCGTCGGCGGCACGCGGATCGTCGCGAACCCCCGCGGCTACGTCACCGAGAGCGCGGGATCCCGCCACCGGGCGCCCTCGCAGGAGATCGAGAACCCGGGCTGGGATCCGGCCCTCGTGGTGGAGATCTGAGCATGCGCGCCATCAGTCTCGTGGTCGCCCTCGTGGCGGCCGCTCCGGCAAGCGCCGGCGTCATGGATCAGGCCCTGTGGTCCGCTGGGACGGTCGAGCGCCGCGGCCCCCTCAACGTGACGACGGGGCTGGATTTTAAGCGAGCGGCGCCGGGCGAGTGGCGCGTGCGGGTACGGTGCGAGATCCGTGACACCCGGACGGGGCGGTGGTCGGCGCGCACGGCGCGAGGCGTCGCGGTGCTGTCCATGGGGATGGTGATGGTCGACGTCGGGCGCCTCGGCCGTCTGGTTCTGTTCCCGAACGGCGAGCTCGCCGCCAACACGAAGGCATGCGCCTCGGGGACCGCCGACCTCGGGACGGGCGACTAAGCGATCGTTTCGTTTCCGGGGGCGGGACGGCAGAACTAAGCGCTCGCTTAGTCCGACCTCATCCCCACTTGTGCTCGCTCAGGCCGCGCCCGGTCAGGAACATCAAGAAATCTTTCCCCAACGGTGTAAGCGCGGCCCGAGTATCATCGTCGACGGGCTGGCGTTCAACGGCCACAAGCCCACGCGTGAGCAAGTAATCGCCCCACGCCTCGAAGGTCTCAGGCTTGAATATATCAGGATTGTTGCGCACGGCGGTGAGGGCATAGATCTCTTTGGCCTGCGCGACTGTTATGGGCCCTCGGACGTTCAACTCTTTCAAGGCCGTTATCTGACTCCCGAATATTAACCTATAAGTCTGCTCGTGATCGCGCTCGACCTGCGCCGCCACCGCGATCCGGACGGCCCATGCCATCTGAACGTCCACACCGCCGGGCACGACGGTCTCGATGCGGTGGCGCAACTCGGCCTCCAGCGGTCCGTAGACGGGGCTGGGGGGCGGGAGCTCCGGGAGTCTCTCGCCGGGCTCCGGTGATGGAACGGGCAGCTTCTCGGCCTCGGGGGCGTGCCGCTGCGCCTCGATCTGGGCGGCCGCCTCGCCGCCGGTCAGGTCAGCGGAGCCTCCCGGGAACGTGAGGGCTCGCAGGTCGCCGAGTTTCTTCCTGACCTCGGGGCGGAAAAGCCCTGCGAAGGCGAGGAGGCCGGCAACGATGACGAGGGCGAGTTGGGCGTTCGGATCCATGGTTAATGAGCCTGGGACGGCCTCGCCCAAACGCAAGCGGCCCGGGAGAGTTATCCCCGGGCCGCTGCGTAGCTAACTGGTGTTCGGTTCTCTTTACTGACGCGGGTAGCCGAGGCGGAGCTCACCCTGGATCCTGGCGCGCTCGGCCTCGCGCTCCTCCACGCGGAGGTGGGCGGCCCAGCGGTGCCAGAGCCACACACCGCCAAAAAACAACATGATTTCAATGGGGGTGATCCCCCACTCAGTGCCGCATGCAACCGGCAACCGCCGGCCGTGCTGCGGTGCCGCGAGGGATTGCCCAAGATTTTTTCGAGGCTCCTGGATGCCCGTCAGGGGGTCAGGATCGCATCGCCGGTCCTTCCCCTACCGGCCGGTGCGCGCGGCATGGCGTGGCGGCGACCCACGCGGCCTGGCGGGGCGTGTTTGAGGGTCTCGCGCGGGAAGGTTTCGGGGCGTTAACCTCGGACCCTCGGGACCGAACCGCCACGCTTGTGAAAGGACGCGACGCGACCCACACTGTGCAGGTTCGCGGGTGTGGTGCCCTGCGACGCCCAGCAGAGCCCGATGCCACTCCCCCCTCGCCAGCCCTACGCCGTCCCGCCGGCCCCGTCCGTCCTCATGGACCGGCCCGACGTCGAGACGCTGCTGTGCGAGCAGGAGGAGCGCACCGCCCTCCAGGCCAAGCTCGCCCACCTCCGCACCCTCCACGCCCCCCACGCCCGCGGCAACGCCACGGTCATCGTCGACAGCAAGTTCGCCGAGGGCGTTCATCTCCGCACGCGCGAGCTCGTCAAGGACCCGGCCGCGCACGCCGCCTCCCACATCTCTCTCCAGCGCCACTACGAGAGCCGCGGCGCCCACGCCCTCGCGCGCGTGAATGCCTTGATGTGGGCGGACTGCGAGATCTCCTCGGGCTCGCCCTTCCACGGGATGCCGCCCCATGAGATCGCCGGCATCCTGCTCGCCCGCATGGATGCCGCCGGGATCCCGCGGCCCTCCTACATCCTGTTCTCGGGCCGCGGCCTGTGGTGCGTGTGGCTGTCCCGCCGCCCCCTCAAGGCCCGCGTCCAGGCCCGCGTGCGCCGCCTCATCTGCTGCCTGTGGGGCGAGGCCGTCCAGACCGGCGCTGCCAACATCGAGCGCGTGAAGGCCAAGGCCGCCGCCAACGCCGCCATCTGGGCCGGCATGGACCTCGACTGGTCCGTCGGCGACATGGCCCGCGTCCACCGCGTCGCCGGCAGCACGAACGAGAAGAGCGGCGAGCGCGTCCGCCTCCTGTGGCCCGAGAGCTGGGAGGACGTGCAGCGCCACGACCTCGACACGCTCGCGGACGCTGTGTTCCCGTTCACCCGCGCCGAGACCACGCTGTACCGCGAGGAGCGCGACGCGCGCCGGGCCGCCCGCGAGGCGCAGGCCCGGGCCGAGGGCAAGCCGGTCGCGCCGTCGCGCCTGCGCACGCATTCCCGCGGGCTGTGGGGCGCCGTCGAGGCCGAGCTCCTCCGCGTCCTGGCCATCGGTCCCGAGCGTCTCGCCCGGCTGGAGAAGCGCGACCTGCTCTGCTTCCACGTCGCCGTCGCCCGGGCGCGGACCGGCGTTGGGGGCGACGCAGATTCCTGGGCGATGGAGTTCGGCCCCTACGTCGTCGGCAACGGCCTCACGCAGGAGACCCTCCGGTCCTACCTCGGGTCGGTCGCCAAGCGCCTGCGTGCCCACGAGGCCGGCGAGGTGCGGATGCACCAGGGCAGGGCCTACAGCCCGCTCTACACCCCGAAGCTGGACAAGGTCCGGTCCGACCTGAACCTGCCCTCCGACCTGTGCGACGAACTCGGCCTGACCCTGCTCCGCCCCGACGCGCCCGTCCG
>NZ_BPQR01000107.1 GCF_022179345.1 Methylobacterium jeotgali | reverse complement strand
GTGATGGCGGCGGAGAAGACGGAGAGGACCTTCTGGACCTCGGTGAAGGGGGCGTTGGAGACGTAGACGAGGTCGCGGTTGCGCATGCGGAAGGCCTGGGTGACGAACAGGCTGTTGGGGTCCTTCATGTTGATGCGGTAGACGACCGGCACCAGCGGGGTCCCGAGCAGGGGCGATCCGGGCTTGAGGCGGCGCACGATGGCGGCCGGCTCGAAGCGGAAGACGAAGGTGCCTTGCGGGTCGGCCTGGAAGTCGGAGAGGCCGCGGGACTTGGCGAGCGCCTGGGCGAGCGTGATGCCCTCGGCCGAGAAGGGCAGCTCAGTGGAGTTGCCCAGCGCGCCCACCGCCAGGAAGGTCTGAGGGTCGCGCACCAGGGTGAGGACGTCGCCGGGGCGCAGGTAGATGTTCTCGCGCGGGTTCGAGACGACGGTGGTCATCGGCACGGTGGCGGTGGTGGTGCCGCGCGAGAGCCGCACGAAGGTCTCGGAGACGGCCGCGCGCACGCCGCCGGCGGAGGCGACGACGTCGAGGAGGCGATCGCCTTTGCCCGAGAGCGGCACGCGGGCGCCGGCGGTGACCTCGCCGGTGACGGTGACGGTCTGGGAGACGGGCTTGGTGACCGAGACCAGGACCTGGGGCTGGATGGCCTTGCCGGCGAGCTCGGCCTCGATCAGGGCCTGGACGTCCTGGGGCCTGCGTCCGGCGACCTGGATGCGCCCGGCATAGGGCACCGAGATGGCGCCGTCGCGGGAGACGACCTGCTCGGGGATCAGCGCCGACTTCGAGCCGGCCGAGAAGCGGTCGGCGATCAGCGGACCCGAGAACAGGCCGCCCGAGCCCGCCTCCCAGACCGAGACGGCCACGTAGTCGCCGACGCCGATCACCGGCTCCAGCGAGGGGCGGTGGTCGCCGAAGGAGGCGAGCAGGCTGTCGAGGGGGCGCGTGCGCAGGGACTCGACCACCGCCGGCGTGATGTCGATCAGCTCGTAGCGCGCCAGGACCCCGTCCGCCGTCGCGACCTCCGCCCCCTCCGCAACCGCGCTCGCCGTCGGACCCGACGCAGGCAAAATCGAACAGCCGGAGAC
>NZ_BPQR01000106.1 GCF_022179345.1 Methylobacterium jeotgali | reverse complement strand
CGGCCGCTGACGGCGGACAGGCACACATGCCGCGACGCTCGTCGCCCCGCCCGAGCAGGAAGGGGTGGTGAGCTTGAGGGGCCTCCAGGATCGGCTCGCCGGCATTCCCGAGGCCCAGCGGATCGCCCTGATGATGGTGGGAGCGGAGGGCTATACCTACGAGGAGGCCGCAGAGGTGCTCAAGTGCAAGGTCGGCACGGTGAAGAGCCGGGTCAGCCGGGCCCGCGCCTACCTCTCTGAGGTCCTCGGACTCGGCGATGCGGCGTCCACCGATGCACTTGCTTGATCCGAGATCCGCCACGCCACCCTCAGGTCAAGTCGGGTAGCCGTCGAATTTGTGACTCCCGGCTTACGGCTTGACGACCATCGGAAACCGGGCGGCCAGGGTTCCGCAGAGGGCGTCGTGGTTGCGTATGGACTTCCAGCGCTCGAACTCGGCCGCGCCCGTATGCATCGCCTCGGCGCCGCGGCGGCTACCAAGCGCATCGAAGCAGGTGCGTGCCCGATCCACGATGGCGGGATTGTAGGACGCGAAACCGCAGGCTGCCGACGCCTTGCGGAGCATCCCGTGCATCCTAAGGAATCCGGCGCAATCGAAATCCGCGGAGGGCGCGGGTCGGGCGCCAGCAGCCAGAATTAGGACCCCCACCAGGACGGTAGGCCCGTTGCCGGTCCGAAGGCCTCTAGCCATCAACGCCCGCGCGCTGGCCGCCTTTCGCTCCCAGGCCGGATGGCTCGTCGTCGTCGCGACGGCGCCAGGGGAGCCGGAGATGCGCCAGGTACGAATAGACGGCAGGAAGCACGACGAGGGTTAGCAGGGTTGCGGTGACGAGGCCGCCGATTACCACCGTGGCCAGGGGACGCTGCACCTCGGCGCCGGCACTCGTCGAGAGCGCCATCGGTAGGAACCCCAGCGCCGCCACCAGCGCCGTCATCAGGACCGGCCGCAGGCGCATCTCGGCGGCTCGGGTCGCTGCCTCTCGGGCATCGAGGCCGACCCGTTCGAGGTCGCGGATGTAGCTCGTCAGCACCACGCCGTTCAGGATGGCGATGCCGAAGGTGGCGATGAAGCCGATGGCCGCCGAGATCGAGAACGGCAGGTCGCGCAGGTACAGGGCGACGATGCCGCCGGTCGCGGCGACGGGTACGTTCAGGAAGATCAGCCCTGCGAGGCGGACGTCGCCGAACATCACCACGAGAAGCACCAGGATCGCCGCCATCGCCGCTGGGACCACGACGGAAAGCCGAACGGTCGCCTCCTGCAGGTTCTGGAACTGCCCGCTCCATTGCAGCGAGTAGCGCGGCGGCAGGGTGACCTGGGCTTTAACCGCGGCTTGCGCGTCAGTTACGAAGCTCTGCACGTCCCGCCCGCGCACGTTGGCCTGGACAGAGATCCGCCGCTGGAGCTTCTCGCGGCTGATCTGGGCGGGACCGGTCGCCACGTCCACGGAGGCCACAAGCGAGAGCGGCACCAGTGCCTTGCCGTTGCGACCGACCGGCAGGTCGCGGATGCGTTCGATGTCGCTGCGGTCCCCGGACTTCAGCCGGACCACGATATCGGTGATGGAGTTGTCGTCACCGTAGATCATGCCGGCGGTGCGGCCGCCGATGCTCTCCACCACGTCGAGGACGTCGCTGACGTTGACGCCGTAGCGGGCGGCCGCCGCCCGGTCGACCTGGATGGAGAGCGCGGGCATGCCGGCCTGCGCCTCGGCCTTCACGTCGGCCGCCCCCGAGACGCCGGAGACCGCGCGGACGATGGCGTCCGCCTTGTCCTTCAGCGCCTTGAGGTCGTCGCCGTAGAGGCTGATCGCGACGTCGCCGCGCACGCCCTCTAGCAGGTCGTCCATCCGCATCTGGATCGGCTGCGAGAAGGCGTAGGAGACCCCCGGCACCTCCGCGCGCAGACGTTTGTCGAGGGCGGCGACGAGCCCCTCCTGGGTGGTCGCCGTCGTCCAAGTCGAGGGGTCGGTCAGCGTGATGAAGCTATCGGTGGATTCCACCCCCATGGGGTCCGTGGGGATCTCGGCGCTGCCCGTGAGCGAGACGACCCGCTTCACTTCTGGGAAGCTTTTTAAGGTCTGCTCTATGCGATGCATGACCTTGAGGGAAGCATCGAGGTTGATGCCCGGCAGCTTCTCCGAGGTGATGACGATGGAGCCTTCCGAGAGCTTGGGCAGGAACTCGCCGCCCAGGCGCGTCGCCAGGAAGCAGCTCCCGCCGAACAGGGCGAGCGTCACCAGGGCAGTGAGACCGGTGCGGCGCTCGGCAAGGCGCAGGACCGGCGTGTAGGCACTGCGCGCCCAATGGACGAGACGGGTCTCGCGCTCGCCGATGCCGGGGCCGGCCAGCACGATGGCGGCCAGGGCCGGCATCAGCGTCATCGTCAGGACGAGCGAGCCGGTGAGCGCCAGGATGACGGTCAGCGCCATCGGCCGGAACATCTTGCCCGCGACCCCTTCGAGCGCGAGGATCGGCAGGTAGACCATGATGATGATGGCGACGGCGAACAGGATCGGACGCGCCACCTCTACGGTCGCCTTGCGGATGACCTCCTCGGCCGGGCGTTCGGGATGCTCGCCGCGGGCACGTAGAACGTTCTCGATCATCACCACGGCGCCGTCGACGATGAGGCCGAAATCGATGGCGCCCAGACTCATCAGGTTGCCGGAGAGCCCGAACAGCCGCATGCCCGCGAAGGCCATGAGCATCGACAGGGGAATGGCGGCCGCCACCACGAGGCCGGCCCGGAGGTTGCCGAGCAGCAGGAGCAGGACGACGATGACGAGCACCGCCCCCTCCATGAGGTTGTGCTCGACGGTGCGGATGGTCCGCGCCACCAGGGTGCTACGGTCGTAGTAGGGCACGATCTCGACGCCCGGCGGTAGCTGCGGGCGAAGGGCCTCGATGGTCTGCTTGACGCGCTCGACCACCGCGCTGGCGTTCTCGCCCTGCTGCATCATGGCGATGCCGACGACGGTCTCGCCCGCCGCATCGTGGGTGACGGCGCCGAGGCGGACCTTGGGCGCCTCGACCACCTCGCCCAAGGTTGCGACCGTCACCGGCACGCCGCCCGGACCCGTCGTCACGACGACATTGGCGAGGTCCTTGGTGTCCTTGGCGAGGCCGAGGCCGCGGATGACCTCCTGTTGGTCGTTGTGCTCGATGTAGGCGCCGCCCCGCGCGGCATTGTTCTCGGACAGCGCCGTGTAGACCTGGCCCATCGTTACGCCGTAGCGGTGCAGGCTCTCGGCGGCGATGCGGACTTCGTAGGTCGGCATCTGGCCGCCATAGACGTTCACGTCGGCGATGCCGGGGGTGAGCTTGAGCTTGGGCGCGATGGTCCATTGCAGGATGCGCTTCAGCGCCATCGGCTCGTAGCCCGGTCCCCGGACCTCGAACTGGTAGATCTCGCCCAGCCCCGTCGCCATCGGCCCCATCTCGGGATCGCCGACGCCGGCCGGCATCATGGTCTTCGCCAGCGGCAAGCGCTGGAACACCTGGGACCGAGCCTCGGTGATCGACATGGAATCGTCGAAGGTGACGTAGACGGCCGAGACGCCGTAGCGCGAGGTCGAGCGGAGACCGGTCAGCCCCGGTGCGCCGGCCATGGCGTTCTCGACCGGAAAGCTGACCAGCCGCTCGACTTCCAGGGGGCCGAGGCCAGGCGAAAGGGTCAGGACCATTATCTGCTTCGGGGAGATGTCCGGGACCGCGTCAATGGACAGGCCTTCAAGGTTGACGATGCCACCGACGGCCCCGGCCAGGGCCAGGACCAGGACCAGCCAGCGGCGGCGGATGAGGAGGGCGAACCAGGCGTTCATCGCGACCTCAATCCGTCGAGCCGAGCAAGGCGCGCAGCATGATCGCCTTGAGGCCGAAGCTGCCCTGCGTCGCCACTGTCTCATCCGCTTGGACACCGGATTTGACCTCGACCCAGTCGGCGCGCTGCACCCCAAGGGTGAGGTCCCGCTTCTCAAAACGGTCGTTGCCGGTGCGCACGAAGGCGATGGGGCCAGCTTCCGTCTGCTGGATCGCGGCGGACGGCACCGTGAGGCCCTCGCGCCCGAGATCGGCGGCGATCTCCACGGAGACGAACATGTTGGCGCGCAGGCTCCCGTCGGGATTGGCGACCTCGATCCGGGCCGGGGCGGTGTTGGTCATCGGGTCGATGGCGGCATTGACCGACCGCACACGGCCCTCGAAGCGCGGATGCGCCGTGACAGGGGCCTCGATGGTCGCTCGGTCGCCCGCCTTAACGGTCGAGATGTCGGTTCCGTAGAGGTTCGCCAGCACCTGGATCTGCGACGGGTCGGCCACCGTGAAGGCATCGCGGTTCGTATCGACCACCTCACCCAGGGTAATCCCAGCGGCCGTCACGACCCCGTCGATGGGCGAGACGATGGCGCTGGTACCGGGGGCCTGTCCAGGCGCGGGCGCGAGACGCTCGTACTGAGCGCGGTAGAGGTCGACCTGGGCTTGCGCCGAGAGGGTGGCTGCATGCGCTTTCGCGAGATCGACTTGGCGCCGGTCGACCTCGGCCTGGGCGACCCCGCCCATCTTCACGAGGTCGCTGCCGCGTTTCAGGTTGGTCTCGGCGACCTTTTCCGTCGCCTGGGCCTCTCCGAGGCTGGCCTGCGCCGCGGCGAGGCCGTTGCGAGCGTCGAGGACGCCGGAGGCATCGAGGGTGGCCAGCGTCTGGCCGGCCTTCACCCGGTCGCCGGGTTGCACGGCCAGGCTCAGGACCCGGCCCGCGGTGCGAGGCTTGAGGCGGGTGACCCGGCGCTCGTCGAAGGCGACCATGCCGGGGGTCCGAACGGGCAGGATGATCCGGCGGGTCTCGGATTGCTCGAAGGCCAGTCCGAGGCGGCGTTGCCCATCGGCATCGAGGCGGACGACGTTGTCCTCGGTCGGCTGTTCGGAAGCGGCCCCATTCGGGTGCGGCGCAGTGTCGGGGGCAGCCGCAAGCCCGATGAGGCCCAGCACGGGTTCGAAGTAGGGCTTGGCGGCCTCGCGATACCACCAGCCGGCCAGTGCGACCGCGATCAGGCAAGCGAACACGGCCAACAAGGACCAACGCCTCATCCCCCTGGGGGGCTGACCGGATAGGGCGGACGCAGCGGAAGAACCTGCCACCCTCGATGTCTCGGAGACCGAGCGCTCACGCGCCTGGCGATGACCGGCGATCCCTCCCTCGCCGTTCCCGAGCACGTCCGTCTCCGCCTCCAGCAGCACGCTATCGTCCGTCGATTAGATTAGATTCATTCTAGGAGATAGGACGAGCCGACACCCGCACCATTAAATTCGCGTTCACACTCGTGGTCATGCGACTGGTTCCGGACCACATCAGGCAGTGGGATAGGGGCGTTGAGCCCGGGAGTGGACCGGGTTGGCTAAGCTGCTTCTGATCGAGGACGATGCCGCGACGGCCGAGGAAATCCTTGGCGACCTGCATGGGCGTGGGCATGAGGTTGCCTGGGCCGCCACCGGCCCGGACGGTGCGGCCGCAGCCCGTTCGGGAGGATGGAACGCCATCATTCTCGACCGGATGCTTCCTGGCCTGGACGGACTTACCCTGCTGCGAGACCTCCGGGGCGCCGGGGATCGCACACCCGCCCTTGTCCTGAGCGCGCTCGGCGATGTCGACGAGCGTATCCGGGGCCTGCGCGCCGGGGGCGACGACTATCTCGGCAAGCCCTTCGTCCTCGCCGAACTCGCGGCCAGGATCGAGGCCTTGCTACGGCGTCCGACCGACGTCCGTGAGACGGTAATCAGGGTGGGGACGCTGGAGCTCGACCTCATAGCCGGCACCGGTCGCAGGGGTCAGCGCGATCTCGACCTCCTGCCGCGCGAGCTCAAGCTGCTCGAATACCTCATGCGACGGCCCGGGCAGGTCGTGACCCGGGCGATGATGTTCGAGGAAGTGTGGAACTACCGGTTCACTCCCAAATCAAACCTCATCGACGTGCATCTCGGACGCCTGCGCAAGAAGCTTGAGGCCGAAGGCGAGCCGATGCTCATCCATAACGTCCGGGGAGAGGGCTTCACCCTGTCTCCCGATGTCTAGGCTCGTCCATTCCTTCGCATTCCGCTGGGCGCTCGCCATCGCCCTATGGTCTACCCTGCTGTCGCTACTCCTGTTCGCCTTCGTGTACTGGCAGACCGCGGCGTTTATGCAGGACGAACTCGCCCAGGTCCTGCGCCACAAGGCGCACTATGCCGCCCGTGAGCCTGCGAAAGCGGTCAACCGCATCGAGACATGGATCAGCGAGGACCTGCACAGCGTCCACTTCGCCGGCCTGTTCGGGGCCGACGGTAGCAAGCACGCAGGAAACCTCGATGCGCGGCCGCCAAGCCTGCCGGTGGATGGCGAGGTCCACCGGATCGGGGCGCAGGTCGCCATCGCGGGACGGCGCCTGAACGAGGAACTCTGGTCGGCGGCCGTGGCCTTGAACGACGGCAGCATCGTGGTCGTGGCGCACGACACCGACGAGATCGACCGCGCGAAGGCTACCGTGATCCGAGCGCTCGGCCTCGCCCTCGTGCCGACCCTGGCCTTCTCGATACTCGGCGGCGTCCTGCTCGCTGGACGCGCCAAGCGCCGCTTGGCGTCCACGGAGGCGGCGGTCGCACGCGTGATGCGGGGCGACTTGCGCCAGCGCCTGCCGGTCGGCGAGGCGGGAGACGAATTCGACCGCTTGGCGCGTGACGTCAATGGCATGCTCGCCGAGATCGAACGCCTCATGGAGGAGGTGCGCGGGGTGGGCGACGCCGTCGCGCACGATCTTCGGACGCCGCTCACCCGCTTGCGGCTGCGTCTTGAGCGGGGCCGGGACCAAGCCCGCGACATCAAGGAACTGCGCCAGGCGGTGGACCAGGGCCTCGTCTGGATCGACCAGACCCTCGACATGGTGACGGCGGTCCTGCGCATCGGCGAGATCGAGCACGGACGGCGCTGCGCCGCCTTCGGCCCGGTCGACCTACGGCTCGTGGTGAGTGAGGCCGCTGAGTTGTTCGAACCCTTGGCCGACGAGAAGGGAATCGCCCTCGGCATCCGCATTGAGGGGGAAGAGTCCGCCGTTCGGGGCGACCGCAGCCTTATTTTCGAGGCAATCTCGAACCTCCTCGACAACGCAATCAAGTTCACCCCGACCGGAGGCCGCGTCGAGATCGGCCTCGCTCGGCGCGACGGCGTTCCCGTGGTGTCCGTGGAAGACACGGGTCCGGGCATTCCCGCCGACGAACGTAACCATGTTTTCAAGCGGTTCTATCGTGCGGAACGTGCCAGGCAGACGCAAGGCAACGGGCTCGGCCTCGGCCTCGTTGCGGCCATCGCCAAGCTGCACCGATTTCCACTCAGCGTCGGTGATAGTCCCCATGGGGGATGCCGCTTCGAGATGGCATGTCCGGAGGCGGAACGTCATGCGTCGGTGACAGGCTGAACGTCGGGTCTGTCGTCGAATGGCAAGCACGGCGTTGGGAGAGGCGTATCACCGGGCGCCCTCCGTCAAGACGCGCGAAGAAAAATGAATATAATTTTAAGAATTGTGCCAATCTGGATTTGGGTGCGAGATCGCTCGGATGATGTCGAAGCATTCTTATGCGGCCCGGAAGTGGGCCTGCGCGATCCTTGCCTTCACGGCGATGCAAACGTCAGGGACAGCGGGTTCCAGCCTAGTCCGAAACGACCCTCCATTGTCCTTCTCAGAGCCGGTCGGTGTTCCCCACAAGCACTGTGCGGGTTCCTGCATCAGTCGGGGTTCACTGCAATGGTATTGCAGGGCGGACCAGACTTGCGAGTTGAACTGCTCGACAGCCCCGCCGGCAATGGAATGCCATGGCGGCGAGGACTGAAGGCCTCCGGACGGGAATGGCCAAGGCTTGGGCGCCATGGGTGCTCCCGGGGCCAACGGCATGACCCGCTTCGCGTCGGGCCCTCGATGACCAATAGCGGTCGGCTGGCGCTCGCGCCCCAGAAGGACTGGGCGATCAACCGGCGCACCGTGCCGGTGGTGGCCGCGCTCCGGCAAATCGCCGACACGTTCAACGGACGGGGGGCGCCAGGAGGGTGTCCCTCGCCGATCTCATCGTGCTCGACGGCTGCGCCGCCGTCGAGAAGGCGCTCGCCGACGGTGGCCATCCCGCGACGGTGCCCTTCACCCCGGGTCGCGTCGACACCCGGCAGGAGCTGACCAACATCGAGATGTTCACGTGGCTCAAGTCCGTCGTGGACGGCTTCCGGAACTACGTGGCCGACGATTACGCGCCCATCACGTCGGGACGCGTCTCGCCGGAAGAGCTCTTCCTGGACAAGGCGTATCTCCTGTCCCTCGCCCCCGAGTGGGTCGCCTTGGTCGGCGGCCTGCGGGCCCGCGGGGCCAACCACGACGGCTCGAAGCACGGCCTCTTCACCGACCGGGTCGGCGTGCTGTCGAACGACTTCTTCGTAAACCCGACCAGCGTTGACCTCGAATGACGCAAGACCGACGAGACGGGCATGGCCTTCGAACTCGTCGACCGGGCCAGCGGCGCGGCGAAGTTCACCGCGACGCGCTGCGATCTGGTGTTCGGGTCGAATGCCCAGCTCCGCTCTGTGGCCGAGGTCTATGCCGGCAGCGACGATGAAGCCCGGTTCGCAGAGGATTTCGTCAAGCTCTGGGACAAGGTCATGATGCTCGACCGCTACGACGTCCGATCCTGATTGATTCAGGCTAAAAAAGGCATCCCTTTGGAGTGCGCCCCTGGGAG
>NZ_BPQR01000105.1 GCF_022179345.1 Methylobacterium jeotgali | reverse complement strand
GCGGCCGAGGAGACGGGCGCCGCCGCCTCCCAGGTGCTCTCGGCCGCCTCCGAACTCTCACGGCAGTCCGAGCAGCTGCGCGGGCAGGTGTCCCACTTCCTCGGCGGTGTCCGCGCCGCTTGAGGATCGGTCTCCGCCGGCCGCCTCAGCCCTCCGGCTTGCCGGCGGGCGAAGGGGCCTGCGGCCAGGAGCCCGCCGTCCGCGCTCCGGACCGGCGGGCTTCGGCCGCCCGTGATCCGCGATCTCGCAGCCATGTCGCAACGCGGATCGGCACCAGCATCAGCCGCCCGAGGCGGATCTGCCCTGGCAGCTCCCGCGGGCCGAGCGGCCGGTAGGGCAGGCGCGGGCTCGCGATCTCGGCGGCGGCGATGGCCATGCCCGGCTGCGGCAGCGCCGCGATCCGCTGCGCTTCCTCCGGCGCGATCCCGAGGCGGCGCGCCCAGCCGAGGTCGCGCCCGAGGCGGCCCGCCTCGTGCAGCCGGCGCAGGCGGCGGCGCCACAGGTAGCGGGACACCGCCCGCGGAAAGGCCTCCATCCGCGCGTCGCAGAGCGCGTCGGGCTCCTCGCAGCGGGAGCGGATCGTGTCGGCCACACCTCCCGCCGCCCGGCCGGAGAGACGCGCCGAGATCAGCACCATCACGTCGCGGGCGTGCCGCACCCGGAAGCCGTGGGCCAGCAGCTTGGCGACGAAGGCCCCGTCCTCACCGAGCGGGATCTCCGGCATGCCGCCCACCGCCCGATAGGCCGCGACGGTGACGCTCAGCGAGGCGCCGATCGTGGTGCGGTGGCAGGGCCAGGGATCGCTCGGATCGGGATCGATGCGCGCCTCGGCCTCTGTGATGAGCGCGTCGTAGGCGTCCTCCAGCTTCCCGCGTGCGGGGAGCGACGGCGGCAGCAGCGCGGCCTCCTCCGGGATCAGCTCGACGCGGCCGGCGACCGCGTCCGCCCCCGCCGCGACCGCGCGGAGATTGGCGGCGACCCAGTCCGGCGGAACGCGGCTGTCAGCGTCCGTCGTCAGGATCAGGCCCTCGCCGGCGCCCGTCTCGATCCAGACGGCGGCCGTGTCCATCGCGGCGCGCCGCGCCCAGCCCGCATGGGCGCCGGTGAATTCGCGCTCGATCACCCGCACCGGGAACGGGATCTCCTCCACGAGCCCCTCGACGATCGCGGCGGTGGCGTCGGTACAGTTGTTGAGGAACAGCACCAGCCCGAGGCGGCCCGGCGCCACGCCCTCCTGGCCCGCGATCGCCCGCAGGCAGGCGGCGATGCGCTCGGCCTCGTTGCGCACGGGGATGGCGATCACGGTGTCGGGCGAGGCGAACTCGGGCGAGGCGACTTGCGAAACCAACGGGATTGCTCCGGCGCGCCGGAACACGTCCTCCGGCGGCTTCCGCATCGCGGCAGGGGAGCCGCCGCGTCAAGAGGCTTGGCGGCTCCCGGCGCCCCTCGACGCCCTCTCCGGCGTGACGTAGAAGCCCCGCGATCCGACGATTCAGAAGATGTCCTGGGGAGCGGCTGATGCCGGAGACGCCACCGTTCCGCCGCGTGCTCGTGAAGCTCTCGGGCGAGGCGCTCGCCGCCCCCGACGGCTACTGGCTGCACCCGCCGACCCTCGCCGGCCTCGCCGAGGACATCTCCCGCGTGCTGGAGGCGGGCGTCGAGATCGCCCTCGTGGTCGGCGGCGGCAACATGATCCGCGGGGCGCGCATCTCCCAGGCCGGCTTCATCGACCGGGCGACGGGGGATTCGCTCGGCATGATGGCGACGGTGATGAACTCGCTCGCCCTTGAGACGGCGCTCAACGCCGCCGGGGTGCCCGCCCGCACCATGTCGGCGGTCTCGATGCCGACGATCTGCGAGACCTACGCCCGCCAGCCGGCGCTCCACCATCTCGACAAGGGGCAGGTAGTGGTGCTCGCCGGCGGCACCGGCAACCCGTACTTCACCACCGACACCGCCGCGGTGCTGCGCGCGGCGGAGTTGCGCTGCGACGCGGTGCTCAAGGCGACCCAGGTCGACGGCGTCTACTCCGCCGATCCGAAGCGCGACCCGGGTGCCACCCGCTACGACCGCATCACCCATGACGAGGCCATCGCCCGCGACCTCAAGGTGATGGATACCGCCGCCTTCGCGCTCGCC
>NZ_BPQR01000104.1 GCF_022179345.1 Methylobacterium jeotgali | reverse complement strand
GTGGAGTGCGCCCCTATCGGTAGACAGGCTCAGGCGAGGGGTTTGACCCGCTGCCGGGCGTGTTGCTCCTCGAACTGCACGGGGCTCAGATAGCCGAGCGCGGAATGCAGCCGCTTGGCGTTGTAGACTTCGTCGATGAAGCGCGGAAGGTCAGCCGCGACATCGGCGAAGGTTTCGTACTCCGTCACGTACACCGCTTCGACCTTGAGCGTCTTCATGAAGCTCTCGGCCTTGGCGTTGTCATAGGGATTGCCGCGGCGTCCCATCGAGCCGACCAGTCCATGCTCGGCCAGGACCTTCCGGTAGGCAGCAGAGGCATACTGCGACCCGCGGTCGGAATGATGCACGCAGCCCTTGGGCGGCGAGCGCGCCGCCAGGGCGGCCTCCAGCGCGGCCACGGCCGTGCGCGCTTCGAGCGAGCGGCTCACGGCATAGCCGACGGCCTTGCGCGACCAAGCATCGAGGATCACGGCCAGATAGACGAAGCCGTTCGGGACGGCGATGTAGGTCAGGTCGGCGATCCAGAGCTGGTTGGGGCCGTCCGGCACCCGCTCGGCCGCCACGTTCGGGAAGACGGGCAGGTCGTGGTCGCTGTCGGTCGTTGCCTTGAACCGTCGGCGCAGGCGCGGCTGCAGGCCGTGCTCGCGCATCAGGCGGCGCAGCTTCTTGCCGTTGACGACGATCCCCTGCTGGCGCAACGCCGCTCCGACGCGTCGATAACCGTAGCCTTCGAACGCGTCGCACAGGTCCGTCAGGCGGGCCAGCAGCTCGGTTGCATCCGTGCTGATCGCCGGCTGGTCGTAGAAGGTCGAGCGCGGCAGGCCCATCAGCGTGCATCCTCGGCTGACCGAGAGACCGGCGGGCCGGCAACGACGGACATAGTCACGCTTTTCTGCGCTCGTGCGGGCTGAAGCCCCCCTTTGAGGAACTCGATCTCCAGCGTCTGCCGTCCGACCAAGCGCTCCAGCATCGCGATGCGGGCCTCGTACTCCTGCAGGAGGTCGGCAGCCTGCACGTCCTCGTCGAGGGCGCCCGCCTCGTGCTTGGCGATCCAGACCCGGATCAGATTGCGCGAAAGATCGTGACGCAGGGCGAGGCCGCGGAGCGTCTCGCCCGCGAGATACGCCTGCACGACCTGCCGCTTGAACGCGACACTGTGGGTTCGATACCGAGCCATGACTTCCATCCTCCGGAAGCCCAGCGCGGCGGGTCAATCCTCAGGTCCAGCGCCGTCCACTCCCAGGGGCGCACTCCA
>NZ_BPQR01000103.1 GCF_022179345.1 Methylobacterium jeotgali | reverse complement strand
CGACCGCAAGCGCGCCGAGCGAGCCGCCCGCAGGGAGGCAGGCGCGCCCGATCCGCGGGCTCTCGACGCCGCCCTCGTCGACGCCCTCCGGGATGCCCTGCAGGGCACGTCGGGGCATGGCGCGCTCCGCCCCTCCGTGCGGCTCGACGACATCCTCAGGCGCGCCCTGGGGCACCTGCGCGGGCGCACGAACGGGGGCGTCCCGCTGCAGCGCGAGGCCGTGCACCAGGCCCTCTCCAACCGGTTGGCACCGCCTGCCGTCTGAGACCCTGGGAGCCCGCCAGGCAGGCCCGTCCCCCGTCCCGGCCCCTCTCACCCCGTCCCCATCGAGGCCCGCCCAGCCCCCTCCAGGGGCCTTGTCGTGTGAGGCCGTGAGGCAAGGTTCGGGATCCGGATTGTCGGTTGCACGGGGGGCCGCGAGGTTGGCCGGGTGCGGCGACGCATGAGGCTTGATCCCCTCGGGGGCCGGGCAGCCCCGGTCCCCGTCCTGCCCTCCCCGGGGTCCAACAGGCCCGGAAGGGGGGTGGGGGTCACGGGTCCTACCGGGAGGGGCGAGAACTTCAAGTCCCGGCGGCAAAGGTCCCGCGCGGCGCCAGAATTCAAATCGGGGTTCGCACCCCACAGGTTCGCAGGGGCCCATGGCTGTTGATGTAGCCGTTGAGGAACAGCGCCATGACGCGCACGCTACTGGCGCATCCGAAGATCAGCGCCGTGTTGGCCTCGCTGAAGCCCATCTCGGCGATCGGCCTCAGTGCGTTGCGCTCCATCGTGTCCCCCGGTATGGCGAGCGTGAAGGCGTTCAGCACCATCATCGTCGCCATGCACCACTCGAACAGGCGGTAGGTGCTGTAGGGGCCGGCGGAGTGCATCGGCAGGAGCGGGCGGCGAGCGGCGCCGTTCGAACCGGGCATGCGCCCCTCCTGCTTATCCTCGGGCCATCCAATCCGCCTCGCGCAGCTCGTCGGCCGTCACCGTGCCGGCGCCGATCTGCAGGCAGGAGATCTCGCGCGCCCTGAAAGGCGTCCGCCGCCACCTGGCAGAGCATGCCGGCAAGCGCGCCGCCGCGGCCGACGAGGTCCGTGCCGCCGCCGCCCGCCTGGGCCTGCTCAAGGCGCTAGCCACGGCCCGGCTCGTCATCCCCCACGTCGAGCTCGTCGAGATCGTCTCGCAGCTAGACACCCCGCAGGAGGCGTGATGCGCGCCCTCTTGCGTCTCACCGTCGGCACGGCACCGGCGTGTCACGTCACCACCGGCGCCATCGCCACCATCGCGTTCGTCGCCGCTGGGTATGGGGCTCCCCTGTTCGCCGCGGCCCTGGTGACGGGAGCCTGGGGCCTCGCGTTCTGAGGCCACCTTTTCATCACGATGGTCGTGGCCACGCCGCCGACGTCCTGCAGTCAACATCCACGACTTCAACAACCTGTTAGAGGAAGCGGTCTATCGCTTCGCCCAGATCGTCCACGACGGCCGATAGCCTCAGTGATGGCGCTGTAGGTTAGCAACCGATGACCTCAGGGCACAGCATTCTCAATGCGGTTGAAGCTATCAATTTAGGTGAGTTTGATACTCATCCCTTGTGAGCAAGCGCATCTCCGTTCGGCCGCCGGTGTCTAATCATGCGTAAATTTTCAGGTCTGTCCTACGCAATCCAGAGCGGAACCTCGATGACAATCCGTCGCTGATGCTGACTTTCGAAAGTATCATAAGGATATACAGAGCTTGATGCTCAAACCCAGTGCCGAAAAATTTTTAGCCGGCGCGCTTGCTGATTTTGTTTGGCCATTTCCGTGGACTATGCCACTCCTGTTTATGGATCTAAATATTATTTAGGACAAAACCCATCAACGATCTATCGGAGGTCCAGCGTCACATGTACGAACATCTCGGAAATCCCAACCCATTTGCCAACTTAAGGTGCGTGCTTCTATCCGTTAGCGCGCATTGTATGTACAAGTCACTTCGTCATACTACCAGAAATGAACTGCAAATATTATTCAAAAGCATTGGGATGAAGGGGTTTCTTCTCGAATTCGAGCTATCAAGCCTTGCAGATCCGCATGGCACTTCAATTAGCTCTGACTATATTCGCGGCAAGGTTGACGCCTTGATCGAGGACATACGCGCCACTCGGGCCCCCTCAGATCTCGCTGATCGTCTTGAGACGGCAGCGCGGGCGGCCTGGAAATGGCTTAGCCATGCGACATCGGCCCAGCTTTCTGAGGCCCTCGCTAACTCTATTATGCAGGTTAAAGCTGATAATAGCGATTCTGTAGTAAGTAGTGATATGGCAGAATGTGCCTAAAGCACGATCCGAGCGGGTTGAATCGTCTGGGGCGCCGGTTGCGCTGTATCTCGTAGCCGGCTGTCCTCGCCTTTTCGGCCCGGTGTTCCACGGCTCGTGAGCGAGGCTTTCTAGGCGCCCTGATCGGTCCGCACCTTCGGCTGTCGTCTGCGCGCTGAAGCTCGATCTCGATGCGGAAGCCGCGCTCCAACTCGTCGACCGAGATCTCGGGCCATCGGTCGAGGATGGCGTCGACCCACACGTCGGGGCTGTCTTCCTGGCGGATGCCCTCGCCGTTGATGAGCATCTGCGCTACCGCGGCGGAGAGGTCAGCCATCGGCGTCGCCCCTCCATCCCGCCGCTCTCGCGCTCGCAGCGGCCACCGCTGCCTCGGCCGCCTCAGCAAGGCGGACTCGGGCAGCATCGCAGGTGAAGCGGATCGTCTCGTCCTTGAAGCGTGTCTTCGGCAGGAACACGGTCAGCTCCTTGCTGATGCCGTGCCGCTGAAGGCGGGCGCCGCGCACCAGGGTTGGGCCGCAGACGAAATCGAAGCGGGCTATGACGCCGGCCGAGATCGCGCCCGGCTCAAGGTTGAGGTCGATCCGAGTGATGCGCGCCTCGCTAAGCTCTCGCGGGCGACTCACGGCTTCTGCTCCCGCCCTGCGGCCTCGCGATCGGCGAGCCAAGCAGCGACGGCGCCGCGGCGGGCGCAGACGGTCTTTCCGACCTTGAAGGTCGGAAGGCCGTGCGACTCCTTCAGGTGCTCGGCCTGCCGCTGTCGCCAACCAAACGCGGCGGCGATTGCAGGCATACCATAGAGGACATCATCGGGGCTCGGGGGGCGGTCGGTCATTGCTCTCCTCGTGCGTAAAGTCATGCGTAACGGAAGTGCCCGGAAACCGCGGGGAATGACCGTAAGCTGTTGATTTCATTGGACTCGATCGGGCGCGAGCTTCACCCATAGAAAAAGCCGCCCAGAGGCGGCTAAGTCTTTGATGTTAGATGCTATATTTCCGAGACAGTGATAGCACCCCCGGGAAACTGCTTGTGCGTCAGCGTCGAGCCGGCGTCCCGAGATTTCGCGTCCCCGAACAGGTCCCGCAGCACCTTCGTGTCGCGGATCATCGGGGCGAGCCGGGAGCGATGTAGGCTGTTTGGGCGCCGACGCCGGTGATCCAGGCCTGAACCGACTTGGCGACGAACTCTGGTCCGTTGTCCGAGGCGCACACCGCGTGCGGCGGTGTTCACCGCACTTCCACCATTGGCATCTGCCAGCGGAATAGCGGCCCCTCCGGCGGCGCGGACCGAAGCACGGAAGTGGCGCATCCGCCCGAACAAGCCTGAAGCGAACTCCTGACCCAAAGCAGGCCCTCGCTGGAGTGCGCCCCTGGGA
>NZ_BPQR01000102.1 GCF_022179345.1 Methylobacterium jeotgali | reverse complement strand
CTTCACGGTGTCGACGATGCTTTGAGCGTCGAGTTTGGCGTCCTTGTACATGCGCTCGGGGGTGTCGTGGTCCTGGTAGGTGTCGGGGAGGGTCAGGGTGCGCACCTTGACGGTGCCGGCGTCGAGCGCGCCCTTGGCGGCGAGCAGGTGCAGCACCATCGCCCCGAAGCCGCCCACCGAGCCCTCCTCCAGCGTCAGCAGCGCCTCGTGGCGGGACGCCAGGTCCAGGATCAGCGCCTCGTCCAGCGGCTTGGCGAAGCGCGCATCCGCCACCGTCACCGCGTAGCCCGCCTCGACAAGCGTCTCGGCCGCCTTCAGCGCCTCGGCGAGCCGCGTGCCGAGCGAGAGCAGCGCCACGCGCCGGCCGGTGCTGTTACCGGTGCTGTTGCCAGTACCCTTGCCCGCGCCCTGCGGGCTGCCCGCCTCGGCCTCGCGCACGATCCGGCCCTTGCCGATCGGCAGCGGCACGCCGCGCTCCGGCAGCTCCACGCCCACCCCCTCGCCGCGGGGGTAGCGCAGCGCCGTCGGGCCGCCGTCATGCGCATGCAGCGTCGCCACCATGTGCACCAGCTCCGCCTCGTCGGCGGCCGCCATCACCGTCATGTTCGGCAGGCAGCAGAGATAGGCGAGATCGAAGGCGCCCGCGTGCGTCGCCCCGTCCGCCCCGACCAGCCCCGCCCGGTCCATGCAGAAGCGCACGGGCAGGTTCTGCAGCGCCACGTCGTGCACGACCTGGTCGTAGGCCCGCTGCAGGAAGGTCGAGTAGATCGCCACGAACGGCTTGTAGCCCTCCGTCGCCAGCCCGCCCGCAAACGTCACCGCGTGCTGCTCGGCGATGCCCACGTCGAAGGTCTTGTCCGGGTGCGCCTTGCCGAACAGGTCGATGCCGGTGCCCCCGGGCATCGCCGCGGTGATCGCCACCACCTTCGGATCGGCATCCGCCGCCTTGATCAGGCTCTCGCCGAACACCCGCGTGTAGGCCGGCGCGTTGGCCTTGGCCTTGGTCTGCACGCCCGACAGAACGTCGAACTTCACCACCCCGTGGTAGCGGTCGGCCGAGGCCTCGGCGGGCGCGTAGCCCTTGCCCTTCTGCGTGACGACGTGGAGCAGGATCGGGCCCTGGTCGTTGTCGCGCACGTTCTTGAGGACCGGCAGCAGGTGGTCGAGGTTGTGACCGTCCACCGGGCCGACGTAGTAGAAGCCGAGCTCCTCGAACATCGTGCCGCCGCCCCCGGTGATGAGGTTGCGGGCATACTCCTCGGCGCGGGCGGCGCGCTCGTAGATCGCCTTCGGCAGCAGCTTGCCGAGCTGCTTGGCCGTCTCGCGCAAGCTGCGGTAGGCGCCGCCCGAGGCGAGCCGCGCCAGATAGGCCGACATCGCGCCCACGGGGGGCGCGATCGACATGTCGTTGTCGTTCAGGACCACGATCAGCCGCGAGTGCATGGCGCCGGCGTTGTTCATCGCCTCGTAGGCCATGCCCGCCGACATCGAGCCGTCGCCGATCACCGCGATGACGTTGCGCCGCCGCCCCGGATCGCGGCCTTCCGCCTTCGCCGCCGCCACGTCGAGGTCGCGGCCCACCGCCATGCCGAGCGCCGCCGAGATCGAGGTCGAGGAATGCGCCGCCCCGAACGGGTCGTACTCGCTCTCCGAGCGCTTGGTGAAGCCCGACAGCCCGCCCCCCTGGCGCAGCGTCCGGATGCGGTCGCGCCGCCCCGTCAGGATCTTGTGCGGGTAGGCCTGGTGCCCGACGTCCCAGACGATCCGGTCGTCGGGCGTCTCGAACACGTGGTGCAACGCCACCGTCAGCTCCACCACCCCGAGACCCGACCCGAGATGCCCCCCCGTCACAGACACCGCGTCGATCATCTCGGCACGCACCGCATCCGAAACAGACTGCAACTCCGACTCAGGCAAACGACGGAGATCAGAGGGAAC
>NZ_BPQR01000101.1 GCF_022179345.1 Methylobacterium jeotgali | reverse complement strand
GGCGAGCCGCGCCTCGACGGTGGCGCGGGCCGGCGGGTTCTCCTTCGAGACCCAGGCGTCCCAGGCGGCGTTCATCTCGGAGAAGGTCGCGATGTCGGCGAGGTAGATCGTCGCCGAGAGGATGCGGGTCTTGTCGGTCCCGGCCTCGGCGAGCAGGCGGTCGACCTGCCCGAGGATGCCCTGGGTCTGCGCCGTCACGCCGGCCCCGGCCGCGCTCTCCGCGACTTGGCCCGCCAGGAACACGAGCCCGCCATGGACCGCCCCCTGGCTCATCCGCGCCCCCGGCTGAAGCCGCCTGATCCCCTGTCCACTCATCCCGTCCGCGCTCCCTTGCGTGATCGAAGCGCCCTTGTGGGGCGGCGGGGCCTGCCGCGTAAAGGGCAGCGCCCCGATCGCGCGGGGCCTGCGGCCAAGTTTCTTCGCGGGACGCTCGCCGCCTGCGGCAACCTGCACCATGTCTCGCACGTTACGACGCCGAAAGGCCGGAACGGCGGCCGCTGCGGAAGGACATCACATGGGCATCCTCTGGACCATCATCATCGGCTTCATCGCGGGCGTGATCGCGAAGTTCATCATGCCCGGCGACAACGAGCCCTCGGGCTTCATCATGACCACCATCCTCGGCATCGTCGGCGCCTTCGTCGCCACCTTCCTCGGCCAAGCGCTTGGCTGGTACGGCCCCAACCAGGGCGCAGGCCTGATCGGCGCGGTGGTCGGCGCGATCGTGGTCCTCGCGATCTACGGCTTCGTCGCCCGTCGCCGTACGACGACGCTCTGAGCGGTCCACCATTGCCGAAACGATGAAGGGCGCCGCGAGGCGCCCTTTTTCGTGCTCCGTCCGACGCCGGGAACTCAGATGCGGTCCGAGCCGCCGTCGGTGATGGCCTTGACGGCGCAGTGCCCGCTGGCGCCCCGCACGGCGAGCGCCACGCCGACGACGAGGGCGGCGAGGCTCAGGAGCTTGTTCGGCCGGGGCTGGGCGGCGGCGGCCGCGATCCCGAGGCCGAGGGCGACCGACACCGCCCGCTCAGTGGTGCTCAGGTTCGGCTCGCCGCTGAAGATATCCTCGATCATCCCGTTGGCCATGTGCGCTCCCGTCCTTCGGTTGGCTGCGATGCGGGGCGAACGCCGGGACCCCGCGAGCGTTCCGCGCCGATTAGGCGGAGGATTGCCGCGCGAGGATCGCGTCGTCGATCTCCCGCGCCCGCACGGCCGCCGGGCGGACGGCGAGGCGCGCCGCATAGGCCTCGAAGGCCGCCGTCTACGCACCCGGCGGGATGTCGAAATGCAGCACCTCCTCAAGGGTGCCGAGGCTCTCATAGAGGGCGATGGCCGGCCCGTCGCCGTGATCGGCCTGGACGAACACCATCCAGACCCCGCGCGCCGCGGCGATGCCGCGCAGATCCGCGATCAGCGCCGTGGCGATTCCCTTCCGGCGATCGGCTTCGGCCACGGCGAGGTCGTAGATGTAGACCTCCCGGCGGGCGCACTCGAACTTGTCGAACTCATAGGCGACGAGCCCACCGACCACCGCGCTCTCGCGAAGCGCCGCCAGAACGACGACGTGCTCACGGGCGAGGAGATCGGTCAGATAGGCGTCCGAGGGCGGCGCCCCCGCGTAGGTCTCACGATCCTCGAAGACTTCTCCGAATAGCGCATTCAGCGCCCGCATGAGCGGCAGGTCGGCGGGGGCGAGGCGCCGGATCGTGGCGGACGGGTTCGGCATCGCGCCAGCCTAACGCCGCCGATGCATCCTGAAAAACAAAAGGGCGCGGTCCCGGTCTGGACCGCGCCCCTGTCTCGAAGCGGTTAAGCCTTACTCCCCGGCCTCGCGGCGGGGGCCGCGCTCACGGCGGGGGCCGCGGTCGCCGCGATCACCCCGGTCGCTGCGCTCGCGGGGCTCCTCCTCGGGCTCGCCGCGGGCGGCGCGCTCGGCCTTGAGCTTCTCGGTGAGGTCCTCGCCGGTGGTCTGGTCGACGACCTTCATGGAGAGGCGGATCTTGCCCCGATCGTCCTGACCGAGGAACTTCACCTTCACCTTGTCGCCTTCCTTGACCACGTCCGTGACCTTGGCGACGCGCTGAGGCGCCAGCTCGGAGATGTGGACGAGGCCGTCCTTGGCGCCAAAGAAGTTCACGAAGGCGCCGAACTCCATGCACTTCACGACGGTGCCGTCGTAGATCGTGCCGGCCTCGGGCTCGGCGACGATGGAGCGGATCCAGTTGTAGGCCGCCTTGATCGCCTTGCCGTCGGACGAGGCAATCTTCACGATGCCGGTGTCCTCGATGTTCACCTTGGCGCCGGTCTTCTCGACGATCTCGCGGATGACCTTGCCGCCCGTGCCGATCACTTCCCGGATCTTGTCGGTGGGGATCTGCATGGTCTCGATGCGCGGCGCGTACTCGCCGAGCTCGGGCCGCGCGTCGGTGAGCGCCTTCGACATCTCGCCGAGGATGTGGGCGCGGCCGTCCTTCGCCTGCGAGAGGGCGACGCGCATGATCTCCTCGGTGATGCCGGCGATCTTGATGTCCATCTGGAGGGAGGTGATGCCCTCCTCTGTACCGGCCACCTTGAAGTCCATGTCGCCGAGGTGATCCTCGTCGCCGAGGATGTCGGAGAGCACCGCGAAGCGCTCGCCCTCGAGGATCAGGCCCATGGCGATGCCGGCCACCGGACGGCGCAGGGGCACGCCGGCATCCATCAGCGACAGCGAACCGCCGCAGACGGAGGCCATCGAGGAGGAGCCGTTCGACTCGGTGATCTCCGAGACGACGCGGATCGTATAGGGGAACTCGTGGGCCGGCGGCAGCACCGGGCGGATCGCCCGCCAGGCGAGCTTGCCGTGGCCGATCTCCCGGCGGCCGGGCGAGCCCATGCGGCCGGTCTCACCCACCGAGTAGGGGGGGAAGTTGTAGTGCAGGAGGAAGCGCTCCTTGTAGGTGCCCTCCAGCGCGTCGATGAACTGCTCGTCCTCGCCGGTGCCGAGCGTCGCGACGACCAGCGCCTGCGTCTCGCCGCGGGTGAACAGCGCCGAGCCGTGGGCGCGGGGCAGCACGCCGACCTCGGAGACGATCGAGCGGACCGTCTTGACGTCGCGGCCGTCGATGCGCGAGCCGGTGTCGAGGATGTTCCAGCGGACCACCTTCGACTGCGCCTCCTTGAAGGCCGCCTTGACCTTCTCGGGCGAGAACTTCTGCTCGCCCTCGGCCGGGCAGAGGGCGGCGACCACCTTCGCCTTCACGGCGTCGACGGCACTGTACCGCTCCTGCTTGACGGTCTTGGTGTAGGCGGCGCGCAGCTCAGCCTCGCAGACCTCGAGCACGGCCTTCTCGACGTCGGCGTTCTCCGGGGCGGAGAAGTCGCGCGGCTCCTTGGCGGCCTTCTCGGCGAGCCGGATGATCGCCTCGATGACCGGCTGGAAGTGCTTGTGGCCGAACATCACGGCCCCGAGCATCACGTCCTCGGAGAGCTCCTTCGCCTCCGACTCGACCATCAGCACCGCGTCCTGCGTGCCGGCGACGACGAGGTCGAGGGAGGACTCCTCCTTGGTCTCGGTAACGGGCGGGTTGAGCTTGTAGCCGCCGTTGACGTAGCCGACGCGAGCCGCACCGATCGGGCCCATGAAGGGGATGCCCGAGAGGGTGAGCGCGGCGGAGGCGGCGACCATCGCCACGATGTCGGGATCGTTCTCGAGGTCGTGGGTGAGCACGGTCACGACGACCTGGGTGTCGTTGCGCCAGCCCTCGATGAAGAGGGGGCGGATCGGCCGGTCGATGAGGCGGGAGACCAGCGTCTCCTTCTCGGAGGGGCGGCCCTCGCGCTTGAAGTAGCCGCCGGGGATGCGGCCGGCGGCGTAGGCGCGCTCCTGGTAGTTCACGGTGAGCGGCATGAAGTCGATGCCGGCCTTCGGCTCCTTCATCGCCACGACGGTGGCGAGCACCGAGGTCTCGCCGTAGGTGGCGACGACGGCGCCGTCCGCCTGGCGGGCGACCTTGCCCGTCTCGAGGACGAGCTTGCGGTCGCCCCACATCAGCTCTTCGCGTTGAACGTCGAACATGTCTTCTCTTGCCTTCCTGCGGCGGGCGAGCCCGGCGCCGCCGGGGGCAAGACGGCAAGCCGCTCGGGAGCCTCCGGCGGGGGAGGGGTCCGAGTGGCTTGCGATCCTGCGCCCGGCCGTCGCACCTCGAAGCGGCCCGGGGGTCGACGGCCGGGCCCCATGCCCGGACGCCGATATGGAAAGCGCGGCCCCGGTAGGCCGGGACCGCGCGGTGTTCAGCTCAGCGGCGGATGCCCAGGCGCTCGATCAGCGAGCGGTAGCGGGCCTCGTCCTTGCGCTTCACGTAGTCGAGCAGCGAGCGGCGCTGCGAGACCAGCTTCAGGAGGCCGCGGCGGGAGTGGTTGTCCTTGCCGTGGGTCTTGAAGTGCTGGGTCAGGTTCGTGATCCGCTCGGTGAGGATCGCCACCTGGACCTCGGGGGAGCCGGTGTCCTTGGCGTCCGCGCGGTATTCCTTGATGAGCGCGGTCTTGCGCTCTGCCGTGATCGACATCGCAGGTCCTCTCTTGGGATGTGTCGGGATCGGCCGCCCTCGAAGGAGCGCGGCGCGGAGCTTCCGGGCTCAGGCCGGTGCCGGGATGTCGTCCAGCACGGTCGTCGGCGCCCGGAAACGGGTCGAGCCCCGGACCAAGCGGGCCGGGGCGGCGCGGACCATACACGAAACCGCGGGGCGCGCCAGTCCCCGGCGCCGCGATCCGTGCCGGGGCGGTTTGGACCGGCCCGGGGATTACGGTAGGGGTCGGCAAGCCGCGCGCCGGGCCCGCGCCCGCGCCCGCGCCCGGAGCATCGATCGACGGAGCCGTCCGTGACCAACCCCCGCCGCGTCACCTTCTACCATGCGCCGCGCACCCGCGCCTCGGGCGTCCTGACCCTGCTGGAGGAGCTCGGGGCGGATTACGAGCTGCGCACCCTCGACATGAAGGCCGGCACACATCGTGCCCGCGACTTCCTGTCGGTCAACCCGCTGGGCAAGGTGCCGGCGATCGTGCACGGCGACGCTGTCGTGACCGAGCAGGCGGCGATCTACATCTACCTTGCCGATCTCTACCCGGAGGCGAAGCTCTCCCCCGCCCTCGACGACCCGTTGCGCGGCCCCTACCTGCGCTGGCTCGTCCTCTACGGCTCCTCCTTCGAGCCGGCGATCGTCGACCGGGCCATGGAGCGCGATCCGGGGCCGCAGGCGATGTCGCCCTACGGCAGCTACGACGCCGTGATGGACCTGCTGACGGCGCAGCTTCGAAAAGGGCCCTACCTGTTCGGCAAGCGCTTCACCGCCGCCGACATTCTCTGGGCGACAGCGCTCGCCTGGACGACGCAGTTCAAGCTCGTGCCGCCGAACCTGGAGCTGCTCCGCTACGTCGAGCGCTTCCGGACCCGCTCCGCCGTCGTCCGGGCAGAGGCGATCGACGAGCGGCTGCACCGGCAGGTCGAGGGCGAGTTCGAGCACCGCACCGGCTGAGGATCGGGCGTCTTCGCGGCTCGAGCGTCTTCCGGCGCGAAACTTGCCGCGGGACGCCACCGGGAGGGGGACTTCATGGCGCACGAGGCGAGGGCTCTCAGGACGGCCGTGCCGGCCCCCGGCCTCGCCCGCGACCTCTCGGCGTTCGGTCTCGTCTGCATCGGCCTCGGGGCGACGATCGGCGCCGGCATCTTCGTGCTCACCGGCACGGCGGCGGCGCGCTACGCGGGGCCGGCGCTGAGCCTGTCCTTCGTGCTGGGCGGGCTCGCCTCGGCGCTGGTCGGCCTCTGCTACGCGGAGCTCGCGGCGATGATGCCGGCCTCGGGCTCGACCTACAGCTACGCGAGCGCCAGCCTCGGGCGGACGGCCGGCTTCCTCGTCGGCTGGGACCTGATCCTCGAGTTCGCCGTGGCGGCGGCGACGGTGGCCGCCGGCTGGTCGGGCTATGCCCGCAGCCTGATGGCCGAGTTCGGCTTCCATCTGCCCGCCGCGCTTGCCGCGCCGCCCGGGGCGGGCGGCTTCGTCGACCTGCCGGCCGCCGGCATCGTGCTGGTTCTCACGCTGCTCCTGACCCGCGGCGCCCGCGAAGTCTCGGCGGCGAACGCCTGGCTGGTCGCAGTGAAGGTCGCGATCATCCTGGCCTTCCTCGCGGTCGGCCTTGCGCATCTGCGGCCGGAGCTGTGGCGGCCCTTCGTGCCGGAGAACGAGGGCGCGTTCGGCGCCTATGGCTGGAGCGGCGTGCTGCGAGGCGCGGGCGTCGTGTTCTTCGCCTTCATCGGGTTCGAGACGGTGGCTACCGCCGCCGGAGAGACCCGCGATCCGCAGCGGGACGCGCCGACCGGGCTCCTCAGCTCGCTCGTCCTGACCACGCTCCTCTACGTGGCGGTCGCCGTCGTGCTGACCGGGCTCGTGCCCTACCGGGACCTCGACGTCGCCGACCCGATCGCGCGGGCGGTCGACGCCATCGGGCTCTCCGGCTTCGGGACGCTGGTGAAGGTCGGCGCGGTGCTCGGGCTCACCACCTCGGCTCTCACTGCCCTCTATGGGCAGGGCCGCATCTTCTACGCCATGGCCCGGGACGGCCTGCTGCCGCCGCTCTTCGCCCGGGTCGATCCGGGAACGCGGGCGCCGGCCGCGTCGCAGGCGATGATCGGGCTCGCCACCGCCGCGCTCGCGGGCCTCGTGCCCCTCGACGTGCTGGGCGAGCTCGTCAGCATCGGCACGCTGCTGGCGTTCTCGCTGGTCTGCGGGCTCGCCCTGCTGCTGCGGGTTCGGGAGCCGGAGCGGCCCCGGCCCTTCCGGGTCCGGGCGCTGCCGCTCGTGGCGGGCGGCGGCATCCTCGCCTGCCTCGCGCTGATGGCGGGGCTGCCCCCCGATTCCTGGGTGCGGCTGGGCGGCTGGCTGCTGGCCGGCCTCGCCGTCTACGGACTCTACGGCCGGCGGGGCGCGGCGCCGCGGCCGTAGCGGCGGCGCAGGTACGAGATGACCTTGGGCAGGAGGAACGCGATTAGGAGCTTGCGCATGGAGCCTCTATCGGGGAGGGCGCTCACGGTTGCGTGAGCGGTCATGCGGGAGGAATGCGCCGGCCCCTGTCGGCGTTCCGGATCACAGGTCCAGCGTCAACGTGACCGGCGCGTGGTCGGAGGGGCGCTCCCAGCCCCGCGCGTGGCGGGCGACCTCGACCCGGCGCACGGTGTCCTTGAGGTCCGGCGAGACCCAGGCATGGTCGAGGCGCCGGCCCTTGTTCGTCGCGGACCAGTCGGCGGCCCGGTAGCTCCACCAGGTGTAGATCTTCTCGGGCTCCGGGGTGAGGTGGCGCGCGGCGTCGATCCAGCCGGCCTCGCCCCTGAGCGTCTCCAGGCGCTCGGTCTCGACGGGGGTGTGGCTCACCACGTCGAGGAGCTGCTTGTGGGACCAGACGTCGTGCTCGAGGGGCGCCACGTTGAGGTCGCCGACGAGGATCGCCGGACCCGAGACCCGCCGCCCGCCCCAGGCGCGCAGCTCGTCGAGGAAGCCGAGCTTGTGCGCGAATTTCGGGTTGAGATTCACATCCGGCACGTCGCCGCCGGCCGGCACGTAGAAGTCGTGGAGCACGATGCCCGCGGCCTTCCCGGCCTCGGGACCGAGCACCGCCGAGATGTGGCGGGCGTCCTGGCGCTCGCAGAAGCCCATCACGTCGCGGGTGTGCAGGGGGAAGCGCGAGAGGATGGCGACGCCGTTGTAGCCCTTCTGGCCGGCGAACACGACGTGCTCGTAGCCCGAGCCCCTGAGCGCCTTCAACGGGAAGGCGTCGTCGGGGCACTTCGTCTCCTGGAGGCAGAGCACGTCGGGCTTCGCCTCGGCGAGGAAGCGCAGCACGAGGTCGATGCGCAGGCGCACCGAGTTGATGTTCCAGCTGGTGACGGAGAGCTGCACGGCGAGAGACTCTACTGGCGGATGCCGGCCCGCTGCATCTGCTCCTGGAGCGCCTTGTCCTCGGGGCGGCCGTAGTTGATCACGAACAGCGTCCCGTCGACGGCGCGGCCCTTCTGCATGTTCGAGAGCTGCACGGTCGTCTGGTACCCTTGCGGATCGGTGATGCGCCACTGCGAGAGCGTCTTCACCTCGGGGTCGAAGAAGAGCTGGATCTTCGAGGTGCCGCCGAGCGTCGAGCGGTCCTCGAGCGCGATGCGCACGCCGCCGGTGTCGTTGCTGACATCCGTCACCGAGAGGTCGCGGGCGAGGTCGATCTTCTCCCGAAGCAGGAATTTCAGGGGCGTCTGGGAGATGAAGTAGAGGTCCTGGGTCGCGAGCCGGCGGTCGCGCACGGCGACCGAGGTGCCGTCGGCGACGACGAGGAGCGGGGAGGGCTCGTCGTAGTCGAAGCGCAGGCGGCCGGGCTTGGCGAGCGTCAGCTTGCCGCCGATGCGCCGCCCGTCGGCGCCGATCTGGACGAAGCTCGCCGTGAAGGTCGAGAGCCCGTTGAAGTAGGCGTTGGCCTGGGCGAGCACGCTCGCCGGGTCCGGCGCCTCGCCGGTGAGCGCCGAGGGCGGGGCGGCGCCGACTGCGGCGACCTGCGCACCGGCAGGCGCGGCCTTCGGTGCGGCGGCCTTCGCGGCGCCGGTCTTCTCCGGGCCCGGCTTCTCGGCGGCCTTGGCGGGCTCCTTGCCCGTGTCCTTCGCAGCGTCCTTGCCGTCCTTGGGCTTGGAGACCTTCTTCGGCTGCGCGGCGGGCGCCGGCTGGGGAGCGGGCGCGGCCTCCGGGGCCGGCTCCTCCTTGCGGCCGAACAGCCCGTCGATGAACGAGGAGAGCTGCGCCTGCGCAGGCCCGCCCTGGCAGACGAGGGCGAGCGCGAGGAGCGTGCCGGCGGCTCGGGTGCGGCGGCCGTTCATCGTGGGCTCACTCCTCGGGACTCGGGGGGACGGCAGGAGGCGCTTGGAACACCCCCCTATGGCGAAGTTGCGACGCAGCGGGCCGGATTTCCCCGTGCCGTCGACCGCGCATCGGCGCCGATGACATCGGCGCCGGCACGCGAGGCGATCAATCGTCGTCGTAGACGGCGGCGTGGTGGACGCCCTCCACCAGGATCTCGCGT
>NZ_BPQR01000100.1 GCF_022179345.1 Methylobacterium jeotgali | reverse complement strand
CCCTTCCGCCGCCTGGCGCCGGATGCGGGCGCGGAGGTCTCCGGACAGCGTGTTGTCTCGTTGGTGCCGTGATGCGGCCGGAATGTCGGTTGATTGACCGTGCTTCCTTGCCGCGATAGGCCCCGACCGATCGCGGTGGACATCCGCACTGGGAAGCCCGTTGGCATGAAGAGAGCCCTGATCACCGGCATCACCGGTCAGGACGGCGCCTATCTCGCAGAGCTTCTGCTGGAGCAGGGCTACGAGGTGTTCGGCGTCGTGCGCCGGTCGAGCCATGCGGGCGTGTTCGATCACCGGCTGAAATGGCTCGGCGTCGCCGACCGGGTCACGCTTCTCGACGGCAACCTGATCGACCTGTCGAGCCTGATGCGCATCGTGCAGGACGTGCAGCCGGACGAGCTCTACAATCTCGCCGCGCAGTCCTTCGTGACGGCCTCCTGGCAGCAGCCGGTGCTCACCGGGCAGGTCACGGGCCTCGGCGCGGTCAACCTGCTCGAGGCGATGCGCACGCTGCGCCCGAAGGCGCGCTACTATCAGGCCTCGTCCTCGGAGATGTTCGGCCTGATCCAGGAGCAGGTGCAGAGCGAGACGACGCCGTTCTACCCGCGCTCGCCCTACGGGGTGGCCAAGCTCTACGCTCACTGGATGACGGTGAACTACCGGGAGAGCTTCGGGCTGCACGCCTCGAACGGGATCCTGTTCAACCACGAGAGCCCGCTGCGCGGCGTCGAGTTCGTGACCCGCAAGGTCACGGACGCGGTGGCGCGGATCAAGCTCGGGCTCGCCTCCGAGCTGCGGCTCGGCAACATCGACGCCAAGCGCGACTGGGGCCACGCCAAGGACTACGTCCGGGCGATGTGGCTGATGCTCCAGCAGGACGCGCCCGACGACTACGTGATCGCCACCGGCCGCACCACGACGGTGCGCGAGATGTGCGAGATCGCCTTCCGGCATGTCGGCCTGACGATGGACGACCATCTCGTCATCGACGAGAAGCTGTTCCGTCCGGCCGAGGTCGACGTTCTGCTCGGCAACCCGGAGAAGGCGCGCAAGGCCTTCGGCTGGGCGCCGGAGATCAGCCTGGAGGCGATGATCCGCGAGATGGTCGACGCCGATCTCGCGCGTCTCGCGCCCTCGAAGGCCTGACGCGCCTCCCTTCACCCTTCCGCGGCATTTGTGCACTGCGGC
>NZ_BPQR01000099.1 GCF_022179345.1 Methylobacterium jeotgali | reverse complement strand
CCGAGACCGGCGCCGCCGAGCTTGCCCCAGATGCCGGCGCTCACGGACGCGCTCCCGGCTTAGACACCCGCGACGGGGCGGAGGAAGGGGGTGGGCGTGTCATGGCGGGCAGGCTCGCTCTCGCGCCGAGGGCGTCGGGAGATACAGGCTCCGCCCGGAACGAGAAAGGGCCGGAGCGTCGCCCCGGCCCTTCCCGAAACGCTGGATCGCAGCGGTGTCAGCGGCAGTAGACGTTGCCGTAGGCGTCGCGATAGGTGCCGTAGGGGCACTGGGGCGCAGTCGCCGCGCCGACGATGGCGCCGCTGGCGCCGCCAATCGCCGCGCCCGCGAGCGCGCCGCCAGCCCGGCCGGTCGCCGCGCCGCCGATGGCGGCGCCGGCCAGCGCGCCGAGGCCGGCGCCGCCGAGGGCGCGATCCTGCGGCGTGTTGCAGGCGCCGAGCGAGAGGGCGAGCGCGCCGGCGAGGGCGGCCGCGATGATCTTCTTCATGGGTCCGAGACTCCCTTGTGCAACCGTTCCGGCGTTCGGCCGCCGTGACCGTGGTGCGGGACGAGCTTAGCTATTATGGTCGGAGAATGCACGCCGCACGGCCAAGGTTCCGCCGGCACGGCGAAATCGCGCCGCGGACCTTCCCTTTCGGGGGCCGGGCGCCGACATCACCCGAGACCGCCCGCCGCCGCGCCGGCCGGCCAGCCCTGACGAGGACCCCATGCTTCGAGCCACCGCGACCGTCCGCAAGCCGGCCGTGCGCCAGGACGCCGTCGTCGACCGCCTGAGCCTCGACCACGCGCACCGCAACCGCGCCGAGGGGGAACTCACCACCGAAGGCGGCCTCGCGATCACCCTGGCGCTGACCAAGGCGCCCGCGCTCGAGGACGGCGACGCCCTGCGGCTGGAGGACGGCCGCCTGATCGCGGTCGGCGCCGCCGAGGAGCCGCTCCTTGAGGTCCGCGCCGGCACGCCGGCCCGGCTCCTGCGCCTGGCCTGGCAGCTCGGCGGCAGCCACGTGCCGGCGGAGGTCGCGGCGGACGCGCTCTACGTGCCCGCCTCGCCCGCCAACGCGGAGCTGATTCGCGGCCAGGGCGGCAGCGCGACGCCGGTCTCCCGCGCCTTCCGGCCGGAGCGCGAGGCGCATGATCACAGCCAGTGCGGCCACGACCACGGTCACCACGACCATGGTCACGACCATGCCGGCCACGATCACGCCCATTCCGTCGGACACAAGCACGAGCACGACCACAAGCATGACCATGATCACGGTCACGGCCATGCGCACGCGCGCGATCATGACCACGGACACCAGCACGGCCCCGATTGCGGGTGCGGCCACAAGCACTGAGAGCGGAACGATCCCGAACCCGACCGCGATGGTGCCCGAGGACCTACGCTTCTCCGTCGCACCGATGATGGACTGGACGGACCGGCACTGCCGGGCCTTCCACCGCACCCTCTCGCGCCGCGCCCGGCTCTACACGGAGATGGTCACGACGGGGGCCGTGATCCACGGTCCTCGCGAGCGGCTGCTCGGCTTCGGCGCGGGCGAGCATCCGGTGGCGGTGCAGCTCGGCGGCTCGGAGCCCGCCGACCTCGCCGAGGCCGCGCGGATCGCCGCCGCGTTCGGCTACGACGAGGTCAACCTCAACGTCGGCTGCCCCTCCGACCGCGTGCAGGACGGGCGCTTCGGCGCCTGCCTGATGCGCGAGCCGGACCGGGTCGGCGACTGCGTCGCCGCGATGAAGGCGGCGGTGCGGGTGCCCGTCACCGTCAAGTGCCGCATCGGCGTCGACGACCAGGACCCGGAAGCCGCCCTCGACGCGCTGGCGGAGGCGGTGACGCGGGCCGGCGTCGACGGGCTCATCGTCCATGCCCGCAAGGCTTGGCTCCAGGGCCTCTCACCGAAGGAGAACCGGGACATCCCGCCCCTCGACTACGGCCGGGTGCTGCGGCTCAAGCAGGCGCGGCCCGAGCTTCCGATCGCGGTCAACGGCGGCATCGCGACGGTCGACGCGGCCGCCGACTTGATCGGGCAAGGGCTCGACGGCGCCATGCTCGGCCGCGCGGCCTACGCCGATCCGGCGATCCTGCTCACGGTCGATCCGGTGCTGTTCGGCGAGCCCGCACCCGTCGCCGACCCGTTCGAGGCGCTGGAAGCCTTCCTGCCCTATGTCGCCGACGCGCTGGCCGGCGGCACGCGCCTCCAGGGCGTGACCCGGCACATGCTCGGCTTGTTCAACGGCCGCCCCGGCGCCCGGGCCTGGCGCCGGCACCTCGCAACCGCCGGAACCCGGCCCGGCGCCGATCTCGACACCCTGCGGGTGGCCGCCGGCCTGGTCTCGCGGGAGAGCGGCTTCGGCCACGCGCCGCTCGCGGAAGAGGCCGCCGTCTAGGGAGGGGCGTCACCCGTCGCGCGGTGCCGGGTGACGCCGAGCGTGGCGGCTGGCAAGCGCGTGCCGTCCTCGAGGATCAGCTCCATCACGCCGGAGCAGGGCTCGGCGGGCAGCGTCGCCGCGCCGGTGAACCAGAGCCCGTAGAGGCCGGCCGCGCCGTCGCGCGGGGCGCGCAGCACCTGCGTCCGCTCGGTCTTGAGGCGCTCGTCGCGCCCGTCGATCCGCACGGCGATGCCGGCGATGGCGACGATGCCTTCGAGCCGGACGATGCCGAAGAAGCCGAGCTTCGAGCGCTGCCCGCTGACGAAGCGCATCCGCGCCACGCGCCGCGTCTCCCAGTGGACAAGGCGCGGCTCTTCGAGGGGCACGACGCGGATCAGGTCAACCTCCGGCAGCCGTTCGGGCTCGAACATGATCTCCGGCGCGAAGGGCGTGCCGTCGAGCGCGTGGTTCACAGCCTGCTGGACCACCCGGCGCACCGGCCGCAGCCGCGGCAGGCGTAACGTCCGGTGCAGGGCCGCGGGATCGAAGGGCGAGACGGTGTCGCGGAGGACATCGGTCAGGGCGATGCGGCCGAGGAAGGTTTCGCGCACCGCCCCCACGCCTCCAACGGCCTCCGCGAAGCCTTCGCGGATCATGCCGGCGATCTCGGCGCCGCCGCGGATGGAAGAGCCCCGGCCGGAGAAGGTATCGTCGGCCGCCTGCTCGGCGTTGCCCGGCAGGATGTATCCCGGCCCGCCATAGTGGTCGTAGCAGAAGGCCGGCACGCCCCGGCTGAGAGCCTTCTGGACGGTGTGGCCGATGGTGACGACCGCGTCGACGCCGTCGATCAGCTCCGGCGTGACGAGACGCGGCGTGCCGCCCTTGCCGATCTCCTCGACCGTGATCCCCGCCTCGCGAAGGAGCGCCGCCGCCTCCGAGACCTCCGGCGGCACGTGGTTGGAGACGATGGCGATGCGCGAGAGCCTCGCCGGGCGCGGTGGCCGCAGCGGCCCGAACCACTCCGGCGGCAGCGGATTGTTCGTCACCATCGTCCGGGGCGGCCGGTCCCCGAGGCTCTCGCGGGCGTCGCGGAGGGCGCGGGGCGAGACGAAATGGAGCGTGTCGGCGTCGTCCGTGATGCCCCAGAGTGCCTCGGTCCCGCTGAAACGCGACAGCGAGGCGAGCACCAGGAAGCGGAAGCGCACGTCGCATTCGAGCAGCGCGATGCCCCAGGCCATCCAGTTATGGGCGTAGACGAGATCGAAGCGGCGCCCGAGCAGCGGCGTCGGGTCGCTCGCCATCTCCACGGCGTCCTGGAACTCGGAGAATCCCTCGGCGAAATCGCGATTCACGTCGATCGCCGCGACCGTCACCCGAACACCGCGGGCGCCGAGCGTCCGTGCCAGATCGGCCATCACGAGCTGCGCGCCCGCGTACTCGTGCAGCCGGCTCGCAATGACGAGAGCGGTGCCGATCCCCTTGCTCCGCAGCGCCGCGGCGAGCGCGTCGATGCGGGCTTCATCATGCTCGCGTCCGTCCGGACCGGCCATGTTCGAACCGTTCTCCGAGAGGGCTTCTGGAGGCGGCGCGCTGCACCGCAATACGCCCTCGCAAAACTCAGACGCGAAGCGGCAGCCTCATTCAAGCGGGGCCGCGCCATGCTCAACGGAAATCGCCCCGGCAGGGCGTGGCCAAGCTTGCTTGCACAGGGCAAAATGCCTATTTAAGTCCCTGACAACATTCGCCTTCCAACCAGTGCCCACGCGCGGCGCCGGGCCGGAGGGCGGGGCCGCGGAACGCGCTCCGAGCCGCCGCATATCGCAAGCGGAACAAGACCTTGGCAGACAACACCGACGACACCGGCGCGGGCGCTCCGCCGCCGGCGACCGACATCAAGCCCGTTTCCATCACCGACGAGATGCGCCGCTCCTACCTCGATTACGCGATGAGCGTGATCGTGAGCCGGGCGCTGCCGGACGCGCGGGACGGGCTGAAGCCGGTCCACCGCCGCATCCTGTTCTCGGCCTACGAGTCCGGCTTCCTGCCGGAGCGGAAATACGTGAAGTCGGCCCGCATCGTCGGCGACGTCATCGGCCTCTACCACCCGCACGGAGACCAATCGATCTACGACGCGCTGGTGCGCATGGCGCAGGACTTTTCCATGCGCCTCATGCTCATCGACGGGCAGGGCAACTTCGGCTCCGTCGACGGCGACCCGCCGGCGGCGATGCGCTACACCGAATCGCGGCTGGCCAAGCCCGCCACCGCGCTCCTCAACGACATCGACAAGGACACGGTCGACTTCGGCCCGAACTACGACGAGTCGCGCGAGGAGCCGAGCGTCCTGCCGGCCCGTTTCCCGAACCTTCTCGTCAACGGCGCCGGCGGCATCGCCGTGGGCATGGCGACCAACATTCCGCCCCACAACCTCGGCGAGCTGATCGACGCCTGCGTCGCGCTGATCGACGATCCGGGCCTGACGATCGACCAGCTCATCGAGATCGTGCCGGGTCCCGACTTCCCGACCGGCGGCGCCATCCTCGGCCGGGCCGGCACGCGGCAGGCCTACACCACGGGGCGCGGCTCCATTATCATGCGGGCGAAGTCCCACGTGGAGGAGCTGCGCAAGGAGCGCGAGGCGCTGATCTTCACCGAGATCCCGTACCAGGTGAACAAGGCGACGCTCATCGAGAAGATCGCCGAGCTGGTGAAGGAGAAGCGCCTCGAGGGCATCTCCGACCTTCGCGACGAGTCCGACCGCGACGGCATGCGCATCGTCATCGAGATCAAGCGCGACGCCATGGCCGAGGTGGTGCTGAACCAGCTCTACCGCTTCACGCCGCTGCAAAGCTCCTTCGGCGCCAACATGGTGGCGCTGAACGGCGGCCGGCCGGAGCTGATGAGCCTGAAGGACCTGCTCCAGGCTTTCGTCGATTTCCGCGAGGAGGTCGTCTCCCGGCGCACCAAGTTCCTGCTCGGCAAGGCCCGCGAGCGCGCCCACGTCTTGTGCGGCCTCGCCATCGCGGTCGCCAACATTGACGAGGTGATCCGGCTGATCCGCACCTCGCCGGACCCGAACGCCGCCCGCGAGGCGCTGATGGCCCGCGACTGGCCGGCCCACGACATCGCCCCGCTGATCGCACTCGTGGACGACCCGCGCCACCGGGTCTCGGACGACGGCACCTATCGGCTGTCCGAGACACAGGCCCGCGCCATCCTGGATCTCCGCCTCCAGCGCCTCACGGCGCTCGGCCGCGATGAGATCGGCGACGAGCTCAAGGCGCTCGCCGACGAGATCGCCGACTATCTCGACATCCTGCGCTCCCGCGCCCGCATCCAGGCGATCGTGAAGGGCGAGCTGGCGGAAGTCCGCGAGCAGTTCGCCACGCCCCGGCGCACGGAGATCCTCGACTACGACTCGAACGTCGATGACGAGGACCTCATCGCCCGAGAGGACATGGTCGTCACCGTCAGCCACGCCGGCTACGCCAAGCGCGTGCCGCTCTCGACCTACCGGGCCCAGCGCCGGGGGGGCAAGGGCCGCTCGGGCATGTCGACCCGCGACGAGGATTTCGTCACCCGTCTGTTCGTCGCCTCGACGCACACGCCGGTGCTGTTCTTCTCCGGCCACGGGCAGGTCTACAAGGAGAAGGTCTGGCGCCTGCCGGTGGCGGCCCCGAATGCGCGGGGCAAGGCGCTCGTCAACATCCTCCAGCTGCAGACGGATGGCGAGCGGATCACCACGATCATGCCGCTGCCGGAGGACGAGGCGTCCTGGGACAGCCTCGACGTGATGTTCGCCACCGCCTCCGGTCAGGTCCGTCGCAACAAGCTCTCCGACTTCGTGCAGGTGAACCGCAACGGCAAGATCGCCATGAAGCTCGACGAGGGCGACCACATCGTCCACGTCGAGATCTGCCGCCCCGAGCAGAATGTCCTGCTGACGACGGCGCAGGGGCAATGCATCCGCTTCCCCGTCGAGGACGTGCGCGTCTTCAAGGGCCGCGATTCGACGGGCGTGCGCGGCATCTCGCTCGCCAAGGACGACCGCGTCATCTCGATGACGATCCTCAACAACTTCGAGGCGAGCGCCGAGGAGCGCGCCGGTTATCTCAAGATGCGCCGGGCCGTCATCGGCGAGACCGGCGAGGAGGCCGCCGAGGCGGCGTCCGAGAACGGCGAGGAGGGCGTGTCGGAAGCCGCGATCTCGCTGGACCGCTACAACGAGATGAGCCTGCACGAGCAGTTCGTGCTCACCATCTCGGAGCGCGGCTTCGGCAAGCGCAGCTCCGCCTACGAGTATCGGACCTCGGGACGGGGCGGGAAGGGCATCACCGCGATGCGGGTGAACGCCCGCAACGGCGACCTCGTCGCCTCCTTCCCCGTCGAGACGACCGATCAGATCATGCTCGTCACGAATGCCGGCCAGCTCATCCGCGTGCCGGTGGACGACATCCGCATCGTCGGCCGCGCCTCTCAGGGCGTGACGGTGTTCGACACCGCCAAGGACGAGCGCGTGGTGTCCGTCGAGCACATCGAGAGCGAGGACGAGGCGGAGACGGACGACGGGGTCTGAGCGTCGGTCGAACTGGCGCGGCGGCGACAGTCCAAAAAAATCGCCGCCGCCGGGGATTAAAGGTCTAATCAATAACGCACGGTAGAAACACGAAGGGTACAAGTTCGCGCGCAGGCTGTGGCCCAAATATCATATCGGTCCGGACCCGATCAGCGTAGTCGTGATTTCAAGAACATCGTTCGGATCCGAGGCCCACTGTGATCAAGACCCTTCTCTCGACCGTCGCCGTCTCCGCCGCCCTCGTCGGCGCCGCCGCGGCCGCCGACCTTCCCCGTCGGGCCGCTCCGCCGCCGGTGATCCCGGTGCCGGTCTTCACCTGGTCCGGCCTCTACCTCGGCTTCAATGCCGGCTACGCCTTCACCGAGAGCGACACGATCCGCACCCGTGGCATCAACACGCTCGGCATCCCCGGCGGCGCGAACCTTCAGGCGAACGTCGACAACGGCCTGCGCCGCCCGGCCGTCAACGTCGCCCAGGACGGCTTCACCGCCGGCGGCCAGGCCGGCTTCAACTACCAGTTCACGCCGGGCTCCGGCTTCGTGGTCGGCGTCGAGGCCGACGCGCAGTATCTCGACCTGCAGCGCACCCGCCGCGAGACGATCTTCAACCCGGCCTTCAACCCGAACGTCCTGACCAACACCTACCGGTCCGATGTCAGCTTCCTCGGCACCGTCCGCGGCCGCGTCGGCTACGCCTTCGACCGGGTCCTCGTTTACGGCACCGGCGGCTTCGCCTACGGCGACGTCGACCGCACCGTGGTCTTCCAGACCGCCGCGCCGATCACCTACGCCGGCGCCGCCCGCGAGATCGAGATCGGCTACGCCTACGGCGGCGGCATCGAGTACGCGATGCCCACCGACTCCTTTCTGAACTTCTTCAAGGCGAACGCCGTGACGGTGAAGGGCGAGTACCTCCGCTACGACCTCGGCAGCCGCAACGTCTTCGTCCCCTCCGTCGGCGGCCCCGGCGTCGGCTACGTCTCGCGCTTCAGCACCGAGGGCAGCCTCGCCCGCGCCGGCATCAACTACAAGTTCGGCAGCTACTAGGCCTCAAGCTCAAAACTCCCGAACGTCTCGAAGAGGCGGCCGCCGGCATCGGCGGCCGCCTCTTCGTATCTGGACCTTGAGGAGGCCTGAAACGGGCGCGGAACGTGCGTTTCCGGCCGTCCGTCGCGGGATCGTCAAGACTTTCTCCAGAAACGGCCTTTATCGGAACCTACCGAAGACCCGCCCGGCGCGACGCGCGCTGCGGCAGCGTTCCGTAGGGGTGTCCGTGTACTTCATCGTCAGCGCGAAGCAGGAATCCCGCTCCGTCAGCTTCGAGCGGCGCTCGATGACGGACGCGCTCGACACCGCGATGACGCTGCTGGCCTCGGGCAGGAGCGACGTGAGCATCGCCCATCCGGACGGGCGCCGCTCGACCCCCGCGAGCTTCCTCGCCGACTGCCTCGGAAGCCCCAAGCGCGAGACGCGCCGCGCGGCCTGAGCCGCGACGACCCGGTTCCGCCGGGGCGCGAAATGCTCTACCTGCGCTGGGCATGATCCGCACCGCGCTCTACGCCGGCTCCTTCGACCCGGTCACGAACGGCCATCTCGACGTGGTCCGCCAGGCCTGCCGGCTGGTGCATCGCCTCGTCATCGCCGTCGGCATCCACCCCGGCAAGACGCCACTCTTCACGGCCGAGGAGCGGCTGGAGCTGCTGCGCGAGACCTGCACGCCGATCGCCGCCGCCGAGAGCGCGACGCTGGAGGTCGCGACCTTCGACGACCTCGCCGTCACGGCCGCGCGCCGCTGCGGCGCCAGCCTGTTCATCCGCGGCCTGCGGGACGGCACCGATCTCGACTACGAGATGCAGCTCGCTGGCATGAACGCCACCATGGCGCCGGAGGTGCAGACGGTGTTCCTGCCCGCCTCCATCCATGTCCGGCCGATCACCGCGACCCTCGTGCGCCAGATCGCCGCGATGGGCGGCGACGTGGACGCCTTCGTGCCGAAGCCCGTCGCCGAGCGCCTCGCCGCCCGGTTCGCCAAGTCCTGACAGGGCTCCGGCGAAGACCATCACCAGGAGAGAAACGCCCATGAACCGCCGCCACGCCGTCTCCGCGCTCGCCCTCGCGCTCAGCCTCGCCGCATCCGGCGCGGCGCGGGCGGCCGACGACAACACCGTCTACCTCGACACCAAGGACGGCCGCGTCACCATCGAGCTGCGCTCCGACATCGCCCCGAAGCACGCCAAGCAGATCAAGACGCTGACGGCGCAGGGCTTCTACGATGGCCTCAAGTTCCACCGGGTCATCGACGGCTTCATGGCCCAGACCGGCGACCCGAAGGGCAACGGCACCGGCGGCTCCAGCCTGCCGAACGTCCCGGCCGAGTTCTCCTCGGCGGGCTTCCGCCGGGGCACGGTCGGCATGGCCCGCTCGTCGGATCCGAACTCGGCGAACTCGCAGTTCTTCATCTGCCTCGCCGACGCGCCCTTCCTGAACGGCCAGTACACGGTCGTCGGCGTCGTCACCGACGGCATGGACGTGGTCGACAAGATCAAGAAGGCCGCCCCCGGCGCGCCGGGCGGCAGCGTCCAGAACCCGGACAAGATCGTGAAGATGAGCCTCGCCAAGGCGAGGTAGCCCGGTGCGGGCGCGCCTCGCCCTGGCCTGCCTCGCGGCCGTCTGCGCGGGCGCGGCCGGGGAGGGGCGCGCCTCGCCGTACGGCTCGTATCCGCTGGCCCTGCCGGAGACCTTGCGTGGGACGGTGCAGGTTCCCCTCGACGGGGACCGGCCGGCGCAGGTCTCGACGCTCGGCGCGCTCTACCGGGCGCTCGCCGCCTGCTGGACGGCGCCCGAGGGCCTGCGCAAGCTCGAAGGGCTGGAGATCACCGCCCGCTTCGCCCTGCGCCGGGACGGAAGCGTCATCGGCACGCCGCGCATCACCTTCGCGGCCGGCGCCCCCGGCCCGGAGGCCCGAGACGTGCTCGTGCGCGCCACGCTCCGGAGCATCGCCGCCTGCACCCCGGCTCCGGTGACGGAGGGGCTCGGCCGCGCCGTCGCGGGCCGCCCGCTGGCGCTGCGCTTCGTCTACCGCGGCCCCGAGGGCAGGGGCATCTGAGCCCTGGAATCGCCCGCGGGGGTTGAGGTCGGCGCCTGCCTCGCACTACACCGTCGCTCGCACCTCTCTCTCGCCGACGGCGCGGGAGCGATCCCATGGCGGCACCGAGCGCGCTCCCCGAGCGCCGCCGCCTTACCGACGCCCCCGCCGCGGGCAAGCCCAAGGACCATCGCATGGCAGACAACGAGACCATCGTGCTCGAGACCACCAAGGGACGGGTGGTGATCGGGCTGCGCCCCGACCTCGCCCCGAACCATGTCGAGCGCATCAAGACGCTGGCCGCCCAGGGCTTCTACGACGGCGTGCCGTTCCATCGCGTCATCGACGGCTTCATGGCCCAGACCGGCGATCCGACCGGCACCGGCTCGGGCGGCTCGGAGCTGCCGGACCTCAACGCCGAGTTCAACGCCGAGCCCCACGTCCGCGGCACCTGCTCGATGGCCCGCACCAACTTCCCGCACTCGGCGAACTCGCAGTTCTTCATCTGCTTCGGCGACGCGCGCTTCCTCGACAAGCAGTACACGGTCTGGGGCAAGGTCACCGAGGGCATGGACGTCGTCGACCAGATCAAGCGCGGCGAGCCCGTGCGCGATCCGGACAGGATCGTGAAGGCGAGCGTCGGCACCGCCGCCTGACACCGCTCACCCCGCCGCGGCGATCCGTTCCGCCGCGGCGAGGTCCTCCGGCGTGTTGACGTTGAGGAAGGGGTCGAAGGGCTCCGTCGGCCATGCCGCCACCGCGGCGCCGTGCCGGGCGATGAAGGCCCCGACCCGCCGCTCGCCGCGCTCCACCAGCGCGGCGCGCAGCTCCGCCCGCAGGGCGACCGGCCAGAGCGCCACCGTGTAGTGCTCCCGCTCCCTGGAGGCGGCGAGTGCGATGGGCAGGCGCTCCACCTCCCGCGCCGCCACGAGCCGCGCCACGAGGTCGGCCGGCAGGAAGGGCGCATCCCCCGAGACGCTGACGACCGCCGACAGGCCGCGCCCCGCCGCGTGGTCGAGACCGGCGAGGATGCCGGCCAGCGGCCCCGGATGATCTGGCAGATCGTCCGCCAGTACCGGTCCCGGAAAGTCGCGGAAGCGCGCCGGATCGCCGTTGGCGCTGAGCGCCAGACCCGCCGGACATTGCGGCGCCAGCCGCTCGATCACCCGCGCCAGCAGCGTGCGGCCGCCGAGCATCGCCAGCGGCTTGTCGCCCCCGCCCATGCGCCGCGACAGCCCCCCCGCGAGGACGAGGCCGAGCACGGGCGCCGCTACTCGATGACGATGCGCGGCGGGGCGCGGCCGGCGCCGGTGCTCGCGCCGCCGGTCAGGTTCGTCCAGAGCGCTGCGGCAATGGAGCGATAGGCCTGCGCGTGCGGGCCGTCCGGGTCGACGGCGACGACCGGGCGGCCGGCATCCGAGCTCTCGCGGATCGTCATGTTCAGCGGCACCTCGCCCAGGAAGGGCACGCCGAGCCGCTCGGCCTCGGCCCGGGCGCCGCCATGGCCGAAGATGTGCGAAGAGTGCCCACAGTTCGGGCAGACGAAGGTCGCCATGTTCTCGACCACGCCGAGGATCGGCACCGCGACCTTCTTGAACATCGTCACGCCGCGCCTTGCGTCGATCAGCGCCAGGTCCTGGGGGGTCGAGACGATGACGGCGCCGGCGAGCGGCGTCGCCTGGGCCATGGTGAGCTGCGCGTCGCCGGTTCCGGGGGGCATGTCGACGATGAGCACGTCGAGCTCGCCCCAGGCCACGTCGCGCAGCATCTGGGTGATCGCCGACTGCACCATGGGCCCGCGCCAGATCATCGCCGACTCCGGCTCGATCAGGAAGCCGATCGACATCACCGGGATGCCGTAGCCGCGCATCGGCTCCAGCACCTTGCCGTCGATGACGCTGGGCTTGCCGGAGAGCCCGAACAGCTTCGGCACGGAAGGGCCGTAGATGTCGGCGTCGAGAAGGCCGACCTTGAGACCCTGGGCGTGGAGCGCCAGCGCGAGGTTGCAGGCGGTGGTGGACTTGCCGACGCCGCCCTTGCCGGAGGCGACCGCCACGATGTGGCGCACGCCCGGCAGCGCGGGACCGGCGCTCGGCGCAGGGCCCCGCTGCTGCGAGGCGGGCGGGGCGCCCGAGCGAGGCGGCGAGACCGGCGGCGCCGATGAGCCGGCGGCGCGCTCCGCCGTCAGGCTCGCGAAGACGCCCGAGACGCCGGGGATCGACAGCACCTTGCCCTCGGCGGCCTTGCGCACCGGCTCGAAGCGCTCGGCCTCGCTCGGGTCGATCCAGATCGAGAACATCACCCGGTTGCCCGGATCGACCACGACCTCGGACAGGCGGCCGGAGGCGGGCAGGGGCGTGCCGGCCGCGTCGACCGTGACCGTCGAGAGCGCCTTCAGCACGTCGTCGCGGGAGATGGCCAAGGGGAACTCCTGAAAACGATGGGGTGGCCGCGCCCGCGGGCGGCCGTCTGTATTCACCCCATGTATCGAGGGATGCGCGAAACGCCAGGGCCA
>NZ_BPQR01000098.1 GCF_022179345.1 Methylobacterium jeotgali | reverse complement strand
GCCATGAACGTACACGAGTATCAGGCGAAGGGTGTTTTGGGGGGGTATGGAGTTCCGGTGTCGCGGGGTGTCGCGATCTTCTCGGCGGGGGAGGCCGAGGCAGCGGCGCGGGAGCTCGGGGGTCCGGTGTGGGTGGTGAAGAGCCAGATCCACGCGGGCGGGCGCGGCAAGGGCACGTTCAAAGGGGCGGCCCCCGACGCCAAGGGCGGGGTGCGGGTGGTGCGCTCGGTCGAGGAGGTGGCGAGGAACGCCGCCGAGATGCTCGGCGCGACGCTGGTGACGGTGCAGACGGGGCCTGCGGGCAAGCAGGTCAACCGGCTCTACATCGAGGAAGGCGCGCAGATCGCCGCCGAGTTCTACCTGTCGATGCTGGTGGACCGGGCCACGGGCGGCGTCGCCTTCGTGGTCTCGACGGAAGGCGGCATGGACATCGAGGCGGTCGCCCATGACACGCCCGAGAAGATCCACACCATCCCCGTCGATCCGGCCACCGGCCTGATGCCGCATCACGGCCGGGCCATCGCCAAGGCGCTCGGCCTCTCCGGTGACCAGGCCAGGCAGGCGGGGGCGCTGGCGGAAAAGCTCTACGCGGCCTTCACGGGCAAGGACATGAGCCTGCTCGAGATCAACCCGCTGGTGCTGACGGCCGACGGGCAGCTCAAGTGCCTCGACGCCAAGATCTCGTTCGACAGTAACGCCCTCTACCGGCACCCGGACATCGTGGCGCTGCGCGACGAGTCGGAGGAGGACGCCAAGGAGATCGAGGCCTCCAAGCACGATCTCGCCTACATCGCGCTTGAGGGCACCATCGGCTGCATGGTCAACGGGGCGGGGCTCGCCATGGCCACGCTCGACATCATCAAGCTCTACGGCGAGGAGCCGGCGAACTTCCTGGATGTCGGCGGCGGCGCCACGGAGGAGAAGGTCACGGCGGCCTTCCAGATCATCACCGCCGACCCGAACGTGAAGGGGATCCTGGTCAACATCTTCGGCGGGATCATGAAGTGCGACGTCATCGCCCGCGGCGTGATCGCGGCGGTGAAGGCGGTGGGGCTTTCCGTGCCGCTGGTGGTGCGGCTGGAGGGCACCAACGTCGAGGAGGGCAAGGCGATCATCCGGGGCTCGGGGCTGAACGTGATCCCGGCCGACGATCTCGACGACGCCGCCCAGAAGATCGTCGCCGCGGTGAAGGGAGCCTGAGGCATGTCCGTTCTGATCGACAGGAACACCAAGGTCATCTGCCAGGGCTTCACGGGCAAGAACGGCACCTTCCACTCCGAGCAGGCGATCGCCTACGGCACGCGGATGGTGGGGGGCACGAGCCCGGGCAAGGGCGGATCGCGCCATCTGAACCTGCCGGTGTTCGACACCGTGGCGGAGGCCCGCGAGGCGACGGGCGCCGAGGCCTCCGTGGTCTACGTGCCCCCGCCCGGCGCGGCCGACGCCATCCTCGAGGCGGTGGCGGCCGAGGTGCCGCTGATCGTGTGCATCACGGAGGGCATTCCCGTCCTCGACATGGTGCGGGTGAAGCGCGCGCTCGCCGGCTCGAAGTCGCGTCTGGTGGGCCCGAACTGCCCCGGCGTGGTCACGGCGGGGGAATCGAAGATCGGCATCATGCCGGCCAACATCTTCCGGCCTGGCAAGGTCGGGATCGTGTCGCGGTCGGGCACGCTGACCTACGAGGCGGTGTTCCAGACGACCCGTGAAGGCTTGGGCCAGACGACGGCGGTCGGCATCGGCGGCGATCCGGTCAAGGGCACGGAGTTCATCGACGTGCTGGAGCTGTTCCTGGCCGACCCGCAGACGGAGGCGATCGTGATGATCGGCGAGATCGGCGGCTCGGCGGAGGAGGAGGCGGCTTCCTTCCTGAAGGACGAGGCCAGGCGCGGGCGCATGAAGCCGACGGTGGGCTTCATCGCCGGCCGCACGGCCCCGCCGGGCCGGCGCATGGGGCATGCGGGCGCGATCATCTCCGGCGGCAAGGGCGGCGCCGAGGACAAGATCGCCGCCATGGAAGACGCCGGCATCCGCGTCTCCCCATCCCCCGCAAGACTCGGTCAAACTCTCGTCCAGCACCTCA
>NZ_BPQR01000097.1 GCF_022179345.1 Methylobacterium jeotgali | reverse complement strand
AGATGGTCATGCCCGGCGATAACGTCACCATGGACGTGGCCCTCATCGTCCCCGTCGCCATGGAGGAGAAGCTCCGCTTCGCCATCCGCGAGGGCGGCCGAACCGTCGGCGCCGGCGTCGTCGCCGCCATCAACGAGTAAGCCGCCGGGAGTTCCCGACGCACGAAACGAACGGCAGCGCCCGCGGATCGACACACCGATCCGCGGGCGCTTTCGTGTCCGCTCCCAGACCACAGGAGGATCCGCGATGCTCGTCTCGACCACCAACGACATCCCCGGCCACCGCATCGTCGCCCATATCGGCATCGTGCGCGGGATCACGGTCCGCTCGCGCAGCGTCGTCGGCAACTTCGTCGGCGGCATCCAGTCGATCTTCGGCGGCAAGATCGGCGTCTACGTCGAGCTCGCCGAGGCGGCGCGGCGGGAGGCCTTCGTCCACATGACGGACCACGCCGCCGCCGAGGGCGCCAACGCCATCGTCGGCATGCGCTACGACGCCACCGAGATCATGGACGGCATCACCGAGGTCCTGGCCTACGGCACGGCGGTCCGCGTCGAGCCCGCGTGATCCTCGGAGAACGCCGAGGAGCGCGCTTGTAAGCGGCGCCGATCCTGTATAGAGCATCGGCCGCGCCTAGGAGTGTAGCTCAACTGGTCAGAGCGCCGGTCTCCAAAACCGGAGGTTGCGGGTTCGAGTCCCTCCACTCCTGCCATCCATCGGCATCGCCTCTTCGAGCGGTGCCGCCCCGCGCGAAGCCATCCCTGTCGACAAGCCGGCGGAGTTGCGCTAGAGCGACCCCACTCCGAGATCGATGATGGCCGTCGATGCGGGCTTGGCCGAGTTCCGGCACCAGCCCCGCCGGCCTCCCGTTCCCGGAACAGGCATGTCCCGGTTTTCGCGCCGCGGTAGTTGGTCAAGATGGCATCGAACGAAGCGACGAGAAAGATGGACGTGGCGCGCGGCAGCAGTTCCCGCGGGCCGTCCTCGCCGGTGCCCCCGCCCAGGCCGCCGCAGAAGCGCGTCGGCCCGGCCGAGTTCATCGCCCAGGTCCGCGACGAGGGCCGCAAGGTCACCTGGCCGACCCGCCGGGAGACCACCATCACCACGATCATGGTGTTCATCATGGTGGTGGCGGCGAGCCTGTTCTTCACCGTGGTCGATCAGGCCCTTCGCTATGCCGTCGGCCTGATCCTCGGGGTCTGAGGCCCGCCCAAGAACCGAACGTCCTTCCGGGGCCGCATCGCGGGTCCGGGATGCCAGGAGCCGAAGAGAGCCGTGTCGAAGCGCTGGTACATCGTCCACGCCTACTCGAACTTCGAGAACAAGGTCGCGCAGTCCATCAAGGACCAGGCGGCCCAGCGCGGACTGACCGAGCTGTTCGACGAGGTGATGGTGCCGACCGAAAAGGTCGTCGAGGTCCGCCGCGGCCGCAAGGTCGACGCCGAGCGCAAGTTCTTCCCCGGCTACGTGCTGGTGAAGTGCGACCTCACCGACGAGGTCTACCACCTCATCAAGAATACCCCCAAGGTCACGGGCTTCCTCGGCGCCGACAAGTCGAAGCCGGTGCCGATCCCCGACGCCGAGGCCGAGCGCATCAAGGGCCAGGTCGCCGAGGGCGTCGACCGGCCGAAGCCCTCCGTCTCCTTCGAGATCGGCGAGACGGTCCGCGTCGCCGACGGGCCCTTCGCGAGCTTCAACGGCACCGTCGAGGAGATCGACGAGAGCCGCTCCCGCCTCAAGGTGGCGGTGTCGATCTTCGGCCGCGCCACCCCGGTGGAGCTGGAGTACGGCCAGGTCGAGAAGGCCTGATTTTTTGAGTTTCGACGTAAGTCACTACTGACTTGCGTCAGCGCGTTCGCCGGTGGGGCCCGTCCGCTCCGGTGAAACCGGCGGGCCTCCCCGAGGCTCCGCCGTCATCCGCGGGAGATCCGCCCGGTTCGCCGCCGGGAGCCTCGGATCGCACCGCGACCTGCAACCGCCCGCCCGCCGCGCCTAGGCCGCACGGGGGAGGGCAAGATTTGGGAGCAGTCCCATGGCGAAGAAGATCACGGGCTACGTGAAGCTTCAGGTCCCGGCCGGCGCCGCCAACCCGTCGCCGCCCATCGGTCCCGCGCTCGGTCAGCGCGGCCTCAACATCATGGAATTCTGCAAGGCCTTCAACGCGAAGACCGCGCAGATCGAGAAGGGCACCCCGATCCCGGTGGTCATCACCGCGTATCAGGACCGCAGCTTCACCTTCGAGATGAAGCAGCCGCCGGTGACGTTCTTCCTCAAGAAGGCGGCCGGGCTGAAGATCGGCAAGAAGCCGGCCTCCGGCTCCAAGACCCCCGGCAAGGGCCCGACGGTCGGCAAGGTCACGGAAGCGCAGCTTCGCGAGATCGCCGAGAAGAAGATGCCCGACCTCAACTGCGATTCGGTCGAGTCGGCCGTCGCGATGATCCGTGGCTCCGCGCGGGCCATGGGCCTCGACGTCGTCGCGTAAGGGGAGGGCAGCATGGCACACGAAGGCAAGCGCATCCGCTCGGCCCGCGAGGGCATCGACCGCGAGAAGCTCTACCCGATCGCCGAGGCGATCTCGCTCGTGAAGCAGAAGGCGAACGCCAAGTTCGACGAGACCGTCGAGATCTCGATGAACCTCGGCGTCGACCCCCGCCACGCCGACCAGATGGTCCGCGGCGTCTGCAACCTGCCGAACGGCTCCGGCCGGACCCTGCGGGTGGCGGTGTTCGCCCGCGGCGCCAAGGCCGAGGAGGCCAAGGCCGCCGGGGCCGACATCGTCGGCGCGGAGGACCTGCTCGAGATCGTGCAGGGCGGCAAGATCGAGTTCGACCGCTGCATCGCGACCCCGGACCTGATGCCGCTGGTCGGCCGTCTCGGCAAGGTGCTGGGCCCGCGCGGCCTGATGCCGAACCCGAAGGTCGGCACCGTCACCATGGACGTGAAGGGTGCGGTGGCCGGCGCCAAGGGCGGCTCGGTGGAGTTCCGCGTCGAGAAGGCCGGCATCGTGCATGCCGGCGTCGGCAAGGTCTCCTTCGACGCCGACAAGCTCGTCGAGAACATCAAGGCGTTCGCGGATGCCGTCTCGAAGGCGAAGCCCGCCGGCGCCAAGGGCACCTACATCCAGCGCGTCGCCGTCACCTCGACGATGGGCCCGGGCGTGAAGGTCGAGCCGGGCTCCGTGCTCACGGCCTGATCGGCCTGATCCCACGCGACGACGAAGCGCCCGGTCCCTCGCGGGGCCGGGCGCTTCG
>NZ_BPQR01000096.1 GCF_022179345.1 Methylobacterium jeotgali | reverse complement strand
CGGCCGCTGACGGCGGACACACAGGAGAATTCATCCAGTCTATGATTGTCTGGCAACATTTCTCCGGTGTCATTCAAAAAGCACTATTTGATGTATGTTAAGGCCGCTTGAGGCTTCGAGACACGCCCAACTTGATTCCGGCCTATGAACGGCTGCGAATGCCGACACGCGCAAGGCCACTATGACGACCTGCGGGGCTACGACCTCGTCCAGTCGAGGGCCGTGTGCACGCTTCGAGCTGATGCGCTCGGTCTCGACCACGGTGCAGCTGCCGGAAGCGTCGAACGACGCCCTGACCCTCATCAAGGCGGCGCGCCATGGCCTCGCCAGGACCTGGCTCGACCAGCGCGATCCGCCCTGGCGCTACTCGAAGGCCGGCGTCATCACCGTCGACCTCGTGCCGCTGGCGCTGAGCCAGCGGGCGCTGATCGGCGGGCTCGACCGCGAGCGCTCCGGTCCGCTGATGGCGGCGACGGACGCCTGCAGCGCGCGCTGGGGTCGCGGGGCGGTGGTGCCGGCCCGCGCCGGTCTCGTCGGCCGTCGGGACTGGTCGACGAAGTTCGAGATGCGCTCGCCGCGCTACACCACGCAGGTCGGCGAACTCCCGGTCGCGGTGGCGTGAGGGAAGCCCCAGCCTGCACCGCTTAGTAACCATCGCTGCCCGCAAGCGGAACCATTAGCGTGGCCGTATGTTGGCCAAGCATGGAACACTATAAGTCCACCCTTGCCGTTACCAGCACCGCAGTCGTCGGGCTCCTCCTCGCCGCCCGGATACTGCACCCGGGCAACTATGAGCGTGAGCCGCGGGGCCCTAAGGCTGGCGGTGACACGGTGACGGTGTCGACGGACTGGGCCGATCCGCCGCGCCGCGCTCCGATCACGGTCGCGGCGAAGGGACCGAGCCCGGGCGTGCGGGCGATCCTGGCGCCGCAGGCGATGACGCCGGACCCGACAGCCGGCTTCGTCCCGATCGCCGAGACCGTTTCCGCCAAGTCGCTCATGAAGCCAGCCCGAAAGGCGTCGACGGGCGATGATCCAATCGGCCGCCTGATCCGAGACCTCGACAAGGGCCGCGACGGCCAGGGCTGACGCCGCTTGCCGCCGGCGGCCCGATCGCCCCCGCTCGTGGCCACGTACAACCTCTACAGCGTCAGCCGGAGCCAGGACGAGATCCGGCGGCTCTTCGAGATCGACGACGATCGCGCCGGCAACCTGCCGCTTCCGAGCATCTTCCCCGACCAGATGGGCCCGGTGACCTGCCCGGCGAACGGCGTGGACGGCCCGGTCCATCCGAAGGCCATGCCGGTGCTGCTCACCGATCCGGAGGAGTAGCGCACGTGGCTCGTGGCGCCGAAGGAGGTCGCGCTGGAGCTCCGGCGGCCCTTGCCGGACAAGATGATGCGCGAGGTCTCGCAGGGAGGGCAGAAGGACAAGGCGCCCCGGTGATGCGTCCACCATCGTGGATGAATTATCTACTCATGAGAAGTGCACAGGTATATTATGCATAAGTTGTACTGAGGCTGAACAATTTCAGATAATGCAGAAAAGTCCGCGCTTCTATTAAGTTGCAAGCCGATCGATGGGTCATGGAGAGAAGAGCATTCTCTTTGAATGTCTGCCGGCGGCGGGCGTTATCGGCGGATGGGTGCACGATACTGCCACCGACCGCGTCATGGCGGATCACTCGATCCAAGCCGCCTTCGGCATTGCCGATCCGGACACGATCAATGGGGATCCGATGTCGCACTACGTCGACGCGGTTCACGAGGAGGATCGGCAGAGCTTCGCCGCGGACGTGCGGACGGCGAGCTTGGCGGGCGGCACGTTTCACGCGACCTACCGGATCATCACCCAGGCCGGCGTACGATGGGTCCACGACTATGGGCAATTCGAACTCGACGCATTCGGGCGGCCGGCGCTGGGCCGCGGCATCATCATCGATGTGACTGCCACGCGCCGGCGAACCAACCGTCCTCAGAAGGAGCTTCAAATCGGCGCTCCCATCCCGGCTTCCGAACAGGTGAGGGCGAACCTGATCGCCGGCCACATGATCGCGGCAAGCACGCTGGTCAGAACCTTCCCGGCTGGCCGTCTCCATCGCCGCGCGGACGAGATGCTGCTGGAGGTCGGACGCCTGCTTGCCGGGCTTATGTCTCGAAAGGGCGTCCCACGCGACTGATGGCGGCGCGGGCGAGATGCCCGGAAGAGAGCTTGCCGGCCCTGTCGACCTGCCCGGCATGACGCGCCTGGAAGAAGGCTTCGGCGTCAGCGGCGGAGAGGCTCATCCGGTGAAGTTCGGGGCGCGTGCATACAATCGACGGTGAGGAGAGTTCATCCCAGCATTGTTCCCACGAGCGTGAGCGACGGATGGCTGCCCCCGACACACATCAACCGGCGCGGCCGTCTCGAGAGGCGAGCGCAAGGCTTTGGACCTTGGCGCTGGCGACGGCGCTGATTGGCATCGTTGCGCTGCCCCAGCGGCGGGGGCGTGCATCCGCCTCTTCAAGTGATTCGCCAGACGACGCGCGCCAGCCCTCGCCATCGCACGAGGGCGGCTCGGCGCGAGCCGTGGCTCGGTCCGAGCCGGAACGCGGCCGGCAGGCCGAGCGTCCGACGGAGATCCCGGCGAAGGGTTGGAAGGACATCGCTAAGCGCATCTACCGGGACGTCGGCGAGAACCGCATCATGCTCATCTCGGCGGGCGTGACCTTCTTCGCGCTCCTGGCGATCTTTCCGGCGGTCGCAGCGATCGTGTCGGTCTACGGCCTCGTCGCCGATGCCTCGACCATCAACGAGAACCTCGCCGCGCTCCAGGGCGTGCTGCCCTCCGGGGCTCTCGACATCGTCGGCGAGCAGGTCAAGCGGTTGAACGAGAAAGGGGATGCCACCCTCGGCTTCTCGCTGGCGCTCGGCATCGCGCTCTCGGTCTGGAGTGCCAACGGCGGTATGAAGCACGTCTTCGACGCCCTGAACCTCGTCTACAACGAGCGAGAGAGGCGCAACTTCTTCGTGCTCAACCTCGTCTCGCTGAGCTTTACCGCCGGCGCCCTGCTGTTCGTGCTCTGCGCGCTCGGCGGCATCGTCGTGGTCCCGGTCATCATCCAATCGGTCGGGCTCAGCGAGAATGCCTGGTGGCTTGCCCTGCTGCGGTGGCCCGCACTCTTCATCGTCGTGCTGTTCGGCCTCGCCATGCTCTACCGTTACGGGCCGAGCCGCGACGCGCCGCGCTGGCGCTGGGTGACGCCGGGCGGCATCCTCGCCGCCTTCCTATGGCTTGCCGGATCGCTGCTATTCTCGTGGTACGTGGCCAACTTCGGCAGCTACAACAAGACCTACGGATCGCTCGGTGCCGCGATCGGCTTCATGACCTGGATCTGGATCTCGACGACCATCGTGCTGCTCGGCGCCCAGATGAACGCCGAGATGGAGCATCAGACGGCCAAGGACACCACGGTCGGCCGGCCCGAACCGATGGGCAGCCGGGACGCAAAGATGGCCGATTCCGTGGGCGCCTGACACCGAACGCGCGAAGGACGCAAGGGCCGCCTTTGGCGGAGCAGTCGGTCTCCTTCAGATCCTCGCACTCCGCTCGGCTGCCTTCCGCAGATGTTCGAGCAGGCGTGTCGCGAGCGCAAGGCGCGCCGTCTCGTCCTCGGCGGGGCGGCGCAGGACCACGCGGCCGTCGCGTTGAACGAGACCGTCGGCCGCAGGCATCGGCCCGGGCCTGACGCCGGGCCGAAGATCGGCGGCGACGCCCTCCGGTCCGCCGGTGAGGCGCGCGACGCCGAGCCGCACGCAGTCCACCCTCAGCCGGGCCATGGCAAACAACGCCTCGACCGCCTCCGGCAGCGCGCCGAAGCGGTCCTCGACCTCGTCGCGCAGAGCTTCGATGGCCTCGGGCCCCCGCAGGCGCAGGAGTCGGGTATAGAGGCTCAGGCGAATCTCCGGCTCCGGCACATAGTCCTCGGGGATGCCGTCGCCCAAGCCGATAGCGATCTCCGGGCACCAGTCCTCGGCGGGCTCGCCCTTGGCGGCGCGCAGCGCCAGTTCGAGGAGGTGTCGGTAGAGGCCGAGGCCGACGAGCTTGGCGTGGCCCGCCTGATCCTCGCCGACGAGGTCGCCGGCGCCCCGCAGGTCAAGGTCGCGGGCGCTGATCGCAAAGCCCGCACCGAGGCGGTCCATGGCCGCCAGCGCCCGCATCCGCTGCTCGGCCGCAGGGCTCGGGGGCCGCTCGGGATCGGAGAGGAGGTGGACCACTCCGCGCCGCTGCCCGCGGCCGACCCGGCCTCGGAGCTGATGAAGCTGGGCGAGGCCGAAGCGGTCCGCCTCCCAGACCAGCATGGTATTGGCCCGCGGCACGTCGAGCCCGCTCTCGATGATGGCAGTGGCAAGCAGCACGTCGCCGCCGCCGTCGGCGAAGCGTACCATCGCCTCGTCCATCTCGGCGGCCTTCAACCCGCCATGCGCCACGACGACCTCGAGCCCCGGCACCAGGGTATGCAGGCGCTCGGCCATCGGCGCGATGTCCTCGATCCGCGGGCAAACCACAAAGCTCTGGCCGCCGCGCCGGTGCTCCCGCTCCAGGGCGTCGCGGACTCTCACGCCGTCGAAGGGTGCGACGAGCGTGCGGACGGGCTGTCGAAGCGCCGGGGGCGTGGCGAGAACGCTGAGGCTCTGCAAACCGGCGAGCGCCGCCTGGAGGGTGCGGGGGATCGGCGTCGCGGTGAGGGTCAGCACGTGGCCGCCGCCGGCCAGCCGCCGCAGGTCCGCCTTGGTCCTGGCGCCGAAGCGCTGCTCCTCGTCGATCACGGTCAGGCCCAGATCGGCGTAAGCGACCCCGCGGCCCGCGAGCGCATGGGTGCCGACCGCGAGTCGCACGGAGCCGTCGGCGAGGCCCTGCTTCACGCGCCTGGCCTCCTTCGGGGGAACGAGGCGGGAGAGCTGCGCCACCTCGATCCCGAATCGGGCGAAGCGCCGCCGCAGGGTCTCGGCGTGCTGGCGGGCGAGCACGGTGGTCGGAGCGATCAGCACCGCCTGGCGCCCGGCGAACACCGCCGCGGCCAGCGCGCGCAGCGCCACCTCGGTCTTGCCGAAGCCGACATCGCCGCAGACGAGGCGGTCCATCGGCTCGCCGGATGCGAGGTCCGCGAGCATCGCCTCGACGGCGGCCGCCTGGTCGTGGGTCGGTGGGAAGCCGAAGCCCGCCGCGAAGCGCTCCATCTCCCGGGCCGGGGGCCGGATCGGCCGGGCGCCGGCCGCCTGGCGCTCGCGGGCGAGGCCGAGCATGTGCTGCGCGGTGCGCGCGAGCGTCGCCTCGGCCTCCAGGCGGCGGCGGGCCCAGGTGCCGCCGTCGAGCTTGTCCAGGGTAACGGCCTCGGGCTCCGAGCCGTAGCGCCAGATCCGGTCGGCCTGGGCGACGGGGACCATCAGCGTGTCCTCGCCCGCGAAGCGCAGGCGCAGCGCCTCGGTCGCAGGTTCTCCGGCGGTCTCGACCCGTTCCAAGCCCTCGAAGACGCACAGGCCCCGGTCCCGGTCCACGGCCACGTCGCCGGGGCGAAGATCGACCTCGCCGAAGACCAGGGTGCGGTGAGCCATGCCGACGGGCGCCGCGTCCGGCCCGTAGAGGTCGGCCGCGGCGAACACCGTCGCGCCACGGGCGCGAAAGCCCTCGTCGAGGGGCGCCTGGATCGCCAGAACCTCGCCGGGGGACGCCTCGGCGACCTCCGCCCAGGCGTCGATCAGGCGCACGGGGCGGTCGGCGATGCCAGCGGTCTCCCGTACCAGGCGGCGCAGGGGGTAGCGAGGCCCGGCGAGCACCACCCGGTCGCCGGCCTTGAGCCGGGCCTTGAGCCGGGCCTTGAGCGCCTCGGCGAAGGCAGCGCCGGGGCGCTTCTCGGCCGCGAAGTCAGGAAGTGCCACCTCTTCGGCAGCCTGCCGCGTCGCCGCCGTCAGGGTCTGAGCGGCGACCGCCTCCCGCCATGCCTCCTGCGTGAGATAGAGGCGGCTCTCGGCGGCCGGAGTGCGCTTGCCGGCCCGCCCCTCGGCGACCTGCTCGAAGAAGGCCGAGACCCGGGCCTCGGTGCCTTCCTCGACGACGAGATCAGCTTGGCCGAGATACTCGAGCGGGTCCGCGAGGCGGCTGTAGAAGCGAGCGAGCTCGTGCTCCTGGCCGGAGAAGGCCCGCACCTCCTCCTCGGAACCCGGCGGCAGGACGATCTCGGAGGCCGGACCGACGAGGAGAGCGGAGACCTCGCGCACGGAGCGCTGCGAGATCGGGTCGTAGGTCCGGATCGCGGTGACATGGCCCTCCGCGTGCTCGACGCGGCAGGGAAGCGGGGCGTCCGCCAGAAAGACCTCGAGGGTTCGCCCCCGTACCGCGGCCTCACCCGGCTCGTCGACCCGCTCATCGAAGACGTAGCCGAGGCGGATCAGGGCGGCGGAGACTCTCTCGACATCGATCGGATCGCCGACGTGGAGCGAGACCTCCGCGTCTGTCCAGGCCTCCGGCGGGGGAACGCGCTGGGCGAGCGCCGGTCCGGTCGTCAGCACGAAATCCGGCGGCTCGTCAGTGCTTAGGCGGCGCAGGACCGCCGCCCGCTGGCCCATGACCGCCCGCGAGGGCGAAGCGTGGTCGAAGGGCAGGCAATCCCACTCGGGGAAGACCGCGACCTCGGCGGCGGGTGCCAGCACCCGCAGAACGGCGGCGAGCGCGTCGAGACGTCCGCCGTCGCGGGCGACATGCACGATCGGCCGGCCTGGCGCTCGATCGTCCGGCGCCGCGAGATCGAGAAGGGTCACCGCCAGGGCACCGACCGGAACGAGGGGCGCGTCCTCCGCCGCTAGGTTGCGTACCGCCGCCTTCCGCCGCCGTTCGGCCATCGCCCGATTATCCTCCCCCTTGGGACTCGCCAACGCGGCGAAGCGGGCGGGGGTCCGGGGGAAGACGGGTTCTTCACACCGAATGCGTGCCGCTTTCCGCCGCAGCCGCGGGGACGCGCCTCCCGTCAGCTTGTCGAAGGTGATCGGCAGATCGCGCACGCGATTGCGAGCAGCCTCGAGATCTGCAGGCGATCCCGCGATCAGGAGTGGAGCGGCAGTAACGCGAGAGACCTGCAGTGCCGCTGTGTGAGTTGCATCTGTAAGAAGATCGGCCAAGCCGATGCTAAGCTATTGACCTCGCTGGCGCGCCCTACGGGATTCGATGGGCGCAAGCTCAGAATGGAGCACAAGAATCTTGGAGCGCATCATCGCACGGCGGCGGCATCCGTGAAGCTCGGGTCGAGGATCGCCTCCGCCCGGGGCGCGCGGGCCTTCGGGATCAGGCCGGCGCGGACGTAGAGGTCGATGATGCGCTGCTCGTCGGCGATCACCTCGGCATCGATCGGCACGGTCCGGTAGGCGGCGCGCCCGAACCAGCGCAGGGGCACCGCCTCCGGCAGGCCGATCAGCTTGGACCAGACGGCAGCGTAGGGCTTCGGGTCCGCGAGCGCCCAGGCTCGCGCCCGAGCGAGGCGCGCGGCGAAATCGGCCAGCAGCGGGCGCTTGGCCTTCAGCGCTGATTCGCTCGCCACCGCGTAGCTGAGCCCCGGCGTGATGCCGTTGCCGTCCCGCAGGACCCGCACCAGCCCGGCGAGCTCGGCCGCCGAGGTGTAGGGCTCCCAGGTCGACCAGGCGTCGACGGCGCCGGAGGCGAGCGCCAGCTTGGCGTCGGCGGGCGGCAGGAAGTGGAAGCGCACGCTGTCGGCGGGCAGGCCCGCCTCCTCCAGGGCCGCGAGCACGACCTGATGGCCGATCGAGCCGCGGTTGGTGGCGATGCGCTTGCCCTTCAAGTCCGCGACGGTGCGGATCGGCGAGTCGGGCGCCACCAGGATCGCGAGCCCGTCCTGCCGGTTGCGGAAGGCGAGGAAGGCCCTGACCGGCACGCCTGCGGCCGCCGCGAAGGTGAAGGGTGCGTCGCCGCAGCCGCCCACGTCGATCGCTCCGGCGTTGAGGGCTTCGAGGAGCGGGGCCGCGGCGGGGAACTCGCTCCATTCGAGGCGGTAGGACAGTCCCTCGAGGACGCCCGCCGCCTCCATCAGGGCGCGGGCGTTGCCGCGCTGGTCGCCGACGCGCAGCACCTCCTCGGCGCGCGCCGGACCGAGGCCGAGGCAGATCAGGGCGAGCGCGGCGAGGAGGCGGGCCCTCACGCGGCCCGTGCCTTCCCGTCCCGCCGGGCGAGGAGGTCGCGGAAGGCCGGCAGCAGTTCGCGCCCGTACTGGATCGCGTCCTCCAGAGGGTCGAAGCCGCGGATCAGGAAGGTGCGCACCCCGAGGTCGTGGTAGTCGAGGAGCGCCTCGGCGACCTGCTCCGGCGTGCCGACGAGGGCGGTGGAACTGCCGGACGCGCCTGTCTCGGCGGCGATCGCCGTGTAGAGGCGCTTGTCGAGCCGCGCTCCCGCCGCCGCCGCGGCCAGCAGGCGCCGCGAGCCCTCGTTCTGCGGGGCCGCGGCGGGACCGAGGCCGGCCGCAGCCCGCACCTGCCGGGTGCGCGCCAGGATCGCCTCCGCCCGCGCCCAGGCCCGCTCCTCGGTCTCGGCGAGGATCGGCCGAACGGACAGGCTGAAGCGCGGGGCCCGTCCGTGCGCGGTGGCGGCGGCCCGCACCCGGCCGATCAGCTCGCGGACCTGAGCCTGCGTCTCGCCCCAGAGCGCGTAGGTGTCCGCGTGGCGCCCGGCGACAGCGAGCGCCGCCGGCGAGGCGCCCCCGAAATAGACGGGGATCGCGTCGACGGGTTTCACCTCGGAGAAGCCACCCTCGATCCGGTAGTGGTCGCCGGCGTAGTCGAAGGGCCGGTCGGAGGTCCAGGACAGGCGCAGCACGTCGAGGAACTCGCCGGTGCGGGCGTAGCGCACGTCCTTCGTGAGATGGTCGCCGTCGCGAGCGAGCTCGCGGTCGTCGCCGCCGCTGATCGCGTGGATCGCCACGCGGCCCCCCGTGAGCCGGTCCAGGGTCGCGAACTGGCGCGCGGCCACCGTCGGGGCGGTGAAGCCGGTGCGGTGGGCGATCATCAGCCCGATCCGTTCGGTCACGGAGGCGACCTGCGCCGCGAGCAGAAGAGCATCGGGCGCCGTCGCGTAGAAGGCGACGAGCACCCGGTCGAAGCCGCCCCACTCGTGAGCCTGGGCGAGGAGGCGCAGGTAGTCGGGCTCGATGGCCTCGCCCGGCGCCGGATGGATCTCCGAGACGCGGTGCGGGGCGACGAAGCCGATGAACTCGACGGCGTCCGGCGGCAGCAGGCTCATGGAAAGATTCCTTCGGATGAGGCTTCGAGTGCCGCGCGCCCGGCCTGCGTGCGCACGGCGTCGCCCTGCGGCCAGTGGATGCGCGCGCAGAGCACGTCGCGCAGGTGCCGCTCCAGCGGGTTGCGCCGGGCGAGCGCCGCGTTGCCGGTGAGCTCGACCGCCCGCTGCACGAGCGCGATGGCGTTCTCGGTGACGGTGAGCTTCACGAAGCCCGCTTCCGAGGGCGGCGGCACGGGGCCGGCATCGGTCTGCGCGGCAAGGCTCGCGATGAGGCGGGTGTTCACCGAAAGCAGGCGCTCGGTCTCGCCCACCGCCTCCTGGAAGCGCGGCAGGCCCGCGAGCGGCGCCCCGAGGCTGCCGGGCGTGCGCTCGCGCAGGAAGCCGACGAGCCAGGCCTGCGCGCCCCGCGCCACCCCGTCGTAGAGCGCGGCGAGCAGGGCGCAGCTCCAGGCCTGCTGCAGGGGATCGCCCCCCTGCCAATCCTGCGGCGGGCGCAGGTCGACGGCGTGGTCGAGGGGCACGAACACGTTCTCCAGCACCACGTCGTGGCTGCCCGAGGCGCGCAGCCCGAGATGGTCCCAGGTCTCCTCGATCCGCAGGCCCGGGGCGCCGAACGGAACGAGGAGGTTGCCGATCCGCGGAGCGGGCTCGTCGGTGCGGGCGAAGACGAGGCCGTAGGCCAGCGCCGGGGCGCCGGTGGAGTAGATCTTGCGCCCCGAGATGCGCCACCCGTCGCGCTCCCGCCGGGCGAGCGTCTCCGGCAGGCCGCCCCGGGCGGGGGTGCCGAGCCCGGGCTCGACCCGCAGGGCGTTGACGAGCGCGCCGCGGGCGACGGCCTCCTGCCCGAGCCGGTCCGCGACGGCGCGCGGCCAGCGGGACGCCGGTCCGTGGACGAGACCGTGCTGGAGAAGCGTCATCGCCAGCACCAAAGCGGTCGCCGGATCACCGGAGCCGATGGCGCCCACGACCTCCGCCGCCCGCGCGAGCCCGGCGCCGCCCCCGCCGAGCCGGCCCGGCACAGTGAGCGCCGTGAGGCCGGCCTCGTGGAGCGCCGCGAAGTTCCCGTGCGGGAAGGCGCCGCTGCGGTCGTGCTCCGCCGCAGTCTCGGCGAAGCGCAGGGCCAGGGTCCGGGCGATGTCGGGAGGCGGGACGGCGACGGTCATCGAAGGGGAGCAGCGTGGGCGGGTGCGAGGGAGCGCCGGCGGCCGGAGCGAGGGCCGGCGCCACGCGATAACGGGCATGGTCGGCCGCAGCGGCGAGCGCGTCAACGAGAGCGCGTTCCAAATATCGTCCGCCCGGAAGGATCGATCTCTGCCGGCGGCGGGAACTCGGCGAAAGATCTTCTCGTGGATCGCCTGCGCCTCTGGCGATCCCTGTGCTCAGCGAATCAAGAGTGTGACCGCCAGACGTCTCTGCCGAAACCCTAGGCCGGCAGGAAATGCTCTGGAGTCTAGCCTGAGAAGCACGATCTTCTAGACATTCGGTCAAGTTGAGGATGCGACCTCATTGACAGCGTGGCGCGCGGTGCGAAACACTCGCGCGCCGTTCCAGGCGTCTGCGGCGCTCGGGTCCCGCCCTTCCCCGCCGCCCCGGCCGGACGCCGCCTCCCCTTCCCCCGCCCCGCCCCGCCTCCCATGCGGGCTTCCCAGGGACCCGACCCATGCCCCTCTCCCGCCGATCGCTTCTCGCAGGCCTCGCCGCACCGGCGCTCGCCGGCGCCCTCGGGGCGCGTCCCGTGCGGGCCGCCTCGATCCTGCGCATCGGCTACCAGCGCTCCTCGACGCTCATCGCTCTGCTGCGCCAGGACGGGTCGCTGGAGAAGGCGCTGGCGCCTCTCGGCACCGGGCTCTCCTGGCACGAGTTCACGAGCGGCCTGCCGATCATGGAGGCGCTGAACGCCGGGCAGATCGACGTCTCCGCCGACGTCGCCGACACGGTGCCGGTCTTCGCGCAGGCGGCCGGCGCCCGCATCACCTACATCGCGCAGGAGGCCGCCTCGCCGGAGGCGCAGGCGATCCTGGTGCCGAAGGACTCGCCGGCCAAGTCCGTCGCCGACCTGAAGGGCCGCCGGGTCGCGGTGACGAAGGGCGCGGGCAGCCACTTCCTGCTGCTCGCGGCGCTCGCCGAGGCGGGCCTCTCCTTCAAGGACATCGCGCCGGCCTACCTGACCCCGGCGGACGGTCGCGCCGCGCTGACGAGCGGCGGCGTCGAGGCCTGGGTCGCCTGGGACCCGTTCCTGTCCGCCGCCCGGCAGCAGACCGGCGCCCGCGTGCTCCGGGACGGCAGCGGCCTCTCGCTCTACAAGCGCTACTACCTCGCCTCCGATGCCTACGTCGCCGCCAACGGCCCGGTGCTCGGCGTGCTCTTCGCCCGGCTCGCCGAGACCGGCGCCTGGGTGAAGGCGAACCCGGCCGAGGCCGCGGCCCGTCTCGCACCGCTCTGGAAGATCGAGGCCGACGTGGTGGAGACGGCGAACGCGCGGCGCAGCTACCGTGTCGAACCCGTCACCCGCGACGGCCTCGCCGAGCAGCAGAAGATCGCCGACGCCTTCCGCGCCGAGGGCCTGCTGCCGCGCCCCGTCGACACCGCCGCCCTCGGCATCTGGGCGCCGACAGCGCGCCGAGCCGCACAGTGAGCGACGCCTGAAGAGGCCTCGCGCAGACGGTGCGGCCTCGAAGGAACGGAGGGGTCGGAACCGGGCTCGGGCCGTCGGCGTGGGGCCCGGCCGTACCTTCTGCCATCGGGCGCGGATCGGGACACGGCCGTCGAGGCCGTCGCGATCGATAATGGAATGCGCGCGCCCCGCTTTCCGGACGGGTCGCCCATGATCGTCGTACAGCGGAAGTATCGCTGAGACTTTCGAGACGAAACATGCGGTGTGGACGTATTTGAATAGTCGAATATCGCCGCATGTCGCGTGCATTGGGAAGGACGTTTCGTTGACAGCGAGCGACTGTCCTCCGAGACTGCCAGTTCATCTTTGACAGGCGTCTCGCGTCGCAGGACGGCGGGCCGCCTTGTCTGCCGCGCGCATCGTGCGCGTCGCCCACGGGTTCCCGGAGACCTTCATGACCGACGAGCTTCGGCAGCCCGGCTCCCCGCCGTCGCGCCGGTTGCTGCTGCGCGCGGGCGCCGCGGCCCTGCCCTTCATGCTCGCCGCGGGGCCTGGGCGGGCCTGGGGGCCCGGACCGGCCGTCCCGTTCGATCCGGGGCCGCTCTGCCGCCCCGCCGCGGCGGAAGGGCCGGCGGGGCCCCTAAAGCCGGTCAAGCTCGCCTGGAACGCCACCGCGATCTGCACGGCCGCGGCGCCCTTGGCCAAGGAGACCGGTATCTTCACCCGCCACGGCCTCGACGTGGAGTTCGTCAACTTCGGCGGCTCGACCGAGGCGCTGCTGGAGGCGATCGCGACCGGCAAGGCGGATGCCGGCATCGGCATGGCGCTGCGCTGGCTCAAGCCCCTGGAGCAGGGCTTCGACGTCAAGGTCACCGCCGGCCTCCACGGGGGCTGCCTGCGTCTCCTCGGCTCGAGGGCGGCCGGCATCACCGAGGTCGCGGCCCTGAAGGGCAAGACCATCGCCATCAGCGACCACGCGAGCCCGGCCAAGAACTTCTTCGGCCTGCTGCTCGCCAAGGCGGGCATCGACCCGGAGACCGGCGTCGACTGGCGCCAGTACCCGGTCGACCTCCTCAACCTCGCCGTCGAGAAGGGCGAGGCGCAGGCGCTCGCCGATTCCGATCCCCGCACCTGGATCTGGCGCAAGGACCCGAACCTCGTCGAGGTCGCCACGAACCTCTCGGGCGACTACGCGGACCGCACCTGCTGCATCGTCGCCGCCCGCGGCAGCCTGATCCGCAACGACCGCGCCACCGCGTCCGCCCTCACCCGGGCGATCCTGGAGGGCGGCCACCGCGTCCACGAGAACCCGGAGGAGGCCGCGCGGGCCTTCGCGGGCTACGGCGGCAAGGGCTCCGTGGAGGACCTCGCCGCGATGCTGCGCAGCCAGCACCACGGCGACCGTCCGGTCGGCGCCGACCTCAAGCGCCAGCTCGTCCTCTACGGCGACGAGCTCAAGAGCGTAAACGTCCTCAAGCGCACCACCGACACCGCGAAGTTCGCCGAGCGCATCTACGCCGACGTGCTGAGCTGAGGGCGACCATGGCGAGCCTCAGCGAGGGCGCGGGCCTGGCCCCGCGCGAGGGGCGGGCGGCGGGCCGCCTGCCGCTGGCGGCCCTCGGTGCGGGCGCAGCCTGGATCGCGCTGGCGGCGGCGACGCAGCTTCTCCCGGAGGCGGGCGACTTCCCCTACACGGGCGCCTTCGCGACAACCTCGCTCGCCGCCGGCCTCGCCCTGCTGGCGCTCGCCCCCCTCGCCCACCGCCTCGGGCACGCGGGGGCCTGGCTGCGCCACCGCACGCCCTGGCTTGCGGTCCTGGCGCTGGCGTTCCTCGCCTGGGAGCTCGTGACCGCCAAGCTCGAATGGCTGCCGATGCCGTTCTTCCCGCCGCCCCAGGCGATCCTCGAGGTGTTCGCCGAGGATTGGCGCAAGCTCGGGGGCAGCACCCTCAACTCCCTGAAGCTGCTCGCGGGCGGCTACCTCATCGGCGCGGCGGCGGGCGTCGCGCTCGGCGTCGCCATCGGCTGGTCGCGGACGGTCGGCTACTGGGCGCACCCGGTGCTGCGCTTCGTCGGGCCCCTGCCGGCCACCGCCTGGCTGCCGCTCGCCTTCTTCGTGTTCCCCTCCTCCTGGTCGGCGAGCACCTTCCTCGTGGCGCTGGCGACGGGATTTCCCGTCACGGTGCTGACCTGGTCGGGGGTGGCCGGCGTCAACAAGGCTTATTTCGACGTGGCCCGGACGCTCGGGGCCTCGCAGCGCTTCCTCGTGCTGCGGGTCGCGGTGCCGGCGGCGCTGCCCCACGTCTTCGTCGGCCTGTTCATGGGGCTCGGCGGCTCCTTCGCGGTGCTCGTCGTCGCCGAGATGCTCGGCGTGAAGTCGGGTCTCGGCTGGTACCTGCAATGGGCTCAAGGGTGGGCGGCCTACGCCAACCTCTATGCCGCGCTCATCGTGATGGCGCTGATGTGCTCGGGGCTGATCACGCTGCTGTTTCGCCTGCGCGACCGGCTGCTCTCCTGGCAGAAGGGGCTGGTGCAATGGTAGCCGCGGCGCTGGAGCGGACCTTCGATCGCCTCCTGCCGCAATGGCGGGCGGCCGCGCGCCGGGATGGGCCCGGGCCGACGCGGGAGGCCCCGCCCCGGCCGGCCGTCGGGGGCGCGCGCCTCGGCGTGCGCGCCGTCAGCCACGCCTTCGACATCCGCGGAACGCCGCTGCCGGTGCTCGACCGGGTGGACCTCGACGTCGAGCCCGGCGGCTTCGTGGCGCTGCTCGGCCCCTCCGGCTGCGGCAAGTCCACCCTGCTGCGGCTGCTGGCCGGTCTCGAGCCGCCGGATTCCGGCCGCATCACCCTCGACGGACAGCCCGTGGAGGGGCCCGACCCGTCCCGGCTCCTCGTCTTCCAGGACCCGACCCTCTATCCCTGGCGCACCGTGCGGGGGAACGTCACCCTCGGCCTGGAGGCGCGGGGCGTCGCCGGGGACCGGCGGGAGCGGGCCGGGGCGGCGCTCCGGCTCGTCGGGCTCGAAGGCTTCGAGGACGCCTACCCGCACCAGCTCTCCGGCGGCATGGCGCAGCGGGCGGCGCTCGCCCGAGCCCTCGTCAACGAGCCGCGCCTGCTCCTTCTCGACGAGCCGCTGGGCAAGCTCGACGCGCTGACGCGCCTTGCCATGCAGGCGGAGCTGCTCCGGCTCTGGCGCGAGAAGCGCTTCACCGCCGTCCTCGTCACGCACGACGTGGAGGAGGCGCTCGTGCTGGCCGAGCGCGTGATCGTGCTCCCCGACCGCCCGGCCTCGGTGCGGGCGGACATCGCCGTCGGCCGGCCCTACCCGCGCCACCGGGACGACCCCGAGCTCGTGCGCCTGCGCCGTGAGATCCTGGCGATCCTCGGCCAGCCGACCTGAGCGCGCCGGGCACCTCGACAATCAGTTGCTTTGCCGGCCCGTGTCCTCCGCCCAGGATCGCGGGGGCTGGAGAGGGTCGGCGCTCGCCACGGGCAGCATCGACGCCATCAACACCTGGGAGCCGCACGTCGCCAACGGACGCCGCGCGCTGGGCGACCGGGTCGCGCCGCTCGACACGAAGCCCGATGTCAGGACGTGCAGGATGCCCCAGATGATCTGCCGGTTGTCCTTTCGCTCGGATCCCGCCGCTCGCGCCCGTCGCACGCGCTGGGAGGCAAGCACCTGAGAAACAACATATTCTGAGATCACAACGCCTTGGCGTTGAGTGGCGCGCCCTACGGGAATCGAACCCGTGTTTTCGCCGTGAAAGGGCGACGTCCTGGACCGCTAGACGAAGGGCGCTCGCGCGGGGCCGGGCCTCTATAGGCGGCTGCGGGGGCGAGGGCAACGCGGCTTCGTGCGTCGGGCGAGGGCTGCCGCCCGGCCCCGCGGCGCCGTGGTCGCGGCGAAGGTGGAGGCTCGCTCCGTTCCGCGTGCGGCGGCCGGACGCGCGGGCGCTTCGCAGTCACGCCGTCGAAGGCTTCTGCGGCGCCGGGCGTCTCGCTCGGGTTCGTCGGGCCCGGGCGCTTGCCGCGGCACCGGGACGGAGCCGGGTTTCGCTGCGGCCGGAGGTCCGCCGTGTCCGGGAACGGGCATCGTCGCCAGGAGGCGACCGTCGCTGAAGCCCCGCAGCCATGCGTTTCGCCGGAAGCGCTCAGGCCGCGCGGCCCTCGCCCTGCGCCCAGCCCTCGCGGGTCTCTTCCGCGAAGGCGGCCAGCCGGCCTTCGCGGATCGCGGCGCGTAAGGACGCCATCAGGCCCTGGTAGTAGGCGAGGTTGTTCCAAGTCAGCAGCATCATCCCGAGGATCTCGTCGGAGCGCACGAGATGGTGGAGGTAGGCGCGGGAATAGTCGCGCGCCGCCGGGCAGTCCGATGTCTCGTCGAGGGGGCGGATGTCCTCGGCATGGCGGGCGTTGCGCAGGTTCACGCGGCCGTGGCTTGTGTAGGCGAGGCCGTGGCGGCCGGCGCGCGTCGGCATCACGCAGTCGAACATGTCGATGCCGCGGGTCACCGCCTGCACGATGTCGTCGGGCGTGCCGACGCCCATCAGGTAGCGCGGTTTCTCCGCCGGCAGGTGCGGCTCCACGGTCTCGATCATCGCGAGCATCACCGCCTGCGGCTCGCCGACCGCGAGGCCTCCGATGGCGTAGCCCTTGAGGTCGAGCCCGACGAGGGCGCGGGCGCTCTCGACGCGCAGCGCCGGGATGTCGCCCCCCTGCACGATCCCGAACAGCGCCCGCCCCGGCTGCTCGCCGAAGGCCGCGCGGCAGCGCTCGGCCCAGCGCAGCGACAGGCGCATCGCGGACTCGATCGCCGCGGGCTCGGCCGGCAGGCGCACGCACTCGTCGAGCTGCATCTGGATGTCGGAGCCGATCAGCCCCTGGATCTCGATGGAGCGCTCCGGGCTCATGCGATGCGTCGAGCCGTCGATATGGGAGCGGAAGGTGACGCCCTCCTCGTCGATCTTCCGAAGCGCGGAGAGCGACATCACCTGGAAGCCGCCGGAATCGGTGAGGATCGGCCCGTCCCAGCGCATCAGCCTGTGCAGGCCGCCGAGCCTCGCGAGGCGCTCGGCGCCGGGGCGCAGCATGAGATGGTAGGTGTTGCCGAGCACGATGTCGGCGCCGAGGTCGCGGACCTGGCTCGGGTACATCGCCTTGACGGTGCCCGCCGTGCCGACCGGCATGAAGGCCGGCGTCCGGATTTGTCCGCGCGGCGTGGTGATCTCGCCGGTGCGGGCGGCGCCGTCGACGGCGTGGAGGGCGAAGGAGAGGGCCGGCGTCTCTTCGGTCATCGCGTGTCCCGGAACAGCAGGCTCGAGTCGCCGTAGGAGTAGAAGCCGTAGCCCTGCGCGATGGCGTGGGCGTAGGCCGCGCGCATGGTCTCGAGGCCGGAGAAGGCGCAGACCAGCATGAACAGGGTCGAGCGCGGCAGGTGGAAGTTCGTCATCAGCGCGTCGACGGCCCTGAACCGGTAGCCCGGCGTGATGAAGATCTCCGTCGCGCCGGAGAACGGGTGCAGCCGGCCCTCCCCGTCGGCGGCGCTCTCGAGGAGCCGCAGCGCCGTGGTGCCCACCGCCACGATCCGCCCGCCCCTCGCGCGG
>NZ_BPQR01000095.1 GCF_022179345.1 Methylobacterium jeotgali | reverse complement strand
CAGAACCGAAGGGTCAACAGGCTCGTCCCGAAAAAGTTCGCCGGCATCGGGAAACGCGTTCTCGCCCTCATAAGGCGAGGCCGGCCGCGCTCCCGCGCTCCACGCCCTAATCTCGACATGCTCCCCTTCGACAGACGCGGCATCCGCCTCTCTTCCGGGCCTGCCCGGCCTCCGGAGAGAATCGGGCTTCCGGCAATCTTCTTCGGGGACGGGAACGCAGGTGCAGCGCGAACGGGTCAGGATCGGGCGGCGGGCGGGTCCCGAGCGTGCCGCCTCCCTGCGGGGCAGCGAGCCGCCTCTCGACCTCCTCGGCGCGGACGCCACCCGCATCGACCGGCGCGACGTCAATCAGCGCTGGCTCTGGGCGAGCGCGCTCACGGGCCTCACCGGCGCGGCGCTGATCGGCGCGGCTCTCCAGATCTCCCTCAAGGGCGGCGTCTCGTTCGCCGCCATCCCTGAGCGCGCCACTGTGATCGCGCGCTCCCCCGCCCTCGACGGCAGCGGCAATCCGGCGCGCAAGGGCGCGCGCCTCGTGCGCAACCTGATGATCGCCTCCGCCAAGCAGAGCTTCCGCACCCCCGTGACGGTGCGGCTCGGCGAGCGCGAGATCATCAAGGTGAAGCCCTTCGTCCGGGTCTCGACGGCGCTGTCGATGACGACCGGCGTCTTCGCCGGCGAGGTGCCCCGCTTCGACCCCATGAAGTTCGTCTCCGACGAGCCCGCCGAGCGGGTCGCGGCGGATGCGAACGGGGCGGAGACGCCCGGCGCCGAGGTCAGCGTGATGAAGCGCGACCTCGCCGAGATCCCCCTCGACGCCGGAGCGCCGGCCCTCAACGACGACGACATGACCGCGCAGGTCGAGGAGGAGCGCCGCCTCGCCGCGGAGGCCGGCCGCCGCACCACCCTGCCCGTCGCCCCCCAGATCATGCTCTCGCGCACCCTGCAACAGGGGCTCGGCGGCACCGATTTCGAGACCCGCGCGCGGGGCGCCCAGGACGGCAGCCCGTTCAAGTCGATCGAGGTGCTCGTCGTCCCCGAGAACGTCACCCGGCTCTCGAAGACCGAGCTGCGGGCGGGCGAGTCGCCCCTCGTCGAGGAGCGCGACCTCGCCCTCCAGCGCGGCGAGACGCTGGAAGGTTCGCTGAAGGCCAATGCCGGGGCGAGCGAGGAGCAGTTCCGGGCGATCATCGCCGCGCTGGGCGGCAAGGCCCGCACCTCGGCCCTGCCGGAGGGCCAGCAGTTCCGCGTGCAGATCGCGCCGGGGCCGCGTCCCGGCGACCCGCGCCAGATCACCCGCGTCATCCTCTACGGCGAGAACGGCATCGAGGGGATCGCGGCGGTCAACGACCGGGGCGCCTTCGTCTCCGTGGCGCCCCCCACCGAGGACGCGCCGGCCCGCAAGGCGCCGTTGGCGGCCGCCAACGGCGAGGACGAGGAGGACGAGGGCTCGGGCCCGCGCCTCTACGAGAGCCTCTACGAGACGGCCGCCCGCCACGAGGTGCCGCGGGCGGCGGTCGAGGACATCGTGCGGGTGTTCAGCTACGACGTCGACTTCCAGCGGAGGATTTCGCAGGGCGACGGGCTGGACGTCTTCTACACCTACGACGAGGAGGCCGGCCAGGGCGCCACGGAGCGGCCGGAGCTGCTCTACGCCTCGCTCAACCTCGGGGGCGAGACCCGCAAGGTCTACCGCTTCCAGTCGCCCGACGACGGCGCCGTCGACTATCTCGACGACCAGGGCCGGTCGCTGAAGAAGTTCCTGATCCGCAAGCCCGTGGCCGACGGCATCATGCGCTCGGGCTACGGCTACCGGCGCCACCCGATCCTCGGCTACGCCAAGCTCCACACCGGCGTCGACTGGTCGAGCCCCGTCGGCACGCCGATCGTGGCGGCGGGCAATGGCACCGTGCTCAAGGCGGAATGGTCGGCGGGCTACGGGCGCCGGGTCGAGATCCAGCACATCAACGGCTACGTCACCACCTACAACCACATGTCCCGGTTCGGGCGGGGCATCGCGGCGGGCGGCAAGGTCCGCCAGGGCCAGGTGATCGGCTATGTCGGCTCCACCGGCCTCTCGACGGGCGCGCACCTGCACTACGAGGTCGTCATCAACGGCCACTTCGTCGACCCGATGAAGATCCGGGTGCCCCGCGGCCGCGAGCTCGACGGGCGGCTGCTCGCCGAGTTCAGGCGCCAGCGGGACCAGATCGAGGGCGTGATGCAGAAGGCCAAGAGCGCCACCACCATGGCCCAGCGCGACACGGTGCGCTGAGGCCGACCGTCCGCCCTCATTCGAACCCGAGCCGCGCCCTCAGCTCGGCGGGCGTCGCGCCCGCGGCCCGCAGCGTCGCGAGCGCGGGCGCGTTCCGCGACTTGGCGAGCTTCTCGCCGTCCTCCCCCCGCACCAGCGGATGGTGGTGATAGGCCGGGGCGTCGAGGCCGAGCAGCGTCTGCAGCAGGCGGTGCAGATCGGTGGCGGCCTCGAGATCGGCGCCCCGAACGACGTGGCTGACCTCCTGCGCGGCATCGTCGAGGACCACGGCGAGATGGTAGCTCGTCGGCACGTCGCGCCGGGCGATCACCGCGTCGCCCCAGCGGCCCGGATCGGCATCGCGCTCCTCCTCACATCCGTCGGGATCGAAGACGCGGATACGGTGCGGTCCGGGGGCGTGCTCCAGGGCGCGGGCCATGTCGAGGCGCCAGACATGCGCCTCCCCCGCCGCCAGACGCCGGGCGCGCGTCTCCGGCGGGAGCGCGCGGCAGGTGCCGGGATAGAGCGGGCTGCCGTCGGGATCGCGGGGCGGGCCCTCCCCGGCGGCCGCAGCGACCACCGCCCGCGAGCAGAAGCAGGGATAGGCGAGGCCCGACGCGGCGAGCCCATCGCGGGCCTCGGCATAGGCCTCCATGCGCGTCGACTGGCGCAGAGTCGCACCCGCGAAGCGCAGCCCGAGCCAGGCGAGGTCCTCCTCGATGCCTTCGATCAGCTCCGGCCGCGAGCGGACCGGGTCGATGTCCTCGATCCGCAGCAGCAGCCGGCCGCCGAGGCGCGCGGCCATGCGCGCGTTGAGGAGCGCGGAGAGGGCGTGGCCGAGATGGAGGCGCCCGTTCGGGCTCGGCGCGAAGCGCAGGACGGGCGAGGCGCCCGCGCTCACCCGTCGCCGCGGATCAGGCAGCGGGGCGGCTGCGGCGTGCAGGCGATGCCCGGCAGCGAGCAGGCGACCTCGCCGGGCAGGCGCCGGCAGACCCGGCAACCGTCGCCCCACTCCTGGCAGGCGGGATCGGCGGCGGGGTCTCCCGCCACGGGCGCGGGGCCGTGCCGGGCGGGCAGGAGCGCGCCGAGCAGCACCGTGGCGGCGACGAGGGCCGCTACGGCGAGCGCGATGAGCCCGTCGCGCGGTGCGCCCGTGCGTCCTTCGTGATCCGTGCGGTCGGTCATGTCGCCCTGTGGGTGCGCGGGGGAGCGGGGCTATAAACGCGCGCGGCCCCACGAAGTGCCCCCGCCGGGCTTCGTGGATCGAGGGCGACGATCGCCTCGGGAGCGGCCGGAGGGGCGCGGCGCCTCAGGCGGCCCGAACGGTCTCCTCGGGGTGGAGGAGCGCCGGCAGCCGCTTGATGTCGAGGGGCTTGGCCAGGAAGCCGTCGAAGCCGGCCTGGCGGGCGGCGGCCTCGTCGTCGCGGCCCGCGTTGGCGGTGAGCGCCACGAGCCGCAGCGGGCGATAGGTGCCCGCGACCTGCCCCGCGCGGATGCGGCGGGCGGTCTCGAGCCCGTCGAGGCCGGGCATGCGGATGTCGAGGAGGGCGAGGTCGAAGGGCAGGCGCCGGCTCTCCGCCTCGTCGAGGCGGGCGAGCGCCTCGGTGCCGTCGCGGGCGAGCACCACCGTGGCGCCGAGCCGCTCCAGGGCCTTGCTGGCCAGCAGCGCGTTGATCGGGTTGTCCTCGGCGAGCAGCACCCGCGCGCCGGGGCCGGGCGCCGCGGCGGCGGGCACGAGGCCGGCGCCGGCGCTCACGGGGGTCGCCGGAGCGAGCAGCCGGTCGAACAGCGAGCGGGCCCGCACCGGCTTGATGAGGTAGCTGTCGAAGCCCGCCGCGTTCGGGGTGCCGAAGGCGCGCCGGTCGAAGGGCGAGAGCAGGATCAGGCTGCAGCGGGCGCCTCGGCGGCGCGCCTCCTCGGCGAGGCGGCGCACGGCGGTGTCGCCGAGGCCGCGGTCGGCGATCAGCGCGTCGAAGGCGCCGCTCGCCAGCGCCGCGAGGCCGGCCTCCTCGCCGGAGACCACGATCGGGGCCGCGCCGGAGCGCGAGAGCCGGCGGGCGAGGAAGGGCGCCTGGAAGGGCGAGTCGGCGACGATCAGAACCCTCTGGCCGTGCAGCGCCGGGCCGGTGCCCCGGTCCTCGGCGCCCTCCGCGACGGGCAGTGGCAGGCGCACCCGGAAGACCGTGCCGTGGGGCCGGCGCGCCTCGACCTCGATGCTCCCGCCCATGCGCTCGACGAGGCGGCGGGTGATGGAGAGGCCGAGCCCGGTGCCCTCGTGGCTGCGGCTGGCGCTGCCGTCGCCCTGCTCGAACTCCTCGAAGAGCTGGGAGACGCGCTCCGGGGGGATGCCGGGGCCGGTGTCGGCCACCGCGATCTCGACGCCCTCGGGAAGGCGCACGAGGCTGACGCCGACGCCGCCGGACTCGGTGAACTTGATGGCGTTGCCGGCGAGGTTGACGAGGATCTGGCGGACGCGCTCGGCATCGCCGACCATCGAGAGGGCGAGGTCGTCGGCGACGTCGAGGGCGATCTCGATGCCCTTGTCCTGGGCGCGGGGCGCCAGCAGCTCCACGACCCGCTCGGCGACCTCGCCGGGGTCGAAAGGCTCGGCGGCGAGATCGAGGCGCCCGGCCTCGATGCGCGAGAAGTCGAGGATGCCGTCGATGATGCCGAGCAGCGCCACGCCGCTCGTCTTCACCGCCTCGACATAGGTGCGCTGCTCGGCATCGAGCGGCGTGTCGAGGACGAGGTCGGCCATGCCGAGGATGCCGTTGAGCGGCGTGCGGAACTCGTGGCTGACCGTGGCGAGGAAGCGGGACTTCGCCACGCTCGCGGCTTCCGCCCGGGTCAGGGCCTCGTCGAGGGCGCGGGCGGCCTCGGCGCGGGCCGTGATGTCGAAGCCGGCCCTGAGCCACTGCATCGGGCCGCCCTGGCGGGAGACCGGCATCTCCACGAAGGAGAACCAGCGGGGGATGCCGTCGACGGGCAGCACCCGCGCCTCGACGTGGCGCACCCCGTCCGGGCCCGTCTCGACGCGGCCGGTCTCGGTGACCTGAAGCTCCACCGTGGCGCCGATGAGCTCCTCCGGGCCGCGCCCGAGGAGACGGGCATAGCCCTCGTTGACGAAGGTGATGCGGCCGAGCTCGTCGCGCTGGACGACGACCTCCATGGTCGCCTCCACCAGCGCCCGGTAGCGGTCCTCGCTCTCGGAGATGCGCCAGATGCGATCGTGGAGCTGCTCGGCCTCGGGCGTCTCGCGGCCGCCGCCGCGGCGCCACGACCAGAGGAGCGCGCCGAGGCTGCCGGCCGCCGCGAGGAGCGCGAGCGCGAGGACGAGGTCCCGAAGCTCCATTTGCATCTCCATGTGCCGCCTCGCCTCCGCCCGGCCGGGCGCGACGCTCCGTTGGCCGCGGTCCCGATCCGGCGGGAGCCTATGCCCGGAAGCGCTGAAGGCGGCGTTTCGAAACGCGCTTAAGGTTCTCTTGCTTCCCCCGGCGGGCCCGGCGCTTCACGGGCCGGCCCCGATGGTGTAGGCGCGGCGGCTCGACCGGGCCTCGGGGCCGTCCGGGGCGCCCGTCCGCGACGCGAGGTCGAGGACGGATGCCGGACCCTGCGGCAGCCCCTGCGGAACGCCAGACCCCTCGGAAGCGATGACCGACAGCGCGATCACCGACCAGAGCGCCGACCGGGCCGCGAGCCCCGCCCCGGGCAACCGCATAGGGGCCGCCTTCGCCCGCTGCCGGGCCGAGGGCCGGGCCGCCCTCGTCACCTACGTGATGGCCGGCGACCCCGATCCCGAGACCTCGCTCAAGGTACTCGACGCCCTGCCGAAGGCCGGCGCCGACATCGTGGAGTTCGGCCTGCCCTTCACCGACCCGATGGCCGACGGCCCGGCGATCCAGGCGGCGGGCCTGCGCGCCCTCAAGGCCGGCCAGCATCTGCCCGGGACGCTCCGCCTCGTCGCGCGCTTCCGGGAGGGCGATCCGGAGACGCCCGTGGTGCTGATGGGCTACTACAACCCGATCCACACCTACGGCGTGCCCCGCTTCCTGGAGGACGCGGTGGCGGCCGGCGTCGACGGGCTGATCGTCGTCGACCTGCCCCCGGAGGAGGACGACGAACTCTGCCTGCCGGCGCTCGCCAAGGGCCTCGCCTTCATCCGGCTCGCGACCCCGACGACGGACGAGAAGCGCCTGCCCGCCGTCCTCGCGAACACCGCGGGCTTCGTCTACTACGTGTCGATCACCGGCATCACCGGCACCGCGACGCCGGATTTCGGGCGGGTGGCGCAGGCGGTCTCCCGCATCCGTCCTCATACCGACCTGCCCGTGGTGGTCGGCTTCGGCGTCAAGACCGGGGCGCACGCCGCCGAGATCGCCCGCGGGGCGGATGGGGTCGTCGTCGGCTCGGCCCTCGTCGACGCGCTCCACCGCTCCCTCGACGGCGAGGGGCGTGCCGGTCCCGGCACGGTCGAGGCGGTGGCGGGGCTCGTGCGCGCGCTCGCCGACGGCGTGCGCTCGGCCGGACGGCGCTAGCCACCCTGGCAACGGGGCGAGCGCGGCCCGATATCGAGAGCCCGAATTCGAGGACGGGGCCATGATGGTTGAACCGATGAACTGGATCTCGGAGGTCGTGCGCCCCAAGATCAAGACCCTGTTCAAGCGCGAGACGCCCGAGAACCTCTGGGTCAAATGCCCCGATACCGGGCAGATGGTCTTCCACAAGGAGGTCGAGAGCAACCACTGGGTCATCCCCGGCTCCGAGCACCATCTCAAGATGAGCGCCCAGGCGCGCCTGAAGATGATGTTCGACGAGGGCACCTGGATCGACGTGCCGCTGCCCGAGGTCGCCGCCGACCCGCTCAAGTTCCGCGACGAGAAGCGCTACGTCGACCGCCTCAAGGAGGCTCGCGCCAAGACCGGCATGGCAGACGCCTTCAAGGTCGGCTTCGGCCGCGTCGCCGGCCTGCCGATGACGATCGCCGCCCAGGAGTTCGGCTTCATGGCGGGCTCGCTCGGCATGGCGGCGGGCGAGGCCTTCATCCGCGGCGCCGAGACCGCGCTCGAGAAGAAGACCCCCTATGTGCTGTTCTCCGCCTCGGGCGGCGCGCGCATGCAGGAGGGCATCCTCTCGCTCATGCAGATGCCGCGCACCACGGTCGCAGTGCGCCGGCTGAACGCCGCGAAGCTTCCCTACATCGTGGTGCTCACGAACCCGACTACGGGCGGCGTCACCGCCTCCTACGCCATGCTCGGCGACGTGCATCTCGCCGAGCCGGGCGCGCTGATCTGCTTCGCCGGTCCCCGCGTCATCGAGCAGACCATCCGCGAGAAGCTGCCCGACGGCTTCCAGCGCTCCGAGTACCTGCGGGCGCACGGCATGATCGACCAGGTCGTCCACCGCCACGCCCTCAAGGAGACCGTGGCGCGCCTGTGCGGCCTCCTCACCGACGCGGTGCCCCAGCACGGGCCCCGCCCGAACGCCCCGCAGCCCGTTCCCGACGCGGCCTGAGGCCGCCGGCCCGCCGCACCAGCGACAAGACCCCGCGATGGATTCCTCCGACGCGCTGATGGCGCGCTTCCTCGCCCTGCACCCGCGCACGATCGACCTGTCGCTCGGGCGCATCGAGCGGCTGCTCGCCCGGCTCAACCATCCCGAGCGGCGCCTGCCGCCGGTGATCCACGTGGCGGGCACCAACGGCAAGGGCTCCACTATCGCTTTCATGCGGGCGATCCTGGAGGCGGGGGGCTTCGCGGTGCACGTCTACACCTCGCCCCATCTCGTGCGCTTCCACGAGCGCATCCGCATCGGCGCGGTCGGCGGCGGCCGCTTCGTGGACGAGGAGCGCCTCGCCGACGCCTTCGCCCGCTGCGAGGCGGCCAACGGCGGCGATCCGATCACGGTGTTCGAGATCACCACCGCCGCGGCGCTGCTGCTGTTCTCGGAGTATCCCGCCGACGTGCTCCTCCTCGAGGTCGGCCTGGGGGGCCGGGTCGACGCCACCAACGTCATCGATTCGGTGGCCGCCGCCGTGGTCACGCCGATCGGGCGCGACCATGCCGAGTATCTCGGCGACACGGTCGCCGCGGTGGCGGGCGAGAAGGCCGGCATCTTCAAGCGCGGCTGCCCGGCGGTGATCGCCGCGCAGGACTATGCGGAGGCCGATTCGGTGCTCTGCCAGCGGGCGGAGGCGGTCGGCGCTGCGCCTGTGCTCGTCGGCGGCCAGGACTTCTCCGTCCACGAGGAGAGCGGCCGCCTCGTCTTCCAGGACGGGACCGACCTGTTCGACCTGCCGAGGCCCCGGCTCGACGGCCGGCACCAGTTCACCAACGCCGGCACCGCCATCGCCGCGCTGCGGGCGGCCGGGTTCGGCGACATCGGCACCGCGGCGATCGAGACCGGGCTGCGCTCGGTCGAGTGGCCGGGCCGGCTGCAGCGCCTGACCCGCGGGGCGCTGGCCGATCTCGCCCCTGCCGGGGCCGAGCTCTGGCTCGACGGCGGCCACAACATCGACGGCGGCCGCATCCTCTCGGCGGCGGCCGCCGACCTCAGCGAGCGGGCCGACGCGCCCCTCGTCCTGATCGTCGGCCTGCTCGGCACCAAGGACGCCGAGGGCTTCCTGCGCCATTTCGCCGGGCTCGCCCGGGTGCTGATCGCCGTGCCGATCGCGGGCCAGATCGCGGCGCGGCCCGCCGAGGAGGTGGCGCGGATCGCCGAGAGCGTCGGGCTGCCCGCCCGGATCGCGCCGGGAATCGAGGGCGCGCTGGCGCTCGCCGGCGAGATCGCCTTCGAGCGGCCGCCCCGGATCCTGATCTGCGGCTCGCTCTACCTCGCGGGCGCGGTGCTCACCGCCAACGGGACGCCGCCGGTCTGAGACCGTCCCGGACGGGTGCGGAGGGCGGCAGGATTGTGTCCGCCGAGGCCGCCGCAAGTTGCCGGACAGTTAACGCGAAAGGGAAAATCCCCGCTTTCCCTCAAAGGCATCGGCCGGACTTGAGCCCCGGCAGGTGTGGCTTCAGCGCTACATCTTAACTGTGGAAAATCCCCTAGTTTCGCCGGCGATCGGGCACAATGCTGGGGATCACAAAATGAAGAAGCTTCTCACCACTCTCGCGGCCTTCACGGCCCTCACCACGGTGGCCTCCGCTGCCGACCTTCCGCGCCGCGCGGCTCCGCCGGTGTTCACCCCGGTTCCGGTGTTCACCTGGACGGGCTTCTACGCCGGTTTCAACGCCGGTTACGGCTTCGACGTCGGCCAGAACAGCAACACCTATGCGCTGCCGACCGGCACCGTCCTCGGTTCGCCGGGCACCAACGCCCTGCTGACCGTCACCAACAGCCGCGCCAACGAGGGCTTCGTCGGCGGTGGTCAGATCGGCTACAACTACCAGTTCACCCCGGGTTCGGGCCTGGTGGTCGGTATCGAGGCTGACGCTCAGTACACCGACTTCGGCGGCCGTCGTAACTTCACGCAGGCCTACACCTTCGTCGGCGCCCCGGGCCTCGCCCTCGCCGCTCCGCGCGCCTTCGTGGTGCCCGGCCAGTCGAGCCTCGACTACTTCGGCACCGTTCGCGGCCGCATCGGCTACGCCGTCGACCGCGTCCTGTTCTACGGCACCGGCGGCTTCGCCTACGGCTCGGGCGAGTCCCCGGTCAACGGCCTCGGCGGCGACAGCTTCCGCACCGGTTACGCGGCCGGCGGTGGCGTCGAGTACGCTCTCCCGACCGACTCGTTCCTGAACTTCTTCCGCTCCTCGGCCGTCACGCTGAAGGTGGAAGGTCTGTACGTGAACCTCGAGCGCAACCGCACCGCCGCCTCCGGCGTGTTCAACGGCGCTCTCAATGCCCCGAACGGCACCCTCTTCCTGGCCAACCAGCGCCAGCAGGAGTTCGTGGTCGTCCGCGCCGGCATCAACTACAAGTTCGGCAGCTACTAAGCCGAACCCCGAAAACGGGTCTCGAAACGGAGGGAGCCCGGCCGCAAGGCCGGGCTCCTTCGCTTTTGTCACCCTCGCAACGGCGACGGACGGACCGGGATCGGCCCACGGGGCGTGGTCGCTCGACAGGACCGCGTGCAGCAAAAGAAAAGGCCCGACGCGCGAAGCGTCGGGCCTTTCTCATGTCCGTCGGCAGGGGCCGGCCGGTGTGCTCAGGCGCTGGCCGTCTGCGCCTGGATCCAGCGGGAGAGGTCGCCCTTCGGCGCGGCGCCGACCTTCTGGTCGACGCGCTCGCCGCCCTTGAAGAGCAGCAGCGTCGGGATCGAGCGGATGCCGTACTGGGCGGCGATCCCCGGATTCTCGTCGACGTTCACCTTCGCGATCTTCACGCGGCCCTGGAGATCGGCGGAGATCTCCTCGAGCGCCGGGCCGATCTGGCGACAGGGACCGCACCACTCGGCCCAGAAATCCACCACGACGGGCTCGGCGGACTGGAGGACGTCCTGCTCGAAGCTCGCGTCGGTCACCTTCACCGTCGCCATGACACACCCTTTCGTTGGCGCCGGCCCGCCCCGTTGCGATGGGGCGGGCCGGCGGCTGGTCACGGAAAGTGGAGAGGGCGGGAGGCACGGTCAAGACATCGGCACGCACGCGCAGAGGAGAGCTGATTCCCTCTCATGCCGGCCGCCGTCCCGGCAGCGCCTCGAATCGCGGCCGTCGCTCCGGTGCGGCAAGCCGCGGCACGGCAGAATCGTGTTCGTGACGCCCTCGGACCTCGCCCCGGGGCTCCGTGCGCCCCATCTCCGGCACAGGTTCGCGTCCCTTGCGAGCCCGACGCGCCGCATCCGGCGCCCGCTCCGCGAGGGACGGGCGCCGCGCCGCCGCTTTCCGTGGCGGCGCCCAGGTAAGGAATCCCCCGTGACGCTCAAGCCGATCCTTCTGGCCTCGTTCGCCGCCCTCGCCCTGCCCGTCCTCGCGCTCGCGCAGGAGACGACGCCCGCGGCCCGGGTCGGCGGCGACGCCTTCGCGGCCCCCACCGCCGAGACGGCCAAGGAGCCGGCCGAGACCGCCCCCGCCAACACCGGCTACAAGCCGCTCCTGCCCAACCAGACCCGGGCGCCGATGCCGGCCAAGGCGACGGAGGTCGAGGTCGCGACCGCGGTGAAGGGGCTCGCGAGCCCCTGGGCGCTGGAGTTCCTGCCCGACGGGCGCATGATCGTCACCGAGAAGGCCGGCAAGATCCGCCTGATCGCCAAGGACGGGACGGTCGGCGCCCCGGTAACGGGCGTGCCGAAGGTCGACGCGCGGGGCCAGGGCGGCCTCCTCGACGTGGCCCTGAGCCCAGGCTTCGCCAGCGACCGCACCATCTACTTCAGCTACGCGGAGCCCCGCGAGAAGGGCAACGGCACCACCCTCGCGAAGGCGAAGCTCGTCGAGAGCGGCGGTTCGGCCAAGCTCGAGGACCTCAAGGTCATCTTCCGCCAGACGCCGAGCTACGACGGCGACAAGCATTTCGGCTCGCGCATCCTGTTCGCGCCGGACGGCAAGCTGTTCCTCACGGTCGGCGAGCGCTCCGACAAGGCGGTGCGCGGCCAGGCGCAGGACCTGTCGAGCGGGCTCGGCAAGCTGTTCCGCCTGGAGCCGGACGGCAGCGCGCCGAAGGACAACCCCTTCTCCGGCAGCGACAAGGCCCAGCCGGAGATCTGGTCCTACGGCCACCGCAACGTGCAGGGCATCGCGCTCGACGGCCAGGGCCGGGTCTGGACGATCGAGCACGGCCCGCGGGGCGGCGACGAGCTCAACCGGCCGCGGCCGGGCGTCAACTACGGCTGGCCGCTCGTCACCTACGGCATCGAGTACTCGGGCGAGAAGATCGGCGACGGCGCCACCCAGGCCGGCGGCACCTCGCAGCCGGCCTACTACTGGGACCCCGTGATCGGCCCCTCGAGCCTCACCCTCTACAACGCCGACCTGTTCCCGGCCTGGAAGGGCAACTTCCTCGCCGGCGGCCTCGTCAGCCTCGGCCTCGTCTCCTTGAAGCTCGACGGCGACAAGGTGGTGAGCGAGGAGCGCATCCCCCTCCAGGAGCGCATCCGCGACGTGAAGGTCGGCCCGGACGGCGCCGTCTACGCGCTCACCGACGGGCCGGACGGCAAGATCCTCAAGCTCACGCCGAAGGGCGGTGCGAAGAGCGGCGAGAAGCCCGCCGACGACCGCAAGGGCTGAGCGTGAGGGGCCGGGGCGGCGTCAGGCGCCGATCCCGGCTCCCGCCAGGGCCGCGCTCGTCTCGGCCTCCGACAGGCGGCGGATGACCGGCCCCGAGGTCCAGACCAGCATCGGCACGATTCTCCGGCCCGGATAGATCTGCTCGAGGAGCGCCGCGTAGAGGGCGATCTGCGCCGCGTCCGCCGCCGGCAGGGGCGCGCCCTCCGGGGGCGGGCGGCCGGTCTTGAAGTCGGCGAGGAGCACGCCCTCCTCCGTCACCGCGAGGCGGTCGATGCGGCCATGCACCGGGCGCGGCCCGCCCGCCGCCCCGACGATCCCCGCGAGCGCCACCTCCGCCCGCGCCCCCTCGGCGAACAGGGGCGCGAGATCGGGGTGCTCCATCACCCGCAGGGCCGCCTCGGCGATGGCGGCGCGTTTGGGCACCGGCATGGTCGGCGCCCGCGCCCGCAGGACGGTCAGCGCCGCCGGCCGGCGCTCGGGCGCCGCGAGCCGCGGCAGGTGCTCCAGCAGGGTGTGCACGAGGATGCCCTGGCGCCGGGCCTCGGTCTGCGACTGCCGGCGCGCCGGGGAGGGCCGTGCATCCGCCCCCGCGAGGATCCCGGAGGGCGAGAGGGGCGGCGCGGCCACGGCCTCGGCGGGCACCGGCCGCCGGAGCCAGGGCGGCACGGAGTCCTCGGCCGCGGCGCCCGCCGGACCATCCTCCGGCGCCCCGGCAGCCTCCCCGTCCCGCCAGACGACGGCCGGTCCGTAGGGCAGGTCCAGCGCCTCCCCGGCGCCGAAGGCCCGCTCCAGGCCGATGCGGATCATCTCGCACCAGGCGGCCTCCGTCTCCTTCGTCGCGCCGCGATAAGGGGCGACGACGAGGCGGTCGGCCGCCCGCGTCATCGCCACGTAGAGGAGGCGGTTGTGCTCCTCGCGGGCGCGGGCCTGGAGGCTCGTGCGGGCCTCTCCCGTCACGGCGCTGTCCTGCGTGCGCGAGCCCGCCCAGACGGGGGGCAGCGGCGTCGGCGATTCGATGGAGAGCAGCGGCGGGTCGTTGCGGCCGAGCGGCTCGCAGCCGTCGAGGAGCACCACCACCGGCGCCTCGAGCCCCTTGGCGCCGTGGACGGTCATCACCCGCACCTCGTCGCGACCCGATTCGAGGTCGCGCTTGACCGTCAGGCCCTCGGCGCCCCGCGCCTCGAAGGCGTCGATGAAGGCGCGCAGCGAGGGCGCCTCCGGCCCGCGCTCGGCGGAGGCCGCCTTGGCCAGGAACACGTCGATGGCGTCCCCCGCCTCGCCGCCGAGCCGCGCGACCAGCCGCGCCCGCCCGCCGCCGGGGCCGAGCAGCGCCGCATAGAAGCCGAAGGGCCCTTCGCAGCCGGCCAGTTCGATCCAGCGGGCGAGCGCCGCGCGGGCCCGGAGCGCGGCCCCGTCCCCGGCCTCGGCGTGGCGGTGGAGGGCGTCCTCGAGGGTCTCCGCCTCGTCGCGTCGGGCGCAGAGCCGCACGAGGTCGTCGTCGTCGAGGCCGACCAGCGGCGTCTTGAGCGCGGTCGCGAGCGTCAGGTCGTCGGCAGGCAGGAGCCCGGCGCGTCCCACCGCCACGAGGTCGAGCACGGCGATGTGGGCGGCGACGTCCAGGCGGTCCTGGCCCGCCACCGGCACGCCGAGGCTCTTCAAGGCGCGGATCGCCTCCTCGAAGGCCGGCCCGCGCTTGCGCACGAGGAGCAGGATCTCGCCGGGCCGGCGCCGCCGCCCGCCGGCATCGCCCCGCGCGATCCAGCCCTGCACGGCGCGGGCGACGCGGCGGGCGGTGAGGAGGGCGGGCGCACTGGCACCCGGCGCGTCGACGGGCTCGGCCCAGGCGTCCGGGTCGGCCTCGGGGCCGGGCTCCTCGATCGGCCAGAGCTCGACGGCGCCGAAGGCGCGGCCCCGCGCCGTGGCGTGGTCGGTGCCGGGCCGGACCGCCTCGAAGGAGAGGCCCTTGAAATGCTCGGGGATCGCGAAGGTGGCGTCGACCGCCCGCAGCACGCCGTGGGCCGAACGGAAGGACAGGGTGAGAGGGATGGTCTCGAAGGGGAGTCCGGCCCGCTGCGCGGCGTCGATCCAGGCCCGGCGCGTCTCCTCGAAGCGGCGGGGGTCGGCGCCCTGGAAGCTGTAGATCGACTGCTTGGGGTCGCCCACGGCGAAGCGCGTGCGGCGGGCCGCGCGGGCACCCGCCCCGGCGGTGAACTCGGCTGTGACGAGGTTCAGGATCTCCCACTGCTGCGGGTTCGTGTCCTGCGCCTCGTCGACGAGCACATGATCGATGCCCCGGTCGAGCTTGTACAGCACCCAGGCGGCGTCGACCCGCGCGAGCAGGTCGCGGGTGCGCGCGATGAGGTCGTCGAAGTCGAGGGCGCCGATGCGGGCCTTGTAGGCCTCGACCCGCCCCTCGATCTCGGCGGCGAGCGCGAAGAGGGCGCGGGTGCGGGCGTGGGCGCGAGCGGCGCGCAGGCGGTCGAGGAGCGGGATCAGCCGGTCGCGCTCAGCGCAGAGCGCGGCCTTCGCCTCAGGGCCGGCCTTCTTGGTGCCCAGCGAGGAATCGGCCTTCGGCTTCTCCTCGCCGGTGAAGAACACGACGAGCGCCGCCGCGACGGCCTCGGCGAGGATGCCGGCGGCCTCCGCCCGGCGGGCGAGGTCGAGGGCGGTCTCCAGCTGTCCGGCGAGCTTGGCGTCGGTCGAGGAGCCTGTCTCGGCCAGCACCGCGCAGAGGGGCGCGAGATCGGGAAGCCCTGAGAGGATGCGCCGGGCGATCTCCGGCTCGTCCTCGCCCGCCTCCAGCCCCAGCGCCTGCGCGAGGCCGGCGAAGGTGAGATCGAGCCGGCCGTCGCGGGCCAGGAAGCGGCGCGCCCGGATCGCGGCGCGGATCAGGTCGCGCAGGGTGTCGTCCTGCGCCTCCGGGGTGATGCGGGCGTGCGCCTCGCGGATGCCGGGGAGGCGGCCGAGCGCCGCATCGGCGAGCGTCGCGTCGGTGGCGCTCTCGAAGGCGGCGCGGGCCTCGTCGTCGTCGAGCACGGTGAAGCCCGCCGGCACGTTCGCCTCGAAGGGGAACATGTGCAGGAGCCGCTCGCAGAGCGCGTGCAGCGTCTCGATCTTGAGGCCCCCCGGCGTCTCGACGGAGCGGGCGAAGAGCCGGCGGCTGTCGTCGAGCTGGGCCCGGCTCGTCGGCTTGCCAGTGAGGCGCTCCAAGTCCTCGGCCAGCGCCGCGTCGTCCAGCGTCACCCAGCGGCCGAGCCGGTCGAAGACCCGGATCGCCATGTTGGCGGCGGCGGCCTTGGTGAAGGTAAGGCAGAGGATGCGCCCCGGCGGCGTCCCGGAGAGGAGGAGCCGCACCACGCGGTCGGTGAGCACCTTGGTCTTGCCGGCGCCGGCGTTGGCCGAGACCCAGGCCGAGACCTCCGGATCGGCGGCTCGGCGCTGGCGCTCCTGCGTCAGCGGATCGACCTTGAAAGGCGGCTTGCTCAAGCCTCGCCCTCCCCCGCAAGCGACCATTCGAGCACCCGCGCGAGGTGGTCGTAGTCGCCGGCATAACGCACGTATTTCGGGTAGGGCCGCGAGACGTAGGCCGCCTTGCCGGTCATGAAGCGGGCCACGAGCCCGCGCAGGCGCGCGGCGTGCTCCTCGACGAGGGCCGCTATGTCCCGCTCCTCGTCCTTCTCGGGCTTGAGCAGCCTTTCACGAAGCGGCGTGCGCCCGCCGGAGGCGTGGACGTAGAGCAGGTCCGGCACGGTCCCCGGCGCGGGGATGTCCTTGAAGGCGCCCGCCATCAGCATCGCCGCCTCCAGGGTGAGCTGGGGCGAGAAGCCGGCGAAGACCTCCCGGTTCGAGGGCGGCGTGCCGGTCTTGAAATCGATGAGGCAGGCGCCCCCGTCCCGGCGCGTCTCGATGCGATCGGCCCGCGCCTTCAGCACGAACACTTCGTCGCCCATGGGGATCGACCAGCGCCCGTTGGCCTCGGCGTGGACGCGCAGGCCCGCCGCCCGGCGCTCGGCCTCCCAGGGCAGGAATTTTTCCGACAGGCGCTGAAGGCGGGGCCACCACTCCGCGTAGAGCTCGGGGTTCGCCGCTTTGACGGGGGCGAACACCTCCTCGGCGATGGCGGCGAGGCGGGTGTCGGCATCCGCCGGCATGCCCTGCGGAAAGGCCTCCGCGAAGCGGCCAAGCACGGCGTGGATCAGGGTGCCGCGATCCCCGACGCCCGGCGGGGCGGCCACGGGCTCCAGCGGATCGAGCCCGAGGACGTGGCGGGCGAAGATCGCGTAGGGGTCGCGCACCAGGGTCTCGACCTCGGTGACGCTCAGCGCCCGCGGGAACAGGGCCGGGTCCGGCCGGGGGCGGGGCTGGGTGAGGCGCGGCGGGGGGGGCTCGGTGCCGGCATCGAGCCGGGCGGCGAGGCCGGCGAGGCGCCGCCCCCGCGTCAGCACCGCCTCCCAATGCGTCTGGTCGGCGAAGGCGCGCATCCGCTGGAGGAAGCGGGACTGCACGGTCGGCGCGCCCTCGCGCTTCTGCGCGCGGGTGATCACCGCATCCCGGTGGCCGAGGAGCCCGACGAAATCGTGGGCGCCCTGCCCGATCTGGCGCTCCGGCGGATCGAGTCCGATCCGCTCGCGCATCGGCCGGTTCAGGAAGGAATCCGTGACCATCCGCGCCGGCCAGACGCCCTCGTCGAGCCCGCCGAGGACGATGCGGTCGCAGGAGAGGAGCCGCGCCTCGGCGAGCCCGAGGATACGCACCCGCGGATGCGGCGCGCCGTGGGCGTCGGGCACGCAGCGGAGATCCGCCAGCGCCGCGAAGAAGGCGGGGTAGTCGGAGAACTCTCCGCCCATCGGGCCGGCATCGACGAAGGCCAGCTCGTCGAACAGGCTGTCGAGACAGGCGAGCGACGGGTCGGCGGCGGCCTCCTCGTCGCCCTCGGGACCCTTCAGCAGCGCCTCGCAGACGGCACGGTGGGCCTCGCCGGCGGCGACGAGGTCGAGGGCGCCGGCCCCGCCGGGAAAGCCCTTGAAGGCGTCCTCCAGGGCGGCGACGAGCTTCTCGGCAAGCTCCCAGTCGATGTCTTTCAACCGCCGCTTCGGGCGGGGGCGCCGGCCGGTGTCGGTCTTCGCCGCGGCGAGCGCCCCGCGCAGGGTCTCGAAGCCCGGCGCCAGAGCGGGGCCGCGCAGGACGCCGATCTCGAGGGCGGCCGCTCCCCGCACCAGCTCGGGCCGGGCCATGCCGAGACGCACCAGCGGATGGGCGAGAAGCGCCAGCAGGCGCTGCGCCTGCCGGTTGCCGATGCGGGGGCCCACCGTCTCCACGGCGAACTCGGCGGCAAGCCGGGCGAGCCGCCCGCCGAGGCTCCCCGAGAGGGGCTGGCCGGCGGCGTCCTCGGCGCGGATGTCCCAGCGGGCGAGCTCGGCCGCGACCCGCATGGCGAGCGCCCGGTCCGGCGTGACGAGCGCGGCGACGCGGCCCGGCGTCTCGAGGGTCTCGCGGAGGGCGATGGCGGCGATCAGCGCCTCCTCGCGCTCGTCGCCGGCCTCCACCACGCTGAGCCCGTCGAGGCCGAGGGTGACGAGGCGGTCGCGCTCGGCCGGGTCGAGACGGGCCCAGGCGTCGGTGGTGGCCGCCGGGCGCAGGGCCTGCGAGAGCATCGCTTCCCGCGCCCGCACCGTCTC
>NZ_BPQR01000094.1 GCF_022179345.1 Methylobacterium jeotgali | reverse complement strand
GACGGAGATCAGAGGGAACCGAAACGCGGGAGAGGATATCGTCGGAGGTCTGCGACAAGGCACGCATCCGTTGGCTAGACGTTCGCGGGCGACAGATGCGGCGCCACGGGCGAGGCCGCCCTGGCGCCGGAATCCGGCCCGCGCTATCTCGGGCACCCGCACACTCGAAGGCCCCAGTTACGTGCCCGCGGCGGTCGGATCAATGTTGTGCGCGTGGTTTTTTCCCAAACGTACCAAGGTTGCAACATGTTACCGTCGCGCATGCGGACATCGATGCCTTGGCTGATGGGGACAATGCTGTGCGCGGCAACGACGCTGATCTGTCCTGAGGCCCACGCGACTCGGCTGTTCGATCTCGGGGACATCACGATCCCGTGCGAAATCTCCGGCGGCTGCGAGCCTCGCACCACCCCCGGCCCACCCGACCGACAGGTCGCGCCCTTCACCGGGACCCTCGGCCGTCCCTGCGGCTGGCGCTTCCGACCGACGCCCGAGGGCACCCGCCGGGTCCGCGCATGCTATTAAGGCGCCTTGCGGCGGTCCTCGTCCTCTCGCTCACTCTCGCCGGCCCCGCCCGCGCCGAGACCTGCCCCCCCTTCTTCCTCGACGGCGTGCCGCCGGCCCTGCGCAACCCGAAGCTCGTCGCCAGGACCGTCCCGCTCTGCTTCGAGGCGTTCGCGGTCCTGCATTCCGGCACCGCGCGAGGCCCCCTCTACGCAGCCGAGCGCCTGACGCGGGCCGGGGTCGAGGCGGCCCGCCGCGTCGAGCGGCGCGACGCCTTCCACGAGGAGGACCGCCTGCCCGCGGAGGACCGCGCCGACCTGTCGGACTACGTCCGCAGCGGCTACGACCGGGGCCATCTCGCGCCAGCCGGCGACATGCCGACCGGGGAGGCCCAGGCGCAGTCCTTCAGCCTCGCCAATATCGTGCCGCAGGACCGCACCCTGAACCGGAACCTGTGGTCCTCGATCGAGGAGAGCGTGCGGCGGCTGGCGCTCCGCCGGGGCGACCTCTTCGTGGTGACGGGGACCGTGTTCTCCGGCGGCTCCGTGGCCTCGATCAGGGCGCGCGTCCTGGTGCCGACCGCGCTGTTCAAGGCGGTCTACGATCCGGCCCGCCGGGAGGGCGGCGCCTACCTCGCGCCGAACAGCCGCGAGGGCACCTGGCGGGCCGTCTCCCTCGACGAGCTGCGGGACCTCTCCGGCATCGAGCCGTTTCCCTCCGCGCCGGTCGCAGCGCGCGCGCGGGCCATGGACCTTCCGGAGCCCTTCGTGTCCTCTCGCGAAGGCCGGCGGCGCGAGGAGGAATCCTGGTCGAGCTGGCTCGGCAACGAGCTTCTGAAGGCGCTGAAGCGGGCGCTGCGCGACGTGCTCCGATCGATCTTCTGAACGAGGCGGTGAGGACAGGCTATGGCATCGCGCAAGGCATCGCCGGCTTTCCCGGCCTACGCCGACGACAGCACCGTGCAGACGATCGCCGGGCTCACCGTCGAGAACGGCACCACGCGCATCGCCCTCCACGGCACCCTCGACATTACCCGCGACCGCACCGGCCTCGGGCACGCACGCACGCTGCGGGACCTGCTCGGAGCCGTGGTGAAGGCCCTAGAGGCGGCCGATCTCCCGGAGACGGTGGCGGAGAACGACGAGCCCCCGACGCCCGTCCGCAACCCCTTCGCGTGAGGCCGACGCCCGGCAGGCTCCTTGCCCGTGCCGGGCCGCCCTGATAGTCGAGCGCGATCACTCATTCAGGCGAGGGCGGAGGCCTTCCGCCGGGGACGGCGAGCCCCGGTGGCGGCCATGACGGCGCGGGGCGGAGCGAAGCTCCCGGCCGGCGGCCCGCCACGAGATTCAAGGAGCCCGCCATGGCGCGCGAATTCATCTATCACATGCGGGGTCTGACCAAGACCTACACCGGCGGCAAGAAGGTCCTCGAGAACGTCAACCTGTCCTTCTATCCGGACGCGAAGATCGGCGTGCTCGGCATCAACGGCTCGGGCAAGTCGACGCTCCTGAAGATCATGGCCGGCATCGACAAGGAATGGACCGGCGAGGGCTTCGTCGCTCAAGGAGCACGCGTCGGCTACCTGCCGCAGGAGCCGCAGCTCGACCCGAACAAGTCGGTCCGCGAGAACGTCATGGAGGGCGTGGCCGAGAAGCAGGCACTGATCGACCGCTACAACGAGCTTGCCATGAACTACTCCGAGGAGACCGCCGACGAGATGACGGCGCTCCAGGACAAGATCGAGGCCCAGAACCTCTGGGAGCTCGATTCGAAGGTCGATCAGGCGATGGAGGCGCTCGGCTGCCCCGGCGACGAGCAGCCCGTCGCGACGCTGTCGGGCGGCGAGCGCCGCCGGGTGGCGCTCTGCCGCCTGCTCCTGTGGGAGCCGGAGCTGCTGCTCCTCGACGAGCCGACCAACCACCTCGACGCCGAGACGGTGAACTGGCTGGAGGGCCACCTCAAGACCTACCCGGGCGCGATCCTGATCGTGACCCACGACCGCTACTTCCTCGACAACGTCACCGGCTGGATCCTCGAGCTCGATCGCGGCCGGGGCATCCCCTACGAGGGCAACTACTCCGCCTGGCTCGTGCAGAAGCAGAAGCGCCTCGAGCAGGAGGGCCGCGAGGACATGGCCCGCCAGCGCTCCATCGCCCGTGAGCAGGAATGGATCGCCGCCTCGCCCAAGGCCCGGCAGTCGAAGTCGAAGGCCCGCATCACCCGCTACGAGGAACTGGTCGCCAAGCAGAACAACAAGGTCGACGCGTCCGCCCAGATCGTCATCCCGATCGACGAGCGGCTCGGCAACAACGTCATCGAGTTCGATCACCTCAACAAGGCCTTCGGCGACCGGCTGCTGATCGAGGACCTGTCGTTCAAGCTGCCGCCGGGCGGCATCGTCGGCGTCATCGGCCCGAACGGCGCCGGCAAGACGACGCTCTTCAAGATGATCACCGGCGCCGAGAAGCCCGACGGCGGCACGATCTCGGTCGGCGAGACGGTGAAGCTCGGCTACGTCGACCAGTCGCGCGACGCGCTCGACCCGAACGCCACGGTCTGGCAGGAGGTCTCGGGCGGCAACGACATCATCTATTTCAACAAGCGCGAGATCAACAGCCGAGCCTACTGCGCGGCATTCGCCTTCAAGGGCGGCGACCAGCAGAAGAAGGTCGGCACGCTCTCCGGCGGCGAGCGCAACCGCGTGCACCTCGCCCGGACCCTCAAGGGCGGCGCCAACGTGCTGCTCCTCGACGAGCCGACCAACGACCTCGACATGGAGACCCTGCGGGCGCTTGAAGACGCGCTGGAGGACTACGCCGGCTGCGCGGTCATCATCAGCCACGACCGCTGGTTCCTGAACCGCATCGCCACGCACATCCTTGCTTTCGAGGGCGACAGCCATGTCGAGTGGTTCGAGGGCAACTTCTCCGACTACGAGGCGGACAAGATGCGCCGGCTCGGGGCCGACTCGATCATCCCGAAGAAGCTGAAGTACAAGAAGTTCTCGCGGTAGCGGACAGGCGATCGAGAGGTTCGGTGGGCGTCGCCTTCGTCCTCCTCGTCGGCCTCGTCGCCGGGGTCTTCAGCGGCATCGTCGGCACCGGCTCCTCCCTGATGCTGGTGCCGGTGCTCTCGGCGGTCTACGGGCCGATCGAGGCGGTGCCGATCATGGCCGTCGCCGCGGTGATGGCGAACGTCTCGCGGGTGCTCGCATGGTGGCGCACCGTGGACTGGCGTGCCTTCGCCGCCTACGCGGGTGCCGGCGCGCCGGCCGCCGTGCTCGGCGCCAAGACCCTGCTGGTGATGCCGGCGCGGGTCGCCGACATCGCCATCGGCCTGTTCCTCCTCGCGATGATCCCGCTCCGGCGGCGGATGGCGGACCGGCTCAAGGGCCTTCGCCCGGTCCATCTCGCGCTCGCCGGCGGCGTGATCGGCTTTCTCACCGGCATCGTCGTCTCGACGGGGCCGATCTCGGTGCCGGTCTTCCTCGGCTACGGCCTCGTCGGCGGCGCCTTCATCGGCACGGAGGCCGCCGGCTCTCTCGCCGTCTACCTGGCCAAGACCCTGGCCTTCGGCCAGTCCGGCGCCCTGCCGGTCGAGGTGCTGATGCGCGGCCTCGTTGTCGGCGCCTCGCTGATGGCGGGCGCCTTCGCGGCCAAGCCCTTCGTGCTGCGCATGAAGCCGGAGCAGTTCCAGGTCGTGATGGAGGCGCTGATGCTCTGCGCCGGCCTCGCCATGCTGGGGAACGCCCTGATCCGGAGCTGATCGGCCGCCCGGCCTTCATCTTGCCTGGAAGGGTTCCATATCCGGGGGGTCGGCGGACCGGTTCCGAGACCGGCCCAACGACACGACAGCCGAGACGCCAGCCAGGAGTCCCGCCATGAGCGAGATTCATCCCGAGGTCGCAGCCGTCACCGCGCGGGTGGTCGCCCGCTCCCGCGACAGCCGCCGGGCCTATCTCGACCTGATCGAGCGCGAGCGCGAATCCGGCGTGCACCGCCCGACGCTCGCCTGCGGCAACCTCGCCCACGGCTTCGCGGCGGCCGGCGAGGACAAGGCGCGGATCCGCGCCGGCGGGGCCATGAACATCGGCATCGTCACCGCCTACAACGACATGCTCTCCGCCCATCAGCCCTATGGGCGCTACCCGGACCAGATCCGGGTCTTCGCCCGCGAGCGCGGCGCGACGGCTCAGGTCGCGGGCGGCACGCCGGCCATGTGCGACGGGGTCACGCAGGGCCAGCGCGGCATGGAGCTGTCGCTGTTCTCGCGGGACACCATCGCCCTCTCGACGGCAGTGGCGCTCAGCCACGGCATGTATGACGGCGCGGCGCTCCTCGGCATCTGCGACAAGATCGTGCCCGGCCTGCTGATGGGAGCGCTGCGCTTCGGCCACCTGCCGACGATCCTGATCCCGGCGGGGCCGATGCCCTCGGGGCTCGCCAACAAGGAGAAGCAGCGCATCCGCCAGCTCTACGCCGAGGGCAAGGTCGGCCGCGAGGAGCTTCTCGAATCCGAGTCCGCCTCCTATCACGGCGCGGGCACCTGCACCTTCTACGGCACCGCCAACTCCAACCAGATGATGATGGACGTGATGGGCCTCCACATGCCCGGTGCCTCCTTCATCAACCCCGGCACCAAGCTGCGGCAGGCGGTGACGCGCGCGGCCATCCACCGCCTCACGGAGATCGGCTGGGACGGCAACGACTATCGCCCCCTGGGCCGCTGCGTGGACGAGAAGGCCATCGTCAACGCCGTGGTCGGGCTGCTCGCGACGGGCGGGTCGACGAACCACGCCATCCACCTGCCGGCCATGGCGCGGGCCGCCGGCATCGTGCTCGACTGGGAGGATTTCGACCGGCTCTCGGCCGTCGTCCCCCTCGTCGCCCGCGTCTACCCGAACGGGGCCGGCGACGTGAACGCCTTCCACGCGGCCGGCGGCATGAGCTACGTGATCGCGACCCTCATCGACGCGGGGCTCCTCCACGACGACATCCTTACCGTCGCCGGTGGGCGGCTGCGCGATCATGCCCGCGATCCCCGGATCGAGGGCGAGGAGCTCATCTTCGAGGACGCGCCCGCCGAGAGCCGCGACGATGACATGCTGCGCCCGCCGGCCCGCGCCTTCCAGCCGGATGGCGGCATGCGGCTGGTGCGGGGCAATCTCGGCCGGGCGACCTTCAAGACCAGCGCCGTCGATCCCGGCCGCCGGACCATCGAGGCGCCGGTCCGGGTCTTCAGCGATCAGGACGACGTGATCCGCGCCTTCAAGGCGGGCGAGCTCGAGCGCGACGTGGTGGTCGTGGTGCGCTTCCAGGGCCCGCGCGCCAACGGGATGCCGGAGCTTCACAAGCTGACGCCGTCGCTCGGCGTGCTCCAGGACCGCGGCCACCGCGTCGCACTCGTCACGGACGGGCGCATGTCCGGCGCCTCGGGCAAGGTGCCCGCCGCGATCCATCTCAGCCCCGAGGCGGTCGGCGGCGGCCCCATCGGCCGTCTGCGCGACGGCGACGTCATCCGGCTCAGCGCCGAGGAGGGTATCCTGGAGGTGCTGGTGGACGAGGCGGAGTTCGCCGCCCGCGAGGAGGCCCTGCCGCCGGCGCCCGCCTTCGGAACGGGGCGGGAGCTGTTCGCCTTCATGCGCCACGGCGCGGACGGGGCCGAGCAGGGCGCCTCCGCCATGCTCGCGGCTGCCGGCCTCTAGGAGACGCCCCATGCAGACCATCGACGCGCTGATGCGCTCCGTGCCGGTGATCCCGGTGCTCGTCATCGAGGACGCCGCCCACGCGGAGCCCATCGCCCGCGCCCTCGTCGCCGGCGGCCTGACCGCTCTGGAGGTGACGCTGCGGACGCCCGCGGCGCTCGACGTGATCCGGGCGATGTCCCGCGTCGAGGGCGCCGTGGTCGGCGCCGGTACGGTGCTGAACGCCCGCGACCTCGATGCGGCGATGGAGGCCGGCGCGCGCTTCATCGTCAGCCCCGGCCTCACCGATCCGCTTACCCGCGCCGCTGCGGACAGGGGCGTGCCCTACCTGCCGGGTGTCGCCAACGCCGCCGACATCATGCGCGGGCTCGACCATGGGCTCGACCGGTTCAAGTTCTTTCCGGCGGAGGCGGCCGGCGGCATCAAGGCGCTGAAGGCGCTGGCTGGCCCCTTCGGGAAGGTCCGGTTCTGCCCGACCGGCGGCATCTCGGAGGCGAACGCCGCAGACTGGCTCGCCCTCGATCCCGTCCTCTGCGTCGGCGGGAGCTGGGTCGTGAAGCCCGGCGCGCCCGATGTCGGGGCGATCCGGACTGCCGCCGAAGCGGCGAGCCGATTGCGTCCGTCCTGAAACGAAGAAAAGCCCGCCGCGGCCGGGGCCGGGCGGGCTCGTGGGGTGACGCCGCGACGATCAGCAGTCGTTCTTGGCGGCCTGCTGACCGGCGGTGGGCTTGCCCTCGCTCTGCGCCTTCACATCGCTGGCGGAGGTCGCACCCGTGGCGCCCGCGTTGTTCATGGCGCCGACGGTGCCGGGCGACTCGCCCTTGGCGCCGGGGCTGACATTCGAGGTCGCCTTCGGATCGACGGTCGAGCTCTTGTTATTGTTGGTCTGGTTGCCGACGGTCGTGCCGGTGTTGCAGGGGGCGGCGACGGCGGCGGTGCCGAGCGTCAGAAGAGCGGCGGTGGCGAGCGTGGTAAGCGTCTTCATGCGTTCCTCCGGATATTCTTTCCGGGGACCTAACCGCTCCACATGCCTGTTGTTCCCGAATTCGTGAGCAGCATTAGCCAATCCTAAGAAACGGCTCAGCTTGAACCCGGAAACAACTGCGTTTCTCCAATAGACGGTTTACGGTGGCCTATTGCGCCGGGATCGGAGACCGGACGTCCTGCGGCCGGTAGCGGCCGTCTTGCGCCTCGCCCATATCGATCCGCCGCTCGTGCAGGGCGTGCAGGGTCGAGCGATGGCCGATCGAGACGATGGTGGTGCCGGGCAGGCGCTTGCGCAGCATCGCGTAGAGGTCGGCCTCGCTCGGCTCGTCCAGCGCGGCGGTCGCCTCGTCGAGGAACAGCCAGTCGGGCTTGGCGAGGAGCGCGCGGGCGATGGCGAGGCGCTGCTGCTCGCCGCCCGAGAGGCGGCGGTCCCAGGCGTCGATCTCGTCGAGCCGGTCGGCGAGATGGCCGAGCTGCGCCGCGCCCAGGGCCTCGCGGATCGCCTCGTCTGCGAACTGGTCGGTGGTGTTCGGGTAGACGACCGCTCCCCGCAGCGTCCCGAGGGGGATGTAGGGGCGCTGAGGCAGCACCAGCGCGGATTGCCCGGCAGGCACGTCGACCCGCCCCCGGCCGAGCGGCCAGATGCCGGCGATGGCCCGGAACAGGGTCGATTTGCCCGAGCCCGAGGGGCCGGTGACGAGCGTCGCGGCGCCCTTCTCCAGGCGCAGGCTGTCCGCGGAGACGATCTCGCGCCCGTCCGGCAGGGCGAGGCCGAGCCCGGTTGCGGTCACGTCGGAGCCCGTGGCGTTGCCCTGCACGACGCCGTGGCCGGCCCCGGCCAGCGCCTCCGCCCGCGTCATCGAGCGCTTGAAGGAGGCGAGACGGTTGGTGTTCGCCTTGTAGGAGGCGATGGTCGTGTAGGCGTTGATGAAGAAGGACAGCGAGGACTGGACGCTGGAGAAGGCATCCGCCGTCTGCTGGAACTGGCCCAGGGTGATCTTCTTCAGGAAGTAGGACGGTGCCGCAAGGATGTAGGGAAAGACCACGCTGATCTGGCTGTAGGACAGGGTGAAGCTGCCGAGCTTGATCCGCCGATAGACGATGCCGAGGTAGTTCGAGATGATCGCGCCGAACAGGCCGCCGAGGCGGTTGATCTCGGCCCGCTCGCCCCGCAGCAGCGCGATCTGCTCGCTGAAGATGCGGCTCCGGGCCAGCGAGAAGCGGAAGTCGGCCTCCACCTTCTCTTGGTTGAAGTCGAGACCGATGAGCGGCCGGCCGATGACGTGGGTCAGCCAGGTGCCCACCACCGCGTAGCCGACCACGAGCCAGACCAGGAAGCCGGGCACGACGGTGTCCGTGAAGGGCAGCACGAAGTCCCGCGACAGGCTCCAGAGGATGACCATGAAGGAGACGAGCGTCGCGGCCTGCGAGAGCAGGCGGATCGAGAGCGACGTGGTCTGGCGGATGAACAGGTTCACGTCCGACTGGATGCGCTGATCCGGATTGTCGGCGTCCTCGCCGGTGAAGGGGATGCGGTAATGGGTGCCGCCATCGAGCCAGCGGCCGTAGAAGCTGCGCGTCAGCCAGGTCCGCCAGCGCAGGAAGAGCGACTCGTCGACGAAGACGTCGAGCATGCCGATGATCACCCAGATCGTCGCCAGCGGGCAGAACACCCAGACGAGTTGGTACCAGAACACCTCCGCATTGTACTCCTGCAGGGCATTGAAGAGGTCGCGGTACCAGAAGTTCAGCCGCAGCTGCAGGGCGACCTGCGCGAAGGTGATGAAGATCGACAGCGCCACCAGCCTCTGACCGATCCGGCCCTCGGTGGCCCCCAGGAAGCGAAACGGGCCGATCTCGGTGGTCGGCGCATCGCGGGAGGTGAAGTAGGGGTCCGTGATGTCGGTGATCGCGCGGATGGCGCGCAGATGCGAGATCCCGAGCACGATGGCCGCGAAGACGACGGCGCCCGTCGCGGCGAAGTCCGGCGGGAACAGCGCCGCCACCGTCCGGGGCAGGACCTCCAGTGCCGCGAGCAGCTTGCCGCCGGCGAGGAAGACATAGCCGATCCCGTAGACGGAGACGAAGACCTTCAGGTAGGCGGACAGGTTCGCGGAGGCGAGCAGGATGCCCGCCATCACCAGGCCGGCCACGGAGACGTAGAGCGGCGGCGACGGCAGCCCCGGAGCCGCGAGCAGCGCGAGGGCGAAGAGACCCGTGAGGACGGCCTGAAGGCCGAGACCGGTCCTGAGTGCGGGCAAGCGCGTCGTCTCCAGAAGTCACGCCCGCGCGCCGGGGCGACGCGGGACCGGGGCGGCATTGGCGGGAGGCCATGGCGAGATAGTGGCGCGCCCCGCGAATCTTCGTCACAGGCCCGTGTCGGCGGAAAGCCCGGCTAGCGCCAGTCCCATTCCTCGAAGCCCGGCTCGCGGCAGCCGTAGCCGACGGGACATTCGGGATTGTCGCGGGCCGGCACGAAGCGTAGCTCGGCGACCTCGCCGAAGGCGCAGAAGCTGCGGTCGCGCACGAAGCGCTGCGGCGTGCCGCGCCCGATCGGGAGAACCACGTCTCCCTCGCGCTTCACGAGCTCGATGGCGTCGGCGCAGAGCATGCGCGAGAGCGGCAGCCTTGTCTGGGCGCCGGCCGGCATCGCCGCGGCGAGGCCGAGCAGCGAGGCGAGGACGGACCTGAGCATTGGGAAGGATCGGGCGCCTGAGCGATCGCGAGGAGCACAAGCATGGCAGTTTCCAAGCGTGCCTGGAAGGGGTTGCGTTGTCTATGCCGAGGTCTTTCGCCGTGCCGTCGCCGCAATCGCACGCTTTAGACCGAAGCCGATTGACAGTCCTCGGAAAGATTTCATCCAATGCCGGCGTGAACGGCACAGGTATCCGTCGCCTGGATGCGCCGGGCCGAGGCATCAGGGCCGGCATCCGGACCGTCGATCCGGGAGCCGTTCGGCTCGCGTGTCATCGCTGGCGCGACGGAACGAGACCTGAGAGGTTGCGCGCCGGCGCAGCCGGTGGCGTAAGCCGGAGAGGGATCCTCGGGCGCGGGCGATGGACAGGGGGGGCGACGCAGATGGCGGCCTGTATCGAGGGATCGCTCGTCGAGATCGCGCCGGCGGCGCGCGCCGTGACGTTCCGCGTCGACGAGGAGCAGCCTGCCCGCGAGCCGAGCCGCCGCTCCGGTCGGGCCGCCCTGCTCGTGGCGCTCTCGGCCGGCTGGGGCGCACTGTTCAGCTACGCGGCCTTCTATCTCTCCGACGACCGCCCGGCGCGGCCGCCGACCACGGCCGAGCGCACGAATGCGCCGCGGGAGGACACGGCGCTCGCCGCGACCGAGCTGGCCGCCCGGTCGGTTCCGCCGCCCGCCGCTGCGGCGCAGCCCCCCGTCGCTGAGCGGCCCCCCGTTGTGCCCGCGGTCGAGACGGCCCCCGCGCTGTCGGCCGCCATCGCCACCTCCAAGGCCGGCGCCACCGCGGTTCCCGCCTCCCTCAAGGCCGACCGGCCGGATTATGTGGGCGTCTGGGGACCGAACGAGGCAGCCTGCGGCTCGCGCTCGCGCCGGCGCGGCTATCTGCCGGCGGCCATCGACGCGGACGGCGCCAAGGCCGGCCGCACCGTCTGCGGCTTCCGTGACGGCCACAAGGCGGGCAACACCTGGACGGTCTCGGCCGACTGCCGCGACCGCGGCCGTCGCTGGACCTCTCAGGTCCGCCTCACCGTCGAGGGCGACCGGCTGACCTGGGCGAGCGCCAAGGGCACCTCCGCCTATGTACGGTGCCGGCGCGCCGGCTGAGGCTCAGGCGCTCAGAGGCTGCGGGCGAGGAGCTCGCCCGAATCCATCCGGTTCGGATCACCGCGCTCGGCGACGAAGCGGGCGCGCCACTCGGCGCTGACGTCGTCGCGCTGCACCCGCAGCGCCACCCGCTCGGCCGCGATCCGCGCGGGCTCAGCGAGCCCGAGCGCGGCGGAAACGCGGTCCACGGCCGCCTGTGCATCGACCGCCATCTCCTCGTAGACGACCTCGACGGGGACGATGCCGGTGCGGGCGAAGTACATGTCCCAGCGCGCGTTCCGCTGGCAGGCCTGGCCGAGATAGGTCTCGATGGCCTCGCCGTCGTAGCGCAACTCGCCCGTGGCGGTCTCCGTCGAGCGGAACTGGCGCGACTGCATCGAGCGCACCCAGGAGATCGCCTGGCCGAGGCTGTCGCGGCGCCGCAGGCGCACGAAGCTCAGGGACGGCAGCACCTCGGTCAGGCGCAGATGCGGCGAGACCGCATCGAACAGGCCCGGAAACAGCTTGAGCCCGTAGATGCCGTTCGGCGTCGCGCCCATGGTAAGGATGCGCGCGACCTGGGCGTGGGGATCGTCGGGATAGTCGGGGTCGTCGTGGACACGCCGGGCGGCGCCGTTGAAGTACTCCCGCGGCCGGCCGAGCACGCCGGTGCTGGAGAGAAGCTCGCAGAAGTAGTTGCTGCCCGTACGCGGCGCCCCGCACACCGCGTAGCCCCGCGTCGCCGGGACCAGCGCTTCGTCGGCCTGCTTCGCCTCGGCGGTGCCATGCGCGAACAGACGGGAGAGGAGATTCATCGGGCCGGTGCCCCCGCCTTAGGATCGCGGCCGCCGAACAGGCCTGCGCGGGACCCGAATAGCACGAGTCTGCGGGGTGCGGCCTTGCCATGCCGGCAAAAGAAAAGGGCCGCCTCGCGGCGGCCCCTCGCTTCGTTCGTGACTGAGCCTGGACCTTAGAAGTCCATGCCGCCCATGCCGCCGCCGGGCATCGCCGGGGCCGGCGAGTCCTTCTTCGGGGCATCGGCGACCATCGCCTCGGTGGTGACGAGGAGGCCGGCCACGGAGGCCGCGTCCTGAAGGGCGGTGCGCACGACCTTGGCCGGGTCGACGATGCCCGCCTGGATCATGTCCACGTACTCTTCCGTCTGGGCGTTGAAGCCGAAGGTTTCGGAGCCGGTGTTGTCGGTGATCTTGCCGACGACGATCGAGCCCTCGACGCCCGCGTTCTGGGCGATCTGACGGATCGGCGACTCGAGGGCCTTGAGGACGATCTTGATGCCGGCCTGAACGTCCGGAATGTCGGACTTCAGCTCGGCGACCGCCTTCTTGGCGCGCAGCAGCGCGGTGCCGCCGCCGGGGACGATGCCTTCCTCGACAGCCGCGCGGGTGGCGTTGAGGGCGTCGTCGACGCGGTCCTTCTTCTCCTTGACCTCGACCTCGGTCGCGCCACCGACGCGGATCACCGCGACGCCGCCGGCGAGCTTGGCCAGGCGCTCCTGGAGCTTCTCACGGTCGTAGTCCGAGGTGGTCTCCTCGATCTGCGCCTTGATCTGCCCGACGCGGGCCTCGATGTCGGCCTTCTCGCCCGAACCGTCGATGATCGTGGTGTTCTCCTTCTCGATGCGCACGCGCTTGGCGCGGCCGAGCATGGGGAGCGTCACGTTCTCGAGCTTGATGCCGAGGTCCTCGGCGATCATCTGGCCCTTGGTGAGGATCGCGATGTCCTCGAGCATCGCCTTGCGGCGATCGCCGAAGCCCGGCGCCTTCACGGCCGCGACCTTGAGGCCGCCGCGCAGCTTGTTGACGACGAGGGTGGCGAGCGCCTCGCCCTCGATGTCCTCGGCGATGATGACGAGCGGCTTGCCGGTCTGCACAACGGCCTCGAGGACCGGGAGCATCGCCTGGAGCGAGGAGAGCTTCTTCTCGTGGATGAGGATGTAGGGGTCCTCGAGCTCGGCGACCATCTTCTCCGCGTTCGTGATGAAGTACGGGGAGAGGTAGCCGCGGTCGAACTGCATGCCCTCGACGACGTCGAGCTCGGTCTCGGCGGTCTTGGCCTCCTCGACGGTGATGACGCCCTCGTTGCCCACCTTCTGCATGGCGTGGGCGATCATCTCGCCGATCTCCTTGTCGCCGTTGGCGGAGATCGTGCCGACCTGGGCGACCTCGTCCGACGAGGCGACCTTCTTGGCGCGGGCGGTGATGTCCTTCACCGCGGCGGCGGTGGCGAGGTCGATGCCGCGCTTCAGATCCATCGGGTTGATGCCGGCGGCGACGTACTTGGCGCCCTCGCGGACGATCGCCTGGGCGAGCACGGTCGCAGTGGTGGTGCCGTCACCGGCGATGTCGTTGGTCTTCGAGGCGACCTCGCGCACCATCTGCGCGCCCATGTTCTCGAACTTGTCGGCGAGCTCGATCTCCTTGGCGACGGTGACGCCGTCCTTGGTGATGCGGGGCGCGCCGAACGACTTCTCGATGACGACGTTGCGGCCCTTGGGGCCGAGCGTGACCTTCACCGCGTCGGCGAGGATGTCGACGCCGCGCAGCATCTTGTCGCGAGCGTCGGCGGAGAAACGAACGTCTTTCGCTGCCATGTGAGTTGACCTCAGAACTGGGGATGGGAGCCCCGAAGCCGGCCGGGCGAGCGGCGCCGGCAGCCTCGAAGGGCCGTGGGAACGGGCGACCGCCTTAGAGGGCGACGACGCCCATGATGTCGGATTCCTTCATGATCAGGAGGTCCTGACCGTCGATCTTGACCTCGGTGCCGGACCACTTGCCGAAGAGCACCCGGTCGCCGACCTTCACGTCGAGGGCGTTGACGCGGCCCTGCTCGTCGCGGGCGCCGGGGCCGACGGCGACGATCTCGCCTTCCTGCGGCTTCTCCTTGGCGGTGTCCGGGATGATGATGCCGCCCTTGGTCTTCTCCTCGCTCTCGATGCGACGGACGACGACACGGTCGTGCAGCGGACGGAACTTCATGAGCTGCCCTCTTGCTTCAATTCGTTGAATGGCGTTGATGCGGGCCGCGAGGGACCGTCGCACGCCTGCCGTTAGCACTCCCGTTCGGTGAGTGCCAAGACGGCCGCGAGATAAGCGGAGGCCCCTTTCGAGTCAAGGTAAAACGGCCGTCCGTGCCCGGCCGAGCCCACGAGGTTCGCTGCCCGCATGGCTTCATCGAGCGCTTCGTCCGGACCGAGCGAGCCGATCCGCGGCCTCTGGTACGATCTCGCCGACCCGAGCGAGGAGGAGGCGCGGCGGGTCGAGGCCGCGACCGGCATCGCGGTGCCCTCCCGCAAGGCGCTGAGCGAGGTCGAGTCCTCCAGCCGCCTCCGGCGCATCGAGCAGGGGCTCTCCCTCTCCACGCCGATGTCGACCCTGGAAGGCCCGGATTCCCAGCTCCTGCCGCTGGGTTTCGTCATCACCAAGGATCACCTCGTCACGGTGCGCTTCCACGCGCTTCGCGCCTTCGACGAGGCGAAGAAGCAGCTCACCGAAGGCGACGGGGAGAAGGCCGGCAGCGTGGCGGTCTTCTTGCTGCTCCTCGAGGAGCTGGTGGACAGCCTCGCCGACGCCCTGGAGGAGGCGGCCGGCGATCTCGACAGCCTCTCGACCCGCATCTTCGACTTCGACGCGAGCGCCGGGCGGTCGCGGCGGAACGGCGCCCAGGCGCCCCGGCGCCGCGACGTCGCGCTGCGGCGGATCCTGCGCAGCATCGGCCGTCACGGGAAGGCGCTCGGCAAGATCCGCGCGAGCCTGCTCGGCCTGGAGCGGATCATCCCCTTCGTCGCCGACCAGTGCGAGGACCTGCTTCAGGGCGAGGCGGAGGCCCGATTCGAGACGATCCGGCGCGACATCGCCTCTCTCGACGAGTTCGAGACGCGGATGACCGACAACAATCAGTTCCTGCTCGATGCGGCGCTCGGCCTCATCAACATCGAGCAGAACAACACCTTCCGCATCCTGACCGTCGTATCGGTGGTCGGCGTGCCGCCGACGCTCGTCGCCTCGATGTACGGCATGAACTTCAAGCACATGCCGGAGCTCGACTGGGCCTACGGCTACCCCTACGCCCTGGCGCTGATCCTGATGAGCGCGGTGCTGCCGCTGCTCTACTTCCGGATCAAGGGCTGGCTGTGAGCCGGCAGGCCGGGTTCAGGCCCGTGCGCTGAGAAGCGCGGCCTCGGCGAGGTCGCGGGCGTCGGTGAGCTTGAGGCCGCGCCGGCGCAGGTCCGCCAGCATCGCCCGGTCCGGGAACGGGCAGTAGGGCAGGGGCTCGACGGTGCGCCCCTCGGGAGCGCCATGCTCGAACGAGGCGATCACCCCTTCGAGCATTCCGCGAGCATGCTCGTGCAGCCGGACGGCGGCGCGGGTCGCGGTGACGTCCCCTGGCAGCCGGACGGCCTCCTGCGCGAGGATCGCTCCGGCATCGATCGCCACCGCGAGGCGGTGGACGGTGACGCCGAACGCCTCCGGCCCTTCCCCGAGCGCATGAATGGTCGGCACCGGCCCGCGATGGCGCGGCAGCAGACCCGGATGCACGTTCACGCCGCCGAGCGGCATCGCCGCCAGCGTCTCGCCGGAGAGAATCTGGTCGAAATGGAAGGTGACGATCAACTCACAGCCGTTCGCGGCGAGCGCGGCCCGCACCTCCGGTCCGTTCACGTCGTCGATGGTCAGGGTCGGGATGCCGAGCCGCCGGCAGAGGGCGGCGAGCGGCGTCGCCTCGGGCCGGTCCGCGACGCCGGCGAGGCGCTGGGTCAGCGGCGCGGCCGGCCGCAGCAGGTCCGGCAGGCCGAAATTGACCGCGAGATAGGGCAGAAAACCCATGCCCGAGCGCGCGAGGTGGCGCCGCACCTGCCCGACGAGGCCGCCGGCCGCCGGCCGCTCGGCGTTGGAGAGCCCGACGAAGCCGATTTCGGCGGCGTGGTCGGCGACGAAGCGGCGCACGGCCCGCGCGTTCGGCAGCGCCTCCAGGGCAAACAGGGCGAGGCGGGGCCGGCCCATCATGCTCAGGGGCGCCGGCGGATCTGGAAGCGGAATCCGTGCATGCCGAGCCGGCGCAGGGCTTCCGGGAGCAGCGAGGCGCCGCGGGCGGCGTGGAACATCAGCCAGGGGAAGGCGACCACGTCGCGGTCGCGCTCCAGACCCTTGACGATCCGGGCGGCGGCCTCGTCGGCGCTCATCTCCATCGGGCGCCAGCCCTTGTAGTCGCCGCCCATCGGCGTCTTCACGTAGCCCGGCGTCACCACCGAGACCTTCACGCCCCGCGCCCGCAGCTTCTCCCGCAGCGCCAGGCCGTGGGCGAGGAGCGCCGCCTTCGCCCCGCTATAGGCCGGCGCGTCGGGCAGCGGCGCGTAGGCGGCGAGCGACGAGATCAGCGCGATCTGGCCTCGGCCGCGCGCGCTCATCAGGGTCACGGCAGGGAGCGCCACGTTCATCGCGCCGACGAGGTTGATGTCGATGGTCTCGAAGGCGACCTCCTCGGTCTCCAGATCACCCGTGGGGTGGCCGCCGTTGATCGCCGCGTTCACGATCACCCGGTCGAGGGGATGGCGGGCATCGACCGCGGCGATCACCGCGCGGGTCGCCGCCCGGTCGCGCACGTCGAGCCGCTCGGTCTCGACCGCGGCGCCGAGCGCCCGGCATTCCGCTGCCACGGCCTCGAGCCGGGCCGCGTCACGGGCAACGAGCACCAGGGTCGCCTCGGCCTGCGCGTAGCGGCGGGCGAGTGCCGCCCCGATGCCGCTGGAGGCGCCGGTGATGAGCGTGACGGTCATCGGGGGGAGTGACGGAAAGCCGACATGCGCCGGGTGCTAGAGCACGACGCGAGCGAGGGAAACCCGGTTTTGTCCGGGAGCATCGCGCGATCGGGATCGTCCGAGTCCGCCGGCCGGTCAGTAGACCGGCGCCAGCCGCCCGTCCTCCTCCGCGCCCTCGCGCAGGCCGCGGGCCGCTTCGACGAGGGCGTCGGGCAGCCGCGCCTCGATCCGGGGAACGGTGCCGGAGACGGCGCGCTGGATCGCCTCCTTCGAGAAGAAGCCGCCGTTCACCTGCGTCTGATGCAGCACGACCCGGCGGAAATCCGCCATCAGCGCCATGTCGGGGGCGACCGGATCGGTCCAGAAGGTGTCGAGGCCGCCCTGATGGGTGAGGCCCGGCATGTTGTAGATCGCCGTGCCGGTGGCGAGCGTCGGACGCCCGTTCTCCAGGGACAGCATCCCGACCGTGCTGTTGACCACCACGACGCCCCGCGCCCCGGCGATGAGGCTCTGCAGGTCGCCGCCGTCGATGAAGTCGAGCCGCTCGCTGACGCCGTGGCGGCGGGCGGAGGCGCGGGCGAACTTGCGCCAGTTGATCAGGCCGCTATCGAGCGGGTGCAGCTTCACGAGGAGGCGCGTCGGCGCCTCCGAGGTCTCCGCGAAGGACTTGATCACCCGGTCCATGAAGCCCTCGACCCCCAGGAAGGGCGAGTGGACGCGGATCTGGTAGTCGCTGTCGAGCTGGAGCGGCAGCAGGAAGTAGTCGCAACCGACGGCGTTGTAGATCTCGCTGCAGCGCTGCGCCTCGCGGCGGGTGCGCCCGCGCCGGCTGAACTTGCGGATCCAGCCCGCGTACTCGGCGGCGATGTGCGTCGGCCGGTGGCTGCGGAAATGCGGGTAGAGGTAGGGGAAGCAGACATTGGCGACGTTATAGGTCACGTCCCAGAGGCTGCGGCGGGCCATGTCGCCGGCCGAGGGCATGGCCCGGCCGGGCTGCGGCAGGCGCCGCGCCAGGGCGCGCACGCTCGCGGCGGTCTTCGGCAGTGAGGAATGACCGTTCACGCCGCCGAGCTCGCAAGTGATCCAGTTCGGGCGGATGTAGCCCTCCTCGAACACGTGGACCCGCAGGCCCCGGCGCTCGGCCACGGCGCGCCCCGCGACGTGGAAGGGGCGGCAGTCACCGAACAGGATCAGGTCGGTGACGCCGTGGCGCTCGACATAGGCGTCGAGGTAGCTCTCCCAGCCCTCACGGGGGCCGCGGTAGTTGTCGGAGGGAAGCCGCCAGAACAGCCAGTCGCCGGGGCAGAAGTTGATCCGGCGCACGCCGTGCCCGCGGGCGCTCAGCGCCCGGCCGAGATCGGCGAAGAAGGGTGAGGCGAGCCCCTGCAGGAACAGGAAGCAGGCGGGCCGGTCCGTCGGCGAGGGGCGTGGATCGAGCATTCCTGCTGCGCTTATCCTTGCATCGGGCGCGAAGACGCCCAATCCCACGGTCCGGCCCGAAGGAGTGCATGAGGCCGGACAGCCCGACAATCCGCATCCTTCCGGTACGCTCCGGCCGCGAGAGCTTTCTCGTTTCCCGTGGCCGATCCGCAACGCGCCCGGCGGGACGTGCGGCGCGCCATGGGCTACGAGCCAATCGCGGCGAGCATGTGTCGTCCCGTCACAGGCATGGACGACATCCCGATTCGTCACGACATCGGTTAACGGACCCCTCCACGCGGACGGTGCATGAGCCTCGAACTGCCAGCATCCCTGTTCGCGGCGAGCCCGATCGTCCGGCACCTACGCGCCGAGATCGAGGGCGCGACGGGGCTCGCCTTCGGCCCCGCCTTCGGGCGGGGGGCGGCCGGCGTCGTCTGGCGGCAGGGAGCGGCCCTGCCGCTGCTGCGCCTTGCCCGCCGCCGTCAGCTCGCCGTCGAGCCGGGACCGCTGCTGAGCCCCTACGACCGCCCGCGCACGGGTTTTTCGAGCCTGCGTCTCACCCTCGACGGGAGGCCGCTCGGCGGGCAGGCGCCGGGTGCCGACCTGCTCGCCCGTCTGCGCGAGCGGGGCTTCGCGGGCTCCTCCCCGGAGGCCGACATCGGCGACCGGACGGGGCCCGAGCCCTCGGAGGCGGCGCGGCTCGCCCGCATCTTCGGCCCCGGCGTCCACTATTTCGATCCCTGGACCCGCCGCCCTCTCGACGCCGCCGCCTGCCTGGAGCGGGTGGCCTGGCTGCGGGGCCGCCACGATGCGAACCGCACCCGTACCGTCTATGTCGGCATCTCCGGCTGGAAGCGGCCCGCCCTCGACGTGTTCGCGCAGGGGCCCGCCGGGCCGCCGATCCACACCATGGACACGGAGGCGGCGGTCGCGGCGGCGAAGGCCTGCGACGGCCGTGTCGTCGCCTGGGCGACCCGCTGCCCGGCGAGCCTCGAGCGGCGCTGCGCCGAGGAGGGCCTGCCCCTGGCGCGGGTGGAGGACGGGTTCATCCGCTCGGTCGGGCTCGGGGCGAGCCTCAAGCCCGGCGCCTCGATCGTCGTGGACGATCTCGGCATCTACTACGATCCCCGCCGGGAGAGCCGCCTGTCGCGCCTCCTCGCCGAGACCGCCTTCGACGACACGCTCGTCGCCCGCGGGAAGGCGCTGCGCGAGGCGATCGTGGCGCGGCGCCTCAGCAAGTACAATGTCGGCCTCTCGGGGGACGCGGCGGACTGGCCGAAGGACCGCCGCATCGTGCTGGTGCCGGGGCAGGTCGAGGACGACGCCTCCGTGCGCTTCGGCTCGCCGGTGGTGCGCTCGAACCGGGCGCTGCTGGAGGCCGCCCGCGCCCGAAACCCGGACGCCTTCCTGCTGTTCAAGCCGCACCCGGACGTGGAGGCGGGCTTCCGGGTCGGCGCCATCCCTGAGGCCGAGGCGCTGCGGCTCGCCGACCGTGTCGTCAGCGGTATCAGCATCGTCGACCTTCTCGACCGGGTGCATCACGTCGAGACCATGACCTCGCTCGCCGGCTTCGAGGCGCTGATCCGAGGGCTCAGCGTCGCAACGCACGGGCGCCCGTTCTACTCCGGCTGGGGCCTGACCGAGGACCTCGCGCCCGGCGCCGACCGGGGCCGGCGGCTGGACCTCGATGCACTCGCGGCGGCGACGCTGATCCTCTACCCGAGCTACATCGACCCGGTGGCGATGAAGCCCTGCACGCCCGAGCATCTCCTCGACCGGCTGAGCGAGGCCCGCGATGCCGCGCCCCGCTCGGCCCTGTCGATCGGCCGGATCACCCAGCTGACGATGCGGGCGCGCTACGCCCTGCTCAATCCGATCCTGCGCCGGCTCCGGGCCCGCCGCGGCGTGGTTCGCGGCCCCGAGGACGAGCGGGGCTAGGCCGGTGCCGACCGTCCTCCTCGCGCTCTGCGCGGCGCTCGCCCTCTCCTTCGCCGTGGAGGCGGGGGAGGGCGGCCGCGAGCGGCCGGTCAGCCGGCGGCCGGGCGACCTCGCTATACGGTTCGCCTCCTACGGCCTCCTCACGCTGTTCTGGTTCGTGTTCTCGTGGCGCCCCTGGCTCGCGGCGACCTCCTGCGTGCTCACCGTCGCCGGCCTCGCCATCGTGAGCCGCCTCAAACGGGGCGTGATCGGCGAGCCGCTGGTGTTCAGCGACTTCGCCCTGATCCCGCAGGTGCCGCGCCATCCCGACCTCTACTACACGAAGCCCTTCGGTCATCCGGCCATCGCCGGTCCGCTGCTGCTCTCGGTCGGCGTCGTGGTACTCTGGTACTGGCTGGAGCCGACCGTCCTGCCGGGCTCGCCCTGGATGGCGCTGGCGGCGATCCTCGTCCTGCCGCTGCTGCTGGCGGGCTTCGCCGCGTCTCTGCTGACGCCGTTGGCGGCGGGGTGGATCGCTGGGCAGGTCCCGAGGCCCGACCCGGAGGCGGATGTCGCCCGCTACGGCCTCGCCGCGAGCCTCGTCCTCTACGTCCTGCGCTGGCGCGCTACTCGCCGGGACCCACCCGTGCCCCTGCCCGCCGCCAACGATTCCGACCTGCGACCGGCCGCCGAGATCGTCGTGGTGGTGCAGCTCGAATCCTTCGTGGACCCGGAGCGGCTCGGCGGCGCGCCGATCCCGGCCCTGGAGCTGTTCCGCGCCCGCGCGCTCCAGCATGGCCGCCTGCGGGTGCCCGCGCACGGCGCCTACACCATGCGCACGGAGCACGCGGTGCTCACCGGGCGGACGGCGGAGGATCTCGGCTTCGGCGTGTTCGATCCGTATCTCAGCGCCGGGGGCCGCGAGCCCGGCAGCCTCGCCCAGCTCGCGAATGCGGCGGGCTACGACACCGCCTTCGTCCATCCCTTCCACCGCAACTTCTTCGATCGGGCACGGGTGATCGAGGAGATCGGCTTCCGTCGCCTGGTGATGGAGGAGGATTTCGCCGGCGCCGAGCGCGTCGGCCCCTATGTCGGCGACGCGGCCCTCGGCCGGCACATCCTCGCCGAGGTCCGAGAGCGGACCGGGCCGCTGTTCCTGTTCGCCGTGACCATGGAGAACCACGGTCCCTGGAAGCGGGGACGGCTCGCGGGGATCGACGAGCCGCTGGACCAGTACCTGCATCACGTCGCCCACACGGGCCGGATGGTCGAGGATCTCGTCGCCGGCCTCGAAGGGCTCGATGCGGTGCTGTGCGTCTACGGGGACCATGCTCCGGCCCTCCCGAACTGCCGGCCGGGATTCGGCGGCACGGCGACGGACTACGCCGTCTTCCGTTTCGGCTGCAGCACCATGCCGCCGCGCCGGGTCGATCTCTCCGCCGACGCCCTCGGCCGGGCGCTGCGCGGCGCGCTGGCCCGGGAGCGGGATGACGACGCAAGCGTGGCCGTGCCACGGTCGTGACGCATTGCGGCGGGACAAGCCCGGCGAAGGCTGGCGTTAAACCGATCCTAGTGATCGCTCCTTAAGCTTGTTGCCGTGCAGGGGGCTGCCCGCGGGTCCGCTCCCCTTCGCTCGGCGGCCGGTGACGGATCGCCCGGAGGGTTTCGTGTGGTTGTGATGGTGCGTATCGCGGCGCCCGCCGCTCTGATGGCCTGCCTCGTCTCCGGCTGTTCGATTT
>NZ_BPQR01000093.1 GCF_022179345.1 Methylobacterium jeotgali | reverse complement strand
CCGGTGGGGCCGTCGCGCTGGGCCAGCCCGGCGTCGTCCAGATCGCCGGTCCCGCCAACCGCCGCAACGAGACCGAGTTCGCCGTCGTCCGCGCCGGCATCAACTACAAGTTCGGATCCTACTAAGAACGGACCCGGGCCCCACGGACAGGGGCGGGCCATCCCCGCCCCTGTCCGTACCGAAACACCGAAACGCCCGGCCCGTCACACAGACGGGCCGGGCGTTTCTACGTTCGGGCGATGGTTCTCATCCCTTGAGAGGTGCTAAAAGACCGGCCGGGAAGGCGATTGTTTTCTTCGCACGACCCCTGACAACGGCTCCGGTTGCCCCCATCTACCTCCTCGACTGCCCGAGCCGCCCCACAAGGCGCCGGCAGAGGTCAGGAGGGAGACTCCATGAACAGCGAAGAACGCGACGTCATCGCCGGCATCTTCCAGCGTCTCGAGCAGGCTGCGAGCCAGCCGCGCGACGCGGACGCCGAGCGTTTCATCGCCGACCGGCTCCGGGCCCAGCCCTACGCGCCTTACGCCATGGCGCAGCTCATCTACGTGCAGGAGGAGGCGATCAAGAGCCTCCACCAGCAACTCGAGGAGGCGCGGCGCTCCGCGCAGTCGCAGCCCCAGGGCGGCGGCGGCTTCCTGTCGAGCATCTTCGGCGGCAGCTCCCGCCAGGAGCCCCCGCGCCCGGCCGGCCAGCCCTTCGGGCAGCAGGGCGGCTACGGCGGAGGCCCGCAGGGCTATCCTCAGCAGGGCGGCTACGGCGGCCCGCCGCAGCAGGGCGGCCCCTGGGGCGGCCAGCAGCAGGCGGCCCCGGCGCGGGGCGGCGGCTTCATGGCGACGGCCCTTCCGATGGCGGCCGGCGCGGCGGGCGGCATGCTGCTCGGCAGCGCCCTGTCGAGCGCCTTCGCCGGCGGCCACTCGCAGCTCGGTAACGCGGCCTCGGCCGGTCTCGGCGGCGCGGCGCCCGCCGCGAGCGAGGATTTCGGCTCGGCGCTCGGCGGCGGCGACTTCCAGGACGCCTCCTACGACAGCGGCGGCGGGGATTTCGACGGCGACCTCGGCGGTGGCGGGGACGACGACTGGGTGTGATGCCCGCGCCCGCCGAGCGGGCTTGATGCGAAGAGCGCCGCGGCTCCGGGACGACCGGGGACCGCGGCGTTCTCGCGTTCGGGAACGGTCAGATCACCACGACCCTGGTGCCCACGGGCACGCGCTCGAACAGGTCGATCACGTCCTCGTTCATCATGCGGATGCAGCCCGAGGATACTGCCTGACCGATGGTGTGCGGCTCGTTGGTGCCGTGGATGCGGTAGAGCGACGAGCCAAGATAGAGCGCCCGCGCGCCGAGCGGGTTCTGCGGCCCACCCGTCATGTGCCTCGGCAGGTCGGGACGGCGCTGGAGCATCTCGGCAGGCGGCGTCCAGTCCGGCCATTCGCGCTTGGCGCTCACGGTCTTGAGGCCCGCCCAGGAGAAGCCCGGCCGCCCGACGCCGATCCCGTAGCGGATCGCGCGCCCGCCCGCCTGCACGAGGTAGAGGTGGCGCGAGGGCGTGTCGACGACGATGGTCCCCGGTGCCTGAGGGCCGGCATAGGCGACCTCCTGGCGCAGGAACTGCGGATCGGGGCCGCGGCGGATCGCCTCCTGCGCCGGGGCGTAGCCCGGCTCCGGTGCCGAAGCGTAGGCCGCCGGCCGGGGACCGCGCGGCGCGGGCATCGCCGCCGGCAGCGGATCGCCGTCATAGGGGTTGTAGGTGCCCGGCCCGCCGTAGCCGTAGGCGGCCGGATGTCCGGGAAGGGTGCCGTCGCCGCGCCCGAGAGGGTTTGCCCGGTAGGCGGTCGGCCGCGCCCCGGCGGCCTGTCCCGTCACCAGGAACTCGATCAGGCCGCCCCCGTAGCCCTGTGCCGAGGCATTCCCCGCCGCGAGACCCACGGCCACCGCCAGCACCCTCGCGCCGCTCCGCGCCGGCGCACCGAAAAGCCGAACCCGCATCCCGTCCCCCGTCCGCGCCGCAGACCGAGGGGCCGGGCGTTCGTCTGGGAACGATCCGCCCGCCGCCGCAGGATTGCGTGAAGGAACGTGGTGAATCGTTCACCCGGCACGATCCGCGGGCGGACGAGCCGATACCAGGGTGAGCGCCCGGTTAATGTCGCCTCCGGCGCCGGCATGTTGAAGAAGTCGCAACCGTTTTGCGCAAAACTCTTCCGAACGACCTCTTCTGCACGCCGGATTCCGATGATCAGCAAGCGCTACCGCATCGAGGACAGCCTCGGGATCCCGCCCGCCGCCGCCGCCCAGCCCGCCGTCGAGATCGGCGGCGCGCGGCTGGAGGAGATCCTCGGCGCCATCAACGACCTCAAGCGCATCACCCAGGCGAGCGCCGGCGAGACCATCGAGATGTGCCGCCGGGAGCTCGGCGAGGCCTTCGCCATGCGCGGCGAGCTCGACAAGATGAAGGAGGCGATCACTCGTACCAAGGAGGAGCTCGCCGCCCTCCACCGGTCCGAGCACAACGGCAAGGGGATGCGCCGCGCCGCCGACGAGCTCGACGCCGTGGTCGAGTCGACCGAGCGGGCCACCACCAGCCTGCTCGGCGCCATCGAGGACATCGAGACCCAGGCGAACATGCTGCGTGCCCAGCGCCTCGCCCGCGCGGGGCAGGAGAACGTCGACGCCATCCTGGAGCGGGTCGTCGTCGCCTACGAGGCCTGCAACTTCCAGGACCTGACCGGCCAGCGCATCAGCAAGATCGTCAACGTGATGAAGTTCGTCGAAGACCATCTCGACCGGGTGATCGAGGCCTGGGGCGGCCTGGAAGGCTTCCGCGACCTCGTCGGCCTTCCGGCCAGCCCGAGCGTCGACGACGAGAGCTCGCTCCTCAACGGGCCGAAGCTCGAGGACGACATCGGCCATGTCGACCAGAACGACATCGACGCCCTGTTCGACTGAAGCCGCCCTTCCCTCCGGAATCCGGGACGCCTAAATCTCCGGCATGAGCCGGAGATCAGGGGCGGACGCGCCTCCCGACACGTTCGACGACGGCGGGGAGGCCGACGAGGGGCACGAACTCGCCGCCGACGCCCTCGACGACGGTCCCGAGATCGACTTCGACTTCGAGCCCGGCGCCGTCAGCGCCGGCACCGAGGTGATCCGCCGCTTCTGGTCGACCCTGCCCGGCTCGCCCGGCGTCTACCGGATGTTCGATGCCAAGGGCGACGTGCTCTACGTCGGCAAGGCCAAGAACCTGAAGGCGCGGGTCGGCTCCTACGCGCGGGGCCAGGCGCACTCGAACCGCATCGCGCGGATGATCTCGCAGACGGCGGCGATGGAGTTCGTCACCACCGCCACCGAGACCGAGGCGCTTCTGCTCGAGGCCAACCTCATCAAGCAGCTGAAGCCGCGCTTCAACGTGCTGATGCGCGACGACAAGTCGTTCCCCTACATCCTCGTGACCGCCGACGGGCCGGCGCCGCAGATCGTCAAGCACCGGGGCGCGCGCCGCCGCAAGGGCAGCTACTACGGCCCCTTCGCCAGCGTCTGGGCGGTGAACCGCACCGTGAACGCCCTGCAGCGGGCCTTCCTGCTTAGGACCTGCTCCGACAGCTACTACGAGAACCGCAGCCGGCCCTGCCTGCTCTTCCAGATCAAGCGCTGCTCCGGCCCCTGCACCGGCGAGATCGCCCTCGACGACTACGCGGGCCTCGCCAAGGTCGCCAACGACTTCCTCGCCGGCAAGTCCAACGCCGTGAAGGACCGGATGCGCCAGGAGATGCAGGAGGCTTCCGAGGCGATGGAGTTCGAGCGGGCGGCGCGCTTCCGCGACCGCATCGCGGCGCTCTCGGCGATCCAGGGGACGCAAGGGGTCAACACGCAAGGAGTCGAGCAGGCGGATGTGTTCGCCCTCGACGAGCAGGCGGGCCAGTTCTGCATCGAGGTGTTCTTCTTCCGCAACTTCCAGAACTGGGGCAACCGGGCCTACTTCCCCAAGGCCGACCGGACGATGAGCCCCTCCGAGGTGCTCGCCTCCTTCATCGGCCAGTTCTACGACGACAAGCCCGCGCCGAAGCTCGTGCTCGCCTCTCACGAGATCGAGGATGCGGAGCTTCTCGCCGCGGCCCTGTCGAGCCGGGTCGAGCACCGGGTCGAGCTTCACCGGCCGCAGCGCGGCGAGCGGCGCGTGCTCGTGGACCACGCCCAGCGCAACGCCAAGGAGGCGCTCGGCCGGCGGCTGGCCGACACCGCCTCCCAGGGCAAGCTGCTCACGGCGCTGGGCCAGGCCTTCGGCTTGGAGGGATCGCCGCGACGGATCGAGGTCTACGACAACTCGCACATCTCCGGCACGAACGCGGTGGGCGGCATGGTCGTGGCGGGACCCACCGGCTTCATGAAGACCCACTACCGCACCTTCAACATCCGCTCGGAGGAGCTGACCCCGGGCGACGACTACGGGATGATGCGCGAGGTGCTGCAGCGGCGCTTCAAGCGCCTCGTCAAGGAGGCGCCGCGGACGCCGAAGGAGGCGGCGGTGGCGGCCGCCGAGGGCGGTCCGGCCGACCCCGTGGCCCCGCCGCCGGAGGGGGATCCCGACGCCTTCCCGGCCTGGCCCGATCTCGTGCTCATCGACGGCGGCAAGGGCCAGCTCGACGCCGCCCGCGAGGCGCTGGAGGCGGTCGGCGTCACCGACGTCGCCCTGGTCGGCGTCGCCAAGGGTCGCGACCGGGATGCCGGCCGCGAGACCTTCTTCGTGCCCGGCCGCGCCCCCTTCAAGCTGCCGCCGCGGGACCCGACCCTCTACTTCGTGCAGCGCCTGCGGGACGAGGCCCACCGCTTCGCCATCGGCACCCACCGCGCCAAGCGAAAGCGCGAGATGGTGCGCAACCCCCTCGACGAGATCGCCGGCATCGGGCCGACCCGCAAACGCGCCCTCCTCCACCATTTCGGGACGGTGAAGGCGATCCAGCGGGCGGCGCTCGAGGACCTCGCCCGGGCGCCCGGCGTCAACGCGGCGACGGCGCGGGCGGTCTACGATTTCTTCCATGCCGGAAATTGAGCTTGTGCCCCGCGGAGCGGCCAGTTGACGCCCTTGGAGCCGCATGATTTCACCCCCGCGATGAACGCCGTCCTGCCTCGACGCCGGTCCGCCGCCTGGACGCTCGCCAACTGCCTGACCTACGGGCGGCTCGCGGCGGTTCCGGTCGTGGCGGGGCTGCTGTTCTGGCCGGAGGAGCACGGCGCCCGCTTCGCGGCGCTCGGCGTCTACGCGCTCGCCGCGATCACCGACTATCTCGACGGCTACGTCGCCCGCACCTACGCGCAGAGCTCGGCGCTCGGGCGGATGCTCGACCCCATCGCCGACAAGCTCCTGATCTCCGCCTGCCTGCTCATGCTCGCCGCCTCCGGCGGCATCCGCGACTGGACGCTCTGGGCCGCGATCGTGATCCTGTGCCGGGAGATCCTGGTCTCGGGCCTGCGCGAGTACCTCGCCGAGCTGAAGGTGAGCGTGCCCGTGAGCCGGGTCGCCAAGTGGAAGACCACCGCCCAACTCCTCGCCCTCGGCTTCCTGATCGCGGGCCCGGCCGGCGAGACGATCCTGCCGGGCACGCAGGCGATCGGCACCGGGCTCCTGTGGCTCGCCGCCGCGCTGACGCTCTATACCGGCTGGGACTACATGCGCTCGGGCATCCGCCACGTCATCGACGACCCGCGCTGACGGAACTCCCGGAGGGACCCGGATGAAGCTCGTCTATTTCGCCTGGGTGCGGGAGCGCGTCGGCAAGGCCGAGGAGGAGGTCTCCCCGCCCCCCGGCGTCGCCACCGTCGCCGACCTCGTCGCCTGGCTGAAGGGCCGGGGCGAGGAATACGCCTACGCCTTCGAGAACGATTCCGTGGTGCGCGCGGCCGTCGACCGCGTCCATGTCCGGCCGGACGCCGCCGTGACGGGCGCCGCCGAAGTCGCCTTCTTCCCGCCGATGACCGGGGGTTGAGGCCGGGCGGCGCGTCTCAGGCGGCGCGGGCCCCGGCCAGGAAGCGGTCGACGACCTGCCCGAGCTCCCCGGCCCGCGAGGCGACGTCGGCGGCGATCCCGAGGGAGGCCTGCGAGGCCTGGGCGGCGTCCTCCGCATCCGAGCCGACCCCTGCGATGTTGGCCGACACCTCCTGCGTCCCCTGGGCGGCGAGGATCACGCTGGCGGCGATCTCCTGCGTCGCCGTGCGCTGCTGGTCGACGGTTGCCGAGATCGCCGCGGCGATGCCGTCCATCTCCCGGACCGTCTCGACGATGCCCTGGACGGCCGTCACCGCCTCCGTGCTGACGGCCTGGATGGCGCCGATCTGGACGCGGATGTCGTCGGTCGCCCTGGCGGCCTGACTGGCGAGGGACTTCACCTCTCCGGCGACGACGGCGAAGCCGCGCCCGGCCTCGCCGGCCCGCGCCGCCTCGATCGTCGCGTTGAGCGCCAGCAGGTTGGTCTGGGCGGAGATCGACGCGATCAGGCCGACGACGGCGTCGATGCGCTCGGCCGCCGCGGCGAGGTCGCGGATCGTCCGGTCGGTGCGGGCCGCGTCCTCGGCGGCGCGGCGGGTGATTCCGGCCGAGCGCGAGACCTGCCCGGCGACCTCGTCGAGGGAGGCCGTCAGCTCTTCCGCCGCCGAGGCCACGGTCTGCACGTTCGCCGACGCCTCCTCGGAGGCCGAGGCGACGGCGCTCGCCCGTCCCCGGGTCTTCTCGGCCGCTCCCGAGACCTGCGTCGCGCCGGCCTGCATCTCGCCGGCCGCCGTCGACAGGCCCTGGATCGCGTGGCCGACCTCCCGCTCGAGCCGGTCGGCGAGCGCGTGCATCGTGGCCCGCCGCTCGGCCTCCGCGCGGGCGCGCGTCGCCGCCTGCTCGAGGGTCAGCTCGCCGTTCTCCACCATCTTGCCGTGGAACACCGTGAAGGCGCGCGACAGGTTGCCGATCTCGTCCTGCCGGGCGACCGAGGGCGCCCGCACCTGGAGGTCCCCGGCGGCGAGACGCTGCATCGCCTCCGACAGGGCGCGCAGAGGCCCCGAGATGCGCCGGCCGACCCACCAGGAGAGGCCGCCCGCGCAGAGCACCGTGAGTAGGATGGTCCACCAGGTCAGCCGCGCCGTGTGTGCCCGCGAGGCGACGATGGCGGCCTCGGCCTCCCCCGCGCGGGCGTCGGCGTCCGCGACGATCTGCGCCACGAAGGGCTCCATCCGGCGATAGATCGCGACGAGGTCGTCCGCCTCCTCCTTGAGGGTCACGGCGCCCATCATGAAGGCCATGAAGCTCTGCTCGTAGCTGCGGATCAGCGACCCGATCTCGGTCCTCGTGGCCGGCGCGAGTGAGGAGCGTTCCAGCAGCGGCAGGAACTCGGCGACCCGCTTGCGCAGCTCCTCGCCGTAGCGCTCGTCGCCGCGCAGCAGGAAGTCCTTCTCGTGGCGGCGCATCTGCAGCATCAGCACGGCCAGCCGGGGCTCGTCGAACTCCCCCAGGCGCTTCTCGACGGCATGCACGGCCTGGCGCAGCCGGCCCTGCAGGCCGTCCTTCTCCGAGAAGCCGAGGGTGCGCTGGGCCGCGACCACGTTGCCGAACCGGCCGACATAGAGGTTGAGCCCGGCCCGGAGCGTCTCGGCCTTGCGCAGGGGATCCTCGGGGGCGAGCGGGGCGACGCCGGCCTCGATCCCGTCGAGGCGGGACAGCGCCCGCGCGGTCGCGGCCTCCCGCTTGCCGATCAGCGCCTCCTCGCGCTTGAGCAGGAACTCCGTCTCGACCTGCCGCGCCACCAGAAGATCGTCGGCGAGCCCGGCGACCGCGCCGCGGAGCCGTACGCTCGCGTCGGCGGCGGCCTGGAAGCGATCCTGCTCGCGGCTGCCGAAGGTGGTGATCGCCCCGATCAGGAGGACGCCTCCTACGCCGAGGAAGGCGATCTGCGCCCGCAGGCCGATGCGGGGTCGAGGGAGGCGCATGACGGGGGTCCGATTGTGACGATGAAGGTCACAATCCGGCATATTCAGTAAATCTGTCCCTAACGGCGCAACGAAGACCGAATTATATTGATTCGATCTAGGATTGTATCGGGTGTATACAATATGGTGATCGAGGAAGGCGATCACCGCGCGCCCTGCGGCTAACCCTTGAGCGCCTCGGCGATGGTCCGCAGGTTCGCGCGCATCAGGTCGAGATAGGTCGAGGCCGGTCCGCCCGGCGCGGAGAGCGCGTCCGAGTAGAGCCGGCCGCCGAGGCGGGCGCCGCTCTCCCGCGCCACCTGCTCCATCAGCCGCGGGTCGGCGATCGATTCCACGAACACCGCCGGCACCCGCTCCCGGCGGATCTGGCGGATCAGCGAGGCGATGCCCTTCGGGCTCGCCTCGCTCTCCGTCGAGACCCCCTGCGCCGCCAGGACGACGAGGCCGTAGGCCTCGGCGAGGTAGCCGAAGGCGTCGTGGCTGGTGATGATCCGCCGCCGCTCCGGCGGCAGCGCGGCGAGCGTCGCGCGCATCTCGCCGTCGAGGGCGTCGAGCTGCCGGATGTAGGCCTCGGCGTTGCCGGCGTAGACCTTCGCGCGGGCCGGATCGGCCTTGGCGAGGCCGTCGCGGATGTTGGCGACGTAGACCCGCACGTTCGCCACGCTCTGCCAGGCATGAGGGTCGACGTCGTGCGCATGACCGTGCCCGTGCCCATCGTCTCCCGCGATGGTGCGCACGCCCCTGGCCGCCACCACCACCGGCGCCTTCGCCGCCGAGACCTTGACCAGCCGGTCGAGCCAGCCGTCGAAGCCGAGCCCGTTCACGATGACAATGTCGGCCTCGGCGATGCGGCGCGCGTCCGCCGGGGCCGGCGCGTAGCTGTGGGCGTCCGAATCCGGGCCGACGAGGCTCGTGACCGCGACATGCGCACCGCCGACCTGCCGGGCGAGATCGGCGAGGATCGAGAAGGTCGCCACGACCTTGAGCGGCTCCGCACCCTCGGCCCGCACGGGACCGGCCGATGCGGTCGCGACCATCAGGGCGAGGCCCGCGAGGATCGTCGTCAGCCCTGCCCGCCTGGTCGAGATCATCCGCCGCGCCGTTCCTCTGGGGCGCGCGCAACGGCGCGGCCTCTCACAATCGAAGGCCCTGATAATGTAATAGTATTACACTGCCAACCCGCATCGTCCGCCGCGTGGCGGATGCGGGCTGCCGGGACTCGGGCTACCCTGCGGCCGTCGCGAATCTTGGGGGATGCCGACCATGCGGATGATCTTCGTCAACCTGCCGGTGCGGGACCTGCCCGCCGCGCGCACCTTCTTCGGCGCGCTGGGCTTCTCCTTCAACGAGCAGTTCAGCGATGATGCGGCCGCCTGCATGGTCGTCTCGGAGACGATCTTCGTGATGCTCCTCACCGAGCCGCGCTTCCGCGACTTCATCACCGGCGAGATCGCCGACGGCTTCAAGGTGAAGGAGGTGCTCACCTGCCTCTCCGCCGAGAGCCGTGAGGCGGTGGACGACATGCTCGCCAAGGCGCTCGCCGCCGGCGCCCGGCCCTGGAAGCCGGCGATGGACTACGGCTTCATGTACGGCATCAGCTTCCAGGACCTCGACGGGCATGTCTGGGAGGTGATGCACATGGACATGTCCGGGGCGCAGGCCTGAGCGCCAACATGGACAAGCTGTCATCCGGCGGACAGCGGGGCGCCACGCGGCCCGCGCGAGGATCATGTCGCCCCGGAGCCCCCGGGGAGGATCCCGGAGCTCCCCCCATGCGCAGACGAACCCTCGCCGCCCTCGCCGCCGGTGCCCTCGGCGCGGCCGCCCTGGCGGGCGCCGCCGCCTCCAAGGACGACCCCTTCGGCCACAGGCCGCACGGCCGCTGGAGCAACCTCTCGCCCGCCGACCGCGAGGCCTTCGCCGAGGCGCGCATCGCCGCCCTCCACGCCGGCCTGCGGCTCAACGCCGACCAGGAGAAGCTTTGGCCGCCCGTCGAGGCGGCGATCCGCGACATGGCGCGCCTGCGCCGGGAGCAGCGGGAGGCACGGCGCGAGCGCGGCCGCATCGTCGACGACGCGCCCGGCGCCCTGCGGGCGATGGCCGACGCGGCGACCGCCCGCGGCGAGGCCCTGCGCAAGCTCGCCGATGCCTCCCAACCCCTCTATGCCACCCTCGACGCCGACCAGAAGCGCCGGGCCGTGATGCTGGCGCGGCCGATGCGCGGGCCGGGCTGGCACCGTCACCACGGCCGCCACGGCGGCGAGGAGTGAGCGCGGCGCAGGCGGCGGCCTGCCCTTGATCCCCGGCGGGGGCGGCGGCTAACACCGCTCGCCCTCTCGCCCCCGGGGCGCGTTCGGGGTCGCTCCGTCACGGACCCCGCTCATGGCGCGCCGCGCTCTCGCGGCAGGCGACACCCTGCCCCTCCTTGCCCGGCTGTGGCGGGACTGGCTCTCCCCGCACCGGGGCACACTCGCGGTGGTGATGCTGCTGATCGCAGTGGTCGGCGCCGCGACCGGCCTCTACCCCGCGCTGATCAAGGCGGCCTTCGACGCCTTCGACCACAAGGACGCCTCCGCCCTCACCTACGGTCCGCTGATCGTCGTCGCGGTGACCTCGGTGCGCGGCTTCGCTCTCTACGGGCAGACGGTGCTCACGAACCGCGTCGTCACCCGCGTCGAGGCCGACATGCAGGCGGCCCTCTACGGCCACCTCATCGAATCCGATCTGGCGCAGCTCGGCCGCGAGAGCCCGGCCGCCTTCACCCAGCGCTTCACCACCGACTTCGCCTTCATCAAGGAGGCGCTGACCCGTATCTCGACGGTGCTGCTGCGCGACGTCGCCATGCTCGTCGGGCTCGTCGCGGCGCTGGTCTGGATGGACCCGCTCCTCACCTTGATCGCCGCCGTCACCGTGCCCTTCGTGGCCGGCCCCGTGGGGCGCATCGGCAAGAAGCTACGCCGGGTCTCGACCTCGACGCAGGAGCGCATGGGGGCGACCGCGAGCCTCATCACCGAAAGCCTCCAGGGCGCCCGCGTCGCCAAGACCTACGCGCTGGAAGGCTACCTCAAGGGCCGTGCGGCCGAGGCCCTCGACGAGGTGCGCCGCCTCAAGATGAAGGCCGCCAACGCCCGAGGGCGGCTCGACCCGCTGCTCGAGGTCGGCGGCGGGCTCGCGGTGGCGGGCGTGCTGCTCCTCGTCGGCCAGCGGGTGATGTCCGGCGACCGCACGGTCGGCGACTTCACCGGCTACGTGGCCGCGCTGCTGCTCGCCGCGCAGCCCGCGCGAGCGCTCGGCACCCTCAACGCCATCCTCCAGGAGGCGGCCGCGGCGCTGCGGCGCTACTTCGACCTCATCGACGAGGCGCCGACCATCCGTGAGGCGCCGAACGCGGCGCCGCTCACGATCGGGGCCGGCGAGGTCCGCTTCGAGGGCGTGCGCTTCCGCTACCGTCCCGACGCTCCAGCGCTCGAGGGGATCGACCTGACCGTTCCGGCGGGGCGCCGCACTGCCCTCGTCGGGCGCTCGGGCTCGGGCAAGTCCTCGCTCCTCAACCTCGTGCCCCGGCTCTACGACGTGACCGGGGGCCGCGTGACCGTCGACGGGCAGGACGTGCGGGACGTGACGCTCGCCTCCCTCCGGCAGGCGGTGGCGGTGGTCTCGCAGGAGGTGGTGCTCTTCGACGACACGGTCGCGGCCAACATCGCCTTCGGCCGCCCCGGCGCCTCTCGGGAACAGATCGAGGCGGCGGCCGAAGCGGCGGCGGCCCACGGCTTCGTCTCGCGCCTGCCGGAGGGCTACGAGTTCCGCGTCGGGCCCGGCGGCGGCCGGCTCTCGGGGGGCGAGCGCCAGCGCATCAGCCTCGCCCGTGCCTTCCTGAAGGACGCGCCGATCCTGCTCCTCGACGAGGCGACGAGCGCCCTCGACGCCGAGTCCGAGCGGCTGGTGCAGGGGGCGCTGGAGCGGCTGATGCAGGGGCGCACCACCCTCGTCATCGCCCACCGCCTCTCGACGGTGCGCGACGCCGACCTGATCGTGGTCATGGAGGCCGGCCGCATCGCCGAGACCGGCAGCCACGGGGCACTGATGGAGGCGGGCGGCGTCTACGCCCATCTGCACCGCCTGCAGCGGGACGAGATGCCCGCCTGACGCTGCGGGAGGGCTTCCTCAGAAGCCCTGCTCCTCCGTCTCCACCAGGATCTCGCGT
>NZ_BPQR01000092.1 GCF_022179345.1 Methylobacterium jeotgali | reverse complement strand
AGCGGGCGGCGCGGGCGGGCTGGGCGGACTTCGAGGACCGGGACTTGTCGGCGGGCATGGAGGCTCCGATGGCCGCACCCCTGTGCACGAATGGGGCGTCGGCTGCGGGGGAACTCCCGTCCTGTGGCTAAGCTCCGGGGCTGGGAAAATAATTCGCCGCCCGTGCGCGCGTGTCTCACCCCGCTCCGCCGGCTTGCCGCCGGAGCGGGGTGAGACACGCGCGCACGGGCGGCGAATTATTTTCCCAGCCCCGGAGCTTAGCCACAGGACGGGAGTTCCCCCGCAGCCGACGCCCCATTCGTGCACAGGGGTGCGGCCATCGGAGCCTCCATGCCCGCCGACAAGTCCCGGTCCTCGAAGTCCGCCCAGCCCGCCCGCGCCGCCCGCTCGCGCATCCGGGAGGGCCGGCCCTACCCTTGCGGCGCGACCTGGGACGGTCTCGGCGTCAACTTCGCGCTCTTCTCCGCCCACGCCACCAAGGTCGAGCTCTGCCTGTTCGACGATGCCGGCGAGCGGGAGATCGAGCGCATCGAGTTGCCGGAGTACACGGACGAGGTCTGGCACGGCTACCTGCCCGACGCTCGCCCCGGCACCATCTACGGCTACCGCGTGCACGGCCCCTACGAGCCGAAGGCGGGCCACCGCTTCAACCCGAACAAGCTTCTCATCGATCCCTACGCCAAGGGGCTCGTCGGCTCGATCACCTGGAACCCGGCGCTGTTCGGCTACCAGATGGAGAGCGGCGACGACCTGACCTTCGACGAGCGCGACAGCGCCCCCTACACCCGCCGCTCTCGCGTCATCGACCCGGCCTTCACCTGGGGGCGCGACCGCAAGCCCAACATCCCCTGGGAGAAGACGGTCGTCTACGAGACGCACGTGAAGGGCTTCACCAAGCTCCATCCCCAGGTGCCGGAGAAGCTGCGCGGCACCTATGCCGGCCTCGGGACGCCGGCCGTGCTCGACTACATCCGCAGCCTCGGGGTCACCGCGGTCGAGCTGCTGCCGGTCCACGCCTTCGTGCAGGACGACTACCTCCAGCAGAAGGACCTCGTGAACTACTGGGGCTACAACACGATCTCGTTCTTCACCCCCGCCCGGCGCTACGCGGCGGTGCCGGACTTCGCCTTCTCCGAGTTCAAGGAGATGGTCGCGCGCATGCACGGCGCCGGCCTCGAGGTGATCCTCGACGTCGTCTACAACCACACGGCGGAGGGCAACGAGAAGGGGCCGACCCTCTCCTACAAGGGCGTCGACAACGCCTCCTACTACCGGCTGCTGCCGGGGCAGGAGCGCTACTACATCAACGACACCGGCACCGGGAACACCTTCAACCTCTCGCATCCCCGCGTGCTGCAGCTCGTGACCGATTCCCTGCGCTACTGGGTGCAGGAGATGCATGTCGACGGATTCCGCTTCGACCTCGCGACGATCCTCGGGCGCGAGCCGCACGGCTTCGACGAGGGCGGCGGCTTCCTCGACACCTGCCGGCAGGATCCGATCCTGAACTCCGTCAAGCTCATCGCCGAGCCCTGGGACTGCGGCCCCGGCGGCTATCAGGTCGGCGGCTTCCCGCCGGGCTGGGCGGAGTGGAACGACCGCTTCCGCGACGACGTGCGCGGCTACTGGAAGGGCGATGGCGGGCTGCTCCCTTCGCTCGCCTCCCGCATCACCGGCTCGGCCGACAAGTTCGACAAGCGCGGCCGCAAGCCCTGGGCGTCGGTGAACTTCCTCACCGCCCATGACGGCTTCACGCTCAACGACACCGTCTCCTACAACGACAAGCACAACGAGGCGAACGGCGAGGGCAACCGCGACGGGCACTCGCACAACCTCTCCTTCAACTACGGCGTCGAGGGGCCGAGCGACGACGCTGAGATCCGCGCCGTCCGCTTCCGCCAGATGCGCAACATGCTGGCGACGCTATTCCTGTCCCGCGGCACGCCGATGCTGCTCGCCGGCGACGAGTTCGCCCGCACGCAGCAGGGCAACAACAACGCCTACTGCCAGGACAACGAGGTGAGCTGGATCGACTGGGAGGGGATCGGCGACGAGGAGCGCGATCTCGCGGAGTTCACCCAACGCCTGATCCTGCTGCGCTCGGCCCTGCCGATCCTGACCCGCGGCCGCTTCCTGACGGGCGCCTACGACGAGGAGTTCGGCGTCCGCGACGTGACCTGGCTGCGGCCGGACGGCGGCGAGATGACCCCGGAGAACTGGTCGGACGGCCGCGCGCTCTCGCTCGCGGTTCTCGTCGACGGCCGCGCGCAGGCGACCGGCATCCACCGGCGCGGCGGCGATGCGACGGTCCTCGTCCTCTACAACGCCTACCACGATCTCGTGTCGTTCACCCTGCCCGAGACGGTCGGCGGCAGCGAGTGGACGCGGCTCCTCGACACCAACCTGCCCGACAGCCAGGAGGCCGAGAGCTTCGCGGCGGGCGGCCAGTATGACGTCACCGGCCGCTCCATGCTGATGTTCGTTCTCAAGCCCGACGCCGACGGGGGCCGCAACGGCGAGGGCACGCAGGAGATGGTGCGCTCCTACCGGCATGTGATGCAGGCCTTCGAGCGGGCCAACATCGAGCGGGTGCGCTTCGCCACGTCGCAGGAAGAACGGGACTGATCCGCCGGGCCGGCCCGTTGGCAGCGTTCTTCGGGCTCTGCTAGGGTCGGCCTCTCCACGCCACGATCAATGGTGGTCCGCCGACCGCATGTCCGAGTCGCCAGAGAAACCGAGCACGGGCTACACGGCTCGGGTGAGCACCGGCACCGCGGATGTCGGCGATCCGGCGAACGACCTGTTCTTCGCGGCCGTGGAGACGACGCGGATGCCGATGATCGTCACCGATCCCCGGCAACCGGACAATCCGATCATCTTCGCCAACCGCGCCTTCATGGCGATGACGGGCTACGCCACCGAGGAGCTTCTCGGGCGCAATTGCCGCTTCCTCCAGGGGCCGCGGACCGACAGGGGCACGATCGAGGAGATCCGCTCCGCCGTCGCGGCGAGACGCAACTTTTCCGGAGAGGTCCTGAACTACCGCAAGGACGGGTCGAGCTTCTGGAACGCGCTGTACATCTCGCCCATCCACAACGCGGCAGGCGAACTCGTCTACTTCTTCGGCTCGCAGCTCGACGTGTCGCGCCGCCGGGAGGCGGAGGAGGGGCTGAGCCAGGCCCAGAAGATGGAGGCTCTGGGCCAGCTCACCGGCGGGATCGCCCACGACTTCAACAACCTGCTCCAGGTCATCGTCGGCTATGTCGAGATCCTTGCGTCGGGCCTCCAGAAGCCGGAGCCGGACCGCGCCCGCCTCGGCCGCGCCACGGACAACATCCGCATCGCCGCCGAGCGCGCCACGACGCTGACGCAGCAGCTTCTCTCCTTCGCCCGCAAGCAGAGGCTCGAGGGGCGGCCGGTCAACCTCAACACGCTGATCTCCGGCATGGACGGCCTGCTGCGCAGGTCCCTCGGCGAGGCGGTGTTCGTCGAGCAGGCGCCCGCGACCGATCTCTGGACCTGTCAGATCGATCCGACCCAGGCCGAGGTCGCTATCCTCAACGTCGTCATCAACGCCCGCGACGCCATGCCGGACGGCGGCACGATCACGGTGCGGACCGAGAACCGCGAGATGGCGGGCGACGACATCACCGGCCGGGGGCCGCTCAATCCCGGACCCTACGTGGTGCTCTCGGTGACCGATACCGGCACCGGCATGTCCCCGGACGTGCTCGCCCGCGTCCTCGACCCGTTCTTCACGACGAAGGAGGAGGGGAAGGGGACCGGCCTCGGCCTCTCGATGGTCTACGGTTTCGCCAAGCAGTCGGGCGGCGCCGTCGACATCGTCTCGAAGGTCGGCGAGGGCACCACGGTGCGACTGTTCTTTCCGGCCATCGCCGGATCGGTCGACCCAGTCGAGACGGGACCTCTCCCGGAGCGGGCGGAGGGCGGCGACGAGACAGTTCTGGTCGTCGACGACCGCCAGGACGTGGCGGAACTGGCGCGATCCATCCTGCGCGACCACGGCTACCGGACCCTGACGGCCGGCAACGCCCGCGAGGCCCTCGATATCCTGGACGGCAGTGAGCCCGTGGACCTGCTGTTCAGCGACCTGATCATGCCCGGCGGCATGAACGGCCTGATGCTGGCCCGCGAGGCGCGCAAGCGCCAGCCCGGCCTCCGGATCCTCCTCACCACGGGCTATGCCGGCGACAGCCTCGAGCGAACCGACATGGGCGCTCCGGAGTTCGAGATCCTGAAGAAGCCCTATCGCCGCGCCGATCTCAGCCGGCGGGTCCGCGATATCCTCGACGCGCCCGCTCCCTGAGGCCGCGCCGGCCGGGACTTCCGGCAGGAGGTGGCCATGGCAAGAGGCGATAAGTCGAAATACACCGACAAGCAGGTCCGCAAGGCCGAGCATATTGCGGAGTCCTACGTCGAGCGCGGCGTGCCCGAGAAGGAGGCGGAGTCCCGCGCCTGGGCGACGGTCAACAAGGACGACGGCGGCGGCAAGCATCCCGGCGGCTCCGGTCGCGGCAGGAGCACCGGCCATCCGGCCGCGCACAAGGGCGGCGCATCGGGCGGCAAGGCGTCCGCCTCGCGCACGGCGGAGGAACGCTCGGCCTCCGCGAGGAAGGCCGCCGCGACGCGCAAGCGCAACGCCGAGAAGGCCGCTTCCTGAGGAGCGAGCGGCGTCAGCGGACGTTGATACGGTCGTTGGCGAGCCGTTCGGCCCGGGTGCGCTCCTCGGCTCCGAGGCCGTTCAGCGTCTGATCGAGCCAGGCGTCCGAGAGACCCTGCGCGGAGGCCGCGAGGTTCCAGGCGGCGGCCTCGACGAGGTTCTTCGGCAGACCGCGCCCGGTCGCGAACAGGCGCGCGACCCTGTTCTGCGCGATGGCGTTGCCGCGGGAGGCCGCGTGCAGGAAGTAGCGGGCGGCGCGGACCTCGTCCTTCGGCACACCGGTGCCGTTGAAGAGCAGGATCGCGAACTCGACCTCGCCGGCGAGGTCGCCGTTGTCGGCGGCCCGGCGGAACCACTGCGCGGCGAGCTTCGGGTCCTTCGGAACGCCGAGGCCCTTGAGATAGAGCACGCCGAGACCGTGCTGGGCCGAGCCGATCTCGCCCTCGGCCGCCGTGCGGTAGAGCGTGGCGGCGCGGGCGATGTCGGCCTCGTTTCCGGTGGCGAGCAGCAGGATGGCGAGGTTGTAGGCCGCCGTCGGCTGGCCCTTGGCGGCCGCCTTCTCCAGCCAGGCGCGGCCGGCCTTCTCGTCGCGGGGCATGCCGCGGCCGTCCATCGCCATCAGGCCGAGGGAGGCCATCGCGTTCGGCTCCCCCTCGGCGGCGGCGAGGCGATACCACTCCGCGGCGCGCAACGCGTCCTGCTTGGTGCCGAGGCCCTGGTTGTAGAGCTCGCCCAGCAGCACCATCGCGGCCACGTCCTTGCGGTCGGCCTCGATGCGCTTCGTCGCCTCCCGGAAGGCGGTGACGTACTGGCCGCGCTGGTAGGCGCCGTAGGCGAAGTCCGGCGGCAGGGCCGAGCGGGGGGGCACGGCGCCGCCGACGTAGTTCGCGGTGTAGGGCGAGGGTAGCTCGCGGGTCGGCACGCTCTGATGCGTCGTCACCGGCTTCGCCTCGGGCGCCGCTGGGCTCGGCGCGCCGTAAGCGGCCTGCGACGCGATGACGAGGGATGCGGCGAGCGCCGCCGGGCGGGCCTTCACGGCCGGCCCAGCCCCTTGCCGGCGCGCAGGACGGCTTCCGGATCGTCGAGCCAGAGGCCGCTCTCCAGGCCGACGAACTCCGCGCCCGTCGCGCCGAGCGCGGCGATGTCCTCCTCGCGCGTCGCGACGGCGATGCAGGGCGTCTCGAAGATCTCCGCCCACCAGGCGGCGCGCTCGGCCACCGTTTCCGGATCGGGCGCGGCGCCATCCGCATAGAGGCCGCCGAACATGACGTAATCGACGCCCGCCTCGCCGGCGGTCATGGCGGCGTCGCGGGTCTCGATGCCGCCGACGCCGAGGATGCGGCCGTCCTTGAGGGCCGCGCGCGCCTCCGTCAGCGCGGATGCCGGGGCGCGGTCGAGATGCACCCCGTCGGCGCCACCGCGCACCGCCACCCGGCCGAGGTCGCCCTTGAAGCCCGCGCAGGCGACGACCAGCGCCGCGCCGTGATCCTGCACGACGGGCGCGGCCTGCTTCACGAGGTCGATGAGCGGCCGCTCGTCGGCCAGCGGCAGGCGCAGCAGCACGGCGGCGACGCCGCCGCCGCCCGCGCAGGCCTTGGCGAGGGCCCCGACGACCGCATCGGCGCCATCCATCGTGAGGCCGTGCGGCGTGAGCAGCGTGAGCCGTGCCGATGCGCCGTTCACCGGCGGCGTTCCCGCGCTCAGCGCGCGGCCTCGATCTTCGGGTCGAGCGAGCCGTCGGCGTAGCGCTTGGCCATGGCCGCGACGGAGATCGGGCGGATCTTCGAGCCCTGGCCGGCGGTGCCGAACTCCTCGAAGCGCTGCTTGCAGAGCTTCGTCATCGCATCCATCGCCGGCTTCAGGTACTTGCGCGGGTCGAACTCGGCCTTGTTCTCCGTGAGGATCTTCCGGATCTGGCCGGTCATCGCCATGCGGTTGTCGGTGTCGATGTTGATCTTGCGCACGCCGTGCTTGATGCCGCGCTGAATCTCCTCGACCGGCACGCCCCAGGTCGGCTTCATCTCGCCGCCGTACTGGTTGATGATGTCCTGGAGGTCCTGCGGCACCGAGGAGGAGCCGTGCATGACGAGGTGCGTGTTCGGCAGGCGCCGGTGGATCTCCTCGATCACGTTCATGGCGAGCACGTCGCCGTCGGGCTTCCGCGTGAACTTGTAGGCGCCGTGGCTGGTGCCCATGGCGACGGCGAGCGCGTCGACCTTTGTCTCGGCGACGAACTTCGCGGCTTCCGCCGGATCGGTGAGGAGCTGGTCGTGGGAGAGCACGCCCTCGGCGCCGTGGCCGTCCTCGGCCTCGCCCTGGCCGCTCTCGAGGGAGCCGAGCACGCCGAGCTCGCCCTCGACGGAGACGCCGGCCCAGTGGGCCATCTTCGTGACGTTGCGGGTGATCTCGACGTTGTAGGCGTAGTCGGCCGGCGTCTTGCCGTCGGCCTTGAGCGAGCCGTCCATCATCACCGAGGTGAAGCCGTACTGGATCGCGGTGGCGCAGGTGGCTTCGTTGTTGCCGTGGTCGAGATGCATGCAGACGGGGATGTGCGGGTAGATCTCGACGAGGCCGTCGATGAGCTTCGCCAGCACGATGTCGTTGGCGTAGGCGCGCGCGCCCCGGCTCGCCTGGAGGATCACCGGCGAGTCCGTGGCGTCGGCGGCGGCCATGATGGCCAGCCCCTGCTCCATGTTGTTCAGGTTGAACGCCGGCACGCCGTAGCCCTGCTCGGCGGCATGGTCGAGAAGCTGCCTCAGGGTGATGCGCGCCATGGTCCGTGTCCTCGCCTCGAATGGTCCTTGACGGACCGAGATGGATCAATCGCGCGCCGGGGCGCGCGGCGTGTGGTCAGGCCGTCGCCCGCAGGGCCTCGACGCCGGGCAGCTCCTTGCCCTCCAGCCATTCGAGGAAGGCGCCGCCGGCGGTCGAGATATAACTGAACGCCTCGCCGACGCCTGCGTGGTTCAGGGCCGCGACGGTGTCGCCGCCGCCCGCCACCGAGACGAGCCGGCCCGCCTTGGTGCGCTCGGCCGCGTGCCGGGCCGCCGCGACCGTCGCCGCGTCGAAGGGCGTCAGCTCGAAGGCGCCGAGGGGGCCGTTCCAGACCAGCGTCGCGGCGCCGTCGATGGCCGCGTCGATCTCGCGGACAGAGGCCGGGCCGGCGTCGAGGATCATGCCGTCCTCGGGCACCGCGTCGGCGGAGACGGTCTCGTGGGGGGCGTTCGCCTTGAACTCGGAGGCGACCACGGCGTCGACCGGCAGGATGATCCGGCAGCCGGCCTTGTCGGCCGCCGCGAGGATGCGGGTCGCCGTCTCGGCGAGATCCTTCTCGCAGAGCGACTTACCGACCGCCTTGCCTTGCGCGTGCAGGAAGGTGTTGGCCATGCCGCCGCCGATCACCAGCATGTCGACCTTGCCGACGAGGTTCTCGAGGAGGTCGATCTTCGAGGAGACCTTGGCGCCGCCGACGAGGGCGATGACCGGGCGCGCAGGCGCCTCGAGCCCCTTGGTCAGAGCCTCCAGCTCCGCCTGCATGGTCCGGCCGGCGTAGGCCGGCAGCACCCGCGCCAGCCCCTCGGTCGAGGCGTGCGCCCGGTGCGCGGCGGAGAAGGCGTCGTTGACGAAGACGTCGCCGTTGGCGGCGAGCTCGCGGACGAAGGCCGGGTCGTTCTTCTCCTCTCCCGCGTGGAAGCGGGTGTTCTCAAGGAGAAGCACGTCGCCGTCCTTCAGGGCGGCCACCGCCTCGGCGGCCGGGGCGCCGATGCAGTCCTCAGCGAAGGCGACCGGACGGCCGAGGCTCTCCGAGATGGCGCCGACCACGGGGCGCAGGGAATCCTTGGGCTCGCGCTTGCCCTTCGGGCGGCCGAAATGGGCGAGCAGGATCACCCGGCCGCCGGCCTCGGCGATCTCACGGATCGTCGGCACCACCCGGTCGATGCGGGTGGTGTCGGTGACCCGGCCTCCGTCCATCGGCACGTTCACGTCCACCCGCAGCAGCACGCGCTTGCCCTGGAGAGAGCCGGCGTCGTCGAGGGTGCGGAAGGCGGTCATGCGAGTCCCGGATGGAGGGTGGCGGTGAGGATGGGGCGCGTCAGCGCTGGGGGAAGAGCCCCTGGAGGTTGAGCCGCTGCACGGCGATCGTCAGCACGACGGTCAGCACGGCGGTGATGATCGCGGTGAGGATCAGGGCGCCGGCGCCGGGGATGCGGCGGGTGCGCTCGCTGATGGCGCGGACCTCGGTGCGCAGCGCCGCCACGTCGGACTGGCGGGCGGCGTCGTTCATGCGGGCCGTGGCCCCCTCGACCTTGTCCTCGACGCGGGACAGGAGCGCCTCGGAGCGGGCGTACTTGTCCTCGATGCGCGAGCACTTGTCCTCGATGCGCGCGAGCTGGTCGGCGAGATGCGCGGCCGGCGCGGGGCGGGAGGTCTCGGGAGCGGGGGGTGCCTCGGTGACGGCCGGGGCGGGCGCCGGCGGGGTCTCGGTGGTGGTCGCGGGGATGAACCCGCCCGTCGCAGCAGTCTCGGCCATGATCCGCACCTGTCCCTATGGTCGTTGGTGGTCGCCCCTCGGGATGCGGGCGCCCCGGCGGGGGCGCCCGTGTGGCTCAGATCAGCTTCGCCATCGCCACGGCGGTGTCCGCCATGCGGTTCGAGAAGCCCCACTCGTTGTCGTACCAGGACAGGATGCGCACGAAGGTGCCGTCCATGACCTTGGTCTGGTCGAGGTGGAACGTGGACGAGTGCGGATCGTGGTTGAAGTCGATCGACACGTTCGGCCGGTCGGTGAAGCCGAGCACGCCCTTGAGCGGGCCGGTGGCGGCGGCCTTGATCGCCTCGTTGATCTCCTGCACCGAGGTCTCGCGCTTGGCGGTGAACACGAGGTCCACGGCCGAGACGTTCGGGGTCGGCACGCGGATCGAGGTGCCGTCGAGCTTGCCCTTCAGCTCAGGCAGCACCAAGCCGACCGCCTTGGCGGCGCCCGTCGTTGTCGGGATCATCGAGAGCGCCGCGGCGCGGGCCCGGTAGAGATCCTTGTGCATCTGGTCGAGCGACGGCTGATCGTTCGTGTAGGAGTGGATGGTGGTCATGAAGCCGCGCTCGATGCCCACGGCCTCGTTCAGCACCTTGGCGATGGGCGCCAGGCAGTTGGTGGTGCAGGAGGCGTTCGAGACCACGAGGTGGTCTGCCGTCAGCTTGTCGTGGTTGACGCCGTAGACCACCGTCAGGTCGGCGCCGTCGGCGGGCGCCGAGACGAGGACGCGCTTGGCGCCGGCGTCGAGATGGGCCTTGGCCTTGTCCTTCGCGGTGAAGATGCCGGTGCACTCCAGCGCGATGTCGACGCCGAGGTCGCGGTGGGGCAGCTCGGCGGGGTTGCGCACGGCGGTGACGCGGATGCGCTTGCCGTCGATGATCAGGTTCTCACCGTCGACGCCGACCTCGCCGGGGTAGCGGCCATGCACGGAGTCGTAGCGCAGCAGGTGCGCGTTGGTCTCGACCGGGCCGAGATCGTTGATGGCGACCACCTCGATGTCCGAGCGGCCGGCCTCGTGGATGGCGCGCAGGACGTTCCGGCCGATGCGCCCGAACCCGTTGATGGCAACCTTGACCGTCACGACCCTGCTCCTTCCAACTGCCGCGCCGGGCCTGTCCGAGATGCCGCGGCGGACGAACTCTCGCCCGAGGCGCGGCCCGGTTCTCTGACCCTGACGCTTGAACCTGCGATGAACCGTACCGGCCCGGTCGCGCGGCCGCCGTCCGTCCGCTCGGCGGATGACGGGGGAGGCATGTCGGGCATCACGGGATCCGTATCCGCACCGTCGCGCCGACCCCGGCGGCGGGCATGCGCCTGTCTCGGCGCGGGCTCTCTAACATGGTGCCAGGGGCTGTCAAAGCTTGCGGCATGACAATCCCTCGGCCATGAACTGGCCCTTCCCTCGGCCATGAACTGGCCCTTCCCTCGGCCATGAACTGGCCCTTCCCTCGGCCATGAACTGGCCCTTCATATGGGTGTGCAGCCCCGCTTTTTTCAGGGGCCTGCGCGCCGCCGCGTTCGACGCCGCCCCGGCGTCATGGAGCCGCCGTCCCGAGCATGTTGATCTTCGCCGCCACCGCCACGGACGAGGCCCTCGCCCGGCTCGACTCGGCGCTGACGCTCCTCGAGGCGGCGGTGGCGCGCCGCCTCGATGCCGGAGAGCGCGGCGACCGCGACGCCGAGCTGGCGCTGATGAACGAGGACCGGGCGCGCCTGGCTGCGGAGCTCGACGCGGCGAGCGCCCGGCTCGCCCATGTCGAGGCCGCGGCGGGGGAGGTCGGCCTCCGGCTCGACCGGGCGATCGGCGCCGTCGAGCGGGTTCTGTCCCACGACCGGACGAGCTGAGCGCATGCCGCAGATCAACGTCTCGATCGACGGGAAGTCCTATCGCATGGCTTGCGGGGAGGGGGAGGAGCCGCATCTCACGGCGCTCGCCTCCGGGCTCGACGCGCGCATCGGCGAGATGCGCAAGGCCTTCGGCGAGATCGGCGACATGCGCCTCCAGGTCATGGCCGCGATCACCTTCGTCGACGAGCTGTCCGAGACCAAGCGCCGGCTCTCGGAGATCGAGGCGGAGATCGCCGCGCTGCGCGCCGTCGTGGACGGGGCCCAGACCGAGGCGGCCGGGCGCGAGACGCGGCTCGCTGCCGGCGTATCCTCCGCCGCCGACCGCGTGGAGCGGCTGGCCCAGGCGCTGATGCGGGCGGGGACCTGAGCGGCCGGTCGATTTGCCGGCGCGATTGCGGTCCCGACCCCTGGCGCGGCGGCCGGAGGCTCGCTACATCGGCGATGCGGGGCTGCCGGGTTCGTCAGGAGAACTTATCCCCGGGGGCTTATCGACTCCCTCGGGAGCTGTCCCTGGCCTCGTCCCTGGACTTGGCCAACACGGCGCCCACCTACGCTGTAGGTTTCCCGGGATCGACACTCCAACGGCTCACGTGGCTCCGCACTCCTCTCTTCCCTCCACGCCGGTCTCGGACCTGAAGGCCGAGCTTCGGCGCGGTGCCCTGGCGCGCCGGGACGTGCTCGGCGCGGACGAGCGCTCCGCCGCCGCGGCCCGGATCGCCGAGACGGTCCTCGCGATACCGGGGCTCGCCGAGGCGCCGATCGTCGGCGCCTTCTGGCCGATCCGCAGCGAGGTCGACCCGCGGCCGATCATCGAGGGCCTGTTCGCCCGCGGGCAGCGGGTGGCTCTGCCGAAGGTCACCTCCGACGGTCTGGTCTTCCGCGAGTGGCGGGCCGGCGAGGCGCTGGTGGCGGGCACGTTCGGCCTCAGCGAGCCGCGGGACGACCTGCCGCCTCTCGACCCCACGGCGCTGATCGTGCCGCTCGCCGCCTTCGACCGGCGGGGCCAGCGCATCGGCTACGGACGGGGCTACTACGATCAGGCCATCGAGCGCCTGTCCCGCAACGGCCCTGTGCTGACCATCGGCATCGCCTTCGCCGTGCAGGAGATCGAGCACGTGCCCGCCGAGCCCCACGACCGCCCCCTCGACCACATGGTCACCGAGGCCGGCATCGTGCCGCTGGCGCGGGGCTAGAGCCGTGCGCATCCTCTTCCTCGGCGACGTGGTCGGCCGGCCCGGCCGCAACGTCGTCGCCGACCGTCTGCCGGGCCTGCGCGAGCGCTGGCGGCTCGATTGCGTCGTCGTCAACGGCGAGAACGCGGCCGGCGGCTTCGGGATCACCGAGGCGATCTGCGACGAGATCCTCCAGGCCGGCGCCGACGCCGTGACCCTCGGCAACCACTCCTTCGACCAGCGCGAGGCGCTCGTCTTCATCGCCCGCCAGCCCCGTCTGCTGCGGCCGGCGAACTACCCGCCCGGCACGCCGGGACGCGGCGCCACCGTGGTCGAGACGCCGCGCGGCGCCCGCGTGCTCGTGGTCAACGCCATGGGCCGCATCTTCCTCGACGCCCTGGACGACCCCTTCGCGGCGGCCGAGCGGGAACTCACCGCCTGTCCCCTCGGTGAGGTGGCGGACGCGGTGATCGTGGACTTCCACGCCGAGGCGACGAGCGAGAAGCAGGCCTTCGCCCACTTCGTCGACGGCCGCGCGAGCCTCGTCGTCGGCACGCACACCCACGCGCCGACCGCCGACCACCGCATCCTGCCCGGCGGCACCGCCTACCTGTCGGATGCCGGCATGTGCGGCGACTACGATTCCGTGCTCGGCATGCAGAAAGACGAGCCCCTGCGCCGCTTCCTCCAGAAGACGCCGGGCGCCCGCCTCGAGGCCGCGACGGGGGAGGGGACGCTCTGCGGCGTCGCGGTGGAGACCGACGATGCGACGGGGCTCGCCCGCATCGTCGCGCCCGTCCGCCTCGGGCCGCATCTCGAAGAGACCTGGCCGCGTGCCTGGGACTGAGCCGGGACCTTGCCGAAAGCCCGACTTGATCGTGTAACGGCCAGCCTCCACAGTGCCGCCGAGCTTGATGCCGCGCCGAATGGCCGGGGCTCCGGAATTCGGAAAGAGTAGCGCGCGATGGCGGCCCGTCCTGCGTCCCAGATCGTGACGAAGCCTGGCATCACCCTCGTGCGGATGCTGCTCTTCCTCGCCCTCGTCGGCTTCCTCGTCCTGATCCTGTACAAGCAGATCACGCCGGCCTTCCTCGCCAATCCCGGCCTCAACGGCCTCATCCTCGGCGTGCTGCTGATCGCGGTGCTGCTCGCCTTTGGGCAGGTGGTGCGGCTCTTCCGCGAGGCCGCCTACGTCAACGCCGCGGCGGCCGGCGAGCCCGCGCCGAAGGCGCCGGTTCTGCTCGCGCCCCTAGCCCCGGCGATCGAGGCCCGGCGAGAGGGCGCGACGCTCCAGAGCGCCCGCGAGTCCCTGGAGACGGTGGATTCCCGCCTCGACGAGGGGCGCGACGCGCTGCGCTACATCTCCGGCATCCTCATCCTGCTCGGCCTGCTCGGCACCTTCTGGGGCCTCATCGACACGCTCTCGGCGGTCGGTTCGGTCATCAAGTCGATGCGCGGCGGCGGAGGCGACGCGGCCGTGATGTTCGACGAGTTGAAGAACGGCCTCGCGGTGCCGCTCGCCGGCATCGGCCTCGCCTTCTCGGCCTCGCTGTTCGGCCTCGCCAGCTCCCTCGTCGTCGGCTTCCTCGATCTCCAGGCGGGGCAGGCGCATGGCCGCTTCCGCAACGAGCTGGAGGACTGGCTGCTCTCGGGCGAGGAGCAGGGCGCCGTCGCGACGGCCACCGGGGCGCCGGCCGTCTCGGAGCTGAAAGAGGCGGTGGAGCGGCTGACGGCGGTCGTCGCGGAGGGTGCCAACGGCCGCGCCGCGACCCAGGCGATGACGAACCTCGCCGAGGGCATCCAGGGCCTCGTGCAGCACATGCGCACCGAGCAGCAGATGATCCGCGACTGGGTCGAGGCGCAGGCGAGCCGGGAGCGCGACCTCAAGCAGGTCCTGGAGCGCCTCGGCCGCGAGCGGACCTGAGCCATGGCGTCCCGCGCGGCGCGGCGCGAGCGCCACCTCAACGTCTGGCCGGGCTACGTCGACGCGCTGGCCACGTTGCTTCTCTCCGTCGTCTTCCTGCTGACGATCTTCGTCGTGGGCCAGTTCTTCCTCTCGCAGGAGATCACCGGCCGCGACAGCGTGCTGGAGCGCCTGAACCGCCAGCTCGCCGACCTCACGGACCTGCTCGCCCTGGAACGCTCGAACCGGCGCGGCCAGGAGGAGGCCTCGCAGTCGCTGCGCACGACGCTGCTCGGCGTCGAGGCGGAGCGGGACCGGCTGAAGGCTCAGGCCGAGGCCGGCTCCGCCTCACAGGGGCAGGCGGGGGAACTCGATAAACAGTTGCAGGCGGAGCGCGGCGCCACGGCGCGGGCGCTCTCCCAGGTCGACATCCTCAACCAGCAGATCAGCGCCATGCGCCGCCAGCTCGCGGCCCTGGAGGACGCGCTCGCGGCCTCCGAGAGCCGGGACCGGGAGAGCCAGGCCCGCATCGCCGATCTCGGCAGCCGCCTCAACGTGGCCCTGGCGCAGCGGGTGCAGGAGCTCGCCCGCTACCGCTCCGACTTCTTCGGGCGCCTGCGGCAGATCCTCGGCAACCGACCCGACATCCGCATCGTCGGCGACCGTTTCGTGCTGCAGTCCGAGGTGCTGTTTCCCGCCGGCTCCGCGACGCTCAAGCCCGAGGCCGGGCCGGAGCTCGACCGGATCGCGACGGCGATCGTGGATCTCGCCCGCCAGATCCCGAGCGACATCCCCTGGGTATTGCGGGTTGACGGCCACACGGATGCGCGCCCGATCGCCAGCGCGCAGTTCCCCTCGAACTGGTCGCTCTCGGCCGCCCGCGCCATCAGCGTGGTCCAGTATCTCGCGGGCAAGGGCATCCCGCCGCAGCGCCTGCTGGCCGGCGCCTTCGGCGAGTTCCAGCCCCTCGATTCCGGCACGAGCGAGGAAGCCTACGCCCGCAACCGTCGCATCGAGCTGAAGCTCACCGAACGCTGAACCGGCTCACTCGGCCGCCGGCAGCACCTCGCGGGGGCGCGGCTCCTTGCCCCGCGCCGTCTCGTCGAGGGCATCGGTGAACTGGAGCGCGGCGAGCTGCGCGTAGAGGGCGCCCGACGAGAGCAGGCTCTCATGCGTGCCTTCCTCGACGATGCGGCCGTCGTCGATCACCAGGATGCGGTCGGCCTTGCGGATCGTCGCGAGGCGGTGGGCGATGACGAGCGTGGTCCGGTCCCGCATCAGCGTGTCGAGGGCCGATTGCACGGCGCGCTCGCTCTCGGCGTCGAGGGCGGAGGTTGCCTCGTCCAGCAGCAGGATCGGCGCGTCCTTGAGGATGGCGCGGGCGATGGCGATGCGCTGGCGCTGTCCGCCGGAAAGCGTCACGCCGCGCTCGCCGACCTGCGTGGCGTAGCCCTGGGGCAGGGCGGTGATGAACCCGTCGGCATGGGCGAGCCGCGCGGCGCGCAGCACGTCGGCCTCGGGCGCGTCCGGGCGGCCGTAGCGGATGTTCTCGATGACGGTGCCGGAGAAGATCGTCGGGTCCTGCGGCACCAGGGACATCCGCGCCCGCAGCGCCTCCGGATCGACGCTCGCCACGTCGCGCCCGTCGACCCGCACGACGCCCTGCTGCGGGTCGTAGAAGCGCAGCAGCAGCTGCAGGATCGTGCTCTTGCCGGCCCCCGAAGGACCGACCAGGGCGACGCGCTCGCCCGGCGCGACCCGCAGGTCGACGCCGTGCAGGGAGGGGTGACCCTCGCGGGTCGGATAGGCGAAGCGCACCCCTTCGAACGCGATCTCGCCGCGGGGCGGCTCGGGCAGCGCCTTCGGCGCGGCGGGCGCCCGGATCCCCGGCTGCGCGGCCAGGATCTCGCCGAGCCGCTCGGCGGCGCCCGCCGCCTGGGCGAGTTCGCCGTACACCTCCGAGAGCTGGCCGAGCGCGCTGGCGCCGAACACGGCGTAGAGCACGAACTGCGAGAGCTGGCCGGCGGTCATCGTCCCCGCCATGACCCCCTGCGCGCCGTACCACATCACGCCGACGACGCTCGCCGAGATCAGGAAGATCGCGACGCCCGTGAGAAGGGCGCGGGCCTTGATCGAGGCGCGGGCCGCACCGTAGGCGTTCTCGGAGGCGTCGGCGAAGCGCCGGGCGGTGGTCCGGCCCATGCCGAAGGCCTGCATGGTCCGCACCGCCCCGACCGCTTCGGCCGCGTAGGCCGAGGCCTCCGCAAGCCGGTCCTGCGCCGCCCGCGAGCGCCGGCGCACGCCGCGTCCGGACAGGATCAGCGGGAAGACGATGAGCGGGATCGCGGCGAGCACCAGGATCGAGAGCTTCGGGCTCGTCACCACCATCAGCACCACGGCGCCGACGAAGAGGAAGGCGTTGCGCAGCAGGATCGAGATCGAGACGCCGAAGGCGGACTTCACCTGGGTCGCGTCGGCGGTGAGGCGCGAGACGATCTCGCCGGCCTGGGTGCGGTCGAAGAAGGCGGGGTCGAGGACGGTCAGGCGCTCGAACACGGCGGTGCGCAGGTCCGCCACCACCCGCTCGCCGAGGGTCACGACGCTGTAGTAGCGGGCCGCGCTCGACAGGGCGAGGACGGCGACCACGCCGAGAAGCGCCAGGAAATAGGCGTCGATGAGGACCTGCCCCTCCGGCGAGAAGCCGTGGTCGATCACCCGCCGAATCGCCACCGGCACCACCAGCGTCGCGCCGGCCGAGGCGGTGAGCGCGGCGAAGGCCGCGAGCATCCGGCCGCGATAGGCCAGGGCGAAGGGAACCAGCGGCCGCAGCGCGCCGAGCGGCGCCCGTCCCCGGCCCTGGTCCCGGTCAGCCTTGCGCGCCATGCAACATCCCCGTTCGTTCCTCCCGTCCGTCGCGCGGAGCGCTTGTTCGCGTTCTCGCCCTGCGGTATAGGCGCGCCTTCATCCGATTGCGCGTGTTGAATGGCCGCGGGCCGTGCGGCGGGGCGGTCGGCGCAGCCTGTCGTTTCGAGGTTTCTATCATGGCGAAGAATGCGGCCGCCAAGGCCAAGGGCACCGAGCACCCCGACTATCACTTCATCAAGGTCGTGATGACCGATGGGTCGGAGTACAAGACGCGCTCCACCTACGGCAAGGAGGGCGACACCCTCAACCTCGACATCGACCCGCTGACCCATCCGGCCTGGACGGGCGGCGAGCAGAAGATGCTCGATCGCGGCGGTCGCGTCTCCCGCTTCAACTCGCGCTTCGGCAACCTGCCGTTCGGCCGCAAGTAAGCGCCTCTCCCCAGTCTCGTTCCCACGAAGAGGGCGGCTCCCACCGGAGCCGCCCTCTTCGCGTTCTCAGTGCGGCGTGCCGAAGGCGGAGAGGAGCAGGTCCCGCTGCAGGGCGACGGGGCTCTCCCGCGGCACCGGCGTCGGCCGCTCGTCGGCGACGAGGGCGTCGAGATGCATGATCCGGGCGTGGAGACGGCGTGTGCGCATCATCAGGTCCTGAAGGCGCAGGGGCAGCGCGGCGAGATCGAAGCGGGCGGCGTCGGGCTCGGCGAGGCGGACGCGGGTCTTCTCCTCGAGCGCCTGACCGGGCGTGATCTCGCCCTCCGCCACGGCCCTCTGCACGAGAAGCCAGGAGGCGGTCTGCATCAGGAGCGTGGTCAGCCGCATGCTCTCGGCCGCGTAGCCGAGCTGCGCGTCGCGGGAGATGAGGCGCGATTCCTCGCGGCCGTCGCCGTCGAGATAGGCCGCCGTCTCCTCGACGAGGGCCATGCCCTCGCGGAACAGCGCCTTGAAGGGCTCCGACGAGACGTAGCTCTGCCCGAAGCTCACCCAGTCACGCTCGTCCCGGAAGGTGACGTCGAGATCGGTCATGCTGCCTCCACTGTCCTGTCTACGCGAGGGGCACGTTCCGGTTCGGAACGATCGCCCCGCATCGACGGGATCTGGAGCAAACATAGCGCCGCGGGCGCCGGACGGGACCGCTCTCGCAAGATACCGTTAACGGCGATGCCGAGAGGCCGCGCCTTGAAACAAGAGGCCGCGCCATAAAAGAAGCCGCCCCGGAGGGCGGCTTGCGAAGAGTCACAGGGAGGCATCAAGCAGACTGAACCGGCGCAGAGGCCGCCGTCCAAACCGTTGAATGGTCCCTTTATGATCGTGAAAGGTTAACGAAGCGTTAGCCGATGGGTCAGGCGGCGAGGCTCTGGAAGAGACCCAGCCCGTCCGTGCCGCCCACGAGGTCCTCCACGAAGTTCTCGGGGTGGGGCATCATGCCGAGCACGTTGCGATGCTCGGAGTAGATCCCCGCGATCGCGTTGAGGGAGCCGTTGCGGTTGGCGTCCGCCGTCAGCGCGCCGGATGCGTCGCAGTAGCGGAAGGCGACGCGTCCCTCGCCCTCGATGCGTGCCAGTGTGTCGTCGTCGGCGAAGTAGTTGCCCTCGCCGTGGGCCACGCACACGTCGATGACCTGCCCCTCTCGGTAGGCGGAGGTGAAGCGCGTGTCTGTCCGCTCCACCCGCAGATGCTGGCGATGGCAGATGAACCGCCGGTTCACGTTGCGCATCAACACGCCCGGCAGCAGCCCGGATTCGCACAGGATCTGGAAGCCGTTGCAGATGCCGAGCACGAGTCCGCCGGTGGAGGCATGGCGGCGGACGGCATCCATCACCGATGCGCGCCCCGCGATGGCGCCGCAGCGGAGATAGTCGCCGTAGGAGAAGCCGCCCGGCACCACGGCCAGATCGGTGCCGGCAGGAAGCTCCGTCTCGGTGTGCCAGACGGGCGTGACCTCGGCGCCGGCCAGACGCAGCGCCCGCGCGACATCTCCGTCCCGGTTCGATCCAGGAAAGACGAGGACGGCGGCGCGCATCAGCTCAACTCGATCGTGTAGTTCTCGACCACGGTGTTGGCGAGCAGCCTCTCGCAGGCGCTCTTCAACACCGTCTCGGCCTCGCCGCGATCGGCGATCTCCAGCTCGACGTCGAAGACCTTGCCCTGGCGAACATTGCCGATGCCGTTCAGACCGAAGGACTTCAGCGCCGACTCGATCGCCTTGCCCTGGGGATCCAGCACGCCGGTGCGCAGTGTGACGATGATCCGCGCTTTCATGGCATACGACTCGGGTCGGAGATCTGAGACATTCGTGATAAACTGTCAGTGATCCGCCGGCAACGCAGGCATACCGTAAAATGCCGTAGCAAGAGCCTGGGGGGATCTACTGAATTTCGTACACTAAACTCGGCGTTAAGACTCACGATCGGGTCTCGCGGGCAGCCGTGCTGCCGCGCAGCGGTTCGGCCGCCGTCGCCCGCTTCCAGAGCTGGAACATGGTCCAGGCCGCGACGGCGCTGAACAGAACCATCAGGACGTGTCCGACGCTATCGCCGAGCTCGAGAAGGCCGGCGATCGCCCAGCCGGAGGCGATGGCGACCGCGAACACCTCGGTGCCGACGAGGATCATCATGCTGATGATGGTGACGCTACTACGCACGTTCGCTCGCCTGCCTTCGGCCCGCCACGATGGCCAAGGCGCATAGCCCGGTGGCGGGCACCCGGCAACCCTGGCGCGCGCCTCCGGTGCGGCGGAGGCTTAGCGCGGCGCGCGCTTCGCCAGGATCCGCTGGAGCGTCCGCCGGTGCATGTTGAGACGCCGGGCCGTCTCGCTGACGTTGCGCCCGCAGAGCTCGTAGACGCGCTGGATGTGCTCCCAGCGCACCCGGTCGGCCGACATCGGGTTCTCCGGCGGATCGGCCCTCTCGCCCGGCTGCGCCATCAGCGTGAGATGGATCTCGTCGGCGTCCGCCGGCTTCGCGAGATAGTCGAAGGCGCCGAGCTTCACGGCCGTCACCGCGGTGGCGATGTTGCCGTAGCCCGTGAGGATGATGCCCCGCGCATCCGGCCGCCGCTCCTTGAGCCGGACGATGACGTCGAGCCCGTTGCCGTCGCCGAGCCGCATGTCGATCACCGCGAAGGCCGGGGGCCCGGCCTCGACGGCGCTGACGCCCTCCACCACGCTCTCGGCCACCTGTACGTTGTAGCCGCGGCTCTCCATGGCGCGGGCGAGCCGGGTCGAGAAGGGGCGGTCGTCATCGACGATGAGGAGGCTGCGATCGGCGAACGCCGCGAGCGGATCGTTCTCGTCCAGTCCCGTTTCCCCGGGATGACGAACCGAGGACTCCGACTCCGTCAGCATGTTGCGAACCTCCGCACGATCGCTGGTACACAATCTATATAGGTGCGACGGGAGGAACCGTTAGGGGTTGCCGGCTCGCCATTTCCGGCAGGGTGGCCGGCGAGGCGCCGCGTTCGAAGGCCGACCGGGACCAGACGACCTTCACGATCGCCCCCGAGACGCCCGTACCTGCGGCGTTCGAGAGCGACATCTGCGCGCCGGAGCGCTCGATCAGCGTCTTGGCGATGAAGAGGCCGAGGCCGAGGCCGGCGCCCGCGGCGTCGCCTTCCCGCTGGCTCTGCGGCGCACGGGTCGTCACGTAGGGCTCCCCGGCCCGCAGCAGCACCTCGTTGGGGAAGCCGGGGCCGTCGTCGCGCACCTCGATCGACACGCTGTCGGAGGTCCATCGCGCCCGCACGACGACGCGGCTCTCGGCGAAGTCGGCGGCATTGTCGAGGATGTTGGCGAGCCCGAACATGACGCCGGGATTGCGCCGGCAGACCGGCTCGGGGCCCTCGCCGGCGGTCGAGACGTCGATGCTCGGCCCGAGGCTGCGCTGCGGGGCGACGAGCTCCTCGACGATGTGGCTGAAGGTGACGGTGGCGAGGAACCCCGCCTCGTCGCTGCCGAGGGAGGTGAGCTTCGAGAGGATGCTCCGGCAGCGGTCGGCCTGCTCGCGCAGCAGGTTCAGGTCCTCGGCGAGCCCCGGCGGCGCGTTCGGGCCGAGCTGGCGCACCAGCTCCTTGGTGATCACCATGATGGTCCCGAGCGGCGTGCCGAGCTCGTGCGCGGCGGCGGCGGCCAGGCCGTCGAGCTGCGAGAGATGCTGCTCGCGGGCCAGGACCAGCTCGGTGGCGGCCAGCGCCTGGGAGAGCTGGCGCGTCTCTTCCGCCACGCGCCAGGCGTAGACGCCAGTGAAGGCCGTGCCGAGCAGGATCGCGGTCCACACGCCTGAGACGTATAGGAACGGCAGCTCGATCCGCCCGTCCGCGAACCAGGGCAGCGGCCGGTGCACGAGGGCGAGGATCGTGGACAGGCCCACCGCCAGCAGCCCGAGCGACAGGGTGCGCTCGGGGGGCAGGGCGGTCGCCGAGATCAGCACCGGTGCCAGGAACAGCAGCGAGAACGGATTCTGAAGACCGCCCGTCAGGAACAGCAGCGCCGCGAGCTGCAGGATGTCGAAGGCGAGCAGCAACGCCGCCGATTCGTCGCTGAGCCGATAGCTCGCCGGGAAGCGGATGCGCAGCGCCAGGTTCAGCCACGAGGATGCGGCGATCACGAGGAAGCACCAGCCGAAGGGGAGCGAGAGCCCCAGGCCGAACTGCGCGCCCACCACCGCCACGCTCTGGCCCGTGATCGCCAGCCAGCGCAGACGGACGAAGGTCTCCAGCCGGACCTGCCGGCGGTTGCGGACGAGTCCGCTCAGGCTGTCATCCTGCATGTCGGGCCGGGTGATTGATCGCGCCCCGAGCCCAGCCTGGCCGACCGGGGGATGGGGCCACGACCCGTTCCTTGGAGTGCGCTCGCCGGTCGCCTGCATGGCGCCGGGACCGGCGGGCGGCATTTCTAGGGTAGCGCCGCGCCGCGGCCGATCCAGCCCGCCATGTTAAGACAACGGTCAGGGCGGAACGATCATCCTTCGGCGTTGTTTCGTTTTCCCGCCTGCCCTCGACGGGGTCGAAGTGACGGAGCGCCGGATGGACCTGGCTTACTTCTGGTACGAGAGCGCCCGCGCCCTCCTGACGCCCGCCCGCATGGCCGCGGACATGACACGGTACGGTCTCGCTAATCCCGCCAACCCCATGGCCTACTCGCCCTATGCGCGCTCCGTCGCGGCCGGGTGCGAGATGTTCGAGCGCGTGACGCGCCGCTACGGCAAGCCGTCCTTCGGGATCAAGAGCACGACGGTCGAGGGCCGGCCCGCCGCGGTGAGCGAGCGGGTGGTCTGGGAGCGCCCGTTCTGCCGGGTGGTCGCCTTCGACCGCGCGATCGCGCATCCGCTCTCGGCGCCCCAGCCGAAGCTCCTGATCGTCGCGCCGATGTCGGGGCACTACGCGACGCTGCTGCGCGGCACCGTGGAGGCCATGATCCCGGACCATCAGGTCTTCATCACCGACTGGGTCGACGCGCGCATGGTGCCGATCACCGAGGGCAGTTTCGACCTCGACGACTACATCGACTATCTCACGGCAATCTTCGCGGACCTCGGGCCGGATCTGCACGTCATGGCGGTCTGCCAGCCGGCCGTCCCGGTAGCCGCCGCCGTCGCGCTCATGGAGGCGCGGGGCGCCCACGGCATCCCCTGCTCGATGACGCTGATGGGCGGCCCCGTCGACACGCGTCGCTCGCCGACCGCGGTGAACTGCCTGGCGCAGGAGCGGGGCGCGGCCTGGTTCGAGAAGCACTGCATCACGCTGGTGCCGCCGATCCACCCCGGCGCGTGGCGGCGGGTCTATCCGGGCTTCCTGCAGCTCTCCGGCTTCATGGCGATGAACCTCGACCGGCACGTCGACGCCCATTCGGCCATGTTCGACCACCTCGTGAAGGGCGACGGCGATTCCGCCGACAAGCACCGGGAGTTCTACGACGAGTATCTCGCCGTCATGGATCTCACGGCGGAGTACTACCTTCAGACGGTGAAGACGGTGTTCGTGGATCACGCCCTGCCCAAGGGCGAGATGATGCATCGCGGGCAGCCGGTCGACCTCTCGGCGATCCGACGCTGCGCGATCCTCGCCGTCGAGGGCGAGAACGACGACATTTCCGGGGTCGGCCAGACCAAGGCCGCCCTCGACCTGACGCCGAACCTCGCGCCGGAGCGCAAGCGCTACCACCTCCAGGAGAATGTCGGGCACTACGGCGTCTTTAACGGCTCGCGCTTCCGCTCGACGATCGCGCCGCTGATCGGCCGATTCGTCCGCGAGATGGAGGCGCGCCCGGCCACCTACCTCCGGGCGGTGGGCTGAAACCCTCGGGACCGTTGGAGACGCGTCGGCTCGCGGCTAAGCTCGGCCGCATGCTGCTCGCGCCCCTGCGCCGACCCGAACCCGACCACCTGACGCTTCCGCACGGAGCGGAGGTCCTGCGCGTCTCGCTGCGCCGCAGCCCCTCCGCCCGCCGGCTGATCCTGCGGGTCTCGCAGGTGACGGGCGACGTCGTCCTCACCCTGCCGCCGCGGACGGCCCTGGCCACTGCCAGACGCTTCGCGGAGAGCCACGCGGGATGGATCGCTGCGCGTCTGGCGCGCGTCCCGGATCACGTCCCCTTCGCGGAGGGCGCGTCGGTGCCGTTGCGCGGCGTGCCGCATCGCATCGTCCGGCGTGGCAGCCGCAGCGGCACGACGCTCGCGGAGGACGGGGAGGGCGGTCCGATCCTGTCGGTCTCCTGCGAGGCGCCGCATGTCGGCCGCCGTGTCCGCGACTTCCTCCAGCGCGAGGCGCGCGCCGACCTTGCCCGCGCCGTGGAGACCTACGCCGCGGCGCTCGGCGAGCGGCCGCGCCGCATCACCCTGCGCGACACCCGCAGCCGTTGGGGCTCCTGCACGGCGAGCGGCGAGCTGAACTTCTCCTGGCGGCTCGTCATGGCGCCGCCCATGGTGCTCGACTACCTCGTCGCACACGAGATGGCGCATCTGCGCGAGATGAACCACTCCCAGCGCTTCTGGCGGCTCGTCGCCGGCGTCTGCCCGCACATGGACGCGGCCGAGGCCTGGCTGAAGCGGCAGGGCGCGAGCCTCCACCGCTACGGCTGAGGCGACGATCAGTACCGCGAACGCAGCACCGTCTCGCGGCTCACCACGGCGGCCGGCCATGCCGGACGGGGATCGACCGTGCCCGGTGCCAGCGTGCGGGGTGCGACGCTGTCGCAGACCTCCCGCTGCCGGATGATCACCGGATGGCCGAACTCGTCGTGCCGCTTCACGTAGCCGCCGTCGCGGCAGAAGCCGGCGATCTCGGCACGGCTCCCGGCGCGGCGGCCGTAGGGGTTGCGCGCCACCGGCGGGTGCTCGACGATCAGCGTGCCGCTGCGGTTCAGCGAGGTCTCGACATAGGTCGTCTCGGCCGTGGGCAGGGGCTGCGCCGCGGCCGGAACCAGGGTCGCGAGGAGCAGGCAGGCCGGCGCCGCGAGGAGTCGCATCAATCTCGATCCATGCGGGAGAAGCCCGCTCGCGGGGAATCTAGGCCGTTCCGCACCACACGGAAAGCACATTGCGGCCATAATCTGCCGCTCCTCGTCGCTTGACAGTTCGCGACCGCCCGTGGTCGGAACGCCGGGAATTTTTCGGACGCGGTTCGCAGGGGCGAGCCGCCTGATGAGGATCGACGCGTGGCATTGAGGATCGATCGGACGCGGCCGGCCTCGTTCGCCATCGCGCTCGCCTTTCTCGCCCTCTGCCTCGGCTGGTCGTCCGGCGCTGGTGCGCAGGGCATGGTGCGCAAGACCTTCGACGACTGGCAGCTCCGCTGCGAGACGCCGGCCGGCGCCAAGGCGGAGCAGTGCGCCCTGGTGCAGTACCTCGCCGCCGAGGATCGCCCGAACCTCACCCTCGTCGTGATCGTGCTGAAGACCGCCGACAATCGCGGCTATCTCCTGCGCGTCGTGGCGCCGCTCGGCATCCTGCTGCCCTCCGGCCTCGGCCTGAAGATCGACCAGACCGATATCGGCCGCGCTGGCTTCGTGCGCTGCCTGACCACGGGCTGCGTCGCCGAGGTCGTGATGGACGACGGCCTCATCCGCCAGCTCAAGGGCGGCAAGCAGGCGACCTTCATCGTCTTCCAGACCCCCGAGGAAGGCGTCGGCATCCCCCTCGCGATGAAGGGGTTCGGCGACGGCTTCGACAGCCTGAAATAGACATGGTCCGCACAGGGTTTCCCATGCGTCGTCGCTTCCACGGCCTGCTTCCGCTCGGCTCGGCTCTCCTCTGCCTGACGATCCCGGCCGCGGCGGCCGAGGAGGGCAACGTCTTCACGAACATCTTCAAGTACGGGGGCACCACGGTGCCGCCGTCTCAGCCGAAGGAGCTCGAGGCGGCCTACTGCCCGACCATCGACGTGCCCGAGGGCGGCGCGGCCCTCCAGGTTGCCGGCGGCCGCATGGGCGACGCGGCGAGCATCCGCACCCAGATCACCCTCGGCCGGCTCGCCCGCGAGTGCACGCGGCTCCAGGACGGCTCGATCACCGTGAAGGTCGGCATCGAGGGGCGCGTGCTGCTCGGGCCCGGGGGCCGGCCCGGAAAGTTCGACGTGCCCTTCACCGTCGCGATCCGCCAGAACGAGAAGACGGTCGTCTCGCGCACCCGCCGCGTCTCGGCCACCGTGCCGGCAGGCGAGGCGCAGGGCTTCTTCTCGGTCGTCGAGGACGGGCTGATCGTGCCGCCGGCCATGACCCGGGACTACGAGATCTCCGTGAGCCTCGGCGGCAGCGGCGCGCCGAAGCCCGCCCGGAAGCGCAAGGCGCCGGCCGCCGCGACGGCGGGCGAGGATGCGGGGGCCGGTGCCGCGCAGTGACGGCGCCCGCCGGATCCGCGAGGGCCTCGAAGCGCTTCGCGACCGGCTGCTTCCGGCAAGGCCCTGGGGCGGACGGACCGTGGATGTCCGTCTCGAAGGCTCCGACGATCTCGACTTTCCGCAACACCTCCTGACCGGCACTCCCCTGGCGGATCGCTGGGTTCGGCTGCGCTACCGCGCCGAGGGCACCGGACGCCCGGTCCTGCGCCTCGAACGGCCCGGCGATACGGAGGAATGGCCGCTTCCCGGCGTCACCGAGGGCCGGGCCTTCTGGCTGGGGCTGATGCCGCGCGACCTCGCGGGCATCGCGCTCTCGACGAGCGGCATCGCGGGCTTCGCGCTCGAATCCGTCGAGCGGCGCGGCCATGCCGGCGTGATTCTCGAATGCGCCTTGCGGCGCCCCCTCCGTGCTGTCGCCGCGCTCTACGAGGCCGCGCGCGGCAACCGGCGCGCCTATCGCGACATCCTGCGCGGGGCCTGCGCCGTGGTTCCGGCCCGGCGCTACGATGCCTACGCGCGGGCTCGCAGCCGCCCATCCGAGGCGCCGGCCTCCGATCTTCCCGTCCACGTCATCGTGCCGGCGAGCGATTCGTCGGTGGCGCTCGACCGCACCGTGGCGAGCCTGATCGGTCAGAGCCATCGCCGCTGGCGGCTGAGCCTTCTCGGAGCCGGCTCGCCCGGCCAAGGTCCGCCCGATGCGAGACTTGGTGTGGTCCCCTGGCATTCCTCCCTCGCCTGGGGCGATCTCACGAGGGAAGGGGAGGGGCTCTGCCTCCTGCGGCCCGGAGACGTCCTCGCGCCGGATGCCCTCGCGCATCTCGCCGCGGCCCTGCCGGCCGATCCGGCAATCGAGCTCGTCTATGCGGACTCCGTCGAGGCCGGCGATGGCCGTGCCGTCCTCAAGCCGGGGCCGGATAGGGAGATGGCGCTGCTCACCGGCTATCACGGCCGGCCGGCGCTGCTCGCGCCGGGCCTTGCCAGCCGCCTTGCCGGGCTGCCCATCGGACCTCTCGCCGAAGCGGCGCAGGCCCTGGACATCGCCGCCGTGGCGGAAGCACGGCGCCTCGCCCGCGTCCCGCGCGTCCTGTGTCGGACGGCGGAGAACCCAAGCGGCGGTCCGTCCCGGAGCGCTGCACTGGCCCGCCGGCTGTCGGCGTTCGGGGCTTCGGTGTCCGTCGTGGATCAGGCCGGCGTCGCCGACCTGCTCTGGCCGCTGCCGGAGCCGGCGCCGCTCGTCAGCGTCGTCATCCCCTCCCGCGATCGTCTCGACCTCATCGCCACCGCCTGCCGGGGCGTGCTGGAGGAGACCGCATACCCGGCGATCGAGCTGGTGATCGTCGACAACGGCTCGACCGAGCCCGGCGTCCTCGCCCATTACGAGCGGCTGCGGCGCGATCCGCGCGTGCGCATCGTGCCGTTCCCGGCGGCCTTCAACTTCTCGGCCATGGTCAATGCGGGCGTCGCCGCATCGAGCGGCGCCGTCGTCGTGCTCCTCAACAACGACATCGCGGTGCTGGAGCCGGGCTGGCTCGAGGCCATGGTGCGCCAAGCGCTGCGGCCGGAGGTCGGCGCGGTCGGCGCCAAGCTCCTGTTCGGCGACGGCACGCTCCAGCATGCCGGCGTCGTCGTCGGCCTCGGCGGCCGCGCCGGGCATACTCTGCGACGGCGCCCGGCCGAGACGCCGGGCCGGGTCGGACAGCTCCGGGTCGCCCATCGGGTCTCGGCGGTGACGGCGGCCTGCCTCGCGGTGACGCGGGCGAAGTACGACGCGGTCGGCGGCTTCGACGCCGAGGCCTTCCCCATCGATTTCAACGACGTGGATTTCTGCCTTCGCCTCGGTGCCCGGGGCTATCACACGGTCTGGACGCCGCGGGCGGTGCTCGCCCATCTCGAATCCGTCAGCCGCGGCCCCTCGACCGGCGCCAAGCGCGAGCGCTTCGAGCGCGAGGCGGACCGCTTCGTCGCCCGCTGGCGCCCGGTGATCCGGGACGACCCGTTCTACCACCCCGCCCTGTCGCTCACGACCTTCGGCGAGGACCTCGAATAGGGCATTTCGCAATGAAGAAGGGGCCGCCCCGGCGGGACGGCCCCTTGCTGAAATCGGCGATGCCTAAAAGCCTACTGGACGAGGCGGGGCCCGCCGGTCTGCACCTTCTCGTTCTCGGACATGATGCCGAGGCGCTTGGCGACCTCGGTATAGGCCTCGATGAGGCCGCCGAGGTCCTTGCGGAAGCGGTCCTTGTCGAGCTTGTCCGAGGACTTGATGTCCCAGAGCCGGCAGGAATCGGGGGAGATCTCGTCGGCGACGACGATTCGCATCAGGTCGCCTTCCCAGAGGCGCCCGGTCTCCATCTTGAAGTCGACGAGGCGGATGCCGACGCCGAGGAAGAGCCCGGATAGGAAGTCGTTCACGCGGATGGCCAGCGCCATGATGTCGTCGATCTCCTGCGGCGTCGCCCAGCCGAAGGCGGTGATGTGCTCTTCCGACACCATCGGGTCGTTGAGCTGGTCGTTCTTGTAGTAGAACTCGATGATCGAGCGCGGGAGCTGCGTGCCCTCCTCGAGGCCGAGGCGCTGGGCCAGCGAGCCCGCCGCGACGTTGCGCACCACCACCTCGAGGGGGATGATCTCGACCTCGCGGATCAGCTGCTCGCGCATGTTGAGCCGCCGGATGAAGTGCGTCGGCACGCCGATGTCGTTGAGGTGCTGGAAGACGAACTCCGAGATGCGGTTGTTCAGCACGCCTTTGCCGTCGATCACCTCGTGCTTCTTGGCGTTGAAGGCGGTCGCGTCGTCCTTGAAGTGCTGGATGAGCGTCCCCGGCTCCGGTCCCTCGTAGAGGACCTTCGCCTTGCCCTCGTAGATGCGACGGCGGCGGTTCATAGGCGTGTACCGTGGTTTGAGGAAGTCCATGAGCCGTGCCTCCTGAGCGGCGAGATGTGTGCGGAATCCGCGGCGTGGCGACCGTCTCGATGGTCAGGCCGCGGGAACACATTCGCTGCCGAGGGCGCCCGGCGACCGGCGGCGAAATTACCCGAAGCGCGCAGGCAGCACAACGCGTTGCCCGGTGAGGGCAGGGTTGCTGTGCACCGCACCCGAACTCAGATCGTCTTGGCGGGGTATCGGCAGAGGTCCGAGACGAGGCAGGCCGGACACTCCGGCCGGCGCGCCTTGCAGACGTAGCGGCCGAACAGGATCAGCCAGTGATGCGCGTTGAGCCGGTAGCGGGCCGGCACGATCGCTTCCAGACCCGCCTGCACCTTGTCGGTGGTCGAGGCGACGACGAGGGGCAGCCGGTTCGAGACCCGGAAGATATGCGTGTCGACGGCGATGGTCTCGACGCCGAAGGCAACGTTCAGCACCACGCTCGCGGTCTTGCTGCCGACGCCGGGCAGCACCTCGAGATCGGCGCGACTCGCAGGCACCGCGCCGCCGTGCCGCTCGATCAGCGCCTGCGACAGGGCGATCACGTTGCGCGCCTTGGTGTTGAAGAGCCCGATGGTGCGGATGAAGCCGCGCACCCGCTCCTCGCCGAGGGCGACCATCTTCTCCGGCGTGTCCGCGACGGCGAAGAGGGGCGCGGTCGCGAGGTTGACGCCCTTGTCGGTCGCCTGCGCGGAGAGGACCACGGCCACGAGCAGCGTGTAGGGATTGACGAATTGCAGCTCCGCCTTCGGCTGCGGATTCGCCGCGCTGAGACGGGCGAACACCTCCTCCACCGCCTCCGGCGGCAGCGGACGGGGCCCTGCCTCGGGCTTCCCGCGAAGGGGGGTGACAAGTGAGCCTCCGGCTGTCGTCTTCCCGCGGGGGCTCGGCTTTCTGGGCGGCATCGGCGCGTTATATGTGAGGGATGGCAAGCGGCAACCTGTCCTTCCATCCCGACGGACTCGACCCGAACAGCATCGGGCGTCCCGTCTACGCGGCGACGGTGCGGCCGAGCCGCTCGCTGAGCCGGACCGGCTTCCGGGTCGTCATGGGAGGCTGCTGCCTCGTCTCGGTCGTGACCTCGATCTGGTGCGTGCGGATGGGCTTCTGGCCGGTCGCCGGCTTCTTCGGCCTCGACATGCTCGCCCTCTACGTCGCCCTCTCGGTCAGCGCGCGGCGCGGACGCTCCTTCGAGGAGATCGTGATCACCCAGATCGAGGTGCTCGTGGCCCGCGTCAGCCATCGCGGGGAGCGCCAGGAGTGGCGCTTCAACCCACTCTGGACGAAGCTGTCCCGCGTCGAGGACGAGGAGTTCGGCCTCCAGCGGCTCACGCTCGTCTCCCGGCGCGTGGAGGTAGCCGTGGCCCGCGATGCCTCCCCCGACGACAGGACCCGCGTCGCGGACGGCATCGGCCGAGCGCTCGCTGCGGTGAAGAAGGGTTTCTGACCGCCCTAGTGCGGCATTCGCGACTTTTGTGTCGAGGCTGTCAAAAACGGTGTTGACCTGTCTCTGCGCCGTCCGTATATCGCTGTTCATCGGCGCCGGCCGCTTCTGAGCGGCACCGGCGACTGACCTGTCTTCGTTGTCCTGGCCTTGTGTGCTGGTGGCGTGAGGGGCGGGTCGACTTTTCTGGCGGTGGGTGTTGGGATGGTCCCGGCGGTTTGTCGGGGTGTCTTGGCGTCTGTTGTTGGGTGGGTCGGGGTTCTTTGACATTGTAGGT
>NZ_BPQR01000091.1 GCF_022179345.1 Methylobacterium jeotgali | reverse complement strand
CGGCCGCCTGCCGCACGGTGCTCAAGGCCCGCTGACGCGTCGCCTCGTCCGTGACGCTCATGCGGCGCGCTGGTTGATCTTGCTGTCGGCGATGCGGGTCAGCTTGGCGTCGGTGGCCTTCTCCTCGTCGAGGTTCTCCTGGAGCACGCTCATTGCCTGGGCCAAGCAGCTCGGCCGGGACGACTGCGCCGGCGTGCTCCAGGAGAACCTCGACGAGGAGAAGGCCACCGACGCCAAGCTGACCCGCATCGCCGACAGCAAGATCAACCAGCGCGCCGCATGAGCGTCACGGACGAGGCGACGCGTCAGCGGGCCTTGAGCACCGTGCGGCAGGCGGCCGGCAGCGCGGCCATCGTCATCGGCGGCTTCGGGCGCGGCCTCACCTTCGGCGGCTTGGGGTGGAGCACGGCGTCGCTGAACCAGTAGGCGAGCTCCTCGCCGCAGCCGTCGCCTCCGGGCGGCGGCGCCTGGTCCTCGCAGGCGCCCTGCCCGTCCGGACAGGCGAGCCGGATATGGTAGTGGTAGTTGTGCCCGTACATCGGGCGCACCTTCGAGAGCCAGCGGCTGCCGCCGGCTTCCCGACAGAGCGCCTTCTTGATCGCCGCGTTGACGAAGATGCGTGCCACCTCCGGCTGCTCGGCGGTGAGCCGGATCAGGCGGGTATGCGCCGGGGTCCAGACATTCGGGTCGATGTCGAGCCGGTCGGGCCGGACCATGTCGGTGGCCGAGGTCTCCTCCCGCTCCAGCCGCGAGAAGCGGCGGCCGGGCATCGGCGTCAGCCAGACGTCGACGTCGAGCCCGAGCTGGTGGGAGGCGTGGCCGGTCAGCATCGGGCCGCCGCGGGGCTGCGACATGTCCCCGACGAGCAGGCCCGGCCAGCCCGCGGACGGGGCGCGGGCCGCAAGCCGCTCCACGAAGTCGACGAGATACGGCGTGCCCCACATGCGGTTGCGCGACAGCCGCATCACCTGCCAGTTCGTGCCGTCGACGGGCAGGGCCTCGCCGCCGGAGAAGCAGCCCTTGGCATACGAGCCGTAGGCCTGCGCCGGGCCGGCGGCGGGCGTCGTGGCGCGGCCGAACAGCTCCTTGGCCGGCGTGCCCGGCGCGTCCGGGTCGGCGAGGGGCGGCAGCGGCCTTGGATTGACGCTGCCCTTGTCCTGCGCGGCGGCGAGCGCGGGACTCAGGCAGGCCGAGGCGAGAAGGAGGGCGAAGCGGAGCCGTTGCGTCATGGGCGCGAGGCTACAGGCAGGCCGGGCCGTCCGTCGAGACTTTCCGATCGCCGCAGCCCTCACGCCGAAGGTTGGCGAAGGTCCGGCCCACGAAGGCGGCGGCGCTCAGCCGCAGCAGGCGGGCGCCCGCGAGGGCGACGGGACCGTTCACTCGGCCCTCGTAGCGCCAGAGGATCAGGGTCCCCTCCCCCTCCGGATGCAGCGCGAGGCGTCCCGCGGCCTCGCCGGAACCGAAAGGGCCGGCGGCCCGGCCGGACACGGCCAGCCCGTCCCCGGCGGCTTCCGCGCGCAGGGTGACGGTCTGGCGGCCGCGGAAGGGGCTCACCCCGAGGCCGAGCGTGGCGATGAAGGTGCCGTCTCCGTCCCGGGTCACGCTCTCGGCGCCGGGAATGATTCGGGCGAGGACCGCCGGGTCGAGGATCGCGGCGCGCACCATGTCGGGAGGGGCGCCGACGTGCGCGCGGCCGTCCGCCCGCATCGGCTGGCCGGCCACGCCTTCAGGGCTCGTCGGATAGAGACGTGTCGGACAGGGGCTCGCCGCCGGGCGCCTTCGCCTGGCGGGCGCGGGCCGCGCTCTCCCGGCGGAGCGGCCGGCCGATGGGACAGACCTCCTGCACGAAGCCGTTGAGGGTGTTGGCGAGGCTTTCCGGCACCTGCCGGTAGAACACGTACTGCCCGCGCTTCTCGCTGGCCACGAGCCCGGCGCCCTCCAGCACGGAGAGGTGCTGCGAGACCGAGGCGCGGGTCATCTCGAAGCGCGCGGCGATCTCCCCGGCGCTCAGCTCGCCATGGGCGAGGAGCGCCAGGATCTTGCGGCGGGCGGCCGAGGCGAGGGCTTCGAAGATGCGCTGCATGGCGGGTCGCGCCGAGATGTAGCCGATGACGATCCGGCTGACCACGCTTGCGTTCGTATTTAGTTTATTGCTTAAATACCGACATGCAATGATACGCGAGGGGAGGACAGGATGGCGTGCCTTTCGACGGAGCGGGTGATCGCGGGGCCGGAGGTCTCGGCCACCGAGGGGCGGGTGACCTGGGAGCCCGGGCGCTCCCTCTGGATCGGCGGAATGAGCCTCGCGGCGCTGACGCTCGGGCCGGTCTTCGTGACGCCGGGGGCGGTGGCGCTGTTCCTCGTCACCAGCGGTCTGACGCTGTGCCTCGGCCACTCGATCGGGCTGCACCGGCTCCTCATCCACCGCAGCTTCGAGGCGCCGCTCTGGCTGGAGCGGGTGCTGGTCTGGCTCGGCACGCTCGTCGGGATGGCGGGGCCGCTCGGCATGGTGCGGCTCCACGACACCCGCGACTGGGCGCAGCGGCAGGCCGCGTGCCATCCCCTGCACGCGCACCGCGCCCCGCCGCTGCAGGACGCGTGGTGGCAGATGCATTGCCGGCTCGATCTCGCCCGCCCACCGCGCTTCGAGCTGGAACCGCGTCTGCGCGATGATCGGTTCCTGCGCTGGCTGGAGGCGACCTGGATTCTCCAGCAGGTGCCGTTCGGGCTGGCTTTCTACGCGATCGGCGGGATGCCTTGGCTGGTCTGGGGCGTGGCGGTGCGCGTGGCGGTGTCGGTCACCGGCCACTGGCTCGTCGGGCACATCACCCACCGGCGCGGGCCCCAGGGCTGGGCGGTCGACGGCGTGGCGGTGCAGGGGCACGACCTGCCGGCGGCGGCGCTGATCACCTTCGGCGAGGCCTGGCACGGCAACCACCACGCCTGGCCGGGCTCGGCGCGGCTCGGAGTGCGGGAGGGTCAGGCCGATCCGGGCTGGTGGATGCTCGTGGCGCTCCGCCGCATCGGCCTTGTCTGGGGGCTGAAGGAGCCGCGGCACCTGACGCCGCGGGAGGGCCTTCGGCCGGTCGGGGCAGCCGCGCTCAGGCCGCGGCGTAGCGCGCTTCGAGATGCGCGAGGTATGGCCCGGCCGTGAGCGGCGTGCCCGTCGCCGCCTCCAGCAGCGCGTCGGTGCCGAGGCGGCTGCCCTGCCCGTGGACATGGGTCCGCAGCCAGCCGCGAAGCGCCGAGAAATCGCCCTCGGCAAGGCCGGCGCGCAGGCCGGGCTCGGCCGCGTTCGCCGCCCGGAAGAGTTGCGCGGCGGCCACCGCGCCGAGGGTGTAGGTCGGGAAGTAGCCGAAGGCCCCGCTCGGCCAGTGGATGTCCTGGAGGCAGCCGAGCCGATCCTCGGGAACCTGCAAGCCGAGAAGCTCCCGCATCCCGTCGTCGAAGGCGCCGGGGAGATCCGCCACCGCGAGGTCGCCCGCGAGCATCGCCGTCTCCAGCCGGTAGCGCAGCAGGATATGGGCCGGATAGGTGGCCTCGTCGGCATCGACGCGGATCAGGCCCGGCGCGACGCGGGTCTGAAGGCGATGAAGGTTCTCGGGCTCCCAGGCCGGTCCTTCGCCGGCAAACATATCGCGCAGGAGCGGTGCGAGGAAGCTTGCGAATTCCGGCGTGCGGCAGGCCTGCATCTCGATGATGAGGGACTGGCTCTCGTGGAGCGTCATGCCGCGGGCCGCGCCGACCGGCTGCGCCCGCCACGCGGCCGGGCGGCCCTGCTCGTAGAGGGCGTGGCCGGTCTCGTGGAGCACGCCCATCAGCGCGCGCAGGCAGTCGGCCTCGTCGTAGCGGGTGGTGATGCGCACGTCGTCCGTGGCGCCGCCGCAGAACGGGTGCAGGCTGACGTCGAGGCGCCCGCGGTCGAAGTCGAAGCCCACCGCCTCCATCAGCCGCAGGCCCAGCGCCCGCTGGCGCTCGACG
>NZ_BPQR01000090.1 GCF_022179345.1 Methylobacterium jeotgali | reverse complement strand
TCGGCATCGCGGGGATCGATGTACTTCTCGATCCCCGCGATGCCGACGTTGTCGAGGTTCGTCACGCCGAGGATGTGGGCGGCCGCCGTCCCGTTCGGGTAGACGCGCTTGTGGTCGGGCAGGAAGCCGACGCCGGGGATGCCGAGGCGGTGGACCTCCGCCTGCTGCTTCGGGGTCAGCTCGCGCTTGACCCAGACGAAGCCCTTCTTGGTCGAGAGCTTGGCGCGCAGCTCCCCGGCGTTGAGCTGGGGCAGGACGGCGGTGAGCAGCTCCACCGCCTCGTCCTTGTCGTAGATGTTGCGGGGCTCGGCGAAGACCGAGACCGTGCGGATGTCGGTGGCGAGCACCTCGCCGTTGCGGTCGATGATGTCCGGGCGGATCGCGGTTGTCGAGGCCGCCGCCACCCGGTGCTCCTGGCTGGGGGGCTCGCCGAAGGCGGCCATGGCGAGGAGCTTCACCGAGATCGTGCCGAACACGCCCGCGAAGGCGAGGCCGACGAGCCCGACCCGGGCGTGGCTGCGCTCGATCGCGAGGCGGAACATCGCCCGTACGGTCTGCCCGAGCCGACCCTGGCGGGCGGTCTCGGCCGCGACGGCCGGCGCTTCGAGATGAGGATGGGCGTCTTCGGACACGGGGGCGCTACCTCGAGGCGGTGGCCGGAGCGGCGGTCGGGGTCCTGGTCGTCGTGGTGCGGGGCAGCGAGCCGGTGGTCTTCGGCTCGGGCCGCTCCTTGGGGGTGGCGGTGGCGGCGAGCAGGCGACCGATCTCGTCGCCGCGCTCGCGCTTGGCCGGCAGGTCGCTGATACGGCCGAGATGCTCGGTGCCGATGGTCTCCAGCGCCAGGTGCTTCTCCACGGCCGCCTGGAGGCGGTCGGGACGGGTCAGGAGCTGCCACTCGGCGCGCAGCACCGCGATCGACTGCCGCTCCTTGTGGAGCTGACCCTTCAGCTTCGAGACCTGTCCCGCCTGGTAGAGCGTGTCGTACTTGATCGAGTAGGCGTAGCCCGCCGAGCCGATCAGGCCGAGGACGGCGAGCAGGTTGAGCAGGCGGATCACCGGCGGCCTCCGGGGCGTGCGGCAGCGCCGGGCAGGCCGGCGAGGGTCTCGAGGCTCGTCAGCGGCTCCGGCGTCGGCGCATCGGTGCGCTCGGCCGCGCGCAGCTTGGCGGAGCGGGCGCGGGGGTTCTGCGCGATCTCGGCCTCGCTCGGGCCGACCGGGCCCTTGGTGACGGGGCGGAAGCTCTTCGGGACCGGCCGCTCGACGCCGGGCATGTGGCGCGAGGCCTGGACCGCCCGGCCGGAGCGGGCGGAGAGGAACTGCTTGACGATGCGGTCCTCGAGCGAGTGGAACGTCACCACCGCCAGCCGTCCGCCGGGTTCCAGAAGCCGCTCGGCGGCGTGGAGCGCCCGCACCAGCTCGCCGAGCTCGTCGTTCACCGCGATCCGCAGGCCCTGGAAGGTGCGCGTCGCCGGGTGGATCGGGCTGCCGGGCTCGGGCCTCACCACGCCGGCCACGAGGGCGGCGAGCTGCGCCGTCGTCTCGATGCGCTCGCGGCGGCGATGCTCGACGATGGCCCGCGCCACGGCCCGGGAGCGTCGCTCCTCGCCGTAGTGGAAGATGATGTCGGCGAGCTCGGCCTCCTCGGCCTCGTTGACGAGGTCGGCCGCGCTCGCGCCCTCGGCCGACATGCGCATGTCGAGGGGGCCGTCGTTGCGGAAGGAGAATCCCCGTTCCGCCCGGTCGAGCTGCATCGAGGAGACGCCGATGTCGAGCACGACCCAGCGGGCCGGCTCGCCGACGAGCCGGTCGAGCTCGCCGAAGCGGCCGGGCACCAGGCGCAGGCGGCCGCCCGATTCCGTCACGAGGGGCGCGCCGGCGGTAATCGCGGTCGGGTCGCGGTCGATGCCGGCGACGCGCACCTCGGGATCGGCGGCGAGAAGCGCGCGGGTGTAGCCGCCGGCCCCGAAGGTACCGTCGACGGCGAGCCCCGGCCCCTCGATCGCGAGCGCCGGCAGCACCGCCTCGAGGAGCACCGGCACGTGCGGAGCGGCGGGCGCCGCGCCGCGACTCACCGGGCGCCCCCGGCGCGAGGCCGCGAAGAAAGGCTTCGCGGACGGGAAACGGAATCCGGGCGTCGGATCATACGGGCCTGCCGCGCGGCGGGGCCGCGGGGCCGCGGCCCTCGAAGAGAGGACGGATCCCGCCGCATGGCGCCGGACACGGAAACGCGCGCACGAGACGGCCCGGCCGCTGCCGGGTGCCTCCGCCGATCCGTAAATCGCCGCTGACGGGATGCTGCCGGGTAACATGGGCCTCTGAGCGTCGTCAACGAGCCCCGGGCAGGGGCGCGGACGCTGCGGATCAGACATCAGCAAGGTTAACCGGTCGTAACCGTTTGCCGCGAAAGCTGAGCGCCGGCCGGCGTCTCGCGAGGGCGTCCGCAGGGCCTTCCGCACTGCATGGCGCAGGCGGCCCGGTGGCCGGGGAAGTCTTTGCGGGCGCGACGGAATACGGCGGATCAGCCGGCCTGTAAGCCGGGTTCTGTAGGGCCCGCTTCCCCTTGCGGGGACCGCGGACGCGGCAGCCATTCCTCTGGGACGGCCGTTGCCGGCCGCCTCGAGCAACCAACCCGGGCGACGGGCCTGGAGAGCGGGCCTGCCCAGCCCTCGCGGGCGGGCGTGTCGCCCCTATTCGGTCTTGCTCCCGGTGGGGTTTGCCGTGCCGTCCGCGTTGCCGCGTCCGCGGTGCGCTCTTACCGCACCCTTTCACCCTGACCCCATGCGGACATGGGGCGGTCTGCTCTCTGTGGCACTGTCCCTGGGGTCGCCCCCGCCGGACGTTATCCGGCACCGTCTCTCCATGGAGCCCGGACTTTCCTCCCCGGACCGGAGTCCGGAGCGGCCGCCCGGCCGGCTGATCCGCCCTTCCTGTGGCCCGCGGCCTGCTGCGGGGTCAAGCGGGAAGGCGCGCCTGCCCGTTCCGCAGGCATGCCCTTAATTCCGGCGGCCGCGTTGCGCGGCCCGCCCCGCGCCCCAGGTCCCATCGACGCCGGATCGTCCGCGCAGGGCGACGGCCGGCGCGGAGGAACCCGCCATGTCCGTCAACGACACCGTCTGGACCCTCGAAGCCGTCCAGTCCCTCACCGCAATGGCCCGCGAGCGCGTGCCCGTCTCCGTCATCAGCCTGCGGCTGAAACGGCCGATCGAGGCGGTCTCGGCCAAGCTCGCCGAGCTCGGCATCACGCCCGCCACCGAGACGCCGGAAGGCTGAAGGCCGCTACCAGGTCCCGGTGTTCTCCATCGAGGCCCAGGGCTCCTGCTTCGGCTTCGCCTCGCCCTTCTGCAGGATCTCGATGGAGATGCCGTCCGGCGATTTCACGAAAGCCATGCGCCCGTCGCGGGGCGGCCGGTTGATGGTCACGCCGCGCTCGGAGAGTCGCTGGCAGAAGGCATAGATGTCGTCGACCTGATAGGCGAGGTGGCCGAAGTTGCGCCCGCCCGTGTAGGTCTCTGGATCCCAGTTGTAGGTCAGCTCGACGAGGGGCGACCGCTCCGCCTCGGCGCGGGCGACGTCGCCGGGGGCGGCGAGGAAGACGAGGGTGAAGCGCCCGGCCTCATTGTCGACCCGGCGCATCTCCCGGAGGCCGAACGTGCCGACGTAGAAGTCGAGCGCTCGGTCGAGGTCGGCCACGCGGACCATCGTGTGCAGGTATTCCATCGGGCGCTCCTCCGCTGCCGGCGCCGCCGTAGATGGCGGCGGCCCGGAGGCCGGCAAGCCCCGGAGAGCCGGCGCCGCGGCGCGGCCGTCAGGCCGCGACGGCGTCCGCGAAATCGATGCGAGACTCGCCGGCCCCCGCGCGGCGCGGTTGCGCGGACGGCGCCAGCCGCTACTGGAAGGGCCGGCGCCACCCCGCCCGAGAGGTCTCCCGATGCGCACCGACACGCCCCAGACCGTCCGCCTGGAGGAGTACCGGCCGAGCGACCACCTGATCGACCGGGTCGAGCTCGACGTGCGCCTCGACGACCGCGAGACGCGCGTGAGCGCGGTGCTCGCCCTGCGCCCGAACCCCGCAGGCGAGGCCGGTGCGGCCCTTCGCCTCGACGGGGACGAGATCGACCTGGTGGCCCTGGAGCTGGACGGGGCCGTCCTCGCCCCGGACGATGTCACGGCCTCCCCCTCCGGCCTCGTCCTGCACGCGCCGCCGTCTCGGCCCTTCGTGCTGCGCATCGAGACCCGGCTCGATCCTTCCGCCAACACCAAGCTCATGGGCCTCTACCGGTCGGGGGGCGTCTACTGCACCCAGTGCGAGGCCGACGGCTTCCGGCGCATCACCTACTTCCTCGACCGGCCGGACGTGCTCAGCGTCTACACGACCCGCATCGAGGCGGACCGCGACGAGGCGCCGGTGCTGCTCGGCAACGGCAACCCGGTCGAGGCCGGCCCCGTGCCCGGCACGAACCGCCACTTCGCCGTCTGGCACGACCCGCACCCGAAGCCCGCCTACCTCTTCGCCCTGGTCGGCGGCCGGCTCGGGCGGGTCTCGGCGCCCTTCACGACGATGGAGGGGCGCACCGTCGAGGTCGCCGTGCATGTCGAGCCGGGGCGCGAGGCGCGGGCGGGCTACGCCCTCGACGCGACCCTGCGCGCCATGGCCTGGGACGAGCGGGCCTTCGGGCGCGCCTACGACCTCGACGTGTTCAACGTCGTGGCCGTCTCGGACTTCAACATGGGCGCGATGGAGAACAAGGGCCTCAACATCTTCAACGACAAGTACGTGCTCGCCTCGGCCGAAACCGCGACCGACGCGGACTACGCCAACATCGAGGCGATCATCGCCCACGAGTACTTCCACAACTGGTCGGGCAACCGCGTCACCTGCCGGGACTGGTTCCAGCTCTGCCTCAAGGAGGGGCTGACGGTCTTCCGCGACCAGGAGTTCTCCTCGGACATGCGCTCGCGGGCGGTCCACCGGATCGCCGAGGTGCGCACCCTGCGCGCCCGCCAGTTCCCGGAGGATGCGGGCCCGCTGAGCCACCCGGTGCGGCCCAGGCAATATGCCGAGATCAACAACTTCTACACGGCGACCGTCTACGAGAAGGGCGCCGAGATCGTGCGGATGCTGCGCACGCTCCTCGGGGCGGACACCTTCGCCGCCGGCATGGACCGCTACTTCGCCGAGAACGACGGCCGCGCCGCCACCGTCGAGGACTTCCTCGCCGCCTTCGCGCAGGCGAGCGGGCGCGACCTCGCGGGCTTCGCGCAGTGGTACGAGCATCCCGGCACGCCGCGCCTCTCGGTCGAGGGCCGCTACGATGCGCAGGCCCGCACCTACGCCCTGACCTTCCGCCAGAGCCTGCCCGGCGCGCCAGCGCTGATGATCCCGATCGCGCTCGGCCTCGTCGGCCCGCAGGGCGCCCTCGACGGCGCGACCTGCGACCGGGTGCGCGACGGCATCTTCGTCCTGGAGATGGCCTCCGACACCATCACCTTCGAGAATGTCGAGGCGCCCCCGGTGCCCTCCCTGCTGCGCGGCTTCTCGGCGCCGGTGCGCCTGGAGACGGCGCTGGGCGATGTCGACCGCCTGACGCTGCTCGCCCACGACCCCGATCCGTTCAACCGCTGGCAGGCGGCGCAGGGGCTCGCCTTGCGGCTGATGACCGGCGCCGCCGAGCCCGGCACGCGGGAGGCGTATGGCCGGGCGCTCGCCGGCTTCCTCGACACCGAGGCGCTGGCCGACCCCGCCTTCGCCGCCCTGATCCTCGCCCTGCCGGGCGAGGGCGACGTCGCCAACGAGATCGGCGAGGGCGTCGACCCGGACCGGATCCATGCGGCCCGCGAGGACCTGCGGCGGCATCTCGGCGCCGCGCTCGGCGTGCGTCTCTCGGCGCTCCGCGCGGCGCTGGCGGAGCCGCCCGGCGCCGGCTTCAGCCCCGACGCCGCCTCCGCCGGCCGCCGGGCGCTGCGCAACGCCGCCCTCGACCTCCTCGCCGCCGCCGACCCGGAGACGGGTGCGGCCGAGGCCGCCGCGCAGATCGAATCCGCCTCGACCATGACCGACCGCCTCGCGGCGCTCGCCGTGCTCTCGCTGATTCCGGGAGCGGCGCGGGAGCAGGCGCTGGACGCCTTCGGCGCCCGCTACGCCGACGAGCCCCTGGTCCTCGACAAATGGTTCGCCCTCCAGGCGGCGATCCCCGAGGCCGGCACGCTCGCGCGGATCGCGGCGCTCAGGACCCATCCGGCCTTCTCGATGACCAACCCGAATCGGGTGCGGGCCCTGATCGGCAGCTTCCCGCTCTCGAACCCGACGCAGTTCGCACGACCCGACGGCGCGGGCTTCGCCCTCGTCGCCGACGCGGTGCTCGCCCTCGACCCGATCAACCCGCAGATCGCCGCCAAGCTGCTGACGAGCTTCGGGTCCTGGCGGCTGCTGGAGCCCGGCCGAGGCAGGCTCGCCCGTGAGGCCCTGGAGCGCATTCGTGCAACGCCCACTCTTTCCCGAGACGTCGCCGACATCGCCGCGCGCAGCGTCGCCGGATAGGCGAGACCCGACAAACCCTTGAGCCGACTCTCGAAAACCGATTCCAGACGCTCGGATCGGACGGACTCGAACCGGCAGAAGAGTCAAGGTTTGAACAAAAAATGCCGTGGACAATCGGACGCGTTCGGTAAACATTTGGTCACGATTCGAGGCCGCGCTTCCGGGGTCCCGAAACGCTCACCGGACAGTCACGAGGCTCGGCCATGCCGGAGGCGGATTCCGCTTCCTTCTCCGCGCGTGCGGAAACGATCCTCGGCCTGCGCCGGACCGCTCCGAAGGGCGGTCGCCTCGCGGTGGTCGAGCTCTGGCTGCGCAGCGCCCTGCCGGGCGTGCTCGTCCTCTTCCTCGTCGGGCTGATCGGCTTCAGCGTCATGCACCTGCGCCTGCAGCGAGACGAGACGCTGCGAGCGGCGAGCGCCGAGATCGAGAGCTTCACGCGGCTCGCCGCCCACGCGCTGAAGGGCGAGAGCGGCCTGTCGGCGCCCGCCCTCCAGGACCGCCTCACCCAGCTGATGCCCCCCGAGGCGGCGCTCGCCGGGCGCCGGCTCCTCGTGATCTCGCCGAGCGCGCGGATCGAGGCGGCCCATCCGCCGGCCTCCGGCTCCCTCTCGGACGCGATCGGCGAGGCCGAGACCCTCTCGACCTTCGGGGCGCGGGCCGGCGTCGTGCGCCTCGCCCTGCCGGACGGCTCGGAGGCGCTCGGCGCCATGCACGCGGTGCCGGGCGATGCCCGGCGCGTCGCGGTGGTCCACCCCGTCGAGGCGATCACCGAGCGCTGGCACGCGCAGATGCGCCAGCAGATGCTGCTGCTCGCCGCCACCGCCCTCGTCGTGATCGGGATCGGCCTCGCCTACGGGCTCCAGACCCGCCGGGCCCACGCCGCCGACCAGCTCTGCGACCAGGTGCGCTCGCGCCTCGACGCCGCCCTCTGCCGGGGTGGCAGCGGGCTGTGGGACTGGAACATCGCCAGCGGCAGCATCTACTGGTCGGATTCCATGTACCAGCTCCTCGGCTACCGCCGGCAGAGCGAGTTCATGGATTTCGGCACCGTGAACGCCCTGGTCCACCCGGAGGACGGCGACCTCTACAGCCTGGCGCGCAACCTCGCCGCGAGCGAGAGCGCCGTCGACCACGCCTTCCGGGTCCGCAACGCGCAGGGGTCCTACGTCTGGCTGCGCACCCGCGCCGAGGTCGTCACCGACGCCGCCAACGGCAGCCGCCACCTCGTCGGGCTCGCCGTCGACATCACCGAGCAGCGCCAGCTCCTCGAGACCACCGCCACCGCCGACATGCGCCTGCGCGATGCCATCGAGGCGATCTCGGAGGCCTTCGTCCTCTGGGACACCGGCAACCGCCTCGTGCTGTGCAACTCGAAGTTCCGGCACCTGCACGCGCTGAGCCCCGAGGACGCGCAGCCGGGCCGCCGCTACTCCGAGATCATGGGCCGGGGCGTGCTCCCCCAGATCCGCCGGGAGCTACCCGACCGGGAGACGGCGGCCGGCGCCACGTCCCGCACCTTCGAGGCCGAGCTCGCCGACGGGCGCTGGCTCCAGATCAGCGAGCGGCGCACCAAGGACGGCGGCTACGTCTCGGTCGGCACCGACATCACCAACCTCAAGCGCCAGCAGGAGCAGCTCGTCGCCTCCGAGCGCGAGCTGATCAACACGGTCCAGGACCTCAAGACGTCGCGCAAGACCCTGGTGCTCCAGACCCATCAGCTCGCCGACCTCGCCGAGCGCTACCTCGACCAGAAGGCCGCCGCCGAGACCGCCAACCAGGCGAAGTCCGAGTTCCTGGCCACCATGAGCCACGAGCTGCGCACGCCGCTCAACGCCATCATCGGCTTCGCCGAGCTGATGGAGAGCGAGGTCTACGGCCCCCTCGGCTCCCCCCGCTACACCGAGTACTGCCGGGACGTGCGCGAGAGCGGCGGCTACCTGCTCTCGGTCATCGACGACATCCTGCACATGGCCCGCCTCGAGGCCCGGCGGGTCAGCCTCGACAAGCGCGAGATCGCCGTCGAGAGCGGCGTGCGCACGGCGCTCCGCCTCGTCGAGACCGCGGCGCGGTCCAAGAACATCGCGGTCACCGTCGACCTTCGCGCCGCCCGGCCGCTGCTCGCCGACGAGCGCGCCCTCCAGCAGATCCTCGTCAACCTCGTCGAGAACGCGGTGAAGTTCACCCAGCCCGGCGGCCGCGTCGTGGTGCGCGCCCGTCCCGCCGGGGACAACGTGCACGTCTACGTCGAGGACAACGGCATCGGCATCCCCCGGAGCGCCCTGACCCGCCTCGGGCGGCCCTTCACCCAGGTCGAGACCAATCTGACCCGCAGCCACCGGGGCTCCGGCCTCGGGCTCGCCATCGCCCGCTCCAACGCCGAGATGCAGGGCGGATCCCTGCGCCTGCGCTCCCAGGAGGGTGTCGGCACCATCGTCCTGGTGCGGCTGCCCGCGGTGACGCCCGAGCGGCTGGCGGCGCTCGCCGCCGAGGCCGCGCAGAAGACCGTCGCGGACCTCAGGGCGGTGGCCGGCGCCAGCCCGTCCCGCCCCCGCCTCGGCCACGCGATCTGACCCTCCGCAAAACCCGTCAGGCGAGCAGACGCTCGAACAGCGCGCGCGCCTGCGCCCGCTCGCCGTCGAGCCGGGCGAGGAGGGCCTTGGCATCGGGCTGACCGGCGGCGGCGGCGAGCCGTGCCATCGCCACGGGCGAGGCCGAGGCGGCCTCCCCCTCGACCATCAGGCGCTGCCAGTGGTGCACGTCGTCGAGGAGCCGGTAGGCGCCGCACAGGGCCTCCGCATCCGCTGGATCGAGGAGGCCGCAGGCCCCGGCGCGCTCGAACACCTCCGGGGCGTCCGGGGCCTCGCCCTCCGCATCTCCGAGAAGCGCGGGATGGCCGGCGGCGTGGGCGAGCACCAAGCCTTGCGCGAGAAAGTCGAGGTCGAGAAGACCGCCCGGAGCGAGCTTGAGGTCGAGGGGGCCGCCGTCGCCCTTCTCCCGCTCGACGAGGGCGCGCATCTCCCGCACCCGCGCGCGGACCTCCGCCGCGTCCCGCGCTCGGGCCACGGCCGCGCGGATCACCGCCCGGACCTCGCCGGCGAGGCCGGCATCGCCGCAGACCACGCGGGCGCGGGTCAGCGCCATCTCCTCCCAGGGCTCGGCCTCCTCGCGCAGGTAGGTCGCGAGGCTGCGTCCTTGCGTGGCGATCATGCCCTGGCCGCCGCTGGGGCGTAGGCGCAGATCCACCTCGTAGAGGCCGCCCCGCCGGGTCGGCGCGGTGAGCGCCGCCACGAGCCGCTGCGTCAGGCGGTTGTAGTAGACGCCGGCATCGAGCGGCCGGCGCCCGTCGCTGCTGCGGTCCTCGGGGTCGAAATCGTAGACCACCACGAGGTCGAGATCGGACTCGGCAGTGAGCTGGCGCGAGCCGAGCCGCCCGAAGCCGAGGATCGCGATCCGGCCGCCGGGGACGCGCCCGTGCTCGGCCTCGAAGGTCTCCTTCACGGCGTCGAGCGCCGCTGACACCGCCGCATCGGCGATGCCGGAGAAGGCCCGGCCGGCGCCGGCCGGATCGAGGATGCCGGACAGGAGCCGCGCCCCGGTGACGAAGCGCATCTGGCGAGCGGCGTCGCGGCTGCGGTCGAGGAACTCCTCGAAGGCGGCCGGCCGGCCGACGAGCGCCCGGTAGGTCTCGGCGAGGCGGTCCGTCTCCGTCGTCGGCCGCACGAAGGCCGGGTCGATCACCGCGTCGAGCACGTGCGGGCTGAAGGCGACGGTGTCGGCGAGCCGGGGGGCGCTGCCGAGGAAGTCGGCGAAGAGCAGCCGCAGCCGCTCGTGGGAGCGCAGGATGGTCAGGAGCTCGACCGCCGCCGGCATCCGCTCGAAGGCGCGGTCGAGGGCGGCGAGCGCCGCGTCCGGGTCCGGCGTGCCGCCGAGCGCCTGCATGAGCGCCGGCACCAGCTCGGTCAGCACCTCGCGGGCACGGGCGCTGCGCACCGCCGCGCGGCGCCCGAAATGCCAGCCCCGCACGGTCTCGGCCACGGTCTCCGGCTCGCGGAAGCCCAGCGCGCGCAGGGTCGCGAGCGTCTCCGGGTCGTCGTTCGCGCCGCTGAAGACGAGGTTGCCGACGCCGGCCGAGAGGTCGGGCTCGGCCTCGAACAGCAGCGCGTAGTGGCCCTGCACGGCCCTGGCATGGCCGAGCAGCGCCTCGCGGAAGGCATCGAGACCGGGAAAGCCGGCAAAGCGGGCAAAACTCTCCAGGGCGGCCTCGTCGGCAGGCAGGCGCTGGGTCTGCTCGTCGGCGACCATCTGGAGCCGGTGCTCGATGCCACGCAGGAAGCGGTAGGCGGCGGCCATCTCGTCGCGGGCGTGTCCATCGATCCAGCCCTCCTCCGTGAGGCTCGCCAGCATCTCGACGGTGCGGCGGCCCCGCAGCGCCGGACGGCGCCCGCCGAACACGAGCTGCTGCGTCTGCACGAAGAACTCGACCTCGCGGATGCCGCCGCGCCCGAGCTTGATGTCGTGGCCGGCCACCCCGATCACGTCGTGCCCGCGCACGGCGTGGATCTGGCGCTTCATGGCGTGGACGTCAGCGATCGAGGCGAAGTCGAAATACTTGCGCCAGACGAAGGGCCGCAGTTCCTTCAGAAACTCCTCGCCCGCCGGGATGTCGCCGGCGATGGCCCGCGCCTTGATAAAGGCCGCCCGCTCCCAGTTCTGGCCGAGCGTCTCGTAATAGACATAGGCCGAGTTCAGCGACATCGCGGTCGGCGTCGAGCCGGGATCGGGGCGCAGGCGGTAGTCCACGCGGTGGACGTAGCCCTCCCCCGTGCGGTCCTGGAGCAGGCGCCCCATGCCCTGCGCGAGCCGGCTGAAGAAGGGCGTCGGCTCCACTCCTTCCCGCAGGGGCACGCGCTCGGGGTCGAAGAACACGATCAGGTCGATGTCGCTGGAGTAGTTCAGCTCCCGCGCCCCGAGCTTGCCGAGGCCGAGCACGACGAGGCCGGAGCCCGCCTGAGGATGCGCCGGATCGGGCGGCAGGAAGCGGCCCGCAGTCGCCGCCTGCCCGAGAAGCGCATCGAGGGCGGCCGAGACCGAGGCGTCGGCGAAGTCCGAGAGCGAGCCCGTCACCGCGTCGAGGTCCCAGGCGCCGCCGATATCGGCGAGCGCCACGAGAAGGGCGTGGGTCGCCCGGTTCCGACGCAGGCGCGCGCCCACCGCGTCGAGATCGATGGCGCCGCCCTCCCCCGGACGCCCGGCGGCGGCCTGGTCGGCGACGAGGGCGGCGGCCGCCTCCTCGGGCGGCGCGTCGAGGAGATGCGCGAGCGCCTTCGGATCGCGCAGCGCGATCTGCCAGAGGAAGGGAGAGTGCTCGGCGATGCCCGCGAGCAGCGCCCGGACCCGCTTCGGCTCGCGCTTGAGGCCCGGCAGCTCGGCGAGCCGCTCCGCCGCGGCATCGGGATCGGAGAGGACCGGCGCCGCGACGATCCGGTCGCGCAGGGCGCCGCTCACGCCGGGCGCTCCGCCGGCAGCGCGATCTCCACCCGCAGGCCGGGGGCGTTGTCCTTCAGGGCGAGCGTGCCCTGGTGCAGGCGCACCACCGCGTTGACGAGGCTCAGCCCGAGACCGAAGCCGGGGCGGGAGCGGGCATCCTCCAGGCGCACGAAGCGATCGAGCACCCGCTCGCGCTCGCCCTCCGGAATGCCCGGTCCCCGATCCGCCACGTTCAGCACGATCCGTTCGCCCTCCCGCCGCGCCTCGAGGGCGATGCCGTCCCGCCCGCCATACTTGATCGCGTTGTCGAGGAGATTGGCAAGCGCCTGCCCGATCAGCTCGCGGCTGCCCTGGACGATCAGCCCCTCGCCCGCGCTGACGGCGAGCGGCAGGCCGCGCTCCTCGGCCAGGGGCTCGTAGAGCTCGCAGACCTCGCGGGCGGCGGCGCCGACATCGACGGGGCCGAGCGGGCTGGTGCCGCTGCCGGCCTCCAGGCGGGCGATCATCAGGAGGGCGTTGAAGATGCGGATGAGCCCGTCGCTCTCCTCGATCACCGAATCGAGGGCGGCGCGGAGCGCGTCGGGCGTCTCGGCGGTGCGCAGGGCCTCGTCGGCCCGGTTGCGCAGGCGGGTGAGCGGCGTCTTGAGGTCGTGGGCGATGTTGTCGGAGACCTCCCGCAGACCGTGCATCAGTTCGCCGATGCGCTCCAGCATGGCGTTGAGGTTCTGCGCGAGGCGGTCGAGCTCGTCGCCGTTGCCGGAGACGGGCAGGCGCCCGCCGAGATCGCCGGCCATGATGGTGCGGGTCGTCTCGGTCATGGCGTCGACCCGGCCGAGCACCCGGCGGGCGACGAAGAAGCCGCCGAAGACGCCGAGCACCACGACGAGGGCCAGCGACGAGCCGAAGGCTCGGCCGATCACGGCGCGCAGGCGGTCGCGCTCCTCGGTGTCGCGCCCGACCATCAGGCGGAAGCCGCCGGGGAGCGTGAAGATGCGCATGATCGCGCGATGCTCCAGGCCCCGCTCCAGCCGGCCCTCCTCGCTGCCGCGGTTGTAGGAGGCCTCGACCTGACCCGGCGCGGCGAGGAGCCCCGCCGGCACCTCCGAGACGTTGCCGGCGACGTGCTGCCCCTGCGCCGTCGTCACGAGGTAGAGGGAGGCGCCGGGCTCGCGGGAGCGGCGCTCGACCACGTTGATGAGACGGCGGAGCCCTCCGGCGTTGTACTGCTCGGCGAGCCCGTTGATCTCGGCATCGACGGTGGAGAGGATCTGGTCGTCGAGGACACGTCGCGCGTTCCAGGCGACGTAGCCGAGCGCAAGGAAGGCGAAGACCGCGAAGACCACGAGATAGGCGAGCGACAGCTTGAAGGCGGTCGTGCGCAGGAGCTTCTGCAACCGGGAGAGCGCGCCCTCGCCGGGCGCCGGAGCCGACGCGCTCAAGCCGGCCGGGCGCCCTCGGCGCGCAACATGTAGCCGGCTCCGCGCACGGTCTGGATCATGGCGTGCTCGAAGTCGCGGTCGATCTTGGCGCGCAGCCGCGAGACGTGGACGTCGATGACGTTGGTCTGCGGGTCGAAATGGTAGTCCCAGACGTTCTCCAGGAGCATCGTGCGGGTGACGACCTGACCGGCATGACGCATCAGGTACTCCAGCAGGCGGAACTCGCGGGGCTGGAGCAGGATCTCGCGGCCGGCGCGGGTGACGCGATGGGAGAGGCGGTCGAGGGAGAGGTCGCCGACCCGGTAGGCCGTGGTCTCGGCGCTTCCGGGCACCGCGGCACGGCGGCGGGCCAGCACCTCGGCGCGGGCGAGAAGCTCGGAGAAGGCGTAGGGCTTGGGCAGGTAGTCGTCGCCGCCCGCCCGCAGGCCCTTCACCCGATCGTCGACCTGGCCGAGAGCGGAGAGGAACAGAACCGGCGTCGTCACGCCCTGCTCGCGGAGCGACCGCACCAGGGACAGACCATCGAGCTTCGGCAGCATCCGGTCGACGATGAGCACGTCGTAGTCGCCGCCCTGCGCGAGCGCGTAGCCGTCGAGCCCGTCGCCCGCCGTGTCCGGCATATGCCCCGACTCGCGAAAGGCCTTGGCGAGATAGGCGAGGGCGTCGCGGTCGTCCTCGATGATGAGAAGGCGCATGGCGCCCCTTGATAGGCGCTCGAGCGCGCTCGGGGAACGGCCTTCGGTATCGGGGAGTGCGACCATGGGGACTTCCTCGCAGGAGGATCGGTCCCTGGTAGCGGAGCGCAGCTTTCCCGGAGACGACCGGCGCATGAACCATCGGTCATGTGCCGGGCCCGAACGCACGAAAGGGCCGCTCCTTGCGGAGGCGGCCCTTTCGAATAGCGTATCGTTTGAGGGGATGTTT
>NZ_BPQR01000089.1 GCF_022179345.1 Methylobacterium jeotgali | reverse complement strand
CGCGCGATGCGCAGCACCTCGGCGAGGTCGGGGGCGAGCCGCGCGAAATCCGAGTCCGCCCGCGCCTGCCGCCAGGTCATCTCGGAGCGGGAGGAGGCGCGGGCCTCCGCCTCCACGAGGTCGCGGGGCACCGAGACCGCGTGGAGATGGGCCCGGCGCATCTCGGCGAGGTTTGCCGCCTCCCATTCGCCGAGGCCGCCCGCCTCGCCGGCCTCGGCGATGAGATCGCCGGTCCGCGCGGCAGCCACGATGTCGTGCGCGATCCCCTTCAGCGCGGCGAGCTGGTCGGCGCGGGTCGCGGCGGCGCCCTCCGGCATCAGCGTCTGCGCATCCCAGCCGAGGATGCCCGCCGCCCCCTCGACGGCATGCAGGCGGGCGAACAGGGTCTCGAGCTCGGCGTAGGCGCGCATCGGATCGCTCTCAGGCTCGCCGGGCGGCGAGATAGCTCGCCACCGCGTGGATCACCTCGGCGGCCCGGTCGCAGGCGGCGGCGTCCACGTCGAGATGGGTCGTCACGCGGATGGTCTCGCCGATGGCGCGGATGCGCACGTCGTGCGCGAGGCAGGCCGCCGCGAAGGCCGCCGCCGTGACGCCGAGGCCGTCCACCGTGAAGCAGAGGATGTTCGACTGTCCCGCCGTCTCGTCGAAGCCGAGGCCGGGCAGGCCGGCGATGCGGGCGTGGATGCGGGCGAGGTTGGCGTTGTCGCGGGCGAGCTGCTCGATGTGGTGATCCAGGGCGTAGAGACCCGCCGCCGCCAGCACCCCGGACTGGCGCATGGCGCCCCCGAGCCGGTACTTCCAGCGCCAGGCCTGGGTGATGAAATCCCGCGTCCCGCACAGCACCGCGCCGACGGGGCAGCCGAGCCCCTTGCTGAGGTCGAGCCAGACGCTGTCGAAGCCTTGCGCGTAGTCCGTCGCCGGGATGCCGGTGGCGACCACCGCGTTGAGGAGGCGCGCCCCATCGATATGCGCCTTGAGGCCGCGCGCCTTGGCGATATCGCGGATGCGGCGCATGTCCTCCAGCCGCCAGACCGAACCGCCGCTGAAGCTCGTGGTCTGCTCCACCGAGACAAGCGCGGTGCGGGGCGCCGTTCGGCCGGGGGCGCGGATCGCCGCCTCGAAGGCCTCCGGCGTGTAGATGCCGACCTTCGTGGGCAGCGGCGCCACGGAGACGCCGCCGATGGCGCAGGAGCCCGCGGCCTCCGTGTTGTAGATGTGGGACTTGTCGTCGACGACGATCTCGTCGCCGGCCTGCGTCTGCACGAGGATCGAGACGAGGTTGCACATCGTGCCCGACGGCATGAACACGCCGGCCTCCTTCCCCAGCAGCGCCGCGACCCGCTCGCAGAGCGCCAGCGTCGTGGGGTCGGAATCCGACTGCTCGTCGCCGACCACGGCCCGCGCCATGGCCTCGCGCATCCCCGCCGTCGGCCGGGTCTGGGTGTCGCTGAACAGGTCGATCGTCATGTCGCTCGCCGAGGGATCGCCGGGGTTGCGGAGAGAAGTGATCGGCCGCGCGTGCGCCACGGGCCACGCCTCCCTATAATCCTCTTAGGCCTTCCCGTCATTTGGATGATGTATTAAAAATACATTTTGGAAGGCAGGGAGGATTCGAGGATGGCCGGCACCGCGCAGACGGCGCAGAGCCCGCGGGCCGCCGCGAGGCAAGGGGCGGGCCTGCCGCGGCGGCTCGCCGAGGCGCTGCAGGGGGACGTGCGCTTCGACGCCTTCACCCGCGGGCGCTACGCGACCGACGCCTCGATCTACCAGATCACGCCCGCCGGGGTGGTGCTGCCGCGCTCGGCCGACGACATCGCCGCGACGCTGCGCATCGCCGCCGAGCACGGCGTGCCCGTCACGATGCGGGGCGGCGGCACCTCGCAGAACGGCCAACCCATCGGCTCCGGGCTCGTGGTCGACTGCGCGCGCCACTTCAACCGCATGCTCGCCTACGACGCGGAGGCCGGCACGATCACCGTCGAGCCGGGGATGGTGCTGGAGCGGCTCAACACGCGGGTGAAGGCCGACGGCTGGTTCTTCCCCGTGGAGCCCTCCACCGCGACCCGCTGCACCATCGGCGGCATGGCCGGCAACAACTCCTGCGGCGCCCGCTCGCTGCGCTTCGGCAAGATGAGCGACAACGTGATCGCGATGGAGGCGCTGTTCCACGACGGCGCGCCCTTCGGCTTCGGGCTCACCGGCAACGAGGCGAGCGGGGCCACGGGCTCGGCCCGTGCCGAGGAGATCGCCCGGCGGATGCGGGCGCTCGCCGCCGACAACCGCGCCGAGATCGAACGCATGTATCCGAAGGTGCAGCGCCGGGTCGGCGGCTACAACCTCGACGCGCTGATCGAGGCGCGGCCGAACCTCGCCCATCTCCTCGTCGGCTCGGAGGGCACGCTGGCGGCCACCACCTCGGTGACCCTCAAGCTCTCGCGGCTGCCCACCCACCGCGTCATGGGCGTCTGCCACTTCCCCTCCTTCCGCTCGGCCATGGAGACGACGAAGGCGATCGTCGAGCTCGATCCGGTGGCGGTCGAGCTCGTCGACAACAACGTCCTCGTGCTCGGGGCCGACATCCCGCTCTTCCGCACGACGCTTGCCGACATCACCCGGGGCCGACCGAACTGCCTGCTGCTCGCCGAGTTCGCCGGCGACGACCTCGCCGCCTTGAAGCGGGACCTCAAGCGCCTCGACGCCTGCATGGGCGACCACGGCTTCCCGGGCGCGGTGGTCGAGGTGGTCGAGCCCGCCCGCCAGCGCTCGGTCTGGGAGGTGCGCGAGGCCTGCCTCAACATCATGATGTCGATGAAGGGGGACGCGAAGCCCGTCTCCTTCATCGAGGACTGCGCGGTGCCGCTGGAGCACCTCGCCGACTACACCGACGCCGTCACCGAGGTGTTCACGAAGCACGGCACCCGCGGCACCTGGTACGCCCACGCCTCCGTCGGCTGCCTGCACGTGCGGCCGATCCTCGACATGAAGAAGGAGGGCGATGTCGCCCGGATGCGGGCGATCGCCGAGGAGACCTCGGAACTGGTGCGCCGCTACAAGGGCTCCTACTCCGGCGAGCACGGGGACGGCATCTCCCGCTCGGAGTACATCGCGCCCCTCTTCGGCGAGCGCCTGACCCGGGCCTTCGAGACCGTGAAGGACACGTTCGACCCGGACAACCACCTCAACCCCGGCAAGATCGTGCGCCCGCTGCGCATGGACGACCGCTCCCTGATGCGCTTCGCGCCGGGCTACGCCGTCACGCAGCCCATGGAGACCGCCCTCGACTGGTCGGAATGGGGCGGGTTCGGCGGCGCGGTCGAGATGTGCAACAACAACGGCACCTGCCGGAAGCTCGCCGGGGGGGCCATGTGCCCCTCCTACCGGGCGACGCGGGAGGAGCAGCACCTGACGCGGGGCCGCGCCAACTCCCTGCGGCTCGCGATCTCCGGGCAGCTCGGGCCGGAGGCCTTCACCAGCCACGAGATGAAGCGCACGCTGGATCTCTGCGTCTCCTGCAAGGCCTGCCGCCGCGAGTGCCCGACCGGCGTCGACATGGCTCGCATGAAGGTCGAGTTCCTGCATCACTACCATGCCCGCCACGGCTTGCCCCTGAAGGAGCGGCTGATCGGCGAGCTGCCCCGCTACGCCGGCGTCGCAGCGCTGCTCGCCCCGCTCCTGAACCTCCGCGACAAGGTGCCGGCGCTGGCGAAGCTCTCGGAGCGGGCGGCGGGGCTCTCGGCCCGGCGCACCCTGCCCCGCTGGCGCCGGCCTTGGGGCGAGACCGGCGAGGCGGCGCATCCGAGCGATGTCGCCGGCGAGTTCCGCGACGTCATCCTGTTCGGCGACACCTTCAACCGGGCCTTCGAGCGGGAGAACCTGGAGGCCGCCGAGCGGGTGCTGCGCGCGGCCGGCTACCGCATCCACCGGGTCTACCCGCCCTCCGGCCGCCGGCCGCTCTGCTGCGGGCGCACCTACCTCGCCTCCGGCCAGACGGATCGCGCCCGTGCCGAGGCCCGGCGGACGCTCGACACGCTCCTGCCCTTCGTGCGGGCCGGGGCGCGGGTCGTGGGGCTCGAGCCCTCCTGCCTTCTCACCTTCCGCGACGAGTTCGGCGCGCTCCTGCCCGGCGAGGACGCCAGGGCGCTGGCCGCGTCGAGCCTGCTCATCGAGGAGTTGCTCGCCGCCGACCTCGCCGCCGGGCGCATCGCCCTGCCGCTGGCCGATCAGGGGGGCCGCGTCGCGCATCTCCACGGCCACTGCCACCAGAAGTCGTTCGGGGCGATGGGCGCCGTCGAGACGGTGCTGCGCGCCGTGCCCGGCCTCGACGTGCGGGTGATCGAGTCGAGCTGCTGCGGCATGGCCGGCGCCTTCGGCTACGGGGCGGCCACCATCGACGCCTCGCTGGCCATGGCCGAGCTGTCGCTGTTCCCAGCGCTGCGGGCGGCGGGCCCCGACGACCTCGTCGTCGCCGACGGCACGAGCTGCCGCCACCAGATCCAGGATGGACTAAAGCGGGAGGCGGAACATGTGGTCCGCGTGCTTGACCGGGCCCTCGTCCCTCGACAGTGAATACGGTCCGCCGTAAACGTATCGGATGCGCGGCCTCGGGCGTCCCAGTATCGTTGACAGATGAATAAGATCGAGCCCGGACTCGGGATTAACCGCCGCTACCTGCACGACGAGGTCGCGGACCGGATGCGCGAGCTGATCCAGTCCGGCGAGATGGAGCCCCGTGCCCGCGTCAACGAGAGCGAGCTGACCGAGCGCTTCGGCATCTCGCGGACCCCTTTGCGCGAGGCGATCAAGATCCTCGCCACCGAGGGGCTGCTGGAGCTCCTGCCCAATCGCGGCGCGCGCGTCGCCAGCATCTCGCAGATCGAGATCGACGAGATGCTGGAGGTGATCGCCGGGCTTGAGGCCACCGCCGCCGAAGTCGCCTGCCGCAAGATCACCGACGCGGAGGTCGAGGCCATCCGCGCCGACCACCTGCGCATGGTCGAGGCCTGGAAGGAGACCGACGAGGCCACCTATTTCAGCCTCAACCGGCGCATCCACGAATCGATCATGGCCGCGAGCCGCAACGCGACCCTGATGTCGATCTACACGAGCCTGTCGGGCCGCATCCAGCGCTCGCGCTACACCGCGCACCAGACCGGCGAGCAGTGGGAGAAGGCGGTCGGCGAGCACGAGCGCATGGTCGAGCTGCTCCAGGCCCGCGACGGCGCCGCTCTCTCGCCGCTGATGCGCGAGCACATCTGGGGCAAGAAGGCGGTCATCGCCGAGAATTTCGGCGAGAGCGACGCCTGACGCGTCCGCCGCCTCAGGCGGCGTCGCCCATCGCACGCAGGCTCGCCACGAGGTCAGTGAAGCGGTCGCCCTGCACCACGACGTGGGCGCGCAGCGTGTCGCCGGCCAGCGCCGCGTCCCCCGCCAGGATCGCCTCGACCACCGCCGCGTGCTCGGCGAGCGACTGCCCGAGCCGGTGGCGGGCGCGCAGCTGCAGCCGCCGGAAGGGCGAGAGCCGCCGGTGCAGCGTGCGGGCCTGCTCGCAGAGGAAGGCGTTGCGGCTCGCCCGGTAGATCACCGTGTGGAAGACGTAGTTCTCCTGGTAGTAGGCCTCCGTGTCCTCGTTCTCGGCCGCCCGCGCGCAGCCGTCGAGGGCGGCCCTCAGGTCGCGCTCGTCCTCCTCGATCAGCCGGCGCGCCGCGAAGCGCCCGCAGGCGGCCTCGAGCTCGGCCATCGTCTCGAACATCGCGATGAGGTGCCCCGGCTCCGGCGCGCTGACGATGGTGCCCCGGCGCGGCTTGGTCTCGACGAGGCCCGTGGAGGCGAGCTGGATCAGCGCCTCGCGAATCGGCGTGCGCGAGACGCCGAAGCGCTCGGCCAGCTGCACCTCGTCGAGGCGGGCGCCGAGAGGAAGCCGGCCCTGCACGATCTCGTCCTCGATGACGAGCCTGAGACGCTGCGCGTGGTTCATCGGGCGTTCCCCGGATGGTCCAGCCGGCTACGGACCTGCTTTTGGCGAGGACCCTCGCCCGCCCCCGCGAATTATGCAAGACGGTTGACAGAATATACAAGAACTGGCTCTTCTCCCTCAAAGCAGTGTTGCAAGTATAAATATTGCACTGCACAATCGAGGCGCGGCAGCGCGCCAGGGAGAGGGACGCCATGCCGGTCACACGCCGCACTCTTCTCGCATCCGGACTCGCCGCACCCGCGGTGCTCGGGCTGGGGCTGCGCTCCGCGCAGGCCGCGACGGTCCTGAAGCTCTCCCATCAGTTCCCCGGCGGCACCATCGACGAGGGCGACTTCCGCGACCGGATGTGCCGGAAGTTCGCCGCCGCCATCAAGGAGCGCTCGAAGGGCGCGCTGGAGGTGCAGGTCTATCCCGGCTCCTCGCTGATGAAGACGAACGCCCAGTTCGGCGCCATGCGCAAGGGCGCCCTCGACATGTCGCTCTACCCGAGCCCCTACGCCGGGGGCGAGGTCGCCGAGATGAATATCGGCCTGATGCCCGCCCTGGTGACGAGCTACGCGCAGGGCATCGCCTGGAAGAACGCCCCGGTCGGCCGCAAGCTCACCGAGATCCTCGATTCGAAGGGCATCGTCCTGGTCTCCTGGGTCTGGCAGGCCGGCGGCGTCGCGAGCCGCGAGCGCCCGCTCTACGAGCCCGCCGACGCCAAGGGCATGAAGGTCCGCGGCGGCTCCCGCGAGATGGACCTGATGATGAAGCAGGCGGGCGCGGCGACCCTCTCGATCCCCTCGAACGAGTCCTACGCCGCCATGCAGACCGGCGCGTGCGACGCCGTCATCACCTCCTCGACGAGCCTGATCTCCTTCCGACTGGAGGAGCTGTCCAAGGCTCTCACCTCCGGGCGCGAGCGCTCCTACTGGTTCATGCTCGAGCCGATCATGATGTCGAAGACGGTGTTCTCGGGCCTGCCCAAGGACCAGCAGGATCTGATCATGGCGATCGGCGCCGAGCTTGAGAGCTTCGGCCAGGAGGGCGCCAAGGCCGACGACACCCGGGTCGAGCAGGTCTTCTCCAAGGCCGGCGCCAAGGTGCAGAACCTCGACGAGGCCACCATGAACAAGTGGCGCGACATCGCCCGCGAGACCGCCTGGAAGGACTTCGCCGGCAAGAGCGCCTCCTGCGCCGAGCTCCTCAAGCTCGCCGAGCAGGTCTCGTGAGCCACGGCTTCGACGCGGCCTCGGCGGCCGCCGAGGCGCCGCGCCCGGCGGAGGGCTCCCGCCTGCCGGGCGCTCTCGGCCTTCTCGACGGCGGCATGCAGGCGCTGAACCGCGTGATCCTGCTCCTCGGCGGCCTCGCCCTCGTCGCGGCCTGCCTGGTGCTCAGCTACTCGGTGCTGATCCGCTACGTCCTGCACGAGCCGACCGACTGGCAGGACGAGATGGCGGTGTTCCTGATCGTCGGCGCCACCTTCCTGTCGGCCTCCGCCGTGCAGGCCAAGCGCGGCCACGTGGCGATCGAGGCGCTGACCGGCCTGCTCTCGCCCGCCGCCAACCGCGTCCGCCTGCTGATGGCGGACGTCATCAGCTTCCTGTTCGTGGCCTTCTTCGCCTGGAAGAGCTGGACGCTGCTGCACGAGGCCTGGGTCGACGGGCAGGTCTCGCAGTCGACCTGGGGGCCGCCGCTCTGGATCCCCTACGCGCTGATGGCGGTGGGCACGACCCTGCTCGGCCTGCAGTTCGCCCTTCAGATCGTCGAGGCGCTCCTCTACGGCCCGGCTGCGGCCGGACACGACAAGCCCAAGATCGGCATCGGCGCCGACGTGAACCGGGACATGAGGGGGCAGCCCGAGCGGACGCCGCGGGGCCCCGACGCGATGGGAGACCACCGTTGAGCACCGCGGCCATCGGACTTCTCTACGCCGGGGCGACCCTCTCGGCGATGCTCGCCGGCATCCCCATCGCCTTCGCGCTGGGGTTCGTGGCGCTGGCCTTCATGTTCGCGTTCATGCCGGCCGCCTCCCTCGATACGGTCACGCAGAACGTCTACGAGGAGATGGCCTCGATCACCCTGCTCTCGATCCCGCTCTTCATCCTGAAGGGCGCCGCGATCGGCCGCTCCAAGGCGGGCCAGGACCTCTACTCGGCGATGCACGCCTGGATGCACAAGATCCCCGGGGGGCTCGGCATCGCCAACGTCTTCGCCTGCGCGCTGTTCGCGGCGATGGCCGGCTCCTCGCCCGCCACCTGCTCGGCGATCGGCTCGGCGGGCATCCCGGAGATGCGAAAGCGCGGCTACTCGCCGGGCTTCGCCGCCGGAATCATCGCGGCGGGCGGCACGCTGGGCATCCTGCTGCCGCCCTCGATCACCATGATCCTCTACGCGGTGGCGGCCGAGCAGTCGCTCGGACGGCTGTTCCTCGCGGGCATCGGGCCGGGGCTGCTGCTCGTGCTGCTGTTCGCCGGCTGGTCGGTCTACCGCTTCCGCGCCGAGTACGCGGTGGCCAAGCGCGCCTACGAGGCGCACGGCACGGCCTCGGCGATCCTCGCCGAGGACCGCTACAGCATGCGCGAGCGCTTCTCGACGCTGCCGCGGGTGCTGCCCTTCGTGGTGCTGCTCACCGGCGTCATGGTGGCGCTCTACGGCGGCTACGCGACGCCTTCCGAGACCGCGGGCCTCGGCGGCCTGCTGGCGCTGGCGCTGATCGCGGTGATCTACGGCGTCTGGCGGCCGAAGGACGTCGACCCGATCCTGCGGGCGACCCTGCGCGAGTCGACCATGCTGATGCTGATCATCGGCATGTCGCTCCTCTACGCCTACGTGATGAGCTACCTGCACATCTCGCAGTCGGCGGCCGCGGCGATCGTGGCGATGCAGCTCTCGCCCTGGGTGCTGCTGGTGACGATCCTGGCGCTCGTGATCGCGCTGGGCTTCTTCCTGCCGCCGGTGTCGATCATCCTGATGACCGCACCGATCATCCTGCCGCCCCTGAAGGCGGCCGGGTTCGACCTCGTCTGGTTCGGCGTGGTGATGACGATCACCATGGAGATGGGGCTCATCCACCCGCCGGTGGGGCTCAACATCTTCGTCATCAAGAACATCGCCCCCGACATCCCGCTCAAGGACATCATCTGGGGCACCCTGCCCTTCGTGATGCTGATGGCGGTGGCGATCCTGCTGCTCTGCCTCGTACCGGGCATCGCCATGTGGCTGCCGGACCTGCTCCTGCCGACGACGCGGTAACCGGGGCCGTGCTCCGGGCGAAGAGGCCGTCATCGGCAATCGCCCGGAGCCATGGCATGATCGATCGACGCACCTTCTCGACAGCGCTCGCCGCCGCGGCGGCGGGCGCGCTTCTCTCGTCCCGGGCCCGCGCCCAGCCGGGCGGCTCCGGGGAGCCGATCCGCAACGTCGTCCTCGTCCACGGCGCCTACGCCGACGGCTCCTGCTGGAGCGAAGTGATCGGCCGCCTCCAGGCCGCCGGCCTTCGCGCGCAGGCCGTCCAGAACCCGCTGACCTCGCTTGCCGACGACGTCGAGGCGACCCGGCGCATCCTGGCGCTCCAGGACGGCCCGACCGTGCTCGTCGGCCATTCCTGGGCGGGGATGGTCATCAGCGAGGCGGGCACCGACCCGAAGGTCGCGAGCCTCGTCTACGTCGCCGCCCGCGCCCCCGATGCCGGCGAGGACTACACGGCGCTCGCGGCCAAGTACCCGACGCCGCCGGCTAGCGCCGGCCTTGTCAAGCGGGATGGCTTCGCGGAGCTGAACGAGGAGGCGTTCCTGCGGGACTTTGCAGGCGATCTCGATCCGGCGAGGGCCCGCATCCTCTACGCCGTGCAGGGCCGCGTCGCGACGAGCCTGTTCGCCTCCCGCACCACGCAGGCCGCCTGGCGCGGGAAGCCGAGCTGGTACGCCGTCTCGACGCAGGATCGGACGATCAACCCCGACCTCCAGCGCTTCATGGCCCAGCGCATGGGCGCGACGACGATCGAGCTTGCCGCGAGCCACGTCTCGCTGATCTCGCGGCCTGCGGAGGTCGCGGACCTGATCCTCGCCGCGGCGGGTCGGAAGACGGGCTGAGCGCCTCGGGCCCTACCGCCCCTTCCACTCCGGCGGGCGCTTGGCGAGGAAGGCTTCCATGCCCTCGCGAAAATCCTCGCTCATGTAGCAGCTCAGGATGAGGTCCTCGCCGGCGCCCTCGTCCCCTTCCTGGAGGCGGCGCAGGCCCTCCTTGGTGGCGCGCAGCGTCAGGGGGGCGTGGCTGGCGAGCAGCGTCGCGAGCTCGGTGGCGCGAGCCTCCAGAGCGGGGGTGTCCGCGACCACCTCGCCGACGAGGCCGATGGCGAGCGCTTCCGAGGCGCCGACGAGCCGGGCGGTGAAGAGGATGTCGCGCACCCGCGCCTGCCCGATCAGACCTGAGAGCCGTCGCAGGTTGCCCTGCGAGAGGCAATTGCCGAGCGTCCGCGCGATTGGGAAGCCGAAGCGGACATCCTCGGTCGCGATGCGCAGGTCGCAGGCGGCCGCGATCGCCGCGCCGCCGCCGGTGCAGGCGCCGGCGACCGCGGCGACCGTCGGCACCCGCAGGCGCTCGAGCGTGCCGAGCACCCGATCCATGAAGCGCTCGTAGCCGAGCGCGTCCTCGGGGGTCTTGAAGCTCCGGAACTGGGCGATGTCGGTGCCCGCCGCGAAGGCCTTAGCCCCCGCGCCCGCGATGACCAGCGCCTTCACGGCCGGGTCCGCCTCGATGCGCCCGCAGAGGTCGATCAACCCCTGGTACATGCCGAAGGTGAGCGCGTTGCGCGCCTGCGGCCGGTTGAGGGTGATGCGGGCGATGCCGGAGGCGTCGAGGGCGTAGAGCAGCTCGTCGGTCGGGGTCTCGCTCATGCCGGTCTCCGATAAAAGGTCAGGCCAGCGTCTCGCGCACCACGCCCCGGGCGATCAAGCCCTCGATCTCGTCGGTGCCGTAGCCGAGGCCGGCGAGGATCGCGCGGCTGTGCTCGCCGAGCAGCGGCGCCGGCCCCTGCACCCGGCCGGGCGTCTCCGAGAACTTCACCGGCAGTCCGAGGGTCCGCATCCGCCCGGCGCGGGGGTGCTCGACCTCGACCACCATCTCCCGGTGCAGCGCCTGGGGGTCGCGATGCATGGCGGCGACGTCGAGGACCGGTCCCGCCGGCACCCCGGCCGCGTCGAGGCGGGCCAGCCAGCCCTCGGTGGTGTCGCCCCGGAAGCGCTCCGCCAGTACCTCAGCCAGCGCCGCGCGGTGCTCCATGCGGTCGCGGTTCTGCGCGAAGCGCGGGTCCTCGGCGAGGCCGGGCACGCCGATCGCCTCGGTGAGGCGCAGCCAGTTGGTCTGGTTCGCCGCCCCCACGGTGATCCAGCCGTCGCGGGTCTGAAACGCCTCGTAGGGCGCGTTCAGCGGATGCGCCGAGCCCATCGGGCCCGGCGGGACGCCGGTCGCCATGGCGATGGCCGACTGCCAGTAGGTCTGCACGATGCCGGCCTCGAACAGCGAGGTCTCGACGGCCTGGCCGAGCCCGATGCGCTGCTTGCGGGCGTAGGCGGCGAGCACGCCCATCGCTGCGAGGATGCCGGCGGTGATGTCGGTGATCGGCGGCCCGCACTTCATCGGCGGACGGCCCGGCCCCTCCCCGGTGACGCTCATCAGCCCGCTCATGCCCTGCGCGACGAGGTCGAATCCCGCCCGCTCCGCGTAGGGCCCGGTGCGGCCGAAGCCCGAGAGCGCGCAGTAGATCAGGCCGGGGAACTCGCCCTTCAGGGTCTCGTAGCCGAGACCGAGACGCTCCATCGTCCCGGCCCGGTAGTTCTCGATGAGCACGTCGGCATCGGCCAGCAGGCGTCGCAGGAGCAGTTTGCCCTCCTCGGCCTTGAGGTCGAGGCTGAGACCCCGCTTGCCGCGGTTCATCATCATGTAGGCGGCGCTCTCGCCACTGAGGGCCGGCGGGACCGAGCGGCGAGTGTCGTCCCCGCCCTCGATCTTCTCGACCTTGACGACCTCGGCGCCCATGTCGGCGAGCATCAACCCGCAGACCGGGCCCGCCATGATGTGAGCGAGCTCGATCACCCGCATCCCGGCGAGCGGACCCGCGCGACCCTCATACTTCATCGGGCATCCCTCAGCGCGTCGCCGGGGCCGCCCCCGGCGCGGGCGGCGCCTCCGGAACGGGTTCCTCGAACTTGCGCTCGGGGTGCATCGTGAAGGCGAGCCCCGCCCCGAGCAGGGCGAGCCCGATGGAGCCGGCGAACGGCAGCGTCCAGTCGCCTGTCTTGTCGACGACGAAGCCGAACACGATCGGCGAGACGATCGCCGCCACCGCAGAGCCCGTGTTCATGAGCCCGCTCGCCGTGCCGGAATAGGTCGGCGCGATGTCCATGGGCACCGACCAGATCGGGCCGATCACGAGTTCCGCGAAGAAGAAGCCCGAGGAGAGCAGCAGCGCCACCATGGTGAGATCCTTGGTGAAGAACACGCCCGTCAGGCTCGCCGCCGCCCCGAGGAAGCCGATCACGATGATCGAGAGCCGGGCGAGCTTCACGTTTCCGGTGCGCTCGAGGATCTTGTCGCTGAGGACGCCGCCGAGCGTGTCGCCGACGACGCCCGCGAAGAACACGCCCGAGGCGAAGAGCGCGGAGTTCTTCAGGTCGAGCCCGTAGCTCTGCTTGAAGAAGGTCGGCAGCCAGCCGAGGAACAGCCACAGGGTCCAGCCGTAGCAGAAATAGGTGATCGTCACGGGCAGGATGCGCTTCGTGAGCGCCCCCCACGGAACGGCCTGCCGGACGCCCGGCGCGCGGGGCGGGGGCAGGGTGTCGAGCTCCTCCTGGGTGATGGAGGCGTGGTCGGCCGGATTGTCGCGGAAGTAGAGCCACCAGACGCCGACCCAGACGAAGCTGACGAGGCCGAGGATGACGAAGCTCGAGCGCCAGCCGACATGGTAGATCAGGAAGGCGACGATCGGCGGCGCCACGGCATTGCCGAGCCGGGCGAAGGCGTGGGTGATGCCCTGCGCGAAGCCGCGCCGGCCCGGCGCCGTCCAGTTCTGCATGGCCCGCGTCGCGGTCGGGAAGGTGGCGCCCTCGCCGAAGCCGAGGAGCACGCGGGCGAGGAACAGGCTGATCAGGCCGCCGACGAGGCCGGTGAGGATCGTCGCCGCCGCCCAGATCATGCCGCAGACGAGCAGCGTGCGCCGCGCCCCGAAACGGTCGCCGACCGAGCCGCCGATGACCTGGAAGATCGCGTAGGGGTAGGCGAAGGCCGAGAGGATCAGCCCGAACTGCGTGTTGCTGAGACCGAGATCCTGGGAGATGACGCCGCCGGCCGTGGCGATGTTCACGCGGTCAAGATAGGTGATGAAATACATCAGGCACAGCAGGAACAGCACGCTGTTCGTGGCGCTCATCCGCTTCGGCATCGAGCGGTATCCTCCGGTTCGTTTTTTTTAAGCGCGCCGCCGGCCTGGGCCGTACGTCGGAGCGCGGGGAATCATCCCGCATCCTGAATGCAATGTCGACCCGGCCCGCGGGACGATCCCCGCACAAGGTCCTGGCCAAGGTCCTGGCAAGATCCCGGAACGCCGGGCGTTTCGGACGGTTGTCAGCCGGATCCGAGCCTTGCCGTTCCCGGGCGAGGCGCCGAGCCCGACGGAGGCAGGACATGCGTAACGTGACGACCCTGGTGCTCGCCGGTGCCATGCTCGCCGGACTCTCCGCCGCCGCGCAGGCCGCCTGCCAGGGCCGGCTCACCAACCGCTCCGGCTATCTCGTCACGCTCAGCCAGGATGGCGGCCCGACGGTGGCGGTGCCTCCGGGCCGCAGCCTGCCGATCCGCTACGTGCGGCCGGGCCGGCTCGATGTCGCCGCCCTCTGCCCCGGAATTGGTCCCGGCGTCGGACCGGGCGCGGCGCCCGTGCAGAGCGCCTCCCTGACCTATCAGGCGGTGCTCGACCGCTGCTACATCGAGGTCGGCGACGGCTTCTTCGAGCGGCAGATCGGGCCGGCCTTCATCGACGGGCTCGACGTGAAGCCCTTCACGGTCAACGCGCCGCGCCAGGGCGACATCGCCGTCGCGGGGGCGCCCGCCGGCTGCCCGCTGCCGCCGCGCATCAGCGCCCGCTACTGATCCCGAGAGACGCGAACGGGGAGCGCGAGGCTCCCCGTCCAGACCGGCGCAGGCCGTGACGCGTCAGGCGGTCGCCGGGCGCATCGGCACGGCCTCGGCCGGCTCCTTCGCCAGCACCTTGCCGCGCGGCCCCACCCAGGTGCCGACCCAGCGCCGCTGCCAGAGGGCGAGGCAGCCGAGCACGCCGGCCGCGAACACCGCGTAGATCACGAAGCCCGGCGCGAAGCCGCCGGCGTACTGCTTCGACAGGCCCATGACGTTGGGCAGGATGGCGCCGCCCAGCGCCCCGATCTCGCCGATCATCGAGCCGGCCACCGCCGTGTTGTTCGGCCAGCGCAGGGGCACGAGCTGGAACAGCGCGCCATTGCCGGCCCCGAGCGCCGCGAAGCAGACCATGAACAGGATCGTGGTCATCATCAGCGAGGGCGTGGAGGTGAGCGCCAGGAACGAGCCGATCGCGGCGAGCAGCACCACCGAGAGCACCAGCACCCCGCCCATCCGGTCGGCGAAGTAGCCGCCGACGATGCGGATCCCCGAGCCCATCAGAGCGGCGAGCATGGTCAGGCGGCCGGCCTCGACCTTCGTCACCGCGAACTGCTCGTGGAAGAAGGTCGGCAGGAAGTTCGACAGGCCGATGAAGCCGCCGAAGGTGATGATGTAGATCAGCGAGAAGGCCCAGCCGTCCTTGGTGAAGAGGCAGGAGATGTGCTGCTTGAAGGTCTGCTCGTGGCAGTCCGGCGGCTCCTTGGCGAGCAGGAGCATCACCGCGATCGGCACGAGCATCACGATTCCGGCGAAGCCGTAGACCGCCTGCCAGCCATAGGCCTGGGCCAGCGGCGGCGCGAACAGCACCGCGAGCACCGTGCCGGAGTTGCCCGCACCCGCGATGCCCATCGCGAGGCCCTTGTGCTCCGGCGGGAACCAGCCCGAGCCGAGCGACAGCGCCACGCCGAAGGAGGCTCCGGCGATGCCGAGCAGCACGCCCATGGCGAGCACGTCGTTATAGGAGGAGACGAAGAAGAACCCGTAGGCCATCGCCAGGACGATGACGCCCATCTCGGTGAGCGCCGCGTTCTTGCGGCCGATGTACTGGGCGAGGACGCCCAGCGGAAAGCGCATGATCGCCCCGGCCAGGATCGGCAGCGAGATCATGAACCCGGTCTGGGCCGGGCTGAGCCCGTAGGTCTCGGTGATGAACGGACCCATGGCGCCGTTGAGCACCCAGATCGCGAAGCAGAAATCGAAGTAGAGGAACGCGGCGAACAGGGTCGGGGGGTGTCCCGACTTCATCACGGTCTTGAAGCTGGCCATCTGTGGGCTCGTCTGTCGCGGCGGGTGGCCCGCTCGCGCGCGCCGCCCTGAACGGGGGGAGCCGGACGTGCATCGTCCGCATCCGGAGCGCCGTTGCCCCGAGCGCCTGGACCGCGCTTTCGCGGAGGCGGGGGAGAGAAAGCATCGGCCGTGCCAGGACGGGTTCGCTCGCGGAGCCGAGCCCGCGATCCGGCGCGGGCCCCGCGTTGCGGGTGCCTTCTGGCGCGGCCGGCGGCAACGCTGCTCAGCGAACGGGCAAGGGCCGATCCCCGAGCCCGCCCGACGGCGATGCGCTCAGCGGCAGGTCGTGACGGAGCGGACCACCCAGCCCTCGCCGGGCTGGAAGAGCTTGCGGCGGCTGCGGGTGCAGTCCGCCGGCACGGTGCCGGTCGTCCAGGCCTTCTCCGGCTCCTTGACGGTATCGGCGGCCGGGGCCGGATCACTCGTCGCGGACCGGCGCGCCTGCGCGGGCACGACGGACAGGCCGAGCCCGGCGATCAGGCCGAGCGCGAGGAGGCACCGAGCGGAGGGAATCGGCACGGGGATCTGTCCGGAGCGAGTACGAGCGCGCCTTCCATCCTCCGCCCCCGGCCGGACCGCAAGGGAGAGGACGGCACCGGCCGCGCCCGTCCCGTGAATTTTGCGGGCGCGGTTAAGGCGGCCCCGCTACCGCCGGCTGAGGTGGAAGGCGGGGGAGCGATCCGGCTGGGTGGTGACGATGGCCGCCGTCATCACCGGCTCGCCGGGCGGCAGGCGGATGCGGAAGCGGGCGAGCAGCCCGGCCAGCGCCAGCGTCGCCTCGGTCAGCGCGAAGGAGGCGCCGATACAGACCCGCGGCCCGGCGCCGAAGGGGAGGTAGGTGAAGCGCCTCGGCGGGCTCGCCTCCGGCAGGAAGCGGGTCGGGTCGAAGGCGTCCGGATCGCGCCAGTGCGCCCGGTGCCGGTGCAGCACCCAGGGGGGCGTCAGCAGGATGTCGCCGGCCGCGACCGGGTGGCCCGCCACCGTGTCCGGCCCACGCGCCGCGCGCACGATCACGAAGGCCGGGGGATAGAGCCGCAGGGTCTCGTCGACGACCGCCCGGACGAAGGTCAACCGACCGGCGAGCGCGCCGGCGGGATCGTCCTCGACCCCCGAGGCGGCGGCCTCCGCGGCGGCGCGCTCCTGGGTCTCGGGGTCGAGGCAGAGCAGGTAGCAGGCCCAGAGCAGGGTCGCGGCGGTGGTCTCGTGGCCGGCGAGCAGCATCGTCGCCACCTGGTCGCGCAGCTCCTCCGGCGTGAAGCCCCGGCCGGTCTCGGGATCGCGGGTCTCGCCGAGGAGGTCGAGGAGGTCGCGGGCGGGGCCGCCCGCCTCCTCCACCGCCCGGTCGGCGATGATCCGGTCGAGGAAGCGCACCCAGCGCCGCCGGAACAGGGCGCGGGGCAGGTCGAGGGGTGCCGGCCAGGTGATCGGCAGGATCATGTCGAGGAGGTGCGGGCGCCCGAGCCGGCGGCCGTAGCGCTCCATCATCCCGCGCAGACGCTCGCCGTGGTGCTCCATGCCGACCGAGAACATCGTGCGCCCGGCGATCTCGAGCGCCATCCGGTGCAGCTCGGGAAACACCGCCACGGGGCCGCGCCGGGCCTGGCCCTCGATGGACTCGAGGGTGTCGTGCACCGCCGCCGCGATCAGCGGCACCAGCCCGTCCGTGGCGCGGGGCGTGAAGGCGGGGGCGAGCGTTCGGCGCTGGTGGCGCCAGGGTGCACCCTCGCTGATCAGGAGCCCGTCGCCGAGCATCGGCCGCAGCACGCGGCGCGTCGCCGGGGTGCGGACGTAGTTGCCGGGGTTGTCGACGAGGATGCGGCGGATGCCCTCCGGATCGGTGACGGTGAGGCTGCGCCGGCCGAGCAGATGCCGCTCCGTCACGGTCTCGCGATAGGCGCGGGCCGGCCAGCTCGCCACCGCGTTGTCGCGCACCGCCCGCAGGTAGGGCCACAGGGACAGGTCCCGCTCCGGCGGCACGGGGGCGGGCGGCACGATCGGGCCGCGCTCGGTTGCCATGGGCCTCTCGCTCGTCTCGGACCGGGCGCTTGATGGCGGAGGCGGGCGGGCCCTGTAAAGACGCGGGACCGAAGAACGGACGCGTCCGAGCCGCCCTTGAGCGAGAGCCCCGCCCTACCCTGGAGCGCCCTTCCCGAGGGCTTGCGGATCGCGGTGCGCCTCACGCCCCGCGGCGGCCGCGACGCGGTGGAGGGCATCGCGGCGGGCGCGGACGGGCGCCCGGTGCTGGCGGTGCGGGTGTCGGCCCCACCCGTCGAGGGCGCGGCGAACGCGGCCCTCCTCGCCGTGCTGGCCAAGGCGCTCGGCGTGCCGCGCGCGCGGATCGGCTTCGTCTCCGGCGAGACCGCCCGGCTGAAGGTCCTCCGCGTCGAGGGCGACGGGCCGGCGCTGGCCGCGCGTCTCGCGAGCCTCTGCGAATCCGGTGCGGGGCGCCGGCCGGTAAGGAAGCGTTCACCATGATCGGCGCTCGTGCCGGTGCCGATCCGGCAAGGTCCGCTTAAGTTTACGGCCTCTCAACACACCTGCGCCGATCCTGTCCCGGCCTCCCGCTCGGAGGCGGGACGAGGGAAGGCTTCGCGATGTCCGTCCGGCTCGATTGGGACGCAGACCAGATCGTTTTCGCACCCCTCCCCGCCGCGTCCGTGCGCGTCGCGGCGCCGGCCGTGGAGCGCATCGCTCCGGCCGTGCCCGCTCCCTCGCGCCTGCTGCCGGCGCTGGTGCCCTGGATCGCCGCGCAGGCCGTGGCGACCCTGATCGTCGCCACCGGCATCGCCCAGGCGATGCCGCCCCGGATGGCCCAGGCCGAGATGGCAGGCCTCGACTTCCAGCTCCGGCTCTCCGAGCCCGTGATGCCGGCAGCCCCCCTGCCCGCCGCCGTCGCGGACGGCTTCAGCCTGCGTCTGTCCTCGCACCCGTAGGGCGCGCCGATCCGGCTGGCGCCGGCCCGCCCCCGCCTGTATCTCCGCCCGCGGGGTTCTCGGGCGCGGCACGGAGGGGCGCTTTGCGGCAGCGGATCGTCCTGCGCGGCGGCGTCGCCCTCATCACCGGGGCGGCGAGCGGCATCGGCCGGGCGCTCACCCTCGACCTCGCCGGCAGAGGCGGCGCCCTCGCCCTCCTCGACAGGGACGCGCAGGGCCTCGCGGAGACGGGCGCTCGGGCGGAAGCCCTCGGCGCAACCGTCGATCTGCACGGGCTCGACCTCGCCGACGCCGCCGCGATCCGCGCCCTGCCGGCGGCGATCCGCGCCCGCCACGGCCGCCTCGACCTGCTCGTCAACAATGCCGGCGTGGCGCTCGGCGGCGCCTTCGCCGACACCGACCTCGACGATTTCGAGTGGGTGCTGGACGTGAACCTGCGCGCGCCCGTGCGGCTCATCCACGCCCTGCTGCCGCTGCTCCGCGAGAGCCGGCCCGCCTGGATCGTCAACGTGTCGAGCCTCTACGGTATCGTCGCGCCGCCGGGCCAGACCGCCTACTGCGCCAGCAAGTTCGGCCTGCGCGGCTTCAGCGAGAGCCTGCGCCACGAGCTTTCCGGCAGCGGCACCGGGCTGACGCTGGTGCATCCGGGCGGCGTCGCCACCGCCATCGCCCGCAATGCCCGCCTGCCGAGGGGAGCCGATCCCGTGCAGGCCGAGCGGGGCCGGGCCGCCCATGAGCGCTTCCTCAAGCTCGCGCCCGAGACGGCCGCCGCCGAGATCCTGCGGGCGGTGGAGCGGGGCGCGCCCCGCGCCCTCGTCGGCTCCGACGCGCGCCTCGTGAGCCTCCTCCAGCGGCTGATGCCGGTGGGCTACTGGAGCCTCCTCGGGCGCCTGGCGCGGCAGGGCTAGGATGGCGAGCCGGCGCGCCCATTTCCTCGACTGGCTGATCCGGACAAGGGTGCGACCACGCCTCGTCGGGGCGGACGTCATGGACATCCGCGCGGCCTTCGACAGGCGGACGCTGCCCGACCCCTGGCGCGCCACCTACGAGGACGGCCGGTTCGGCGGCGTCCCGGGAGAATGGGTGCGCCCCTCGCCGCCACGGCCGGGGCCGGAGTACCGCGTCCTCTACCTGCACGGGGGTGGCTTCGTCGCCTGCTCGGCCCGCCTCTACCGGCCGCTCACCGGCGGTCTCGCCCGGCGGAACCTGAGCACCTTCGCCCCCGACTACCGGCTCGCCCCGGAGCATCCGTTCCCGGCGGCGGTCGAGGACGCGCTCGCGGCCTGGACCGCCTTCCGCGCGGCGGGGCCGGCGGCGATCGCGGGGGATTCCGCCGGCGGCAACCTGGTGCTCTCCGTGATGCTGCGCGCCCGCGACCGGGGCCTGCCGCTGCCGGAGGCCGCCGTGCTGTTCTCGCCCGCCACCGATCTTGCCGGCACCGGCGCCTCGATGCGCGAGAATGCGGGCACCGACGCGATGTTCGACGCCGCGACCCTGCGCCGGCTGGGGCCGCCCTACCTCGCCGGCACCGACCCCGCCGATCCCCGGGCCTCGCCGCTCTACGCCGACCTCCGCGGCCTGCCACCGCTCCTGATCCATGTCGGCGAGCGGGAGCTGCTGCGCGACGACTCCCGGCGGCTCGCCGCGCGCGCCGCCGAAGCGGGCGTGCCCACCGTGCTGACCGAGTTCCCGGTCGTGCCCCATGCCTGGCAGCTCGCCTCGCCCTACGTTCCCGAGGCGCGGGCCTCCCTCAACGCGGCAGCGGGGTTCATGCGCCTCTATCTCGACAGGGCGCGGGGAGCGTGAGCGCGCCGCTTCCCGCAGAGCCGCTGGCGGTGCTGATCGTCGGCGCCGGCTTCTCCGGCCTCGCCATGGGCATCCGCTGCCGTCAGGCGGGGATCGGGCCGTTCCTGATCCTCGACAAGGGCGAGGGCATCGGCGGTACCTGGCACGAGAACACCTATCCGGGCGCGGCCTGCGACATCCCCTCCCATCTCTACTCCCTGTCCTTCGCGCCGAAGGCCGACTGGTCGCGCCTCTACCCGCGCCAGCCCGAGATCGCGGCCTACCTCCGGGAGACCGCCGAGCGGCACGGCCTGATGCCGCATCTGCGGCTCGGCTCCGGCCTGCTCTCCCTGCGCTGGGACGAGGCGGCGTCCCTCTGGCGGGCCGAGACGGGCGTGGGCCCGCTGAGCGCGCGGGCGGTCGTCTCCGGCATGGGCGGCCTGCACCACCCGGCGCGCCCGAAGGTTCCCGGCCTCGACGATTTCGCCGGGCCGATGTTCCACACCGCCGCCTGGGACCACGGGGTGCCGCTGGCAGGCAAGCGCATCGGCGTGATCGGCACCGGGGCGAGCGCCGTGCAGGTCCTCCCGGAGATCGCGCCCCTGGCGGAGCGGCTGGTGCTGTTCCAGCGCACGCCGCCCTGGGTGATGCCCCGCCGCGACCGGCCGATGAGCGAGCGCGAGCAATCGGCCTTCGCGAAGCGGCCGCTCCGGCGATGGCTGTTCCGGCAGCGTCTGTTCTGGACCCACGAGCTGCGCGCGCTCCTCGGCTTCACGAAGGTCTCGGCGCTGACAGGGCAGGCCGAGGCGATCGCCCGCCGCCACCTCGCCCGCGCCGTGAAGGACGAGGCGCTGCGGGCGAAGCTGACCCCAGGCTACCGGCTCGGCTGCAAGCGGGTGCTGGTCTCCGACGACTACTATCCCGCCCTCCAGCGCCCGAACGTGACGGTGGAGACCGGCGCGATCGAACGGATCACGGCCTCCGGCGCGACCATGGCCGACGGCACGGAGCACGGTCTCGACGTGCTCATCCTGGCCACCGGCTTCGACATGGCCGGCAGCTACGCGCGGGTGCCGATCCTCGGCCGCGACGGGCGCAGCCTCGCGGAGACGTGGCGGGCGCGGTCCGGGGCGTTCCAGGGCATCACGGTCTCGGGCTTTCCCAACCTGTTCCTGCTCATGGGCCCGAACACCGGGCTCGGCCACAACTCGATGATCGCCATGATCGAGACGCAGGTGGAGCACGCGCTCGGCGGCCTCAGGCTGCTGTCGCGGCCGGGCGTCAGGGCGCTCGACGTGCGGCCCGAGGCGCAGGTGCGCTTCCTCGACGCCGTCGAGGCGGCGTCGCGCGACAGCATCTGGACCACGGGCGGCTGCCGGAGCTGGTATCTCGACGCGGCGGGGCGCAACACGGCGCTCTGGCCGGGCTCGGTCATCGCCTACCGGCGCGGGGCGCGGCGCCTGCGCCGGCGCGACTACCGCATCTCCTGAAGGCGAACGCCGATCCCATATCGGCGGAACGGCCGGCGCGGATCGCCCGTTGAAGGGGCACAAGCTGTGCCGTTCCCGGAAATCCTCCGGGACGCGATGGTCTCCAGGAGGTCCCCATGAGCCTGATCGGCCGCATCGTCACCAAGATCCTCGGCAACGAGGACCGTCCCGTCGTCCGCGACGACCGCAACGCGGGCTCGAGCAGCCCGATCGGGCGGCTCGTGACGAAGATCCTGCGCCGGTAGCGGCGCCGGGCGGGACGGCGGCCGCTACTGCGCGGCCGCCACCGCCTTGAGCACCGGGGCGGCGGGCACCGTGCGCTCCCAGAACGCGCCGCCGCGGGCCTTGTCGTAGCCCGCCTGATAGAGGCTGCGCATGTAGGCGGTGTCGAAGCCCCGCGACGTCGTGGTGTTGGGGGCGCTCTCGTCGATGTAGGTGAGGTTGAAGCCGATGCCGTTGGCGCGGCTGAAGGCATAGGTCGCCGCCAGCGTCGCCCGGCTGCGGGCGCGGCTCGCCGTGGTGAAGGAGCGCTCGACGATCGAGAGCGTGTTGTTACGCGTCACCGCGAATTCCGGCTCCAGGCGGCCGTTGATGACGACGTAGATGTCCGCCTTCCCGTTGTGGGTGCGCAGCTTCTGGTCCCGCAGCAGGATGGACTGGGGCAGCGTGAAGACCGGGGTCACCACCGAGCCGTCGACGTGCAGCTCCTGGAAGGCGCGGCCCTCGGCCTGAACGTCGATGAGCTGGGGCGGGAACACCGCCGGGATGCTGGCCGAGGCGGTCAGCACGTCGCGGAACAGCGCGAGCGCGTTCGGCGCGCCGCTCGCGGCGATGGCGCCCATGTTCCAGATCACCGCGCGCTGGCTGTCGAGGTTCGTCGTCACCACGAGGAGGCGCCGGCCCTTGGCGTGCTCCTCGGCGACCGCGGCGAGCAGCTCCGGGGTGACGTAGCGGCCGATGAGGTCGCGCAGGCGCCCGTCCCCGAAGAGCCCTGAGCCGAACAGCACGTTCACGACGCTCGGGCTCTGCACCAGCGTCTCGGCGACGCCGCTCGTGTAGAACTCGGTCAGGTAGGAATCGTAGGCCGGCCCGAGGAAGGCGAAGGGCGCGATAAGCGCGCCGGTGCTGACCCCCGAGACGAGGCTGAACTCCGGCCGGGTGCCCGAGGCGGTCCAGCCGTTGAGCACGCCCGCCCCGTAGGCGCCGTCGCCGCCGCCGCCCGAGAGCGCGAGGTAGGTGAAGCGCTGACGCTTCGCCTCCCGCTGCGCGGTCAGCGCCAGGATGGCGTCGGCGGAGGCGTCGGCCGAGACGCGGGCGCCGGCGATGCCGATCACCTCGGCGCTGCCCGCCTCGCCGGCGGTGTAGGCCGTGCGGGGCAGGGAGGAGCAGGCGCCGAGGCTCGCGGCCAGCGCCGCGGCGAGGAGCGGGAACCGCCGGCGGGAACGGGACGCGTCGATCATGATCTGAGCCCTGTTGGCGCCCGGCCGCGAAGCCGAGGCTCGCGCCCCCGCTACCCCCTGGCGGGGGAGCGTGGCCATTTTACGGTCCCGCTTGCGCGAGGTTCCACCGATCCGTGGGCAGGCGCGCGGATGGATCGCGGGTGATGCGCGGGGGCCACATCGGGCGGCCGAGGCGAGCCCCGTCGGACCCGCCCCGGCGCCCCGGCGCCGTTCGTCGTGGAAAAGCGTCGCCGCCCCTCGACAGGGTCGAGTTGTCGACTCTTGCGTCCCCGTCGAGGGCTCCTGTAGGGTCTCCTAGCCGTCGGCGAGCGCCGGGCGACAAGCGGCGCGTCAAGTTTTCAGGACCGGATCAAGGCCGGCCTCGGGCTCCCCACGGGCGTTCGGGCGCGGGCTCGCGTCGCGATGGACGGGGGGAGCGAGCATGGAAGCGGTCGTGAGCTGGACGGACGAGCGCGTCGAGCTTCTCCGGCGGCTATGGGAGGACGGCCAGAGCGCGAGCAAGATCGCCGCGCAGCTCGGCGGCGTCACCCGCAACGCCGTGATCGGCAAGGTCCACCGCCTCGGCCTCGGCGGCCGCGCCCGCTCCGGCACGGAGGCGCCCGCGGCGGCCGCCCGCAAGCCCACCGCCGTAGCGAGCCCCGTGGATGCCCTGCCCGAGGCCGAGGCTGTGGTGATCGAGGCGGCGCTGGAGACCGCCGAGCCGACGAGCCCGCCGAACCACCGCCCCGCCCCCGACTTCCCGCCGCCGCCGGCGCCGCTCCCGGCCGCCGCCGAGCCGGTCCAGATCGCCGTCTCGCAGCGGGTGACGATCATGGACCTGCGCGAGTCCATGTGCCGCTGGCCCATGGGCGACCCGACGACGCCGGAGTTCCGCTTCTGCGGCGCCCGCTCAATCACCGGCCTGCCCTATTGCGGCCACCACGCCCAGATCGCCTATCAGCCCGCCACCGAGCGCAAGCGCGACCGCCGCGTCGCCGGCTTCCGGTAGCCGGTTCAGCGACCTCGAAACGAGAAAGGCC
>NZ_BPQR01000088.1 GCF_022179345.1 Methylobacterium jeotgali | reverse complement strand
GCGACACACGGAAAAGGGCAAAGAAGAGCGCGCCGAGGCCCGTCGCGATGGCGATGAACACGCCGATCAGGGCGGCGAACTTCGCGGACGCGGCGCTGTCCTTCGTCAGGACCGTCGCGGCGGTCGCGCCCTGGGTGTTGTACTCGGAGTCCTTCTGGAGCGCCTTGACCGCGTCCTGGTTCAGCTTGGCCATGTCGGGGCTGAGGAGCTTCGCCCGGGCCCCGGCGACGTTGCCGGCGTTCACCTGGGCGACGACCTCGTCCTGAGTCGCCATGTAACGGGCCCAGGTGGTGCGATACTCCTCGTAGAGGCGCCGCTCCTCGGGCGAGCTGATCATCGGCTCGTACTTGCGCCGGAGGTCGTCGAGCCGATTGAGGCTCTGCTGGAGCGCCGCCGCGTTGGCGTTGCGCAGCTCCGGCGTGTCGTTCTCCATCACCAGCCGGTAGATCTTCACGCGAACGTCGCGGCTCTGGATGCCGATCTCCAGAAGCGCCGTCACGGACGGGAACCAGTTCGTCGCAACGTCGTCGGCGCTCTTCTCGATGGCGCCGAGTTTCACGACGCTGGTCGTCCCTTGCCCGATCGCCGCGGCGGAGAGCAGACCGATGGAGCCGGCGAGGATGAGCTTGAGGGTAAGGCGCATGGGGGCCCGAGAGGTTAGCGTTCCGTCAGGACCTACTTGCGCTTGTATTGTTTATTCGTGGTTAATCGGCCTTAGCAGCGCGACTATTTTGCATTGCAAAACAATCGATCGCATGCCGCGTATCTGCTTGTTCGCATTCTAAACTCGAAGCGGTGGAATGTCATGGATCATACATGTGAGGGTACAATCTGAAGTTTTACTTACGAAAAAATATCCGCATCGCTGGGCAAGAATGCACGCCCAGGTAGAATTTGGTGAGTGCCGCGCGCCGCGGTCTGGAGACCCCTCCAACGGGACCGAAGGCCTTCCGATGCCGTGGCGGCGAGGCCGCGACGTCAGTGCGGCCGGCCGGACAGCGCTTCGCGGACGGTCTGCGCCACGGCGTCCTCGCGGGCTGCGTCCGCGACGAGCAGCGCATCGGGCAACCCGTCGGCGATCGCGGCGAGGCTCGGGCAGGCGACGTCGCTCGCCAGGACGATCCGGAGGTTCGGGCGCAACGCGCGGGCCTCGACCGCGATCTTCGAGCAGCAGACCTCGCCGACGAGGGCCGCGTCGACCACGAGCACGTCGACGGGCAGGCCGAGCACCAGCACCGTCAGCGCGTCGACGCCGCTGTCGCAGGAGGTCGCGCGGAAGCCGGCGCGGCGGATCTGCCCGATCACCTCGTCGCGCCAGGGCTTGCGCTGGCCGGCGATGAGCACCTGGACGCCGTAGCATCCTCCAGGGGAGGCGAGAGGGTCGGACGTTCTTCCGGCCATGCGTCCCTCGCGACTAATCTCGCGTTGCATCGCAGCAAGCTAGAACGTCTTTACGAAACGTTTCAAGGGGGTGCCGGTCCGGCGTCCCGCGGCAAGGCGTCCGGTAGCCGGCTCAGGCATGGATCGGCGCGTCGTCATGCTGTTGACGCGGCCCTCCCGCACGGGGCAACTCGCGCCTGCCGCAGCGAGCGCCCTCTCACGGAGCCCAGAGCCGCCGATGTCGTCCTCCAAAGCGTCGCCCGTCTCGCCCCTCGCACCCTTGCACGTTCCGGAGCTGCCGCCGATTCGCGGCGTGCGCCTCGCCACCGCCGAGGCCGGCATCCGCTATGCCGGCCGCACCGACGTCCTCTATGTCGGGCTGGACGCCGGCACGCGGGCGGCGGGGGTCTTCACCCGGTCCCGCTGCCCCTCGGCGCCCGTCGACTGGTGCCGGGAGGCGCTGAAGGACGGCGGCGCGCGGGCGCTCGTCGTCAACTCGGGCAACGCCAACGCCTTCACCGGGCTGAAGGGCCGCGAGGCCGTGGCGCTCACCGCCGCGATCGCCGCGAAGGCGGCCGGATGCGGGGACCAGGAGGTCTACGTCGCCTCCACCGGCGTGATCGGCGAGCCCCTCGACGCGCGCAAGTTCGAGGGCGTGCTCGCGGATTGCGCCGCCTCCGCCGTGCCCGGCGCCGAAGCCTGGGCGGCGGCGGCCCGGGCGATCATGACCACCGACACCTTCCCGAAGCTCGCCACCCGCACCGCCGAGATCGGCGGCGTCGCGGTGACGATCAACGGCTTCGCCAAGGGCGCCGGCATGATCGCCCCCGACATGGCGACGATGCTGGCCTTCGTCTTCACCGACGCCGCCCTGCCGCAGGACGTGCTGCAGACGCTGATCGCCGAGGGCGCGGCCGACAGCTTCAACTGCGTCACCGTCGACGGCGACACCTCGACCTCGGACACGCTGCTCGCCTTCGCCACGGGGGCGGCGGGCAACGCCGAGATCGCGCAGGCGAGCGACCGCCGCCTCGCCCTGTTCCGCGCGGCCCTGAACGACCTCCTGGAGGAGCTCGCCCAGCTCGTCGCCCGCGACGGCGAGGGCGCGCGCAAGTTCGTGACCGTGCGGGTCGAGGGCGCCGAGAGCGACGCCTCCGCCCACCACATCGCCATGTCCATCGCCAACTCGCCGTTGGTGAAGACGGCGGTGGCCGGCGAGGACGCCAACTGGGGCCGGGTCGTGATGGCGGTCGGCAAGGCCGGCGAGCCCGCCGACCGGGACCGGCTGGCGATCTGGTTCGGGGACGTGCGGGTCGCCGTCTCCGGCGCCCGCGACCCGGACTACAGCGAGGACGCGGCGAGCGCCGTGATGCGCGAGGACGCGGTGACGATCCGCGTCGACCTCGGCCTCGGGGAGGGCAGCGCCCGCGTCTGGACCTGCGACCTCACCAAGGAATACGTCGCCATCAACGGGGATTACCGCTCGTGAGCCGCACGCTTCTCGGGGGCCTCGCCCTCCTCGCGCTCGTCGCGACGCCGGCGCCGGCGCAGCAGCCGCCATCCCCATCGGAGGCCTCCGGCACCATAAGCGTGATCGGCCGGGCCCGCAGCGAGACCCCGCCGGACTTCGCCAGCGTCGAGATCGGGGTCGAGGCCCGCGGCCGCACGCCCGGCGCCGCCCTCGATGCGACCAGCGAGGCCGCGCGCAAGATCATCGCGCTCGCCGGCGGGTTCGGGGTTGGGGAGGGCGACGTCGGCACGACCTCCGTCAACCTCCAGCCCGTCACCCGCAGCGTCCGCCGCCCGGACGGCACGGTGGACGAGGCGCCGGACGGCTACCGCGCCACCAACCAGGTGCGGCTGCGCCTCGCCGACATGGGCCGCCTCGGCGACCTGATGCGCCGCACCCTGGAGCTCGGCGCCAACCGCATCGACGGCGTCTCCTTCGGCCTCAAGGACCCGGACGCGGTGCAGGCCGGCCTGCGCGCCGCCGCCATGCGGGACGCCGCCGCCCAGGCCGCCGGCCTCGCGGAGGCCGCGGGCGTGAAGCTCGGGCGGGTCGTCTCGATCGAATCGCCGCCCCGCGAGGAGCGGGGGGCGATGGCCTACGCCGCTCCGGCGCCGATGCGGGCGCGGAAGGCGGCGGTGCCTCTCGCCGCCGGGACCATCGAGGCGAGCGCCGAGGTCGCGGCGCGCTTCGCGGTCGCGCCGTGAGCGAAGCGGTCCGGTTGCTCCTCGTCGTCGCGGTCGCCCTCGTCGACGGTGACGGGCGCGTGCTGGTCTCGCAGCGCCCGCCCGGCAAGGAGCTCGCCGGGCTATGGGAGTTCCCCGGCGGCAAGGTCGAGCCGGGCGAGCGCCCGGAGGCGACGCTGATCCGCGAGCTGGCCGAGGAGATCGGCATCGCGGTGGAGGAGCCGTGCCTGGCGCCGCTCACCTTCGCGAGCCACGCCTATCCAGGCTTCCACCTGCTGATGCCCCTCTACGTATGCCGCCGCTGGACGGGCACGCCGCAGCCCCTCGAAGGCCAGGGCCTGCGCTGGGTGCGGCCCCGCGCGCTGCGCGACCTCGCGATGCCGCCGGCCGACGCGCCGCTGATCCCGTTCCTGATCGACCTGCTCGGCCCCTGAGCGCGACGCCCCGAAGCCGAGAGCAACCTCAGATGTGCAAGTCGTCGAAACCTATCTCTCAGGTTGTATAAATCTGATATGCAATCCAGGCGCGAGCGAGTCGCGCCCGGGAGCAGCCATCATGAGAACGGTTCTTGGTCTTTCCCTGACGCTCGTCGCGATGCTGGTGACGGCGCCCGCGCAGGCCGGCGAGGGGCTCGGGCACGCGCGTTGGTGCGAGACGGACACCAGCGCCCCCGCGCAAGCGCCTGCGATGGCCGCGGTGGCTCCCGACGGGAACCTTCGCGGCACGCGATCGGCGGCCGTTCTGGTTGCCGAGGCCAAGTCCGCGGCGAAAGCCAGCCGGGACGAGGAGGCGCTGGCTTGGCTGCGCCTGTGCCAGTGGCACAATCAAGATGCGCAGAACGCGATCGGCGCCGATCGCGCAGACGTCCTCTCCTGGCTGAAGAGCTAGGGACGCCGAGCCTCGCCGCGTCTTCATGAGAGCGCTCCGCGCAAGGCGCTTGCGCTCACTCCTCCAACGTGACGAGCCCGACGCTGCCGCCGGCGGCGGCGAGGTTGACGGTCGCGGTCTGCTCGATAGCGAGGCGGGGGAGATAATGCGGACCGCCGGCTTTCGGGCCGGTGCCGGAGAGGCCGCTGCCGCCGAAGGGCTGCGTGCCGACGACGGCGCCGATCATCGAGCGGTTCACGTAGACGTTGCCATGGGGCAGCGCGGCACGCACTCGCGCCACGGTGGCCTCGATCCGCGACTGGACCCCGAGCGTCAGCCCGTAGCCGCCGGCCTTGAGGCTCGCGAGCACGGCGTCGAGCCCGTCCGCGGGGTAGCGCAGCACGTGGAGCACCGGGCCGAACACCTCGTCCGTCAGGTCCTCGACCCGCGCGATCTCGAAGATGTGGGGGGCGACGTACAGGCCGGCGGGCGCTTCCCCGGCGAGGTGGACCCGCGCCGCCTGCCGGCCCCGCGCGATCGCCGCGAGGAGCCTCTCCTTCGCGGCCGCATCGATCACCGGTCCGATATCGGTCGACAGCGCACGGGGATCGCCGATCCGCAGCTCGCGGGCGGCGCCGGCCACCGCGGCGATCATCCGGTCGGCCACCTCCTCCTGCACGACGAGCAGGCGCAGCGCCGAGCAGCGCTGCCCGGCGGAGCGGAAGGCGGAGGTCACGGCGTCGTCGGCGACCTGCTCGGGGAGCGCGGTGGCGTCGACGATCATGGCGTTGATGCCGCCGGTCTCGGCGATCAGCGGTAGGATCGCGCCCTCGCGGGCGGCGAGCGCCCGCTGGATCGCCTTGGCCGTGCCGGTCGAGCCGGTGAACACGACGCCCGCCAGCGCCGGATGCCCGAGAAGGCACGCGCCGGCCTCCGGTCCGCCGGGGAGCAGGGCGAGTGCGCCGCCCGGCACGCCCGCTGCATGGAGGAGGCGCACGGCCTCCGCCGCGATCAGCGGCGTCTGCGGCGCGGGCTTGGCGACCACGGTGTTGCCGGCCATCAGCGCGGCGGCGACCTGCCCGATGAAGATGGCGAGCGGGAAGTTCCAGGGGGAGATCGCCGCGATGACGCCGCGGCCCCGCAGCCACAGGGCGTTGCTCTCTCCTGCCGGTCCCGGCAGCGCGGCCGGGCGCCTGAACAGGCTCCGGCCCTGCGCCGCGTCGTAGCGCAGGAAGTCGATCGCCTCCCGCCACTCGGAGAGGGCGTCGTCCAGGGTCTTGCCGGCCTCGGCCTGCAGCAGGTGCAGCAGGCGTCCGCGATGCGCCTCGAAGCCTCCGGCCGCGCGTTCGAGGCAGGCGGCGCGGTCCTCGGCCGGTGTTGCGTCCCAGGCGGGGAACGCGCGGGCGGCGGCTTCCATGGCGGCGTCGGCGGCGGCCTCGTCCGCCTCGAGCACCTGTCCGATCGCGGTGCCGTCGATGGCGCTCGGGACCGGCCGCGTCGCGCCGCCGCGCTCCGTGCCATCGATGACCGGCGCCGCCAAGCCGGGACCTGCCGCGGCGGCAGCCTCCCGCATGAGTTCCGCGAGGCGCGCCGAGTCGCCGAAGGCGAGGCCGGGGCTGTTGACCCGCTCCGGCGCGTAGAGGTCGCGGGGCAGGGGGATGCGGGGATGGGCGGCCCGCTCCGGGCTGCCGATGAGCGCCTGCGGACGGACCAGAAGATCATCTACCGGCACCGAGGCGTCGGCGACGCGGGCGACGAAGGAGGAGTTGGCACCGTTCTCGAGGAGCCGCCGCACGAGATAGGCGAGCAACTCCCGGTGCCCGCCGACCGGCGCGTAGACCCGCACCGCGAGGTCCGGCCGTCTTTCGAGGAGGCGGTCGTAGAGCGCCTCGCCCATGCCTTGCAGGCGCTGGAACTCGTACGGTCCCGTCGCCGTCTCGGCGATCGTGGCGATGGTCAGCGCGTTGTGGGTCGCGAACTGGGGCGTGAGGCGCGGCGCGGCGAGCAGCCGCCGGCTGGCGGCGAGATAGCTGAGATCCGTCATCGCCTTGCGGGTGAAGACGGGATAGCCCGGCGCGCCCTGGACCTGCGCGAGCTTCACCTCCGTGTCCCAGTAGGCGCCCTTGACGAGGCGCACCATCAGCCGCCTCTCGTGCGTCTGCGCCAAGGCTTCGACATGGTCGATCACCGGCAGGCAGCGCTTGCCGTAGGCCTGCACGGCGAGGCCGAACCCGTCCCAGCCGGCGAGCGAGGAATCCGCGAGGACCGCGCCGAAGACGTGGAGCGACAGTTCCAGCCGCTCGGCCTCCTCCGCGTCGACGGTGAGGTTGAGGTCGTGCGCCTTGGCCGCCCGCGCGAGATCGAGGAGGGCGGGGGCGAGTTCCGCCATCACCCGCGCCTCTTGCGTCGGCGCGTAGCGCGGGTGGAGCGCCGAGAGCTTCACCGAGATGCCGGGACGGTCGGGCAGACGCCCGTCGCCGGCCGCTCGTCCGATCGCCGCGATGGCCTCGGCATAGGCCCCGCGATAGGCGGCGGCGTCCGCGGCGGTGCGGGCGCCCTCGCCGAGCATGTCATAGGAGTAGCGAGTGCGGCGGCCCTCGCCCTCCGCGGAGCGTTTCAGCGCGGTGCCGATCTCCTCGGCGAGGACGAACTGCGTGCCCATCAGGCGCATCGCCGCGAGCGCCGCGCCCCGGACCGCCGGCCGCCCGAGGCGGCGGGCGAGGCCGCGCAGGATCGCTTCCGGCGTGTCGTCTCCCGCGACGAGCCGCGCCCCGAGCCCCAGCGCCCAGGAGGAGGCGGAGACGAGCAGCCCCTCGTGCCGCGGGGCGTGGTGGGCGAAGTCGCCCTCGCCGAGCTTGTCGGCGATCAGCCGGTCGGCGGTCCCGGAATCCGGCACCCGCAGCAGCGCCTCGGCCAGGGCCATCAGGGCGAGGCCCTCGCGGCTCGTGAGCGCGTATTCCTGAAGAAGCCGTTCGACGGTTCCGAGGCCGCCGCCCTCGCGCACGGCCCCGATCAGGTCGCGGGAGAGCCCATCGATGGCCGAGGCGCGGCCTGAGTCGTCGGGGCAGGCGGCGAGAAGATCGGCCGCGAGCGCGGCGTCGTCGGGCGCGTAGGGGGCGGCGAAGCGAGGCGGCATCCGGCGTCTCCCGGCACGGTCTGGCCGGGTTCAGCCTAGCACGGCCCGCGGCGTCCTACTCCGCGGCTTCGAGATGCGGGTTCGGCTCCACCAGGGGGAAGGTGCAGGTCACGCGGGTGCCCTGGCCCGGCGCCGTCTCCAGGGCGACGCGGCCCCCGTGCAGCTCCACGAAGGAGCGCACGATCGAGAGTCCCAGCCCGACGCCCCGGTGGCGGCTGCCGACGGGGTGGCTCTCGAAGCGGTCGAAGGCGAGCTCGGCGATCTCGGGCGGCATGCCGCGCCCCTCGTCGGCGACGGCGAGCACCAGCTCGCTCGCCGTGCGCCGGGCCGAGAGGGTGACCCGCTGCCCCTTGGCCGAGAAGCCGACGGCGTTCGAGAGCAGGTTGAAGAGGATCTGGCGGACGCGCTTCCCGTCGGCACGTACGGCGCCGATATCGGCGGGCACGTCGAGGCTGAGGTCGATCTCGGACTCGGTGAGCCGGTCCTCGATGCCGCGCACGGAGGCGTCGATGGTCTCGCGCACGTCGATCAGGTCGCGCTGCAGCTCGAGCGAGCCGGCGTCGATCGAGGCGAGGTCGAGGATGTCGTTGATGATGACGAGGAGCGAGCCCGAGGAGCGCATGATGTGCTCGGCATACTCGCGCTGGCGCTCGTTGAGAGCGCCGACCGTCTCGTCGCCGAGAAGCTGCGTGAAGCCGATGATGGTGGTGAGCGGCGAGCGCAGCTCGTAGGAGACGTGGTGGACGAAGGTGTCGCGGAGCTTGGCGGCGCGCTCCAGGGCCTCGTTCTTCTCCATGAGCATGCGCTCGACGTTGACGCTCGCGGTCACGTCGATGAGCGTGATCAGGGTCGCCCCCTGGGGCAGGGCCTGGGCGGCGCAGTCGAGCACGCTGCCATCGACCACGTGCAGGCGCCGGCCGACCGCCGCCCGTGTCTCCAGCCCGACCACGGCGTCGCGGATGTCGAGCCAGGCCTCCTCGTCGGGGGCGAGCCCCCGGCAGACGGCGATCACCGCGTCGATATGGGGGCGGCCGGCGATGGTCTCGGCGGGAAGCCGCCACAGGGTCGCGAAGGCGCGGTTGGCGAAGTCGAGGCGCCCGTCGGCGCCGAACACGGCGACCGGCTCGGCGAGGGTGTCGAGGGTCTCGGCCTGGGCGAGCACCAGGGAGTTGTAGCTCGACTCGAGCTTGATGCGCTCGGACACGTCCTCGAACAGATAGGTGAGGCCGCCTTGCGGGTTCGCCTCGGTGACGACGCGCAGCACGCGGCCGTCCGGCGGGTACCACCAGTTCTCCGTGGCGCCGGCCGCCCGGTAGGCGGCGAGCACGCCCTGCTTCCAGGCCCGGAAATCCGCCTGCTCCTGAAGCTTCCGCTGGGAGCGCAGCAGGTCGAGGATCTCGCCGTCGGTCGGCTGGCCGTCGAGGAAGGCCGGGTCGAGGTCCCAGAGGTCGCGATAGGCGGCGTTGTAGAAGATCAGGTGCTGGGCCGCGTCGAACATCGCCACCGCGGTGGTGAGCTTGTCGAGGGTGCGCACGTGGGCGTTCATCTGGCGCTGCGAGTCGACCCGCAGGTTGTCGAGCTCCGAGACGTCGATGGCGATGCCGACCCGGCCGTGCTCTATCCCCGTCTCGCAGATGTCGAGCATCCGCCGGCTGCCGGCGACGATCGCCGAGAGCCGGTGGCGCGGCCGCGACGGCCAGGCGCCCGGCGGCACCTTGCCCTCGCCGCGGGCGATCTCCTCGCGGGCGGGACGGTCGAGAAGCTCGGTGCCCGCCTCCAGCGCCGCCTCGCGGCTCGGCGCCTCGACGGCGGCGACGTAGGCCTGGTTGACCCAGGCGAGCCCGCCCTCGCGGTTGCGCCGCCAGACCGGCTGCGGGATCGCGTCGAGGAGGCCGGCGAGCGAGGAGAGGCCCCGGCGGGTCTCGTCCAGGGTCTCGCGCAGCTCCACGATCTCGCGCTGCTCGCGGCTGGTCTCGCGCAGGCGCAGGAGGGCGCGGCCGGCGACCGCGCGGCCCTGCGCCTCGATGCTGCTGCCGGCCTGGCTCCAGAGGGCGAGATGGAAGCCCGTGCCCCGCGCCCGCAGCGCCTCGACGGCGGCATCGAGCAGCTCGGCATCCGCCGGCGGCAGCCAGGTGCCGAAGGCGAGCAGGCGCCGCGGGGCGCCGCCTGCGGCCCGCGCGCCCTCGAAGGCGAGGGAGACGTCGCCCTCGATCATCGGCTCGCCGCGCTCGTCCCAGGTCACGACGATCTGCCGGTCGGCGCCGAGCAGCATCTCGGCCCGGTCGTGGGCGCCGCGCAGCGCCCCGAGGGCGGCGGAGAGCTCGCGCTCCCGCTTCGTCCAGCGGCCGCGCTCGCCGAGATGGATCAGCGACAGGATCACCGCGAAGGCGGTCAGCCCGATGATGATCGCGAGGCCGGTGATGTTGTGCGCGTGCGGCCCGTCGCCGGGGGCCGCCAGGGCGGGGGACTGCAGGACGAGGCAACCGGCCGCGGCAACGGTGAGGAGTCCGGCGCGCGCGCGGCGCCGGGTCCTGCGATCGACCCCCATGATTGCCCCGGCCTCCGTCCTCGCCGCGCGCGCTCCGGCGCCCGCGCAAAGCCCCTCGACGGCGCCCCTCGGCGGGCTCGGCGGGGCCCGTCCGATCCCGCGCGCTCCGGGGATTCGCGCCCACTGTAACGCGGGCGGGAATCCCGCCGGAAGGGCCCGGCCGGCCCGGAAGCGGGCTTCCCGCTCAGGTCGTGCCTGGACGACGCAGGAAAGCCACACATCCGCGAACGGGGCGCGAACGATTGAAGGCAGGGAGCCCTCGAAACGGCGAAGGCCCGGCAGTGCCGGGCCTTCGGGCGATCGTCGAGAGGCGCGAGGCGCCGGTCAGTAGCGGTAGTGGTCCGGCTTGAAGGGGCCGTTCTCCGACACGCCGATGTAGCTCGCCTGATCGGGGCGCAGCTTCGAGAGCGTGGCGCCGACCTTGGCGAGGTGGAGCGCAGCGACCTTCTCGTCCAGCGCCTTCGGCAGGGTGTAGACCTGCCGCTCGTACTTTCCGGGGTTGGTCCAGAGCTCGATCTGGGCGAGCGTCTGGTTGGTGAAGGAGGCCGACATCACGAAGCTCGGGTGGCCGGTGGCGTTGCCGAGGTTCACGAGGCGCCCCTCCGAGAGGAGGATGATGCGGTGGCCGTCGGCGAAGGTGATCTCGTCGACCTGCGGCTTGATGTTCGTCCACTTGAGGTTCTTCAGGCCGGCGACCTGGATCTCGTTGTCGAAGTGGCCGATGTTGCAGACGATCGCCCGGTCCTTCATCGCCCGCATGTGCTCGAGGGTGATGATGTCCTTGTTGCCGGTGGCCGTCACGAAGATGTCGGCGCGGGGCGCGGCGTCTTCCATGGTCACGACCTCGTAGCCTTCCATGGCGGCCTGGAGGGCACAGATCGGGTCGATCTCGGAGACGATCACCCGGCAGCCGGCGTTGCGGAGCGAGGCGGCCGAGCCCTTGCCGACGTCGCCGAAGCCCGCGACCATGGCGACCTTGCCGGCCATCATCACGTCGGTGCCGCGGCGGATGCCGTCGACGAGCGACTCCTTGCAGCCGTAGAGGTTGTCGAACTTCGACTTCGTGACCGAGTCGTTCACGTTGATCGCCGGGAAGAGCAGCTTGCCCTCCTTGGCCAGCACGTAGAGGCGGTGCACGCCCGTGGTCGTCTCCTCGGAGACGCCCTTGATGGCGTCGGCGAGACCGGCGAACCAGCCCTTCGGCTTCTCCTTCAGCTTCTTCTTGAGGAGCGCGAAGAACACCTCCTCCTCCTCGGAGCCGGGCGTGTCGAGGAAGGCGGTGTCGCCGTTCTCGGCGCGCAGGCCCAGATGCACGAACATCGTGGCGTCGCCGCCGTCATCGAGGATCATGTTCGGCACGCCGCCGTCATGCCAGTCGAACAGGCGCGAGGTGTAGTCCCAGTACTCCTCCAGGGTCTCGCCCTTCACGGCGAAGACCGGGATGCCGGCGGCGGCGATGGCCGCGGCGGCGTGGTCCTGGGTCGAGTAGATGTTGCAGGACACCCAGCGGATGTCGGCGCCGAGGTGCTTCAGCGTCTCGATCAGCACCGCGGTCTGGATCGTCATGTGCAGCGAGCCGGCGATCTTGGCGCCCTTGAGAGGCTGGCGCGCACCGTACTCCTCGCGCACTGCCATCAGGCCGGGCATCTCGCTCTCGGCGATCGAGATCTCCTTGCGGCCGTAATCGGCCAGCCCGATGTCCCTGACGATGTAGTCGTTGGCCATGTGCAACCCCTGTGAGCGCCTGCGTTCCGGTTCGGCGGCGCGTATAGCAGGGGCCGGGATGTAAGGCAATCAAGACATAAAGATGTCTTTATACGAATTCCAGGGACGCGCCGGCGCGTCCCGGGCATGACGAGAAGGGGAAGAAGATATGGGCCCGTTCGCCGAGGAGATGCACGCACGCCTGCCGGCCGGCTTCACGCTGCCTGCGGAGATCGCGGCGCTGTTCGACTGGATCGAGGGCCGCGGCCTGCTCCACGCGAGCAAGCGCGTGGCGGGCGACCGCTTCGGGACGCTGCAACCCCTCGAGGCGCCCTATCGCGGCGCGGTCGTCCTCTTCCGCGTCGAGACGCCGGAGGAGGCGCGCGCCTACGCCGAGGCCTGGTTCGGGCCGGGGGAGGCCGCCGGCCGCATCGTGCCCTTCGCGCGGACCGGGGCGGACGGCTTCTACGCCGCCTTCTGGCTGGACGACGACGGGCGCCAGCACATCGTGCATCTCGGCTCGGAGGGCGACGGCCTCTGCGTGCTCGGCCGGACGCCCCTCGACTTCCTGCGCCTGCTCGCCATCGGCCACAACGAGCTCGGCACCGGGCTCGCCGACCCGCACGGGCGGCCGGGCGACGAGCCGGACGACGATAGGCTCGTCGACAACCCGCCCTTCCGGGACTGGCTGACGCGAACCTACGGGGCCGCGATCCCCGAGACGGTGGCCGAGATCGTGCCGTCGCCGCCGGACAGCTTCGCGACGGACAGCGACGACCCGTTCTGGCGATGGGCGCGGCGGCAGATCGACCAGCGGGACGCGGGGGCTGGGGATGACTTGGGTTGAGGTTCTGGCGGGAGGTCCGCGATGGGCGGTGAGCAAATAAAGCGCTGCTTGGTAGCGGACCTTAGCCGGCGGCTCTGCATCCAAATGTCTACCCGTCCACAATGAATTCGATCACAGGCTTCGCCGTTGTTTCTTTTGGGCGTGTGCCTCTGCTACCATTCGCGGCAGAGGAATGCCCATGCCGACCAAGCTTAAGATCAAGATGGGTCACATCGAGTTCGAGTATGAGGGCGACGCTGCCTATGACAACGAGGCTGTGAAGGACCTCTTCACTCACATGGAATCGTTGATGGTCTCGGCGCCGCCCGGGGCCTTCGACAATCCCGATCACGTTCTAAGCGGCGGCGGCGATACTACGCCCAGCACAATAAACTTATCCATTCAGTCTGTCTGTGCGCACATGAAGGCCAAAAGCGGTTCCGAAGTCGCGATGGCGGCCGCTGCACACCTCCAGATTTGTGAGGGGAAGACGAGCTTCACCCGCAAGGAACTGCTCTCCGGCATGCAAAATGCCAATGGATATTACAATCAAGCGATGAGCGGAAATCTGACAAAGATTTTGAAAGGTCTTATCGGAAGCAAGCGCATCATGGCCCTAAGCGGCGAACAGATGGCGTTGTCAGCCTCCGAACTTGCGTCGGCAAAGGCACAGCTTGCTCAGTCCTGACGATCTTAAGCTCGCCCTTCAACGCGACGGCCTGTCCCGAGCCGACAAGGTCCTCCTCGTCATCGCTAGCCTCGATCAGCCGGTGAAGAACCCCGCCATTATGGCACGGGCGCAGGATGCCGGCTGCAACATGAAGTCTTGGAACATCGCCGACATCATGACGAAGGCGAAGGGCATAATCCTGCGCGTGCCCGGTGGCTACGAGGTGTCCGAGAAAGGCCATGCACGGCTCGAAGGACTCGGTGTCAGCAAGCTCTCGCCCGCTGCCGCGAAGGTTGCCCAGGACCTGCGCAAGCACTTGGTCTCGATCAAGGACGATACGACGCGCGCCTTCGTGGCCGAGGCCATCCAGTGCCACGAGGCGGCCCTCTACCGGTCTGCCATCGTAATGTCGTGGCTCGCCGCCGTTGGTGTATTGTACAACGAAGTCGTAGCAAACCATCTAGCAGCTTTCAACATCGAGGCGAAGAAGGTCGATGGGAAGTGGAAGGTCGCCGCGGCTGCGGACGACCTCGGGCGCATGAAGGAAGCCGAATTCCTCGACAGGATCGCAGCCATTGGAATGATAGGCAAGAACGTGAAGGCGCAACTCGTGGCCGGTCTAAACCTGCGGAACGGCTGTGGACACCCGAACAGTCTGAAGGTCGGGGCCAACGCGGTCGCCGCACATATTGAGATGCTGCTTCTCAACGTGTTCGATAAGTTCGCTTCATGACTCTCTCTCTCTCTCTCTC
>NZ_BPQR01000087.1 GCF_022179345.1 Methylobacterium jeotgali | reverse complement strand
CGATAGGGGCGCACTCCACTTGGGGAGCGAATGGCGGGGCATTCAGGGTAGGATGCCCCGCCATTCTCATGTCCGCGGGGCATGCGGCGAAATCCTAAATTCGATGTCATTTTCGAACGCTTCCAAACTGCGTTCGTTTTCCAGGTCCTCATCGCTCGCCCGGGCGGTGCACACACCAGGATCAGATCAACTGCCCATGAAGAATGCCCGTTTCCTCTCGGCTATGCTCCTTGTCGGGACGGCCCTGCCGCTTCCCGTTCTCGCCAACGGAACGCCAACCCTCGCGCCGCCGCCCCCGAGCGCGATGAAGGTTCTCTCGCGGATCGACCTTGCCCAGGCCGATCAGCAGACCGCCAAAAGCACCGACGATGTCCGTGGCGCCTCGCAGACCAAGACGACCAGCTCGCAGCCGGTCGGCGCCTTCCCGACCAACGAGATGACGACGCTTCCGGTTATCGGCCTCGACGGCGACGCCGAGGCAATCAAGAAGGATGTCGCAGCCCTCCAGCAGACCCTGACCGAGCTGCAGCAGCTCCAGCTCCAGACCAAGCAAGCGCATTGGAACGCCTCCGGCACCCTGTACTACCCGCTGCACCTGCTTCTGCAGGAGCACTACGAGGGCCTGTCCAAGTACGCCGACACCATCGCCGAGCGCCTGCTCGCCGTCGGATCGTCGGCCGACGGCCGCGCCAATACCATCGTGAAGACCTCTGGCGTTTCGGAGATTCCCGGCGGCTTCCTCGACGACGCCCAGATCCTGTCATGGTTCATGAACGCGTACAAAAGGGTCGGCGAGGAGGTGAGCGCGGCCATCAAGGCCACGGAGAAGGTCGACCCGACGACGTCCAACCTCCTTCAGGAGGTCGAGCACGGCATCGCCAAGTACCAGTGGCAGATGCGCGCCCAGGTCCAGCGCACCAAGACCGATCCGAACACGGGCTGGGACCTCAACGACAACAAGCCCATCGACCTTGCGCCGCAGGCACCTTCGAAGCCCTGATGCACCGGGCACACGCCCCTGCCATCCAAGTTTGGGGCGTGCGCCGTATGAGACCGGATACGACACGAGCTCACGAGAGACGTCCTACGACGGAACCACTATCGCCCTGCACTTGCTCACGGGCGGCCTAGTGCTGGTCCTATGGCTCATCGGCACCTTGCTGGAAGACCTTGTGCCCAAGGGCACTCTCCGTTCCGGGATCTGGTCCGCCCACTTCGTCCTGGGCTTTGCGTTCACCGGTGTCATCGTCATGTTGCTGATCTGGCGGCAAACGAAAGGGCGTCAGCTTCCGGTCGATGATCCAGGCCCCCTGCATGTTCTCGCCAAGGCGACCCATCTTGCGCTCTACCTATTGCTCCTGGTCATCGCGGGCCTTGGGATCGCGAATGCCTTCGTGCGCGGTGTCACGTTGATCGGCCCGCTCGCTCTGCCGGCCCTCGGCGACCCGGAATGGCGCCGGCCGCTGACCCACTGGCACGGGCTCGCTGCCAACGTCCTGATGGCGGTCGCCGCCTTCCACGCCGCGGCCGCCCTGGGCCATCACTACCTCTGGCACGACGCCGTACTGCGTCGCATCCTCCCGGGACGCGCTTCTTCCGCCCCATACGAGAGATCCTGAGTACGATGCGTGCGTCCCATAAGGAAAACCACCTCATCGACCGTGTGGGCTGGCTGCGTGCCGCCGTCCTCGGCGCCAACGACGGCCTCGTCTCGACGGCGAGCCTCATTGTCGGCGTCGCCGCGTCCGCCGCAGCCTCCGGGGAGATCCTCGTCGCCGGGACGGCCGGTCTAGTCGCCGGGGCGATGTCGATGGCGGCCGGCGAGTACGTCTCGGTGAGTTCGCAATCCGATACCGAACAAGCCGATCTCGCAAGGGAACGACGCGAGCTCGCTGAGGACCCTGCGGCCGAGCGTGAGGAACTTGCGGGAATCTACGTCGCCCGCGGTCTCGACCACGACCTTGCCCTCAGGGTCGCGGACCAACTCATGGCGAAGGACGCGCTCGGCGCCCATGCCCGGGACGAGCTCGGCATCTCCGAATTTACCACGGCGCGCCCGATCCAAGCGGCCCTGACGTCGGCGGCGACGTTCTCGGCCGGGGCGGCTCTGCCGCTGCTCGTGGCCGCGCTCTCACCGGCTAACATCGTCGTCTACTCGGTATCCGCCGCTTCGCTGGTGTTCCTGGCGGTACTCGGCGCGCTTGGGGCCAAGGCTGGGGGCGCCGCCATCCCGCGGGCGACCGCGCGGGTGGCCTTCTGGGGCGCCGCCGCGATGGCCGTCACGGCCGGCATCGGCCACCTCGTCGGCAAAGCCGTATAGGGAAGCGACGTTCCTATGCTGGGATGGCGCGATGCATGCCGCCTCATTCCGCTTCGGCTAGCCACTTCCGCAGTAGCGTCGGCGGGCCGGCATACCCTGATGTGATGGCCGCCGCTTTTGCTTTCAAAGCAGATGGGGTGGATGGCTCCCGCTCCGACTGACGGCATCTGAGTGCCAGGATGTGGTTGCTGTCGAAGCAGCCACGCAGATGCAGGAGCCATCCCCATGGAGATCATCACCGTCGGCATCGATCTAGCCAAGAGCATCTTCCAGGTTCACGCCGTCGACGCAGCTGGGCACGTCGTCGTTCGCAAGGCTCTGAGGCGGGCGCAGGTCGTGCCGTTCTTCGCCAAGCTGCCGCGCTGCCTGGTCGGCATGGAGGCGTGCGGCACAGCGCACCATTGGGCCCGGGAACTCATGAGGCTCGGCCATGACGTGCGGCTGATGCCGCCAGCTTACGTGAAGCCGTACGTCAAGCGCGGCAAAACCGATGCGAATGATGCCGCTGCCATCTGCGAGGCGGTGACACGCCCGAGCATGCGCTTCGTGCCGGTGAAGTCGACCGAGCAGCAGGCGGCGCTGGCCCTGCACCGGACGCGCGACCTGCTGGTCAAGCAACGCACGCAGCTGGTGAACATGATCCGCGGTCTGCTCGCCGAGTTCGGGATCGAGATGGCGCGGGGCCTGCGCCATGCGCTCGAACTGGCAGCTCGGCTCTCAGCCGGAGACGCGGCCGAGGTGCCGCCCCTGGCCCAGCGCGTAGTGAATGGGCTGGCCGATCAGATCGGCGCCGTGCAGATCCAGCTCACCCGGCTGGAGAAGGAGTTGCTGGCCTGGCATCGGGACTGCGACCTGTCACAGCGCCTGGCGACGATCCCGGGTGTCGGCATCGTCTCGGCGACCGCGCTGGCCGCCTCGGTGAGCGAGCCCGAGCGCTTCCGCTCCGGTCGGCAGTTCGCGGCCTCGTTGGGTCTGACACCGCTGCAGAACTGCAGCGGCGGCAAGGAGCGCCTGGGTCGGATCTCGCGCATGGGCGACCGTTACCTGCGCCGCCTGCTCGTGGTCGGCATGACCTCTCTGATCCGGCGCGCGAAGGCGACGCCGACTTCGGTCGACCCGCGGCTGCCGGCGCTGCTGCAGCGCAAGCCGGTGCGCGTGGTGACTGTTGCGGCGGCCAATCGCACGGCGCGGGTCGCCTGGGCGATCATGACCCGCGGTGGCACCTACCGCGCACCAGCGGCCATGGCCGCCTGACAGCACGGCGAGGAGACTTTGCCAGGTTGCGAGGACGATGAGAGTTGATGGCGAACCGGTCAGACCGGGAGCCGGGACACCCCGCCGAATGTCCAGGGCGTCATAGCCCGCTAAGCAGAGTGGGACCCAGCTCGCGGATACCATCAGGGCCAGCAGTCAACATGCACGACTGCATCAACAGGCCGGACACAAGACTGCACCCGACCAACGCGCCAGAAGCTCGATTCGCCACTTGCAATGCGGGAGCCATCCACACAGGACACTCGGTGGCCGAGCAGCGCACAGAGTTTCGTTCGAGGCAGCACCGTAGCGTTGGGGGGCGCACAATGTCATCCGTTCTTCATGTCGCCCCGCTACTCACATTCGCAATCAATCGGGGGTTTCGATTGGATTTTCGAATGGGTGCGGAATGCTGGCCCTTGAAAGCTTGGAAGTCGCGTATCCTGGTGGCATCAAGGCGTTGCGACCGACAACTCTGACTTTTCGCGAAGGCGAGTTCGCGGTCCTGCTGGGACCGTCTGGTGCCGGCAAGTCGACGCTCCTGCGTTGCCTAAACGGCCTCGTCCGCCCAACGAACGGCCGAGTTTCCGCCCCTGGAGTAGGAGACATCGCCGCGAGCCGCGCCACGCTGCGCCGCCACCGGGCGGTGACCGGGATGGTCTTCCAGCACCACCATCTGATCGGCCGCCTGACCGCGCTCGCGAACGTCCTGATGGGCCGGCTCGGCCATCAGAGCACCCTGCGCTCGCTCTGGCCTCCGTCGCGGAGCGATCAACGTTTCGGATTGGAGGCGCTAGAGCGCGTAGATCTTCTCGATCGCGCCCTCACCCGCGTGGACCTGCTCTCCGGCGGGCAGCAGCAGCGGGTGGGCATCGCGCGCGCGGTTGCACAGCGGCCCCGGCTCATCCTCGCCGATGAACCGGTAGCCAGCCTCGACCCGGCGACGGCGACGCGGGTGCTCGATCTCCTCCGCAGCATCTGTCGGACGGACGGCATCTCAGCCGTGGTGAGCCTGCACCAAGTCGATCTGGCCCGGCACTTCGCTGACCGGGTCGTCGGGGTCCGTGGAGGCGAGGTGGTCTTCGACGGCCCGCCAGCCCGTCTCTGCGACGGCGTCCTGTCGCGAATCTACGGCGCACGGCCCGCCGAGGTCTCGGTCGACATCGTCGAAGCTCCTCGTGCGCGGCGGGCCGCGATCTACGCCTCCCGAACAGTCTGAAGGAAAGCCATCATGATTTCGAGACGTACCTTCGGCGCCGGCTTGGCGCTGAGCGCCGTCCTGCGTGCCGGACCGTCGCTGGCTCAGGGCGCGAATCCCGACACGCTCAAGGTCGCGCTGCTGCCCGACGAGAGCGCATCGACGATCATCCAGAACAACCAGGGCCTGAAGAGCTACCTTGAACAGGGGCTCAATAAGCGCATCGAACTCGTGGTCACGACCGACTATTCTTCCATGATCGAGGCCATGCGCTTCAAGCGTATCGACCTCGCCTATTTCGGGCCGCTCTCCTACGTCCTCGCGAAGAGCCGTTCGCCGGAAATCGAACCGTTCGCGGCACTCGTGTCGGGCGGGCAGCCGACCTACACCAGCTACCTGATCGCCAACGTGGCCGCAGGCATCGCGCGAGCGGACGACGTGAAGGGCAAGACGGTCGGCTTCGGTGACACGGCGTCCACATCAAGCCACCTCATCCCTCGGGCCCTGCTCAAGAACGCTGGCCTCGAAGCCGGTCAGGACTACGGCTTTCAGCATCTCGGCACCCATGATGCCGTCGCGCGGGCCGTACAGGCAGGCCATGTGCAGGCCGGCGGTCTCAGCCGGCCCATCTTCACCGCCCTCGTCGAGAAGAAGAGCATCGATCCGGCCAAGATCAAGGTCGTGGCGGAGAGCCGACCGATCCCGAACTATCCCTGGACGGTGCGTGGCGACCTCGCGCCGGACCTCAAGGAGAAGATCAAGGCCGCTTTCCTAGAGATCAGGGATCCAGTGATCCTCAAGCCGTTCAAGGCCGAGTCCTTCGCCCCCATCACGGACGCGGACTACGACGTGCTTCGGGAGACGGCCAAGCTCCTCAACATCGACTTGACGAAGGTGAAGGGCTGAGCGATGGCTCGAGCGCCCTCACTTGCGTCGGCGGTCGGTGCCGCCGACGGCTATGACGCCATTCTCGGACGGGCCCGTGGCGCGTCGGTCCGCCGGCTCATGGTTGCCCTGCCGGCTGCCGCCGCGATCCTCGCCTGCCTCTGGAAGGTGGGACTTCTCGATCCGGGGCGCCTCGCCGAAGGCGCGCCCGCGATGGCGCAGCTTCTCGGTGAGATGACCCCGCCCGACTTCACGCGATGGCGCTCGTGGGTGGGACCCATCGTCGACACGCTCGCGATGAGCGTGGCCGGCACGGTGCTCGCCGTGACCTTGTCCCTGCCGCTCGGGCTGCTGGCTGCCCCCAACACGAGTCCGCACCCGTTCGTCTACGGCGCGTTCCGGCTGCTGCTCAACGCGCTTCGGTCGGTCCCCGAACTGATCATGGGTATCTTCTTCGTCGCGGCCGTCGGATTCGGCGCGCTGCCGGGCGTTCTGGCGCTGGGCCTGCATTCCACCGGAATGGTCGGCAAGTTCTTCGCCGAAGCGATCGAGCACGTGGACCACAAGCCGATCGAGGCGGCACGAGCGGCCGGCGCTTCGCCCCTTCAGGTCGTCACGCATGCCGTGCTGCCCCAGGTCCTGCCGCAGCTCACCGACACGACACTCTATCGCTGGGAATACAACTTCCGGGCCTCCACGGTGCTCGGCGTCGTCGGCGCGGGCGGCATCGGCTTCGAACTCATCGCCTCCCTACGCCTGCTCCAATACGATCAGGTCGCAGCCATCATGCTTTGCATCCTGGCTGCCGTGACGCTCGTCGACGCCCTGGGCGGGGCTCTGCGCCGCCGGCTCAAGTGAGAAGCACCATGCGTTTCAAGGTCGTCGTCACGAACCCCGTTTTCCCTGAGACCCGCGAGATCCTGGAGGAACTCTGCGACGTCGACATCAACCCAGGCCCCGAGCCCTGGCCCGTGGCAGAGGTCCGCGCTCGCTGCTCGGACGCGGACGCCCTGCTGGCCTTCATGACCGACTGCGTGGATGCCGGCTTCCTGGAGGCCTGCCCGCGCCTGAAGGTGGTTGCGTGCGCGCTGAAGGGTTGGGACAACTTCGATGTAGAGGCCTGCACACGGTCCGGCATCTGGCTCACCGCCGTTCCCGACCTCCTGACCGAGCCGACGGCCGAGTTGGCGGTCGGCCTGGCCATCGGCCTGTGCCGCAACGTGGTGGCCGGCGACCGGGCGGTGCGGGCCAGCTTCGACGGCTGGCGACCGAGGCTGTACGGCAGCGGCCTGTACGGCAGTGTCGTCGGCGTTGCCGGAATGGGGAAGGTGGGCCGGGCGATCACGCGCAGGCTGAAGGGCTTCGGCGCACGCGAACTCCTCTACTTTGATGAGCAGGCGCTTCCGGCTTCCGCTGAGGCGGAACTCGGCGCTTGCCGCGTATCCTGGGACACGCTGGTGGGTCGAAGCGACTTGTTAATCCTGGCGCTTCCCCTGACACCGGACACGCGCCACATGCTCGATGCCGCCGCACTCGCCGCAGCCAGCCCCGGACTGCGGATCGTCAACGCCGGTCGTGGCTCGGTCGTGGACGAAGCAGCCGTGGCCGAGGCCCTCGCGGAAGGCCGCCTCGGGGGCTACGCGGCCGACGTCTTCGAGATGGAGGATTGGGCACTGGACGACCGTCCGCGGCGCATCGCACCCGGACTGCTCACGGACGAGGACCGAACGCTGTTCACGCCGCACCTCGGCTCGGGTGTCGTCGACACGCGCCGCCGGATCGAGGCGGCGGCGGCCCATAACCTTCTCGACGCCCTAAAGGGCTTGGTGCCCGCGGACGCGATCAACCACCCCGATAGCCTGCGCGGGTTCGATGGCGCGAACTGAGCGCGGAGGGGGTGGCAAGACGCCGGTGCTGAACCTCCAATACGTGGAGACGCTCCTAGCGGTCCTGGCGACGGGCAGCTTCCACGCGGCTGGCCGGTATCTCAACCTGTCCCAGCCGACGGTCTCTCAGCATGTGCGCAAGCTGGAGACGGCGCTGCGGGCGACACTCGTCGAGCGCGATCCAGCGGGGTGTCGCCCGACACCCCAGGGACGAGCCCTGCTCCCTCATGCAGAGGCGTTGGTCCGCGCCAGCCGACGCGCGGAGGAGGCGGTTGCGGGAAGCCGGCTCGCGATCGGCGCTTCAGGCAATATCGGCACCTTCCTCATGCCGGAGATCCTGCGACGCTACGAGGAAACGCACGCCGCGACCGCGGACGCGGAAATTGCCACCAACCCTCACCTCATCGCCCGGCTCGAAGCTGGCGAGATCGATGTTGCACTGCTGGAATGGTGGGAGCCGCGAACCGGTCTGGATGCCCACGTATGGCGTCGCGAACCGCTCGTTGTCATCGTGGATCCCGACCATCGGTGGGCTGGACGGGCGCATCTGACGCCACAGGATCTGACCGGCGCATCGCTGCTCGGAGGCGAGCCGGGAAGCGGGACGGGACGTGTTCTTCGCGAGGCCCTCGGTGCGGTCGGTGCAGGCTTCCGCCTCGACCGGCAGCTCGGCAGCACGGAAGCGGTGAAGCGCGCAGTGCGGGCCAGACTGGGGATCTCGATTGTCATGGCTTGCTCGGTTCAAGATGAAGTGCGGAGCGGAGTGCTGGCCGCATTGCCTGTGGCAGGCATCGAACTCAGCAAAAATCTCTTTGCGGCTTATCGCGATCCGCTGCCTGAAACCGCGCGAGCCAGCAGCTTCCTCACAGTCCTGACCGCTCATTAAGGCTGTTGTACCGGTCGGAGACGGTTTAGGTGCGAAACGCAGACTGGCAGCTACAACCCTGGTCAGTCATTCCGCTTTGCAGCCAATCGGCATTTTCGTGAACGGCGGCGCCGTCTGGTCTAGGTCAGGACATCGCACGCCGTCTGGACTGCAACGCGCCGATTTTGTTGAAAAACTCGGCTGTTGCAGCGGCATATCTGAGGTGATTCACTGCCGTTGTGAGGCGGGGATCGACGCAGATGATGGGACCTCGGCAAGTCGAGCAGGGCGCTCTGTTCTACGAGTTCTCGCTCGACACCCACGTTCCCGCCGACCATCTCTTGCGCTCCATCGACCGCTTCGTCGATCTCAGCGACCTGCGCCGCGCGTTGGCACCGTTCTACGCCTCCACAGGCCGCCCCTCCGTCGATCCCGAGCTGATGATCCGCATGCTGCTCATCGGCTACTGCCTCGGCATTCGCTCCGAGCGGCGCCTGTGCCAGGAGGTCCATCTCAACCTCGCCTACCGCTGGTTCTGCCGGCTCGGGCTCGATGGCCGGGTGCCGGACCACTCCACCTTCTCGAAGAACCGGCACGGCCGCTTCCGTGACAGCGACCTGTTGCGCGAGGTGTTCGAGGCCACCGTGCAGCGCTGCATCGACGAGGGTCTCGTCGGCGGTGAGGGTTTTGCGGTCGACGCCAGCCTGATCCGGGCTGATGCCAACAAGCAGCGCGCCGCGGACGCCTCAGAGGCCGTCGAGTGGGACGACCTCGCCCGGACCCGTCGGTCGGTGCGCGAATACCTCGAAACCCTCGATGAAGCCGCCTGGGGCGCCGCGAGCGAGACCACGCCGAAGTTCGTCTCGCGCTCCGATCCGGCGGCGCAGTGGACAGGCGCGATGAAGGGCCATGCCTTCTTCGCCTACGCCACCAACTACCTGATCGACCTTGATCACGCCGTGATCGTCGATGTCGAGGCCAGCCGCGCCATCAGACAGGCCGAGGTCGGCGCATCCCGCACCATGATCGCGCGTACGCAGGACCGGTTCGGGCTGTGGCCAGCTCGGCTTGCCGCTGACAGTGCCTACGGATCGGCCGAGCACCTTGCTTGGCTTGTGCACGAGCGTGGGATCGAACCGCACATCCCCGTCTTCGACAAGTCGGAGCGCAGCGACGGCACCTTCAGCCGCTCAGCCTTCACCTACGACCCGGAAGCCGATGCCTACACCTGCCCGGCCGGCAAACCGCTTCGGCCACGCCAGAGAGTTTACCGGACGCCGCTCCCGCTCGTCGATGACGATGGCATGATGCGCTACCGCGCCAGCAAGCGCGACTGCGGTCCCTGTCCGCTGAAGCTGCAATGCTGCCCCAACACCCCCGCTCGCAAGATCCCGCGCTCGGTCCACGAAGGGGCCCGGCAAATGGCGCGCGATATCTGTGCCTCGGAGGAGGGCCGCACCTCGCGGCGCGAGCGCAAGAAGGTCGAGATGCTGTTTGCCCACCTCAAGCGCATCCTGAAGCTGGATCGGCTCCGGCTACGGGGACCGAACGGGGCCCGGGACGAGTTCCACCTCGCCGCGGCGGCCCAGAACCTCAGGAAGCTCGCCAAGCTGATCCCGCTGCAGCAGCTGAGCCTGGCCTGATCGGCCGGGATCGCCGTCACGCCGGACAGAAGCGCTCATCCGCTCGGCACTCGATCCACATCGGCCGCGGGTTTTTCAACGAAATCCGCCAGAAGCCGACATCAGCGCGCTGCCCAAAACCGGAGCTTAGGCTTCGCGCTCCATGTCGGTCATTAAGGCTGATTTCGTCGTTTCCGAAACTGGACGTTACAAGCGCCGAGTGGCAGGTGGCCCGTGAGCGGACGTTTCCCGCAACCCGTGTCCTTGGCGACTGCCCTCGATCCAATTTCCCGGTGCGCAATGAGACCGGACGAAAGTGCGAGGGACGATCTGCGCGCGATAGGAGCCCTGGAGGCTTACCGGCATCTCCACGTGCACCCGTATATGGTGGCGAGCGGGGACGGCCCTGTACGTCTAAGCCGGCACGGAGCGGAGTGACCGAAGGTGGAAATCAGCGGCGAAGGCCTCGACGACATCCTGATCGAGCTCTACCGGCGGCTGCTCGACCAAGGCGCTCGTAATAAGGGATCCCGTGGCGAAACGATCGAGATGCTGGGCGTCGCGCTCCGCATCGCCAAGCCCAGGGCACGCTTGAGTCGATCCGAGAATCGAGGCAAGCCGTTCAGCGCGCTCGGCGAGTTCTTCTGGTACCTAACCCAGTCGAACAGGCTCGATTTCATCGAGCCGTACATCCCCGACTATAGGAAGGAGGCCGTCGACGGCGTTGTGCCTGGTGGGTACGGCCCCCGTCTCTTCGCCATGCGAAACGGCATCGATCAGGTCGATAGCGTCATCCGCCTGCTGCGGTACAAGCCCTCGTCCAAGCGCGCCGTCATCCAGCTCTTCAACGCCGAGGACATCGCGCTCGACTATCCTGCCGATCTCGGCACGCCGTTCCATCACCCCGAGACCCCGTGCACGATCAGCCTGCAGTTCCACCTTAGGGACGGCTCGCTGCACATGTCGGTCAACATGCGCTCTAACGACGCCGTCCTCGGATTGCCGCACGACGTCTTCTGCTTCTCGATGTTGCAGGAGATGATGGCGAGGCGCCTGGGAGTCGAGCTCGGAGAGTACCTACACTATGTCGGGAGCATGCATTTCTACGACGATCGCCACGAAACGCTCCTTGAGTATCTGGACGAAGGGTACCAGCGAACGTTCGAAATGCCTGAGATGCCGAAGGGCGACCCCTTCGAGCATGTCGACGCTCTCGTGGCCGCCGAGGGGCGGGTCCGATTGAAAGAACGGGTCGTCGCCGGCGAACTCCTGCCGGAACCTTACTGGGCCGACATCCTGCGGATGATGCAGGTGTTCTGGTCCTCAGGTGACGAGGCTCGCCTCGACGAGTTGAAGGCCGAGCTTCAAGAGCCTGCTTATCGTGCCTATATTGAGGGCCGCCGGGGAGCGAGGCTCAAGGAACCGTCGCCCCGCGAACCCGTCGACGCGAGGAGGAAGCCGGAGTGACGTGGCCGTCCTGGGCCGGGGAGAAGACGCGCATCGCGAACTCCCTGAGCCGGCACCAGCATCCTCTCCCGGGCATCGCGGCGCCCGCGGCGCTCGACTGCCTCGCCACGCAGTTCATCGCCAGCCTGCGGCGCGAGAGCTACTACCAGGTCGTCCAGCGCGGGCCGATCCATCCCCGTCGGGCCGACCCGAACGATCCCGGGTTCGATGCCGAACGCGCGGTCGCCTACCACGTGCAGAACGGCGACGTCGACGAGGCTGCCTGGCTGGTCTTCCTGATGACCCACTTCGCGCGTCCCGTGGATACCGGTTGGCTGCGCTTGCGCGACGTCTACGGTCGGCTCGGACAGGGAAGGTGGGACTGGGCGACGGTCAGCGGCAACCCCGCGGCCTTCAACGCGTGGCTCGCTGCGAATTGGCAGGGGATCCGCGGCAAGTTCGGCAACCACCGCAAGTACGAGAGCCTCCGCCCGAACGCCTCCCGTCCCATGAGCGCGGTAGTTGACAGCTACGTGAGATGGATCGGACCTGCGGGTCACGCCCGCTTTTTCGCCGATGTCGTCAGGCGGGCCGGCAACGACCCCCACGCCATCTTCGACGTCCTCTACCGCGAGCTCCCGATGCCGACCTTCGGTCGGCTCGCCCGCTTCGACTACCTTTCCCTGATCGGTCGATACCGGATCGCGCCCATAGCGGCCGGGTCCGCCTACCTCGACGGCGCCACCGGCCCAGCGATGGGAGCCCGCCTGCTCCTCGACGGGCAGGCGCGGAGCGCGACGCCGCTCCACGTGCTGCAGGCGCGGCTCGACGTTCTCGACCGGGACCTGGGCGTGGGCATGGCGGTTATGGAGGACGCTCTCTGCAATTGGCAGAAGAGCCCCGACAGGTTCGTCCACTTCAAGGGCTAGGGCAGCGCCTCGCGGATGTCGTCCCAGTTCCAACGCCGCTTCAAGGTGTTCAGGCGGTCGTAGGGGATCATCCCGCTATGCTGCATCTGGCCGACGATTATGCCCGCGGCGATCCCGACCGATACGCTGAACCGCAGCACTGCGGTGCGGTCCGGGCGCAGGACCTCGAACTCGGCACGGCGGCTCGCGGGAATGATGCAATCACGCGCGAACTCGTTCGCCTCGCGTTCGTGCTCGTCGGCGGTCGTGCCCTCGCCATCGACGAACGTGGCCCCTGCATGAAGGAGCAGGTGACCGAGCTCATGGAAGAGCGTGAACCAGAAATGGTCGTCCGAGCGATGCCGAAAGCTCATCAGGACCATGGCCTTCGTCGGCGAGAGCATCCGGGCTGCTCCGCTGGCCCTGCACCCGTCGGGCGCGCGTACGACCGACAGGGCCACCCCGACGCTGCCGAGCATGGCCCTGAGCCTCGGGAGGAAACGGGCGGGCTGGCTGATGCTCGTGAGGGTCCGGATCTCGGGAACGAGCGTGCGCAGCGCGTCGGGATCCCAGCACCCCGTTTGGATCAACGACGCCTCAAGCTCGCCAAGCCGCAGCCATGTGGTCGTGGCGCCTTCGCTGGACGAGAAGGAGTTTGACGTCCTGAAGCGCGTCTCGCTGGTCGAGGCGTAACGCCGTGCCCAAGCGTCTGGCCCGTTCACGTTGAAGAACGCCAGTCGTTGCCGCACGGCGGAGCGCTTCTCGCCCTCGGTCATTCTCGCCCGCCCGGTCGAGCCCGGGATCGGCACGCGCTCCAGCCACTCGACAAAGTGGCCTGACACGACGGCGCTGACGACCCGCTCCAACGCTTCCTCGTACCCGGATTGACGCCTGAGCCAGAAGCCCGGGGTGCCCCCGAGGACCGAGGCCAACTTGTCCGCGAGCTTGCCGTCGATCCGGACGCTGCCCGAGACCAGCCCACGCAGCGTCTCGATGCCGCCGTCCAGCGAAGCGGACACGTCCACAGCGCTCAGATTGCGTCGCTCCATGAGCGAGAGCACCGAGTCGCCCGGCTTGGAGAACCAGTCGCGTTGGAGGGACTGCTCGTGGATCATGGACAACTGACAAGCTCGACCAGCTTAAGATACCGGACCGTGGACCAGTTCGGCACGCCGTCGGCGGAGCGCTCGAATCTGACCCCGGCAGGCACGAGTGTCGCACGGAAGTAGGAGCCGATCTCCACCTCGATAGACTTGTCACCCGAGATTTTAACGCCCGGCCAGAAACCTACCATCTCTTCCGCCGTCTCGAACGCTTCGAGGTCGGCTATCGTTGCGACGAGCGCTTGGGCAGCGGGGGCACCGAATGTCGCCTCGCCCTCATCGATCTTACAGCAGAGAACCTGCTGTTCCCTCGTTTGGTAGGAGATGATCACGGTGATCCGCCGCCCGAGCCCGGCAGCACGCCGCGCCGCCCGGGAAAAGGTTTGGTTACGGGCCAGGCCAACGCAAGGGGCATGACGCAAACCCGGTCACGGATGGGCGCGGCGCGCGAACGCCGGCCTATCACGCGTCCGCTTTCAATGCTTGGACGCCGACAGCTGCCGGTCCGCTTTCGGCCACTATCGAGCGCTCGTGCCCCTTATCAGACTGCCCGAAAGCGGACGTGGCGTGGAGTGCGCCCCTATCG
>NZ_BPQR01000086.1 GCF_022179345.1 Methylobacterium jeotgali | reverse complement strand
GGCGGCCAGCGCGCGGGCGGGCCGGGCGCAGCGGCTGTCGGCGGCTACAACGGCGGCGCCTACAAGCCGGGCTTCGGTCCCAGCAACGTCAATCCGGGCTACAACCCGGGCGTCGGCGGATACCGCGGCGGCTACGCCGACAACCGCGGCTGGCGCGGCCGCCAGTGGCACGGGAACCGGGGCGGCTACTATCGCGGCTACGGATACGGGCTCGGCGGCCTGGGCCTCGGCCTCGCCGCCGGCAGCTACTACGGCGGGTACGGCGGCTACTACAACGACCCGTACTACTATGGCGGCTACGGCGCCTACGCTCCGGCCGGCTACGGCTATGCCGAGCAGCCCGTCGAGACCTACGGGTCGTCGGGTGCCGAGGACGTGGCCTACTGCCAGCGCCGCTTCCGCTCCTACGACGTCCGGTCCGGCACCTACCTCGCCAAGAACGGCCGCCGGGTCGCCTGCCCGTAACGGCGCGGTCGCACCCCGCTCCGGCCTCTCCGTGAGGGCTGGAGCGGGGCGGGCCTGAAAACGCGAAGGGCCGCCCTGACGGGCGGCCCTTCTTGCGTTCGGTACCGACCTTCGCTCTCAGCGCGACAGGCGGGTGCGGACATCCCCGAGGCTGAGGCGTACGAGATCCTGGGCGGCGTCGCCCTGCATGCGCTCGCGCAGGATGGCCTCGGAGGCGCGGACGGCAGCGTCGGCCGCGGCAGCGCGGACCTGGGCGGCGGCCTGGACCTCGGCCTGGGCGATCTTGGTCTCGGCGGTCTTGGTGCGGCGGGCGATGAACTCGTCGAGGCGGCGATGGCCCTCCTCGGCGATGCGCTCGGCCTCCTGACGGGCGCCGGCGACGATCGCCTCCGCCTCGCGCTCGGCCTCGGTGCGGCGGCGCTTGTAGTCGGCGAGCACGGCGGCAGCCTCCTCGCGCAGGCGGCGCGCCTCGTCGAGCTCGTGCCGGACGCGCTTGGCGCGGCCGTCGAGACCCTTGGTCATCATGCCGAAGCCGCCGACCTTCCAGACGATCGCCATGAAGATGACGAAGGCGGCGGCGACCCAGAACTCTGCTGTCAGCAACATGGCCGTCGTCTCTCTCAGTGGACCGGCGACGCGCGGTCGAGCGCGCGGTCGATCGAGGCCTGGTCGGGCGCCTGACCGGTGAGCCGCTCGACGATGGCCGAGGCCGTCTCGCCGGCGATGCTGCGGACGTTGCCCATCGCCTCGGCGGTGCGGGTGCGGATAGTGGCCTCGGACGCGGCGAGCTTCTCGTTGAGCTCCGTCTCGAGGGCCTTGCGGCGGGTCTCGGCGGCGGCGGAGAGCTCGTTGCGCGTGCCCTGGGCGATGTCGCGGGCCTTGGCCTGCGCGTCGGCGAGCGCCTTCTCGTAGGCGGCACCGGCGGCGTCGGCCTCCGACTTCATCCGCTGCGCCTCGGCGAGGTCGGCCGAGAGACGGCCCGAACGGTCGTGGAGGATCGCCTCGATGCGCGGCAGCGCGACCTTGGCCATGAGGTAGTAGAGGAGCCCGAACGAGAGCGCGAGCCAGATCAGCTGCGACAGGAACGTATGGGTCTCGAAGGGGGGAAAGGCGGCCCCGTGCGGCGCGGGATGCCCGGTCTGCGTGCCGAGCTGCGTATCCGACGACGGCGAGGGATGGGTGAGGGGGTTCGGCTGCGCCATGACCTCGTCCGGTCTGTTCTCGAAAGGCGGGGCGCCCCACGGACGGGGCGCCCCGAGCAGGCCTCAGCGAAAGATGGGGCGCTTCCGCGCCCCGCCGTTCGCGGCGTCCCTTAGACGGCGAAGAGGAGCAGGAGCGCGATCAGCAGCGAGAAGATGCCGAGCGCCTCGGTGAGGGCGAAGCCCAGGAGCAGCGTGGCGCGCTGGCCGTCGGCGGCCGAGGGGTTGCGCAGCGCGCCGGCGAGGAACTGGCCGAAGAGGTTGCCGAGGCCGATGCCCGCGCCCGCCATGCCGAGGCAGGCGAGACCGGCGCCGATGTACTTCGCTGCGACGGGATCCATGTCTTACTCCTGATCGATTCTGCTTGAAGCGGCGTGACGTCGCCGGTGGAGGAAGCCGGCCGTCAGTGGCCGGGGTGAAGGGCGTCGTTGAGGTAGATCGCCGTCAGCGTCGCGAAGACGTAGGCCTGAAGCGCCGCCACGAGGAACTCGAGGGCGGTGAGGGCGATCGTGAGGAACAGCGGCAGGGGCGATAGCACGCTCCAGGCGCCGGCGAGAAGAAGCTGGACCACGAAGAAGGCGAAGATCTTCATCGCGATGTGGCCGGCGAGCACGTTCGCGAACAGACGCACCGAGAGGCTGATCGGACGCGAGATGAACGAGATGATCTCGATCGGCACCAGGATGGCGAGCAGCGGCTTCGGCACGCCCGACGGCACGAACAGCCCGAGGAAGTGGGTGCCGTGCTTCATGAAGCCGTAGATGAGCACCACGCTGATCACCAGGGCCGCGAGGCCGAAGGTCACGATCAGGTGGCTCGTCACCGCGAAGGCGTAGGGGATCATGCCGAACAGGTTGAGGATCAGCACGAACATGAACAGCGAGAACACCAGCGGCAGGAAGCGCTTGCCGCCGTCGCCGGTGGCCTGGTGGAGCGTGTCGGCGATGAACTCGTAGAAGACCTCCGCCAGCGACTGCATCCGGCCCGGCACGACCGAGCGCCCGGAGGTCGCGACGATGGTGATCAGCGCGATGACGCCGACCGCGGCGAACATGTACAGCGCCGACTGGGTGAAGGCGATTTCCTGGTTACCGATATGCCCCAGCGAGACGAGCGGCTTCAGCTCGAACTGGTGGATCGGGTCGATGCTGACCGCCATGCCCCGTTTCGCCCCTTGCGTGACGCCCGCCCGGTGTTCGCCGGTGCGGCCGCGCCCTGACCCGTCTTATCGTGTCTTTCCGTCGTCCGGCCCGGAGCGGCGGCGGGTGAAGCCCGACACGCGCATCACGTTGTAGACGCCCGTCACGAAGCCCAGCATCAGGAACACGACCAGACCCCAGGGCTTGGTGCCGAGGAAGTGGTCGAAGATCCAGCCGAGCACCCCGCCCGCCACGACGCCGGCGACGAACTCCGTGGAGATCGTCATCGCCTGCCCGAGAGGGGATGGGCCGGCAGACGGACCGGAACGCGACGAAGGACCGGATGTGGCCTCGGGCCGCTTCCGTTCGATCTGCGTCTCGAGACGTCTGAGCCTCGCGGAAAGATCGCCGTCCGGTGCCGTCCGACCCTCGCCCTTCTCGTCCCGCGGTTCGCTGTCGCCCAAGGTCTTGCCTCCCGAGGCGAACGATCACGTTATGGAGAGGAACGGGTCCCGACGCCCCCTTCAGGCGCGGCGCACCATAGTTTCGCCCCCCTTGGGTGTCAAGGCGCCGCCCCTCACCGCTAAACCATTGTCAAGAAAGGCGAATTCCTGGCATGCCACGCCGCCGGGAAAAGCTTCCGGCAAGCCCGTCCTCAGCTTCCGAGGATCGGCTTGATGATCTTCTCCATGCCCTCGATCGACATCTCGCCCCGATAGCGCTCACCGTTGATGAAGAAGGTCGGCGTCGAGTCGACCTTGAGCACGTCGAGGCCGCGCTGCTTCACGGCGTTCACGGCGCTATAGAGCTTCTGGTCCTTGAGGCAGGCCTCGAACTTCTCCTTCGAGAATCCGGCCTGGCGCAGCATCTGCTCCATAGCGTCGACGGGCGATTGCGGCTTCTGCACGTAGGCCCAGGCCGCCTGCTGGTCGAAGAGCAGGTCGGTGATCGGATAGTACTTGGCGTCGCCGTCGCAGCGGGCCAGCATGAAGGCGGCCGTGGCCAGCGGGTCGAGGGGGAACTCGCGCAGGGTGAAGCGCACCTTGCCCGTGTCGATGTAGCGCGACTTGAGCGTCGGCCAGGTATCCCGGTGGAAGGCCGCGCAGTGGGAGCAGGTCATCGAGGCATACTCGATGATCGTCACCTTGGCGTCGGCCGGACCGAGCCAGACGTCGCCGAGGGGCCCCGGCTGCATCACCGCCGCGGCGTCGGCACCTTGCGCCAGCGCCGACAGGGAGAGCCTGGGGAGGACGATCGCCGCGCCGAGGGCGAGGCCGGTCGCCTTGATGCAATCGCGCCGTGTGATCATGGTCGTCTCGCGCTGCCGGGCGGTCCCGCCCTGTCGATGGATGATGCGGTAGGATGTAGGGCGCGCGCTGGCAAGCATGGCGGCAGGCGCCTCCGAACGCCGCCTCAGCGCGCAGGACCGGTCGCCACCGTCGCGATTCCAAGCCGGTCGAGGGCATCCCGCAAGCCCTCGTCCTCGATGGTCGAGACCGCCTGCGCCACGCTGCCGCGGCGGACCGGATCGACGACGCCCTCCGCCTTGCGGCGGGCACGGGAGCCAATGCGGTCCTGCTGCGGCAGGATGCGGCCGACGCAGGCCCAGCCGTAATGGGCGTTCACCCGCTCGACGAGGACCGGCGCCAGATGCTGGAGATCGAGGGCGAAGGCCGCCTCGACGCGCACGAACAGCGTTCCGGGATCGGGCCTGCCATCCTCGCCGCGGCGCCGGCGGGGCCATTCGAGCTTCGAGGGACGGGAATGGCGCGCGAGCCGTTCGCCGACGATGTCGGGCCAGGCGGCGAGGATGTCGCTCGAGGCGAAACCCTGCGCCGCGAAGGCCGGCCCGATGCAGGGCGCGATGAGATCGGCCAGCGGCTTCGCCCGCGCCATGAGATGCCTGCACTCCGCCCGTACCCGACACCGGAGCCTAGCACGCCGCCGCGCGCCGCGGGAGCGCTTTGAAACCGCCGCCGCCTGAGGCTATGGACCGCCCCATGTCGGCCGCCGGCTCCCGCACGCAGAAGCCTCAGGCCGCCCCGTCCGCGGCCGACCTGCTCGCTTGGTACGACCGCCAGCGCCGGTCGCTGCCCTGGCGGGCGGAGCCGGGCGAGACCGCCGACCCCTATCGCGTCTGGCTCTCGGAGGTGATGCTCCAGCAGACGACCGTCGCGGCGGTCCGCCCCTATTTCGAGCGTTTCCTGACGCGCTTCCCCGATGTCTCGGCCCTCGCGCGCGCGGGCGAGGATGAAGTGATGTCGGCCTGGGCGGGGCTCGGCTACTACTCGCGGGCGCGCAATCTCCACGCCTGCGCCCGGCTCGTGGCGGAAGCGGGCGCCTTTCCCGACACCGCCGAGGGCCTTCGCCGGCTGCCCGGAATCGGCGCCTACACCTCGGGCGCCATCGCGGCGATCGCCTTCGGACGGCAGGAGGCCGCCGTCGACGGCAACGTCGAGCGGGTGATGACGCGGGTCGCGGCGATCGAGACGCCGCTGCCGAACAGCCGCCCCGAGATTCGCGTGCTGACCCAGAGCCTGGTGCCCGCCGACCGGCCGGGAGACTTCGCGCAGGCCGTGATGGATCTCGGCGCGACGATCTGCACGCCGCGCAAGCCCGCCTGCGCCCTCTGCCCATGGATGCCGCCCTGCCGGGCACGGGCGCTCGGGCTCCAGGAAACCTTCCCGCGCAAAGTCAGGAAGGAGAAGGGCACGCTGCGGCGGGGCTCGGCCTTCGTCGCCTTCCGGGCGGGCGACGGTGCCATCCTGCTGCGGACACGGCCGCCCGGCGGCCTTCTCGGCGCCATGGCGGAGCCGCCGACGAGCGAATGGGAGATCGACTACGATCCGGCCCGGGCGCTCCTCGACGCGCCCCTCGATGCTCGCTGGAAGCGCCAGCCGGGCCTCGTGCGCCACGGCTTCACGCATTTCCCGCTGGAGCTGACGGTGTTCACCGCGCGCCTCGCGCTCGCGACGCCGGCCCCGGCCGGGATGCGCTTCGTGCCGCCCGACGCCCTCGCCGACGAGCCTCTGCCGGGCCTGATGCTGAAGGTGATCGCCCACGCCCGCGACCCGAAGCCCGAGCCGCCCAAGCGGGGACGCCCCGGGCGCGAGAGCCTGCCCGCGCCGACGCCGCTCTTCGAGGAGGTCGAGGAGAGGCCGGAACCGCCGGCCTTCCGGCCCGTGCCGAAGCCCGCGCCGCGCCCGGCCACCGCCCCCGTCGCCGATGGCGAGGAAGCCGAGCCGGAGCGGCCGCCGGCGAAGGCACCGCGCCGCCGCGCGGCGTCGAAGCCGCGGGCGAAGCGCTAGATCGATCAGCCGGCCGCGCTCATCCGCGCGCGCATGTCGGCGCGGAACGTGTCGATGACGACCCGCTGGCCCTTCCGCTCGGCGTGCCAGAAGTCCCAGCCGTTGCAGGCCGGCAGGCCCTGGACGAGGGCGCCGATCTTGTGGATCGAGCCCGTGGCCGGCCCCGCCATCAGCGTGCCGTCGGGGCGCACGAGCGCGCTGAAGCGGCCGCGCTGGTCGGTGAGCGTCTCGCCGGCCCGGACATGGCCCGCCTCGATCACGGAGAGGAACGGCACCCTTGGCTCGGCGCGCTTCGTCGGGGCGACGAGGAGCGCCGCCTGCGACAGGGGCTCGACGGACGCGATACGGGCGCGCGCCGCCTCGGCGTAGACCGTTTCGCGCTCGATGCCGATGAAACGGCGGCCGAGGCGGCGGGCGACGGCGCCGGTGGTGCCGGTGCCGAAGAACGGGTCGAGCACCACGTCGCCGGGGTTCGTCGCCGAGAGGAGCGTGCGGGCGAGCAGCGCCTCGGGCTTCTGGGTCGGATGGACCTTCTGGCCGTCCGCGCCCTTCAGGCGCTCGTCGCCCGTGCAGAGCGGGATGAACCAGTCCGAGCGCATCTGGAGGTCTTCGTTGCCCCCCTTCAGCGCCTCGTAATGGAAGGTGTAGCCCTTCGATTCGGCCGAGCGCGAGGCCCAGATCAAGGTCTCGTGGGCGTTGGTGAAGCGCTTGCCGCGGAAGTTCGGCATCGGGTTGGCCTTGCGCCAGACGATGTCGTTAAGGATCCAGAAACCGAGATCCTGAAGCGCGCTGCCGACGCGGAAGATGTTGTGGTACGACCCGATCACCCAGAGGGTCGCGTTCGGCTTCATCACCCGGCGGCAGGCGGCGAGCCACTCGCGGGTGAAGGCGTCGTAGGCCTCGAAGCTGGCGAACTGGTCCCAGGCGTCGTCGACGGCGTCGACGCGGCTCTGATCCGGGCGCAGCAGCGAGCCTTCGCCGAGCTGAAGGTTGTAGGGCGGATCGGCGAAGACGCAGTCGACGCTGCCCGCGGGCAGGGCGTTCATCGCCGCGATGCAGTCTCCGACGATGACCTCGTCGAGGGGAAGGCGCTGGGGAGGGGTAACGAGACCCATCCGTGGCGCCGGCGCGGCCCGCCCGGTACGCGAGACAAGTTTCCGGGCGGTGGCGCCGGCGGCCACGGTACGCGGGGAGGCCATGGCAAACACCGGTTACGCGACTGACCGGCAGATCATGGGGCGAACAGGGTAAAGGTCGGGTTGCCCGGATCGAGAGATTGCGTCCCGGTTTGGGGCTGCAATTTTTGCCTAGCCGGCCCTTCAGCTGAGCCGTTCGAGACATTCCAGGGCTTTGTGCTCGGCCTGATCTCGGCCTGCTCGCTTCATTGCCTGGTCGTTTTCTCGAATCCATCGAAGTATTCGCCGAGTTCCCATCCTCCTGTCCGCTCATCATCCGATGATCGCGCCGAGTAGCCTCGTTCATCGCCAGCAACGCGGCCGATAGCGGCACGCCGCGCTGATGACGTGCGAACGAGCCGCCGATCAGGGCCGCATTCAGCGCAGGCCCCACCCCGCCGCGGCGCATGGCGGATCATCGTTCGAAAACAGATTTCAGATGAATTCGGATCATCCGCGCAAGAATTGAGGCGCCTCCGAGTTTTTCGAGCGACATTGCCGCATTCATGGCAATCCAGATTGCCGCATCCGATCGAGAATGCCGCGTGAAAATCCGAGACGGCACAGGTCTTATTCTGGCCATGCTTGGAAACGAGTTCGCCGCCCCTCGCAATAATCAAGGGAATGCGAATGAACTCGAAGCCTGTTCGTCGGACCACCGCTGCCGCACTCACCGTCGCTGCCCTCGCCCTGTCCGGCGGTGCGGCTCTCGCGCAGGGAGGCACCGCCTCCTGGTATGGCAGCGGGCACAGGACCGCGAGCGGCGAGCGCTTCAATCCGAACGGGATGACCGCCGCCCACCGCACCCTGCCGTTCGGCACCCGCGTCCGCGTGGAGAACCCGCGCACCGGCCGCTCGGTGGTGGTGCGCATCAACGACCGGGGGCCGTTCGTGCGCGGCCGCATCATCGATCTCGCCCGCGGCTCGGCCCGCGCCATCGGGATGAGCGGAACCACCTACGTCTCGCTGCAGGTCGTCCGCTGACGGCAGGCGAAGCCCTCGCTCCGGCCATCGGGATCGGAGCGGGGGTTCGCCGTTGCCCGCCGCCGGGAACGGCCCCATCTGAGCATCCTCACACGAGGACGAAGGCCCGATGGCAAAACCCCTGATCGTCGATCTGCCGCACGAGCTCGGCCGGGCCGAGGCGCGCCGGCGCATCGAGACCGGCCGAGCTCGTGCGGC
>NZ_BPQR01000085.1 GCF_022179345.1 Methylobacterium jeotgali | reverse complement strand
CGAACAGGCTCTGGTAGGCCAGCGTGTCGACGGTGACCGCGTTGCCCGTCACGTTCGCCGTGTTGCCGGCGAGGTCGCTGATCGCCAGCGCGCTCGTGACCGTGCCCTTGAAGGCGGACAGGTCGACGGTGAAGCGCCCGTCGGCCGCGACCGCGGCCGTGGTGCTGTGGGTGCCGTCGCTGAAGCTCGCCACCGCCTGCGCGTCCGCGTCGAGCCCCGCCACGGTGAAGGCGACCGCCCCCGCCTCGTAGCGGTCGAGCAGCCCGTTCCCCGTCCCGTCCACGACGAGGGTCGCAGGAGCGCCGGCATCGGCCGTGGTGTCGAGGGTGAAGGTGAAGCTCGTCGGCGAGGAGAGGGTGCCGGCGAGGTTGCGCTCCTGCACGGCTACGGTGTGCACGCCGTCCGCGGAGCCGTCGCGGGCGAGGACCGGCACGGTCGAGGACGGCAGGCCCCCGTCGAGGGCGTAGAGGAAGGTGTCCCCGGCCCGGGAGGGCGTGACGACCAGCGTCGGGTCGCTGGTGATCCGGTCGGTGCCGTTGGCACCGGTGTCGTGCAGGAGCGCGACGAGCGGCGGCTGGGGCGCGGTGGGGAGGAGGTTGACGAGGGTGAGCTCGGCCGGAGCCAGGCTCGCGTTGCTCGGATCGTCGGAGAGATGCGTGCCGAAGAAGGTGCCGTCCGTGACCCAAAGGCCGCCTCCGGCGGTATCGCTCCGGCCAGCGAACATGAAGCGGCCCCCGCCGAGGTCCACGACGCCGCTTCCGGGCTCGGCACCCATCGCCCCGGAGGTGATGCGAAGCCCGTCGGCGACCACGTACGTTCCGGCCGTGGACCCGTCCGTGATGTAGAGGTGGGATACGCCGAGCAGCGTCACGTTGACGAGGGCACGCCCGTCGCCGAGCGCGACGATGCTGCCGATCGAACCGTCGGTGCCGTACTGGCCGCGCGCGAGGGGGCCGAAATCGAAGATCGGCGCCGTTCCCGGCGTCGTCCCGTCCGATACCCAGAGCTGAACGGCGCCGGGGGCGTTCGCCGAAGCGAACAAGGCGCGCCCGTTGCCGATCGCGGTCAGGTCGTCGACCTCGGACAAGCGCAGCGTACCGTTCGATTGATACGAGTTGTCCCGCACGAGGCTGACCGTGCCGTGATCGTAGGACCACAGCGTGTCGCTGGCATACCTGTTCTGTGCCACGAACAGGACATGGTCTCCGCCCAACGTGATGAAGCTGTGAGGATTGGAACTATTGACGGTCGTACTCACGCTACCGGCATTCGTCCTCGTACCGGGGAACAGGTCGGCGAGGAACCAGATCCCGCTATTGGCATCCAGGAGCCACAGCTCGTTACCGTGGCTCGCATCGTAGTTGACGGCCAGGGCCTGGCCGTTTCCGAGGGTCGCCACCGCCCCGCCATCCTGAAGGGGGACGACCAACGGCCGCGTCCCGGCCGTGGTGCCGTCCGTCACCCAGGTCCCTCCGGCAAGGACGCCCGAGGCGGGCGTGATGGCCTGGAAGGCGGCGAGCCCGTTGCCGAGCCCGACGAAATTGCTCGGCAGGCCGAAATACAGGCCGGGGTCCGTGTCGGCTACGAGATGGGTTCCCGCGATGGTTCCGTCCGTCGTCCAGAGCTCGCGCCCGTGCACGCCGTCATGGGCGGAGAACAGGATCGCGATAAGCTCGCCCGTGCCGTCGGCGCTTGACCAAAATCGGCATTTCGCGGCGCGCGACCGGTCTCAGCGCCCGCGGTAGACCGGCTCCCGTCCCTCGGCTTCGGCCTTCCGACCTTCGAGGAAATCCTCGGTGCGATATAGGGCCCGGTATTGCTCCCCAAGATGGGAGTACGCCGTGCCTTCCGACTGGCGGACCGCCATGCGAGCCGAGGCCAAGGTGGCCCTGATGCCCAGGGGGCCGCAACGAGCGATCTTGCCGGCCACGTCCAGTCCGAGTTCCAAGGCGGCGCGCGGATCTGGGGCGATCCCCTGCACCAGCCCCATGCGGCGGGCTTCTTCGGCACCCCAATGATCACCGGTCAGCATGTACCGCATCGCGTTGCCCCAGCCGGCCTCGCGCGGAAACCGCACCGTCGAGCCTCCCCCTGGGAAGCGTCCATGGGTGTTCTCGTCCTGCGCGAAGCGCGTCTCGGCGGACGCGATGCGGATATCGGCCACGAGGAAGAGTTCGTGGCCCATGTTCCAGGTGTCGCCATGCACGACCGCGACGAGCGGCTTGCTCAGGAAAGCACGCCGCCCCAATGGATCGATCCCGTCCGCATCGGGTACCCGCGCCTTTCCCGTCCGCAGAACCTCGGCGAAGGCGTCTACGTCGATCCCGCGCGAGAAGCTCTCTCCGTGACCGAAGAGTACCGCAGCGCGAAGTCCGTCGTCGGCATCGTAAGCGGCGTAGGCTCTGGCCAGGGCGCTGAACGCCTCGGGATCGACCCGGTTGTGAACCTGCGGCCTGTTGATGCCGATCAGGCAGACCTCGCCTCGGCGCTCGACGGTGACCATCTGGTCGGGCGGCGGAAGGCCCTTGCCATAGCTCCTAGTCTCGGTGGCCTGCGATCCTTCGCCCGGCCCGATTTGGGCGATCAGGCCCGAGCCCCCGGCCAGGGAGGACATGAGGACGGACCGTCTCGACGGTCGGGAAACCGGCACTGACATCGGCAACACCCTGAGCTCGGAGGACCTCTCGTCGTCCCTGGCCTCGCCGACTGCCCCGCGCGGGTTGCGAAGACCGATCCGTCTGGGATCTGCACTTGGCGGGTAGGAAGGACATTGACGATAGATGACGCTCATAATAGATTATGGGCGTCATATCAAACCGTCGATTGCCCAAGGGGAACTAGCGATGCATGCGAGACTCATCATCGTAGTCACCGGCTTGGCCGTCTCGGCGTGTTCGCCGGCCCAGACGGCCGTGACGCTGGAGCCGCCCTTGGTGCAGGTCGCCGAGGTCGCGCCCTCCGCTGGGGCCGTCGCGCGCTATACCGGCGTCGTCCGGGCCCGCACCGAGAGCAACCTCGGCTTCCGGGTCGGCGGCAAGATCTTCGAGCGCCTCGTGGATCCGGGGGACCACGTACGCCTCGGCCAGCCGCTGATGCGCCTCGACCGGACGGACTTCACCCTGGCCCTCAACGCGGCCCGTTCCTCAGTGGAAGCGGCCCGGGCGCAGATGATCAAGGCCAAGGCCGACGAGGAGCGTAGCCGCAAGCTCGTCGGCGACGGATGGACCTCGAAGCAGACCTACGACCAGAACAAGGCCGCCGCCGACGCGGCCATCGCCCAGTTCGCCAACGCCGAGGCCCAGGCGAGCCAGATCGCCAACCAGGCCGGCTACTCCGAGCTCCAGGCCGATGCCGACGGCGTCGTCATGGAGGTGCCGAGCGAGCCGGGCCAGGTCGTCGCGGCCGGGCAGACGGTGGTGAAGCTCGCACGCAACGGCGCCCGCGAGGCAGAGGTCTTCCTGCCCGAAGGCAACCGGCAACTGGCGAAGGGGACGGCTTCGGCCACGCTCTATGCCGAGGGCGAGACGACTTACCCGGCCCAGCTTCGGGAGCTGTCGGCCACGGCCGACCCCGCGACCCGTACCTATCGCGCCCGCTACATCCTCTCCGGCGGTGGCGAGACCGCCCCCCTCGGGGCCACCGTCACCCTTCGGTTAAAGCCCGTGCAGGTCCAGGGGGCGGCATCGGTGTCGGTGCCCCTTGGGGCCCTGTTCGACCAGGGCGGCGGCCCGGCCGTCTGGCGCTACGACTCCGACACGCAGACCGTCGCAGCGCAGCCCGTCACCGTGTCGCGGCTGTCGGAGGAGAGCGCGGAGGTCGCCGCCGGCCTGAGCCCCGGCGACCGTATCGTCTCGCTCGGCGCCCATCTGCTCAAGTCCGGCGAAAAGGTCCGCCAAGCCGGCGCCGGCGTCGCGGAGGCCGGCCGATGAACGCCTCCCGCTTCAACCTCTCGGCCCTGGCGGTGCGCGAGCGCGCCGTCACGCTATTCCTACTGATCGCGCTCGTCGGCGCCGGCTTCTTCGCCTTCGAGAAGCTCGGCCGTGCCGAGGATCCGACCTTCGCGGTCAAGACGATGGTCGTGTCGGCCGCATGGCCCGGTGCGACCACCGACGAGATCCAGCGGCAGGTTGCCGACCCGCTGGAGAAGCGGCTCCAGGAACTCGTCTACTACGACCGGGTCGAGACGACCGTCCGCCCGGGCCTGATGCTCATGAAGGTGTTCTTCAAGGACAACATGCCACCGGCCAAGCTGCCGTCCGAGTTTTACCAGACCCGGAAGAAGCTATCCGACCAAGCTTCCAGCCTGCCGCGCGGCGTGCTCGGCCCACTGTTCAACGACGAGTTCTCGGACGTCTACTTCGCCCTCTACGCGCTCCAAGCACAAGGCCTGCCGCACCGGGCGTTGGTGCTGCGCGCCGAGGACCTGCGCCAGCGCCTGCTGCGCGTACCCGGCGTAGAGAAGATCAACATCCTCGGCGAGCAGGCGCAAAAGATCTTTGTCGAGATCTCCTACCAGCGCCTCGCCACGCTCGGTATCACCGGCCAGCAGCTCCTGGCCGCGCTCGCCAACCAGAACGACGTCACGCCGGCCGGCTTCGTCGAGGCCGACGGCCCGCGGGTCTACCTGCGCCTCGATGGCACCATCGACAGTCTCGACGCGATCCGCAACCTTCCCGTGGCGGCAGGCGACCGCAGCCTCAAGCTCGGCGACATCGCCGAGGTGAAGCGCGGCTACGAGGACCCGAAGACCTTCGCGATCCGCAACGACGGCGAACCGGCGCTGGTGCTCGGCCTCGTGATGAAACCCGGCTACAACGGCCTCACCCTTGGCGCGGCGCTGAACGCCGAGGAGGTCTCGATCCATCACGAACTCCCGACCGGCATCACCTTCACCAAGATCACCGACCAGGCGAAGGTCATCGACGACGCCATCCACGAGTTCATGGTGAAGTTCTTCACCGCGCTCGGCGTGGTGATCTTCGTCAGCCTCGTGGCGCTGGGCTTCCGCGTCGGCATCGTGGTCGCGCTCGCCGTGCCGCTGACCCTCTCGGCCGTGTTCGTCGTGATGATGGTCACCGGCCGCGACTTCGACCGCATCACGCTCGGCGCCCTCATCATCTCGCTCGGCCTGCTCGTCGACGACGCCATCATCGCCATCGAGATGATGGTCGTGCGCATGGAGGAGGGCTACGACCGGATCGAGGCGGCGACCCATGCCTGGCGCTCGACCGCAGCGCCTATGCTGACCGGCACCATCGTCACCATCGCGGGCTTCCTGCCGGTCGGATTCGCGGCCTCTACCGCGGGTGAGTACGCAGGCAACATCTTCTGGGTTGTGGCCTTCTCGCTGATCGTCTCGTGGATCGTGGCCGTGACGTTCACGCCGTACCTCGGCGTCAAGCTACTGCCCAACATCAGACGCGTCGAAGGAGGCCACGCAGCGATCTACGCCACCAGGAACTACGAGCGCCTGCGCCGGATCGTGCGCCTCTCCGTCGATCACAAGTGGATGGCCGCCGGCATCACCGTGGCGCTGTTCGCGGCGGCCGTCGTCGGCATGGGCGAGGTCGAGAAGCAGTTCTTCCCCAACTCGGAGCGCCCCGAACTCATCGTCGAGGTGACGCTGCCGACCGGCTCCGCATTCGCCACTACCGAAGCCAGCGTGAAGAAGGTCGAGGCTGCCGTCCGGCAGTTGTCCGAAGCACGCGAGATCACGAGCTACATCGGCCAGGGGATGCCGCGCTTCGTCCTGTCCTTCGACCCGGAGCTTCCCGACCCTGCCTTCGCGCAGATCGTCGTGCAAACCGCCGACTCGCATGCCCGCGACGCACTTCGGGTCAAGGTCCGCAAGCTCGTCGACGAGGGTCGCTTTCCCGAGGCACGGGTGCGCGTGCTGCAGATCGTGTTCGGGCCGCCGGTGCGCTTCCCCGTCGCCTTCCGCGTGGTCGGGCCCGACCTCAACGTCATCCGCGGCATCGCCGCCGAGGTGCGCGACGTCATGACATCCAATCCCAACATGCGCCTCGTGCATCTCGACTGGGGCAACAAGACGCCGACCCTGCGCCTCGCCCTCGACCAGGAGCGCCTGCGCCTCATCGGTTTGACGCCCAAGGAGGCCGGCCAGCAGTTGCAGAGCTACCTCAACGGGACGCCGGCGACCCAGGTCCGCGAAAACCTGCGCTCGGTAGACATCGTCCTCCGCAGCCCCGGTCCCGAGCGCCGCTCGCTCGGCGACATCGGCGACTTGACGCTGACCACCCATGACGGACGCCAGGTCCCGGTCTCGCAGGTCGCCCATCTGGAGAGCCGGAACGAGGATGCCGTACTGAAGCGGTACAACCGCGAGACCTACATCCGCGTGCAGGGCGACGTGCTCGACGGCCTCCAGCCGCCGGACATCCACGCGCAGGTCTACCCGCTGCTCGACCCCATCAAGGCGAAACTGCCGCCGGGCTACCGTATCGACACGGCCGGGTCGGTGGAGGAGAGCGCGAAGGCGATGAACGCACTCGTTGCGGTGTTCCCGATCATGCTGATCGTGACGCTGACGGTCATTATGCTGCAGGTACGCTCGTTCACCACGATGTTCATGGTGTTCGCCACGGCGCCGCTAGGCCTTGTCGGCGCCGTCCCGACGCTGCTCGCCTTCCACCAGCCCTTCGGCTTCAACGCGATCCTCGGCCTGATCGCGCTGTCGGGCATCCTGATGCGCAACACCCTGATCCTCGTGGACGAGATCCACCACGACCAGGCGGCGGGCTTGAGGGACTACGACGCCATCGTCGAGTCGACGGTTCGCCGGGCCCGCCCTGTGATCCTGACGGCGGCCGCCGCGATGCTCGCCTTCATCCCGCTGACGCATTCGGTGTTCTGGGGGGCACTCGCCTACGTGCTTATCGGCGGCGTGGGCGTCGGGACGCTGATGACCTTGCTGTTCCTCCCCGCGCTCTATGCCCTCTGGTTCAGGGTGGCGCGGGAACCGCGCGAAAGGAAGAGCGCCGCCGGAGCCGACACGTCGCCGGCGCCAACCGGGGCATGAGGCGTACATGAATGCCATCGACGTCCCGTCCGTGGGACGTCCCGAGATCGAGCGCCACACCGCGCGCTCACCCGTACCGGATCGGTGCGCGGTGTTGCCATCTCGAAAGCAACACGTCGAAGAAGAAAGCCATGTCCAGCCGCGTCAACAGAAAGCTCGAAAATTCTGCCCGCGTCTGCATCATGATCGACCGATTTCGGGCGGACGGGATAACCGAACCGGGTATGCTCGCCGATGCCCTGAACGCCGCGGGGCTGAGGACGAACCGCGGCGCGCTCTGGTCGCTCGTCGAGATCCTTCGCTTCCAGGCGAGGCCGCGCCCCGCCAAGCAGATTGAAGCGGTGCTGCAACTGATGAGGTACAAGCTGATCTGATCCGCCGTGGCCCGACCCCTCCATAGGAGATGGCGCCGGCCGTCATTTCGGACGCATCAGGCTTGCTGGGTCGGCATCTGCTGGCCGTCGCTGATCCCTCTGCCGACCATCTTCGTATCTTAAACTGGTCGTCGGCCCGCCCTTCATATATATATGATGCAAAGCATATATGTCGGGGGCATTGACGTCGAGGAAGCGGGACATGCCGAGGGTTTCCCAGGAACAGGCTAAGCTCAACCGGGAGCGCGTTGTCGAGGTCGCGTCCTCCCTTTTCCGGGAGCGCGGCCTCAACGGTGTCGGCGTGGTGGACATCATGGCGGCTGCCGGTCTGACCCATGGTGGATTCTACGGCCAGTTCGCCAACAAGGACGCTCTGGCGGTCGAGGCGTTCGAGGCCGCGCTGGCCGAGGAACATCGCGGCACGCTGGATGCCCTGATCGAGAATTACTTGTCCGTCGGGCACGTGATGTCCCCAGGCAGAGGCTGCCCCTTGGCCGCCCTGGCCAATGACGTCGCGCGCGAACCGCCCGGCAGCCTAGTGCGGTCTCGTTTCACCCAAGGGGTCGAGCACCTCGCCGGACTCCTCGCCGATCTGATGCCCCGCACGTCGAAGGAGCGCCGGAGGCAGAAGTCATTGGCTCACCTCTCGACCTTGGTCGGCGCGGTCGTGCTGGCACGGGCGGTCGACAATCCCTCCGTGGCGCAGGAACTGATCCAGGCGGCTCGGGAGTCGGTCAGGGGTGGGTCGGAGCCGCCCGTGCGTAGAGGGGACTGATGCGGTCCCGCCCCATTGCTGGAGATGACACAATCCTGTCTCCCGGAACACTTGCCTGTCGAGAAAATATATTATATGTAAAATCTATATTCACTACAAGGCGACGGCAGGCTCGGCTCGGGTGCCCGACGCCATGGCCAGCGGATCACTCCAACCTCGGAGTTTCGGCAATGGGCACGATGACGGTCGGTAGTCTGTTCGAGCCTGAGACGTGGCACCGCGCCTGGGACAGGCTGCGCGAGGTAGAGGCTGCGCTGGCCATTACGGAAGGCGATCTGTTCGACAGGCGTCTGGCGAATCTCGAAGCGAAGGTGAACGCGCTTCAGGTCGATGCGAAGTTCGCTTCAGTCCCGGCTCGGGATCGCGCGAGCGACCTGTGACGGGGGCCGCATCGGTCCGGCCCCATGTTTCCGACGATACCGATCGGGGCGTCCTGGACCTGCGCACGCGGCGGCTGCTGGAAGCGCCGCTCATGCCGACCCTGGTACGGCTGGCGGCGCCGAACATTCTCGTCATGATAGTCCAGACCTCGATTGGTCTGATCGAAACGTATTTCGTCGCGACGCTCGGGACGGACGCCCTCGCAGGCATGGCCCTCGTCTTCCCGGTGGTAATGCTGGTCCAGATGTTCTCTGCCGGAGGCATGGGAGGCGGGATCCAATCCGCGGTCTCGCGCACGCTTGGCGCTGGGCGCAGGGAGGAAGCCGGTCTACTGGCATGGCATGCATCGGCTCTGGGTATCGGCCTCGGGGTGCTGACGAGCCTCATCGCCTTGCCGTTCGGACCGTCCCTCTACGCGATGATGGGCGGCACCGGCGGTTCGCTGATGGCCGCGACGGCATACGCGAACGTCGTGCTTGGCGGAGCCGTCCTCGTCTGGTTGTTCAACGCGCTCGCGGCGGTGATCCGCGGCACCGGCAACATGGCGCTCCCGGCCGTGGTCACGTGCGTCGGGGCTGTGGTGCTGATCCCGCTCTCACCCGCCTTGATCTCCGGCTGGGGACCGCTCCCAAAGCTTGGGATCGTGGGTGGAGGCGTGGCGTTCGTGGCCTACTACGCCGTGGGCTCCGCGATCTTCGCGGGATACCTGTGGTCCTGGCGAGGCGTGCTGCGCCCAGGCCGACGCCTGCCAAGACTGACCTGGGCACCCTCTCGTGAAATCCTTCGCATCGGCGTGCTCTCGGGCATCGCGAGCATGACTTCCAACGTCACGGTCATCGCCTCCACCGCCTTCGTCGGGGCGGCCGGGCCGGCAGCCGTGGCCGGGTACGGGACCAGCGCGCGGCTTGAGTACCTGCTGGTGCCCCTGGTCTTCGGTCTGGGCTCGCCCATCGCCGCCATCGTCGGCACGGCGCTTGGAGCCGGCGACCGCGCCCGCGCACGTCAGGCAGCCCTGACCGGGGCCATCTTCGCCGGCGCCCTGACTGAGCTCATCGGACTGGTGTCCGCCGTGTATCCGGGAGCTTGGCTAGGCCTCTTCGGGCACGATCCCGCGATGCTTGCCATCGGCTCCCTCTACTTGCGGGTCGTGGGTCCATTCTACGGCTTCTTCGGAGCCGGACTGGCCCTGTACTTCGCCGCCCAGGGCGCGGGTCGCGTCGGATGGCCGCTCGCAGCCAGCCTCCTGCGTATGGGTGTGGCCCTGGGCGGTGCATGGGCTGCGGCGGCCCTCGGGCTCGGCCTCGTCGGCACCTTCGCCGCCTTATCGGCCGGGTTCATCACAATGGGACTGGTCAATGCCGCTGCCTTCGCACGAGGCCGTATGTTCCCTCACGACCCCGCCGACCGGCAGTCCTTGACGCCTTTGCCGCTCGCGCCTGCCGCCGGTGCGGTCGCGAGGCGCTGACCGTGCCGCTTGTGAAGACGCCACCCAACGGGTGGCGCCTCGGCGAGCGTGCGCTCCGGCTCCTGCTTACGGCGGTCTTCGTGGGCGCGGCCGGGAAGAAGCTCGCGGCGTCCGAGTTCGAGGTCCCGAACTCCGAAAGTTTCGGCTACGCACCCTGGTTCATGTACGCCGTGGGCGTTACCCAGCTTCTCGGCGCGGCCGCGCTTTTGTTTCGGGGCTAGGCCGCGTGCGGAGCGCTTTTCCCCGCCGTCGTGATGGCCGGCGGCATCGTCAATCATATTCGTGGCGGCGAGGCGCTTCCCCTCCGAGAGGTACGTGACCGTGGAGCGCACGTCCAACGCCTCGTTCTCGCAAACGCCACCGAGATTCCCGCCCTGCAGGGAGATCCTCTGGAACGCCGCGTAGACGGGCGGCTCACCCGCCGGCCCGAACCCGGCTTCGGCCCTGCCAAAGCCTTGGGGCGGTGCCGGCCGCGGATCAGACTTGCGGGCCTTGGGGTACAGATGCCGGTCGCGGGATGTTCAAGGCGCAAGTGTTGGCTGTGTCAGATCGCGAACTTCAGGGCGAACCGCTCGGCGCCGAGGCGCTTCTGGATGACCTGCACGACGTGCTCGGCGTCACGGCCGACCGCCCCGAAACGTCCGGAGCCCCAGGTGTTCAGCCACGGCAAGCCGATGAAGTAGACGCCGTCCTCATTGGTGACGCCGCGCCTGTGCTTGGGGCTGCCCGCACCGTTAAACACCGAGGCGTCGAGCCAGCGGAAGTCCGGCGTGAAGCCGATGCACCAGACGATGCTGGTGATGCCGGAGCCGTCGAGGGCAAGGCTTGTGACCGGCTCGCCCGGCTCCCAGACCGGGGTGTAGTGCTCCTGCACCGGGGCATCGATGCCCTTCTCGGCGATGTACTTGTCGATGGCCGCGTTGATGCCGTTGTAGGTCCGGTCGGCCCCGTCGAGCGAGCGCTTGAGGTCGTCGCGAAAACGCAAGGCGCCGTCGTGGTAATCCTCCATCAGGCCATAGAGTCGCATGCCCTCGGTAGCGAAGCGGCGCAGGTCGATGTCGCGCCCGCCGTCGCGACCGGTCACGTAGTGGTTGGTGTTGTCGCGGACGCCGTCGCGCAGCGGATGGTTGTCGACGGTCATCTCGTAGTAGCCCATGTCGGCGAGCCAGGTGACGACGTCGCGGCCGCGGTAGAACCGGGCGCACCGGGGCGCGTCGCCCACCGCGAGGTGCACCTTGCGGCCGGCGAGGTGGAGATCTTCGGCGATCTGCGCGCCCGACTGGCCCGAGCCCACCACCAGCACCTCGCCCGCGGGCAGCTGGTCCGGGTTGCGGTACTGGTTGGAGTGGATCTGCGTGACCGAGCCCGGCAGCTTCTCGGCCATGCGCGGGATGATCGGCGTGTGGTAGCCGCCCGACGCGACGACGACCTCGTTGGCGGTGTAGTCCCCCTCCGAGGTCTGGACCGAGAAGATGCCGTCCTCGCGCCGCTCCACTCGGGTGACCGCTACGCCCTCGCGGATCGGCGGATTCACCTTGGCCACGAAGGCCTTGAGATAGGCGACGATCTCGTCCTTCTTCATGAACCCGTCCGGGTCCGGCCCGTCGTAGCGGTGACCCGGTAGGTCGCACTGCCAGTTCGGCGTGACGAGGCAGAACGTGTCCCAGCGCTGCGTCGACCAAGTGTGGGCGGCGGTCTTCTTCTCGAAGACGAGGTGCTCGATGCCGCGCTGCTTGAGGTGGTAGCTGACCGAGAGACCGGCTTGGCCGCCGCCGACGATGACGACGGGGACGTGACGCGTCGTGGAGGTCATGGCTCTGGCTCCGTGAGGGTCCGGAAGGGGGCGGCGGTCAGGGTTCGAAGGACTCGACGGTGACTCGACCGTCGGAGGCATGCCGCTTCGCGGCGGCCTCGATGCGGGCGAGCTGGTCCATCGCGGACGAGCACGCGAAGCCGTACTTCTCGCGCACCCGCTCGCTCGCGATGGTGAGGGCCGTGCGGGACTTCTCGACGAAGTCGTCGAGGGCGTAGCTCTGGCCCGGCGTGAGATAGTCCTTCACGACGAGGGAGGGCGAGTAGCAGGCCTCTTGCCGGCCGTCGGGCCAGCGGACGTGGAAGCGCATCTCAGGCATGGATCGGCTCCTGTCGGGTGCGGACACAGGCCGCGTAGGCGTCGAGGTGGCGCTCCGCGCAGGCCCGCCAGGAGTGCGCCGCGACCCGCGCAGGGGCGGCGGCTTGCAGTCGCGCGCGGGTGCCCGGCGCCAGGGCGTCGGCCATCGCGTCCGCGATGGCCCCGGGATCGGCTGGATCGACGAAGAGGGCGTCGCTCGCCGCCAGGTACTCGGTGAAGGGCGGCTGCCGGGACACGATGGCGGGCGTGCCGCAGGCCATCGCCTCCAGCACGCAGAGCCCGAACCCCTCATTCCAAGAGGGGAATGCCAGTGCGTCGGCGGCCCGGTAGAGGGCCGGCATCTCGGCTTGCGGGACGGGACCCGTCTCCACCACGGCCCCGCCGGGGCCGACGGCAAGCCTGTGCGCCACCAGGGCCGCGCGGCAGCGGGCTCGGTAGGTGGCATGGTCAAGAAGCGAAGCACCGCCCGCGACGACGAGCTGCGCTTGTGGGTAGAGCGAGCGCAGCCGGGCGAAACCCTCGATGATGCCGAGCGTGTTCTTGCGCTCCTCGAAGCCGCCGACGGCAAGGATCAACGGCCCAGGGCCGAGACCCCAGCTCTCCCGAACGGCCGCGTCCGCCTCGGAGGGCTCGGCGCCATAGACCGAGAGGTCGACCCCGTTCCCGACGACATCGGCCTCGGTGCCGAGGTCGTCCCGGATCCAGTCGGCCCAGGCGCGGCTGACGCAGAGCAGGCGCGCGGCCTCGCGGATGGAACGGTCCTGCCACTCGGCGAGGCGCGGGTCGGAGAAGCTGTCGATGTGGTGGACCGTCCGCACGAAGCCTGGGATCAGGCGCCGGTGCTTGAGGGTCGCGAGCGCGTTGCCGCCGATGCCATCATGGGCATGGAAGACGTCGAACTCGCAGGCGGCCGGCGTCGAGAAGTGACGCAGATAGTCGTTGATGCGCGCCCGCACGAGGTCAACCGTGGAACCCGCGACGGACTGAGCGGCGACCGACACGGTCGGGCAGGCTGCGTCCCGGAAGAAGCCTCGGCCGGCAGGGTCCGGCGCGTGCACCACCGCCTCATGCCCCAGGGCGCACAGGGCCTCGGCCAGGGCGAGGCAGTGGGCGACGCCGCCGCGCGGGTTGGTGGAATGGGTCAGGACAGCGATGCGCAGGGCCGTCATGATGCGCCCCCCGTGCTATCCTGGCCGCATCCGATCAGCGGGCTGGCCACGAAGTCCCAGACCACCGCCTCCGCACCGGTGGCATCGCACACCCGGACGACCCGGCTCGCGTCGAGCCGGCCGATGGATGCGGCTGCGATGCTGCGCTCCGCGAAGCGCGCGCACACGGCCGGCGTGCGGTCGGGGCGGACGCTGAGGAGGTAGCCGAAGCTCGGGAAGGCGGTCAGCCAGCGCGCGAGCGGGACGTGCTCGGGCCGTGGGATCGCGTCGAGGTCGATGACGCCGCCGACGTTCGAGCATTCGAGCAGCATCAGGGCCGTGCCAACGACGCCCGCCATGCTGATGTCCTTGGCAGCTTCGGCCAGGCCGTCCTCGGCGAGCCCCGGCAGCAGAGCGAGGTCGCCGCGCAGGCGCTCCCCCGCCGCGCCGGTCGAGGCATCCCAGTACGGGTGCGGCTCGCGGAAGCGGCCGCACAGGTCGATCGCCGCGACGAGGTCGTCGCCCGGCGCCGCGTCGAAGCTCGTCAGCAGGCGCCGGCCCGCCCGGCCGAGTACGGCGACCGCGAGGTTGCCGGCAGCCGCGCGCGTGTTGGTGTGGCCGCCCACCACCGGCACGCCGTAGAGCGTCGCGGCGTCGCGAAGGCCGGCCAGGATCGGACCCGCCTCAGCCGCGTCCCGGCTCCACAGGGCATCGACCACCGCGAGCGGGCGCCCGCCCATCGCGGCCACGTCGCTGAGGTTGACCATAATCCCGCAATAGCCCGCGAAGTACGGGTCGGCGGCGACGAAGCTGTCGAGGAAGCCCTCGATGGCCAGCAGCAGGTGGCCGTCGCCATCGGGAATGGCCGCGCAGTCGTCGCCGACCGGCACCCTTGCGTGCCGGCCGCCCAGCCCGAGGCGAGCGACCACCGAGTCGATGTCGCGCTTATGCGCAACGCCGCGTGCGTCCCGGATCTGACGGGCCAGGGCTTGGATGTCGATGACCGCCGTCATCACGCAGCCCGGCGGAAGGTGACGAGGCCGTGCTCGGGGTTGTGCATCGGCGGGTAGGCGGAAAGATCCGCCCGCATCAGGTGATGCAGCCGCCCATGCAGGTCGACGGCGTCAAGGCTTGCCCAGTGCAGGGCCTCGAACAGCGGCACGTTCTGCTCCTGCACGTGGGCGAGGAAGCGGGTGCAACCCCTCGCATGGGCGGACGAGACCGCGACTTGGATGAGGCCGGCCCCAAGGGCGGCCGTGCCGCGGGAGGCCTCGGCGACGGCGAGGCGCGAGCCCCACCACTCGCCGGGCCGCTCGGCCACCTCGTGGATTCGGACGGTGCCGACGACGGCGTCGGCGTCGCCGCCGAGCGTCGACAGGGCGCAGATCGGGATGGCGTGCGCATCGATGGCGTCGCGGTCGTCACCTTCGAAGATACCCTGCTCGGTGCAGAACACCCGCCGGCGAAGCGCGGCGCAGGCGCGCCGCTCCCAGGGCGCGACCGCAAACTTCACGCGGAAGTGGCTCGGCCGGAACGGCGGGACGGGGTCGAACATCATGCCGCCACCCCCGCGCTCTCGTAGGTGGAAAGCGCCGAGCAGGCGCCGCAGCGCCCGCAGCCCGCCTTGATGTCGGTCGAGCGCAGGTTCGCGCCGGCCAGCATGTCCGCGAGCGGCTTCAGGATGGCGTGCATGAAGTCCGGGCCGGGCGCCGGGTGGCTCTCCAGCGGCGTGCCCGAGATCGGCACGAAGGGCACCACGAACGGGTAGACCCCCATCCCGATCAGGCGCTCGGCCATGCCGAGGATCGCTTCCGGCGCGTCGCCGAGCCCGGCCAGAATGTAGGTCGAGACCTGGCCGCGACCGAAGACCGGCACGGCCGCCCCGAAGGCCTCGTAGTAGCGCTCGAGCGGCACGCTCGCCTTGCCGGGCATGATGCGGGCACGCACCTCCGGAGTGACGGCCTCCAAGTGCATGCCGAGCGCGTCGACCCCGGATGCCTTCATGCGCTCGAACCAGCGGTCGTCGTCGGGCGGCTCGCACTGGGCTTGGATCGGGAGGTCCACGGCCGCCTTCACGGCGAAGGCGCTCTCGCAGAGCACGGCGGCGCCCCGGTCGGTGGCGTTCGGCGTCCCCGTCGTCATCACCATGTGCTTGACGCCGTCCAGCAGCACGGCGGCGCGGGCGACCTCGGCTAGTTGCTCCGGCGTCTTGCGTGCCACTGTGCGGCCGGCGGCGAGCGACTGGCCGATGGAGCAGAACTGGCAGGTCTTGGTGCGGCTGGCGTAGCGGATGCAGGTCTGCAGCACGGTGGTGGCGAGCACGTCCTGCCCGTGCAGCACGGCGATCTTCGAGTAGGGCACGCCGTCGAAGGTCGAGAGCGCGTAGAAGCGGGGCTTCCCGGGGAAAGTAGCTTGCCCGATCACGACGCCGTCGTGCTCGATTACCGAGACCCCGTTGGCGTCCGGGCGGCGCACCAGGAACGGCGACACGAAGGCGGTCTCGGTATGGACCGGCACCATTACGGTTCGGCCCGCGATGGTCATCGCCTTGTGGTCGGAGGGACCCGCCCCGCCGCGGCGGCTCGGCGCCCCGGCGCGGCTGTCGGCGAGCCTAACGCCGTAGGACTGCAACGCGTTGATCAGGCGCTCCGTCGGCATCCCGATCAAGCCCGCCACGACCGGCGGGAGCGTGGGAAGGCTCGTCGGAAGCGGGCTGCTGCTCATGGTCGAGGCTCCGGGAAACGGTCTGGGAACGGATCGGCTGGTGCACGAACGAAGCCGGACGGTCGTCGTGGAGGAGGCTGAGGAGCTCGGGGCGGGCGTAGTGGCCGACGGAATCCATCATGCGCTTGCGCTTGGTCACGAGCGCGAGGTCCATGTCGGCGATCAGGATGCCCTCGCCGGGTCCGAGAGGATCGGCGAGGTGCTTGCCCTCGGGCGAGACGATGGCGGTGCAGTTGCCGCCGCGGCAGGCGCCGCGCAGGCGCTCGTCCGGGCAGACCTGCGCCACCTGCTCGTCCGTGAGCCAGCCGGTGGCATTGACCACGAAGCAGGCCGCCTCCAGCGCGTGGTGGCGGATCGCCACCTCCATCTGGTCGGCGAAGATCTGGCCGACGAGCGAGCCCGGGAACTGGGCCGCGTGGATCTCCTCGTGACGCGCCATGAGCGCGTAGCGGGCGAGCGGGTTGTAGTGCTCCCAGCAGGCGAGCGCCCCGACGCGGCCGACCGCGGTCTCCACCACGTCGAGGCCGGCGCCGTCGCCCTGACCCCAGATCATGCGCTCGTGGTAGGTCGGCGTGATCTTGCGTCGCTTGAGCTTCAGGCTGCCGTCCGCGTCGAAGATGAGCTGCGTGTTGTAGAGCGAGCCATGGTCGCGCTCGTTGACCCCCAGCACGATCACGGCACCCTGGCGGCGCGCGGCGGCCGCGACTGCCTGGGTCAGCGGGCCTGGTACCGTGGGCGCCCGCTCGTAGAGCTTCAGGTGCTCCGCGCCCTGCAGGGCCGGCGGCAGCACGAAGGAGAAGTAGGGGTAGTAGGGCACGAAGGTCTCGGGGAAGACCATGAAGCGCGCGCCCTTGGCGGCAGCCTCGTCGATGGCGTTGAGCACGCGCTCCAGGGTGCCGTCCGGCCGGTCGAGGTCCGGCGCGATCTGGACGGCGGCAGCCCGCACGATCCGGTTCTCTGACATGGATGATCCTCCGGCTGTGACGGCGGCCGCGTCGCGTGCGGCCGCCGGATGCGACGTCCCGGTCGACGGACCCGAAGGCGCGCTCAGACGGTCCAGGTGTCGATGATCACCGCGTTGTCGCGCTTGTGCAGGAGGATGCAGTCGAGGACGTCGAGGGGGTTGATCATGCGGATGCCCTCGATGAAGGCCGCCTCGCCGTGGCCGTAGAGGGCCTGGGTCGAGAAGCGGCAGGCGTAGACCTTGCCGCCCTCGGCCATGAACTTCTCAAGCTGGTTGTTGAAGTTCAGGTGCCCCGGGAAGGCCTCGTCGCCCAGCCGCGGGAAGCCGCGCTGGACGCCCAGCGTGATGCCAGGGCCGTAGAGCAGGATGGAGGTGTCGAAGCCCTTGCGCTGCAGGCGGGTGGCCTGGAGCAGGTTTACGAGGCCGATGGAGCCTTCGAAAGCGACCGTGTGAAAGGTGACGAGCGCCTTCTGCCCCGGCTCGGCCTTCACGTCCTCGAAGACCTTCTCCTCGTAATCGACCAGGAAGTCGCCCTTCTTGTGGGGTTCGCGGTTCACGGCAGGCATGGCTCTCTCCTTGAAGGATGGGACCCCGGCAGGCAGGACTGCGAGCGGTCACGAGGCCTTCATGGCAAGCGGCGTGCCAGAGACTTGCCGATCAATGTGCCGATCAATGTGCCGATGTAGTATGCGTACAATCACATGATCAATGACCTGGCTACGGTTGTGGCGCATCGAGCTGGACCAAGATTGTTTCGAAATCAACATGTGCGCGTTCCGTAAACACCGCTTGCCCGTTCAAGATGCAGTGATTGCTGGCATTGTATGGAAAGCGAGGGGAGGCTTTTCGAGGACTCGTTGCGGTACGACGCTTGCTAGCCATACAATCGAACATTGATCGCATGCTGATGTACAGGCGCAGGGCGGATGAAGGCTACGAAGATAGGAGGGACGACGAGCCCTCACGACGTCATAGCCGGGGGCTGGACGCCGGACCTGAAGCGCTGGGGCAAGCCGCACTATCTGGCCATCGCGGAGGCCCTGGCGGACGACATCCGGACCGGGCGCCTTATGCCCAGCACGCGTCTGCCCACACAGCGCGCCCTCGCCGAGGCGCTCGACCTGAACTTCACGACGGTGTCCCGCGGCTATGTCGAGGCGCATAAGCGCGGCCTGATCGAGGGACGTGTCGGCCAGGGCACCTTCGTGGTCGATCCGTCGCTCTCCGCCCGTTCGGGCAACGCCGCAGGCGCGCCGCGGGTCGGGCCGGTCGACTTCACCATGAACCTGCCGCCCGAGCCCGACGCGCCGGCCCTGCGGTCGCGCATGCAGGCCTCGTTCGCGGAACTCTCCGGCGACCTCGCCAACCTTCTGCGCTACCAGGGCTTCGGCGGGACCGACGACGACAAGGAGGCGGCGCTGCGGTGGCTGAAGGGCCGCGGGGTCGAGACGGCGCGGGAGCACCTGCTGATCTGCCCCGGTGCGCACAGCGCTCTGTCCAGTGTGCTGGGTCAGGTCGCCCGGCCGGGTGACGCCATCTGCGCCGAGCGCATCACCTATCCAGGCATCCGCGCGCTCGCGGCACATCTGGGGCTGCGCCTCGTCGACCTGCCCATGGACCGCCATGGGGTCGATCCGGACGCCTTCGCGGCGGCCTGCACCCGTGTCGCCCCGAAGGCCATCTACCTGAATCCGCTGCTGCAGAATCCCACGACCGCGACCCTGTCCCGCACGCGGCGGGAGGCTATCATCGCGGTGGCGCGGCGCTATGCCGTCAGCATCATCGAGGACGACGCCTACGCGCGCATCTGCCCGGCCCCGCCGCCGAGCTTCGCCGAGCTCGCGCCCGAGATCACGTACTACGTGGCAGGCTTGGCCAAGTGCCTGGGCGCCGGGCTTCGCCTCGCCTTCCTGGTCGCCCCGAGCGCCCGGTCCGCCCTGCCGCTCGCGGGTGCGCTGCGGGCCGCGACCGTCATGGCGTCGCCGATCTCGACGGCACTGACGACGCGCTGGATCATGGACGGCACCGCGGATGCGGTCGTGCAGTTCGTCCGCGAGGAATCGGCCGCGCGCCAGCGCATCGTCGCCTCACTACTTCCGGCCGAGACCTACATCGCCGATCCGCACGGCTTCCACGTCTGGATCACACTGCCGGAAGGCTGGACACGTTCGGCCTTCGCCAGCCAGGGACGGTCGGCGGGGCTCGGCGTTGTCGGCAGCGACCCCTTCTGCGTGGCTGGGACCCCGCCGGAGGCTGTGCGACTCTGCCTCGGCGGTCCGTCGACCCGGCAGCAGATTACGCACGGCTTAGAGGTGCTCGCCCACGCACTCGAAGGCCCGCCAGCCCTCGCCTCTACCTACATCTGAGACACCCGGCACTCACGCGGACCGTTCATCGTCCGGGATCTTTCGTTTGCAGGACAGCTTCTCGCAGGAGGTCTCGCCGTTCACCCCGCGGCCCTACGGCAAGGCGCTCGCCGACTGGACCGATGCGGATCTGGCCGAGTTCCGAGGCTACTTCCTCGCCTGTAGGGAGCAGCGGCCGGACTGGGGGGGGCATCGGCCCCGCCAATCGTAGCGATGCGATTCGCGTCATCGACACCGCGGTGGGCGAGCTCCGCTTCAAGATCGGCATGGCCCGCGATGAGGCGCAGGGCCGGCGAGCGGCGGAGGACGACCGCCGGAGCCCCGACATCAGTTCAGCCGCCGGTAGACCGAGCGCGAACGACGTTGCCCGCCCTGACGATGAGCGCCATAGTCTAGGCGTGGTGGCGAGGGCCGAACTTATCGGCAAGTCCGCTTCAATCCAAGAAGCATCCATCGGGAACGAAGGTCAGAAGACCCTTCATCCAATCCGTGTATTCCTGCAAAGTCGTCACGTTTGCGAGGGCATCCGCCTGGGCCGAGAAGATCGCGTCCGGCGTACAATAGGCTTTGCAGGCCTCCCATCCACCGCCCGATTCACAGGCATCGAAGAAAGATTTTGCGACATCTGTGATTGTGTTCATGATTGTTAAACTCCTAGTCTCACTTGCAAGAGATCAATATTGAACGGATGCTTGAATGCGTTCATCTCAAGATCGATGACGTATGTTCGATACTGTTCGCACAGAGATCGGAAGGGCCCTAATCCCGGCTCGATTCTATCGCCATTGCTTCTCGTCGGAGATCCAGGCTTCACCCGGAACCGGGCCGTTCTTCGCGAAGGCGCCGACCACGTTCGTAAGGAGCTTGGCAACCGAGTTCTTGAAGCCGTCGACCGGAAGAGCTTGGCCGAAGGCGATCGAGCTGGCCGAGAACACGGCACCACCGTTCGGGGCGGTGAAGAACACCATATCGGCCCGGATGCGGTAATCCTGGGTTCCGGTCATGCCCGGATAGGCGTAGAGCACCTCTTCGACCGATAGAACGTAATTGTCGGTGTGCCCGCCGGAAGACGCTATGATCTTGGCGTGCGGCGGGGTGCCGAGCTTGAGATCGTAGCGGTCGAGCTCCAGCCCCGCTGCGCCACCCTGCGCGAGGCCGAAATCACCGATGATCTCGCCCTCGATCCCCTCCGTGATCCAGGACACGGTGCGGTGATAGCTGTCCGGCATACGGCGGAACGGCTTGCCGCTCTCGAACCCCTCGCCGATGAAGCCGACGCCGAGCGTCTTCTGGGGCGGGCGACCGCGATTGCGCCACAGGCCGCTCTTGTCGCCGGTCGTCTGGAGGTAGTGCTCCCCGGGGCGCGCCGCCCAGGCGCGCATGCCGGAATCGAGCTTGCGGACCTCCATGATCCAAGGCTCGTCGTCACGGTAGGCGACGTTCCAGTAATAGCCGTTGCCGCCCATGTAGATGAACCGGCCGCCCTCAGCGATGAAGTCCTCGGTGGCGTCGAGGACGCGCTCGGAGATGTATTCGGGATGCGTGCCCGAGAGGACGCAGCGGTACGGCTTCAGTGCGGCGAGCCCCTCCTGATGCACGTCCTGCTCGGTCAGCACCTCGTAGTCGAAGCCGGACTGGTCGAGCCAGGCGATGACGGAGAGGTCCGCCGGGAACTGCCACGTCGTGCCCATGCTCGACATGCGATACTTGGGCCGCATGTTCAGGATCGGTCGGCGGAAGGAGCTGAAGCAGACGCCGGCGCCGTCCTCGTAACTGTCGTAGGTCGAGAGCCCGAAATCCGGGTTCTTGTACATCTCGATGTCGATCTCGTCGACGATCGGCGGCTGGCCGGTCATCGGCTGGATGATCTGCGCGTCGAAGCTCAGATGCTCGTTAGCGTAGGCGAGATAGCTGCCCGTCGGGACCAGAAAGGCGACCGGCGCCTTCGGCACCTTGGCGCGCACGAAGAATACGACGTATTCCTCGGCCAGTCCCCGGCCGGGCCCAGCCCGCAGGCGGATCGCGTATGCGCCGCTCTTGAGGCCGTCGGGCAGCGTTAGGGTCCGCGTCACGCTCCAGTTGCTGTCGATCATCGTATCGACGTGGAATTCGACGCCGCCATATTCCTGAGGAGCGAGGCGGAAGCAGTCGTTGCGGCCGTTCCAATTGTAGCCGGTCTGGGCGCGGACCGGTCGGTTGTAGCCGACCGCGTCGAGACCGTGCGGGCCGGTGTCGATCACCGTGTCGCCGATGCCGCGTTCGGTGTAGCCGGCGGTCGTATCCCAGAACGCGAGGAGGCCATCGGCAGGGCGCTGCCCGGCCTGGAGGGCAGCCATCTCCTCACGGCTCAGGGCCCGTCCGTACAATCCGGGGCGGTCGAGCTTGCCGCAAAAGCACTGGCCGACGAAATGGCCGCGCGCCTCGTGCCAGTCCTGCGCGCCGGCGATCAGGAAGGGGGTCTGCGGATCGTGCCGCGGCCGGAACCGAAGAGTCTCGGCGACGTGGGAGCGATAGTCCATCGGCACGACCTTGCCGAGGAGAGAGTTGTAGCGGTTGACGACGGGCTCCTGGAAGATCTCGGCGCGGCCCGTGCGGGCATCGTAGGAGACGGCGACGAAGTACCAGATACGTGCGATGAGGGGCGCCTCGGCGGCGACGTAGTCGACATCGCTTCCGTCGCCGACCCAGAACTCGAGGAAGCCTTTGCGGTTGATGCCGAAGCCGAAGCCCTTGTTCGAGCGGATGTCCCAACGCCCGACCAGGGACTGGCGCAGGCCCACCATCGGCAACGTCGACCAGAGATACGTGAAGACCGTGAAGCTGCCGTCCGGCGCGAGGCGTTGGTGCGGGTCGGCGACACGCAGGAAAGAGCCGACCTGCGTGTACTGCTTCCAGACCTTCCACGGCCCGTTCGCCTCGCAGGCGACCTCCTCCTCGATATAGCCCGGCCCCGAGGGATGAGCGTCGCCGTGGACGAGGCGCACGAGTTGGGCCTCCGCCGTGTCCGTACCATCGGCGTTGACGTGAACATCGATGCGCTCGCCAGGCTTTGCAGAGATGCGATCTGTGTAGCCGAACAGCTTGACTTGAGACATCAGGCTTTCCTGTCGCGAGTTGTAAAGGAGTCCAACTTTAGTACTCAAGCAGATCTTGCACGCGGCGCAGGAACACGGCGTGGTAGGCCTCGGCCTCAGTGGGGTAGGTCTTCTCTTCGACGAGCCGGGGGGCGACGCCGCGGTGGCCGGACAGGGCCACGATCCGGTAGGCCTTGAACGGCTCGATCACGGTGATCGCGTACTTGTCGACCTGCGGCTGGCGCCGGAAGTACATGAGCAGGCGCTCGAGCGGCTCGCTGTGCTGTCCGAGCGGATTACGTTGGTGCTCCTCGATCAGACGCTCGGAGACGATCGTCTTCAGATAGTCGCGCTGCATCTTGTCGAACCGTCGCGCGTAGATGAGGTCCTTGTCTTCGGTCTCGGTCGCCTCTTCCGGAAGCATCTCTCCACCTTTCTCCGCTCGCGAAGAGCGGTTCTCACTCTTCTTCTTGTTCCGCCAGGCGCGGAACTGCTGCTTGATCCCGAAGAGTCCATTCTTGAGGAACAGCACCACGCCGAGCATGATCAGGCCGATGACGATCAGGCGGATCGGCCCGAGGGACAGGAAGACCTTGTCGATCAGGATGACGATGAAGGTGCCCGCGACAGCCCCTTCCGAGCGGCCGATGCCGCCGATCACCAGCATGGCGAGGCCGAGCAGCACCGCGTCGAAGGAGAACAGCGATGGCGAGGCACCTCGGAAGTAGGAGGCATAGAAGCCGCCGATCAGCCCGAGCGCCGCAGAGGACAGGATGAAGACCTGGATGCGTGCGGCCCGGTAGTTGATTCCGACGGCCTGGGCGAAGGCCTCCCGCTTCTCCGGCGCCATCCGCAGGATGCGGCCGAGGCGCTTGCCATGAACGAACCGGAACAGCGCGAGCGCGACGAGCATCAGGGCGAAGGCCGCGTAGTAACCGGTGGCAAGCTCGCCGAACGGGGAGAGCCCGGCGGGAATGAAGGAATCCGCTCCATAGAGGCCGCCGGTCGCCGAGCCGAAGGTGCGCGACTGCACCACGTAGACCCGGCACAGCTCGTTCAGGCCGAGCGTCAAAAGCGCGTAGTAGAAGCCGTCGAGGCGGGTCGCGGGCAGTGCGATCACCACTCCGAAGACGAGGCCGATGCCGGCCCCGACGAAGGGCAGCGTCCACCAGGGCCAGCCGTAGAAGACCGACATCGCCGCCGCGCCGTAGGCCGCCGCGCCGACGACCGCCATCGTCGCCAGCGAGAAGATGCCGGCTGTGCCGATGATCAGCGTCCAGCACAGGTTGATCGCGGCGTAGATCAGGAACACCGTCCCGGCGCTGATCAGCGTCGATTGCAGATCGCCGGGAACGATCAGCGGCGCGAGCAGGATGGCGAGGAAGCTGAGCGCCCAGTAGATCGGGCGGCGGTCGAGGATGGTCTTCTCGCGCCGGAGGATCTTTGGGTTGTACTCGCCGCGAATGTCGAGCACGCGCCGCCTGGTCGGCCAGTAGCGAAGACGGTTCCAGGTCCGCTCGCCGTGGCCCTGCGCCTTCCAGAAGTAGCGCAGGCGTCCGACCTTGTGCATCGGAACGGAGGAGGCACGCTTGGCGCGCCAGACCTCACCGGGATCCCGCCAGGGATCGCTCGCTGCTTCCGCGGGCTCCGCGTCACCCCGCCAGGGGGTGAGCGGGTTCTTCCAGACTTCGCCCATGGTCACGCCTCCCGCGCCTTGTCCAGGATGCCGGCGATCCCGCGGGGGCGGACCAGCAGAACGAGGATGATGAGCAGAAACTGCGTGATCAGGACGTATTGTCCGCCGAGCAGGGCGGAGGTCAGCGCCTCGTTGATGCCGAGGAGGATCGCGGCGGCGATCGCCCCGCCGACGCTGCCGAGGCCGCCCAGCAGCGCCACGCTCAAACCCTTGATGAGTGGGGTGAGGCCGCTGAAAGGGCTGATGAAGTAGGTCTGCGACAGAAGCACCGAGGCCAGCCCAGCCAGCCCGCCCGTCAGTGCCATGACGTAGAAACCGGTGCGCCGGACGCCGATGCCGACGAGGGAGGCGGCATGCGGGTTCATCATCATGGCGCGGATCTCGAGACCGCGCCGGCTCGACCGCATCCAGCGGAGTGCCAGGGCCAGCATGACGACGGAGGTCACCATGGCGCCGCCCTTGTCGGCGGTGACGACGACATTGCCGAGTGGCAGTTCCCAATCCCCGAACAGGGGCGGCAGATTCTTGGCGCGCGGGCCGAAGACCTGAAGCAGGAACTGCGTGCCGATCAGGCTCAGCGCGAGGCTCGCGATCAGTCCGCGAACGGTGAAGTTCGGCTTGTCGTGGATCGGGATGAACGCGATCGCGCAGACGATCAGCCCGCAGACGGCGCCGGTGAGGATGCCGGCCAGGATGACGACGGGGCCGACGACGAGCGTCATGTCGGCGAGAGCATCGATCGCCTGCAACTGCTCGGCGACGAGCCAAGCACCGTAGCCGGCGGCCGCGAAGGTGACGCCGTAGGCCATGTTGACGAGGCCGAGACTCGACCAAGTGATAGAGAGGCCGATGGCCAGCGTGCCATAGACGCAAGCCAGCGTGACGGCCGAGACGATGACGAACCCGATATCCACGGTGACCTCACAACTCGCGCTTGGTCTGCGATGCGAGCGAGGTCGAGGCCTCGCCCTTGAGTTGGCCGACATGCATGCCGAGGATGCGGTCGACCCGGCCTTCGAGGAGGGCCACGTTCTGCTCGGCGATGACCATGGCGGAGTTGCCGAGTTCCAGGCCCATCAGCGCGTCCATCACGCCCTTGCCGATCTTCGGGGCGAGGCCGAGGGAGGGCTCGTCAACGAGGAACAGCGAGGCGTCGGCCATCAGTCCTCGCCCAAGGGAGACCATGCGCCGCTCGCCTCCCGAGAGGCGTCCGACCGGCGTTGCCATCAGCTTGCGCAGCGGCGGGAAGATCGCCAGCACGCGCTCCTTGCGCGGGGCCCGTTCGCGCCAGGAGCGCGGCGTGAAAGCACCGCTGTCGAGGTGTTCCTCGACCGTGAGACCGTGGAAGATCTCGTCGCCCTGCGGCATCAGGGCGAGGCCCTGGCGCACGACGTGGTGGGTGTAGCGGCCGGGTCCCTGGCTGCGCGAACCGCCGACCTCGCGGCCGTTGAGGCGGATCGAGCCCCGCTGCCAGCCGGTCAAGCCGGCGATGGCGAGGAACAGCGTCGACTTGCCGTGGCCGTTGAGGCCGACGATGCCGAGGCGCTCGCCGGCCCGCACGATCAGGTCGAGATCGTGAATCACCCGCATCGGGCCGTAGCCGGCCGAGAGGCCGCGGATCGCGAGGATCGAACCGTCCGATTCGGGTTCGGGGGGACGTCGCCGTGCCAGGAAGCCGATCATGCCAGTTCGCCCTCCTCGATGTGCTCGAAATACGCGGCGTGGACGCGGGGATCGGCCAGCACGGTCGAGAGGCTTCCCTCGACGACCTTCTCGCCCGCATCCATCACCATGACGCGGTCGGCGATGGTCTCGAGGAGTTCGATCCGGTGCTCTACGATCACGATCGACATGCCCATCTCCTTCGAGAGCAAGCGGATCAGGTGATCGAGTTCATCGACCTCGGCGTTGATGAGCCCGGCCGCCGGCTCGTCGAGGAGCAGCAACTTGGGCCGGCGCATGAGCAGACAGGCGAGAAGCAGCTTGCGCCGGTTCAGCGTCTCCAGCCGGCTCGCCGGTAGGGCCTCGTCCACGCCAAGATGGACGAGTTCCAGGCCCCACTCGGCGTGGTGGCGGGTCAGGTAGGGTGCGTAGGCCTGCCGGGCGCCCTTCAGAACCTCGCCGACCGTGAGATCCTCGGGCACGACGGGGGTCTGATAGGTGCGGCCGATGCCGATGCGCGCCCGCTCGTAGAGCTTCAGCCCGGTGATGTCGCGGCCCTCGAAGGTGACGCGGCCGCGCTTCGGAGCGGTACGCCCGCTCAGCACCTCGAACAAGCTGGTCTTGCCCGCTCCGTTCGGGCCGATGATGCCGAGCACCTCGCCCGGTGCAACGGCGAGCGAGATGCCCTTCAGGATCTCCCGACCGCCGAGGTCGAGCGCGATGTCGGAGCAGGCGAAGAGCGGTGCGCCAGCCTCGGAGGTACCGATGCCGAGCACGCTCATGCCCAGGGCACGGTCTTGTATTCGGTCTCCTTAAGAGCGAAGGGATAGATGATCTTGCTCTCCCGGCTCTGGACCTGGAAGTAGAGTTGGCTCATGCCCTTCTCGACGTCCTGCGTCCCGACCGGGTACTGCACCGCCTCCTGGCGCTTGTTGCCCATGATCGACCAGCCGCAGACGCCCCGGAACGCGCCTTCGCGCAACGCGGCGCAGTTCGCTTTGAAATCCTCCGGCTTACCGGTCTTCTCCCAGACGTCCTTCATCATGTGAACGATGTCGTAGCCGGCGCCGGTGTAGCACAGACCCATGACCTTGCCGGGGAAGCGCTTCTTGTACTTATCGCGGAAGGCTTTGCCCTTTTCGTCCGCATAGACGCCGAGCACCGTGCTCCAGACGAAACCTTCCGCGGCGCGCCCGGCGAGTTCGAGGAACTCCGGCTGCGAGGGGCCGTACTGGAGATAGACGAGGCTGTCCTTCAAAGGATTGGAGCGGAACTGCTTGACGAAGGCGGCGTACTCTGCGGCGACCCAGTGGTCGATCATCACCGTGCCGGCGCCGACCTCCTTGATCTTCTGGATGACCGGCCCCCAATCCTGGACGGGGTACTGGATGTCGGTGACCGCGGCGAGCTCGAAGCGGCTCTTCTTGAGCGCCTCCTGACACGAGCGTGAGATCGTCTGATTGTAGGCAATCTGCTCTTGGACGATGTGTACCTTGTTGTTCTTCGGCTTCCAAGCGCCGCTCTTCTCAAGATCCTGGAGAAATATCGGGAATGTTTCGCCGTAATAGACCTCGGACGGGTCCATCTGGAAGATGTGGCCGTACTTGTCAGGGTGCGCGGCAGTGAGATCGGTGGCGGCGCGCTGGGTGTTGCCGTTCACGTAAGGACAGCCATACGCCACCGAGGCGTCCATGGCCGGAATCGGGACGAACAGGAACGGCGAGGAGATGGCGTGGACCTTCTGGTCCACGAGGCTGCGGATCGCCGCTTGGCAGCTCTCGGCGTTGAGAAGGTCGACATCGACGACCTTGAACTGGAGGGGCCGGCCGAGGATGCCGCCGGCCGCGTTGATCTCCTCCATCGCCAGCGTCGAGCCGTTGAAGTGATCCTGATGGTCGGCGACGCCCGCGGCTGCGGTCTGCGAGATCGTCAGCCCAAGGACGATCGGCTCCCCGGACGGCTTGGCGATGGCGGGAGTCGGGAAGACGGCGGATGCGAGACCCGCCCCACCCGCGGCCAGTGCGGCGCCCGCGGCCAAGCCCTGGACCACCTGTCTGCGATCGACGGTACGATCCTTCATCGAAAACCTCCGGACATATCCAGCGCGCCGCCGGGAAAAGGGTGCCGCCTCCGGACGGGATCCGCCCCGGAAAGTCGCCCCTGACCAACAAATGGAATAATCTTTATGGCTACGTGTCAATTCCTCTCGCGAAAAAAGTTCTACCGATACTAATTAGGCAGTATGCCAAAACTCGCATCGCCCGGAGGTCCTGCAGGGTCGCGATAGTCTCGGAGCTAAAATATTGAAATAGTTTGACGTTTGGCGAGAATGCGATACCGGACTGTTGCTGCGACCGAACCGGTGCCTCCAGATTGACCTGGATCAGAGCCGCGGAGTGATATAATCAAAATGATTATTCACTTACGAATCGCCTTCGACGGAGGCGTATGCCGTCGCCTGATCCGATGCCGGAACCACGGTCGCCCGATCGCTGCATCCAGTCTATGGCAGTTCCGAGAGGCGCGCTTGAAGGACGCTTCGCAGCACGGGAGGCGCAGAACAATGCGCGTGGTGGTGGCCGACGATCACTGGATCGTGCGGGAGACCCTGAGGCAGGTCCTGCGCGGCGTGCAGGGTGACATCGAGGTGATCGAGGCGGAAACGTTCACCGAGGTTGAGACTCATCTGCGCGCCCGCGACGACATCGGCCTCCTCCTGATCGACCTCGTCATGCCCGGCATACGGGGGGACGGCGAGATCGAGCACCTGCGGCGGCGCCATCCCGACGTGCCGATCGTCGTCATCTCGGTGCATGAGGACCGCGAGCGGATCATGCGGGCGATCCAGCTCGGCGCCGTTGGTTACATCCCGAAATCCGCCAAGCCGGAGGAGATCGTGACGGCGCTCTCCCTTGTCCTGTCCGGACAGGTCTCGTTTCCGCGCCGGATCTTGGAAGGCGGACCGATGCCGCCCGCCGCCGGTGAGGCCCCGGCGGCGGAGAAGACCGCTCTTACCCGGCGTGAGGTCGAGGTCGTCGCGCTCCTCGGCGGCGGACGCTCGATCGCGCGCATCGCGGGCGATCTCGGGCTCAGCCCGCACACGGTCCGCGTCCACGTCACGCGCATCATGAAGAAGCTCGGCGTCGAAGATCGCTCCGCGCTGATGCATTACGCGGTGACCCAACTGCGCGACGGACGGGTCCGCGCGCCGGACGGCGAGGTCCGGTGAGCCTCCCCCCCGCCCCGGCTCGGTCGTCGCCGCTCGACCTCGACGCGATCTGGGAGGCGCTGCAGAGCGCTCACTTCGGTCTCGCGGTGTTCGCGAGCGACCGGCGACTGATTGCCGCCAATGGTCGACTCAAGGCCTTGTTCGATCGGGCGTCAAAGACCCTGTCGCCGGGAGAGGCTCTCGACGCATTCCTGTTGGCGCTGGCGCGCACCCATGAGGCCGTGGTCGAGACCAAGCCTCAGCGCTGGGCCGCGGACCTCGCGGCCGCGCTCTGGCACGAGGAAGCCCGCGAGGTGGCGATGGCCGATGGACGCGTCTTGGAGTTCCTGCCAAGCCGGGACGAGGTTGGGCGGCTCGTCCTGTCGGTGCAGGACATCACGCGCCTGAAGCGCGGGGAGCGGGCGTTGCAGGCCGCCAAGGACCTTGCGGAGACTGCCAATCTAACGAAGTCGCGCTTTCTGCGCGCCGCCAACCACGATCTGCGTCAGCCGCTCGCGACCCTCAAGATCCTGATCTACACCTGCCTATCACTGAGCGACGAGGCGGCGCGGCGCGAAGCGCTGCACGCCATGGACGTGTCGGTCGAGGTCATGGAAGACCTCATCCGCGCGCTCCTGCACATCGGTCAGCTCGACGCTGGCAACATTGTGCCGCGCAAGACCACCTTCCCCGCCGCTACGCTATTGGACCGCCTGCGCATACAATTCGAGCCTCTCGCCCGCGACAAGGGCCTGATCCTCGACGTATTGCCCTGCGCGCTGCCCATCGTCACCGACAAGGCCCTGCTCGAGCGGGTGCTCGCCAACCTCGTCGCGAACGCGATCACCTACACTCCCGTCGGTCGCGTGACCGTTGCCTGTGTCGGCGACGGAACCCATTGTCGGATCGAAGTCCGCGACACCGGTCCAGGCATCGCGCCGGACGAGCAGGAGCGCATCTTCGAGGAGTTCTACCGGGTCGGGCGGGCAGAGGACGGTCAGCGCAAGCGGCTCGGTCTCGGGCTCAGCATCGCCAAGCGCATCAGTGAGCTGGCCGGCCATCCCATCCTGCTGGAGAGCCGGCTCGGGGAAGGCTCGACCTTCTCGATCCAGGTGCCGCTCGGCGACGTCTGGCAGAGCGAGGTGGCCGAGACCGAGATCAGCGAGATGCTGGCCGGGCAGTTCGCCGGCCTGCCGGTGCTCGTCATCGAAGACGACGCGGATCTGCGCCGCGTGCTGACCGGGCTGCTCCAGCGCTGGGGCATGGAAGTGACCGCCTGCGCCCGCCTCGCCGAGGTCGAAGCGGCGATCGAAAGCGGGGCGCTGGAGCCGCTCCTCGTCCTCTCGGACTATCGGCTGTCGGGCGACGAGCGCGGCACCGAGGTCTGCGCCCGGCTGCGCGCCCATCTCGGGGCGGACCTGCCCTGCGTGATCGTGACGGCCGATGCCGACCCGGAAAGCCACGCCCGCATCCGGGATCTCGGCTTCCCGGTGCTGACGAAGCCGATCAGCCCGCCGGGCCTTAGGGTCCTCATGCATCGTCTCCTCTACGAGACCACCGAGATGCTCCCCGCCGAGCCCCAATCCCATCAAGGAGGCGAGTGATGAGCGAGTCCGCTCCGATCCCCATCGGCAGCCTCGTGCCGCTCACCGGCGCCTCGTCCGCCGACGGCATCGAGTTCCGCAACGGGCTAACCCTGGCCAGCGAGGAGATCAACGCCGCCGGCGGCATCCTCGGCCGGCCGGTCGCTCCGGTGTTCGTCGACACCGGCCGCCAGAATGCCGAGGCGGTCGTGGCGGGCGCGCAGGTGTTGATCCACCTCCATCGCGCCCATGCGATCATCTGCGGTTACAACATCGGCCCGCAGAACTCGGAATACGAGCCGATCGCCGATGCCGGTATCCTCTACATCCACCACAACACCTTGCTTCAGCACCACGACACAATCACCTCGAATCCGGACCGGTACTTCGGCTGTTTCATGAGCGATCCGGCGGAGTACTGGTACGGGCAAGGCTTCATCAAATTCATTTCCTGGCTAAGAGAGACCGGGCAGTGGCGCCCTGCAAGCAACCGCATCGCCATCATCTCGGGATCGGCGCCCTACAGCATCGTCATCGCCAACGCGATGGCGACCGCGGCCCCCCAGTTCGGCTGGGAGGTCTGCTGTGGTCCGAAAGTCGTGCGAACGCCGCGCACCGACTGGTCGCAGGCCCTCTCCCTGATCCGGGAAAGCCGTCCCAACGTGATCGCCAACACCCACTTCTTCGCAGGCGATCTCGCGGCGTTCCACCAGCAGTTCATGCGCGCGCCGGTCCCGGCCCTCGTCTATCTTCAGTACGGCGCCATGCACGCGGCATTCACGGCCGCGACGGGCCGCTCGGCCGAGGGGATCATCGTCGGCACTGTCGTCGGCCTGCTGCCCGATGCCATAGGCAACGCCTTTGCGCACCGTTATCGAGCACGCTTCGGTGCCAGCTCGACGCCGAGCGTCGGCGCGCAGACCTATGTCGCTCTGCACCATTACGCGATCGCCGCGGCGCTCGAAGGAGGAACCGCTCCTCCCGGCCATTTCGAGCAGAACCGCCGCGTGGCCGCGCGCCTCCGGCGCACGATCTATCGCAGCGTCGTCGGCACGATCCAATACGATGTCGCGACCCAATCCGCTATTCCGTATCCGAATGTCGTCGGCGATCCATCACTTGGAATGCCCCACCTCTTCTTTCAGATTCAAGATCATACCGCCGATCAGATCTTGATTGCTCCTGACCCTTATCGCACCGGTGCATTTCGACTTCCAAGCTGGATGTCATAGCGAGCAGCACGCAACATACATACTTAGTACCGTTAGGAATCGATCGTCCATTCAGGAGCATTCTCTAATTAAGTTCCGCATATTTTGGCTCGTCACGGTCTAAGAGGACATTCGGAGCGTGGGCTTCGGGTGGAAAGCGGCGGTGCAGTAGGTGAAGGCAGTACCGCCGCTTCGCGCCAGGAGTTCGCGCCAGCCTGCGGCGCGGTCTCGTCGGAGATGCCGACCTTGACCCAGACGTAGACCGCGAGCAGCGCCACGGGCAGGCCGATCAACGAGGTCAGGACGATAGAACCACGAGAAGCCCGTCCGCTCGACGATGAAGCCGGAGAAGCCTGCCAGCACGCTGCTGGGGAAGGCACAGAGCGAGGTCAGCAGACCGAATTGGCTCGCCGCGTGCTCCGTGGACGCCAGCGTCGACATGTAGGTGATCAGCACGACCGAGGCGAAGGCATAGCCAAGCCGACTGCGTGGCGTAGACTAGCAGGAACGGGATGCCGGAGGTGAAGCCGAGCCCGAGGGCCGGGGCGATCCGCCGGTCAGTGAAGAGCGCCGACCAGAAGGGCGTCTTCTCAGGTGCCGCGATGGCCGGCGCGTTCATGCTCGATCCGCTCTGCTGCGGCCCGCAGCATAGATCAGGTCGAAACGGCCATCCACTGCGCGCGTACGGCGGCTTCGCGTTCGCTTAAGCTGCGAAGGATCCCCTCGCCGTCTCCGCCGGGCTGAGTCGCGTCACCCGCTGGGTCGACCTCCGTGCTACGAAGCCGAGCCCACTCCTGCTCAAGCTTGGCTATCTCGGCGGCATGAAGCCGTCGTGCCTCCTCCGGGTCACGCGTTCCAAGGCTGAAGGAAACGGTTTTCCGGCCATAGGCGGCGGCAACCGCTTTCGGGACGCGCTTGCGCACATAAAAAAAAAGCCGGTCGTCGGGTGCTTATGCGGACGGGACATCGCGAGGACCATGTGCATCACCCGTGTGCATCACTCGGGCGACCCCAACCACATGATCTGACTGAACTTACCGACGAATCAAGCGCTTAGCTGCTTGATGGTGCCCAGGAAAGGACTCGAACCTTCACCTCTTGCGAGACTGGTACCTGAAACCAGCGCGTCTACCAATTCCGCCACCTGGGCCCGCAGCCGCGAGGGCCTGCGTTGGTGACCCTTTAGGGTGCGATCTGAGCGACGTCAATCATGGCGATGCAACGCAGCCGCTACGTGATCGGGGCGGGGCGGTTCTCTTGTTCGGGCTTAAGGACGAGATGATGCCGGCACCGCGCTTCTGTCGGCAGACCATCACGGTCCTTCGCGTGATTCGGTGCAGTGTACAGCCTTGCGCCGCATGAAGCGGCCCGTTACAGCACGCGGGCGCGGCATGGATAAGGCCAGCGCCACCTTTGGCCCTCGTGGCTGGAAAGGTCGGAGGGGTGGCCGAGTGGTTGAAGGCGCACGCCTGGAAAGTGTGTATACCGGAAACGGTATCGCGGGTTCGAATCCCGCTCCCTCCGCCAGAAACCACTCGCAAGATATTGATTTTTCGGAATAATTCTTTCGGTCCTGTGGCGACGCCGCGGTGTTGGCCCTAGTGGCGTCCGCCGGACGGTGGGGTGTTCCGTCGAGGCGAACCCTCGGACCTTCCGCACCTCCGTCTTATACTCGAAAGATGAATCGTAGCGGTTAGCCCCGTCCGGTCCGCGGCGGGCTTCGTGCGCCCCGGCATCAACATCGAGAATGGCGTGACCTTACTTCAGCGCCGACACCGCCTTCAGCGTTTCGAGGAACCTTGAGATCCTTTCGGACCGCCTCGTGCTGAACGCGCAGAGCGGCGTGACCATCCTGCCGAAGATGGCTATCACGAACCGCGCGCTCGACGTCGTCCAGACCGGCCCGGCATCCGGGTCGGTGGCCGGCCCGATCTCGCTGAACAGCTTCGACATGAACTGGTCATCCGGCCTGACGGGTGACTACGGGACCGCCGGCCTGATCGGCGCGGGCGCCGTCTCCGGGGTGATGATGTCGTTCAACGTCGGCGGCCCCAACGCCGCCCAGGTTGGCACCGAAGAGAGCGCGAGCCTCGAACGCCGAGCCCGCGACGCTCACCCGGCGCCCGCCTGTGGGCAAATGCCGCCTTCTCGGATTGCGTCGGAACAACTCGGGCGAGGTGGGATTGGCAGACTCCCCGCCGCCCGGCGGGAGCATCCCGTCAGCGTGCCGAGTGTCCATGCAGTTTCCCCGCGACGATCGAGGCCATCCCAAGACGGAGGCTTTTCACGCGTTCATACGAGAGGCCGGGTTCCCCTGCGTCGGCGCGAAATCGGCGCTGTCGAAGGGCCAGATGCGGATCGTGGTCGCCCGCGACATCACATCCGCCTGGGACGATCTGCGCATCTACCCGGCCCTCCTCGCCTTCGCGGCTCGCTATCGCCGGCAGCCCGACCTGTTCCAGAGCTTCGCCGTCGTGTTCGAAGGACCCGCGGACCTCGACGAGGAGGGCTTCGAGCGGCACCTCTGGGACAGGATCCAGTCGCTCGCCGACAAGGACGCCTGGCTCGGCCATCCCTGGGATGGGCGCGTGGCGCGCGAGCCGGACAACCCGCACTTCTCGCTGAGCTTTGCCGGCGAAGCGTTCTTCGTGGTCGGCCTGCACCCGCATGCCAGCCGGCCGGCGCGGCGGTTCTCCTCGCCGGCCCTGGTGTTCAACCTTCACGCCCAGTTCGAGCAGCTGCGCGAGGCCGGCCGCTACGAGAAGCTGCGCGCGTCCATCCTCCAGCGGGACGAGGCTCTGGCCGGATCGACCAATCCGATGCTGGCCCGCCACGGCGAAGCCTCCGAGGCGCGTCAGTATAGCGGTCGCGCCGTGGACGAGGATTGGCGCTGCCCCTTCCGGCCGCGCAGGAGCGAAGCGGGGGCAGCCGATGTGCGCTGAGGGCGGCATCCACGAGATCGAGCCCCGGTCGGGCGTGGCCTTCACCCTCGATCGCGGCGATCGCCTCACCGTCATCGATCCGCGCGGCGAGCAGGTGGCCGACCTCCTGGCCTTCAACCGTCACGACCTCGACGAGGTGATCTCGTCGGGGCGCACCCTCGACTACGCGAGCCGGATCTACCTGACGACGGGCGACCCCCTCTACTCGAACCGCTCGAACGTGCTGCTGCGCATCGTCGAGGACACCGTCGGGCGCCACGACTTCCTGCTGACGCCCTGCTCGTCCGACACGTTCCGCATCATCTACGGCGACGCCCATCCGCATCGGGGATGCTTCGGCAACCTGGCCGCGGCTCTCCAGCCCTACGGCATCGCGCCGGATCGGATTCCGGTCGCCTTCAACTGCTTCATGAACGTGCCGGTGGACGCCGCAACCGGCGCGCTGAGGGTCGAGCCGCCCCTGAGCCGGGCGGGCGATCACATCAGCTTCGTCGCCGAGAGGGACCTCGTCATCGGCCTCACGGCGTGCTCGGCCCTGCAATCGAACAACGGCCGCTTCAAGCCGATCCACTATCGCATCGAGCGCGGCGAGGGGCGAACGCAACCAGCGTAGCCGTCGGCCGCCGAGACCTCGGTCCAGACGCGGCGGCAGCCTGTGTCGGGCGCGGCAGGGATGCCGCGCCTCGGGTTGATCATCTTCGGAGGGCGCCTTAGCGGCTCTTCTTGTAGAGCTTGCTTGCGATCTCGAAGATCTCCTGGGGAGCGTAGTCGGGCACGAAGGCGCCGTAGTTGCCGTCGAGCTCGGCCATCTTGCCGCCCTCCGGCGCCCCGTCGACGATCTCGAGGTTGCCCGGCGGATCGCCCGGCAGCGCCACCTCGTCGTTCGACCAGACGCCGGCCATCTCCGGATAGTCCGGCGAGCCGAAGGTGTAGAGGCGCCGGTGCGAGCCCTCCTGCAGATATTTCTGGCACTCGGGGATCTTGTCGAGGACGATGTTGGGCGTCGGCAGCATCTTCTCGATCTCGACGCCGGTGAGCTTCTTGATCGCCAGCGCGTAGGCGTGGGCGTGCACCGATCCGCGCACGAGCAGGTAGCCGCAGACCTCGCGACCGGTCGGGTCCTTCAGGGTCTCGTAGACGCGCAGCTTGTGCAGGCGCGCCCCGCACTCGAGGTGGAAGTTGTGCAGCAGGTCGATGATCAGGTTGCCCGTCGTCGTCACCATGTCGACGTTCCAGGACTGGGCGTTCGAGTTCACCGGCGTCGCGCCGCCGGCGTTCTGGAAGAACGCGCCGGCGAGACGGACGTCCTTCATGTCCTCGAAGGGTGCCTGGGAGACGTCCACGTTCTCGGTGTCGTCGCCGGGGCCGTTGTTGAGCAGCGCGACGCCGTTGGAGACCAGCTCGACGTGGCCGAGCTCCTCGGTGAAGATGCTCGACACAAGGCTGTAGAACGGACGCAACTTCGACTTGTTGCGGAAGTTGAAGCTCTGGAACATGTAGTTTCCGAGCGTCGACATCTCGCCGTACTTGCCCCCGAGTAGTTCTTGGAGCGCGGCGGCAGCGTTCGGATCGGGCTTCTTCGGGATCGGCAGTTCGGCCTGAAGGCGATCGAGCCTCATGAACATGGCGGTCGTCTCCTGTCTGCGCGGGGATCGCACAGACGGGCTACCTCAGGGGGCCGGCAATGTTCCCCCGCGGCCGAGCGCTTTCGAAGGATGCCGGCCGCCACGCTCCGACACCGCGTGTCTCGCGGAACCGTCACGCCACCGCCTCGGACGATGAGGCAACGTGCGTCCGGGCCGCGATCGCAACGGCCAGCGCCCGCTTCGGCCGGTGGGGACGAGGCGGGGTCTAACGCTCCCGGTCGTAGCGGAAGGCGTGGGCCACCCGCGGCATGCCGATGCGCGCGTAGTAGCCCTCGACGCCGGGGGCGGCGGTGAGAAGAAGGGAGACCTCCGGCCCCGCCGCCTGCCGCGTCGCCTCGATCAGCCCCTGCCCGATCCCGAGCCCCTGCACGTCGCGGGCGACGGCGAGGTCGGAGAGGTAGGCGCAGAAGGAGAAGTCCGTGAGCGTGCGCGCCACCCCGACGAGCCGCCCGTCGATCCGGGCGGTGACGACCAGGTCGGCACCGGCGAGCATGCGGCCGAGCCGTTCGAGGAACTCGGCCGGGCGCCGGGATGCGAGGCCGGATGCGACGAGGACCTCCTGGAAGGAGGCCGCGTCGAGATCCGGTTCGACCGCGTAGGCGACCGCACCACTCACGGCCGGCCTCACGCCTCCGCGGCGTAGCGGCCGTGGCAGTGCTTGTACTTCTTGCCCGAGCCGCAGGGGCAGGGCTCGTTGCGTCCGACGCGACCCCAGGTGGTGGCGTCTTCGGGATCGCGCTCGAGCACGGCACCGTCCGCCGCCAGCCCGCTGCCGGCAAAGCCGTAGGCGGGACCGCCCCCGCCGTCGCTGCCCGTGCCGAAGGGCGCGCGGGCCATCTCGTTCTCGCCCGTCACCGGGTCGAGATGCTGGGCGAACATCGGCGGCAGGCTCGGCGGGGCTCCGAGGCCGTCGGGCGCGCCCTCCTCGCCCTCCGGCTGCTGGTACATGATCTCGATGCGCGAGAGCTGGCCCGTCACCTGCTCGCGCAAGGATGCCACGAGGCCGTTGAAGAGCTCGAAGGCCTCGGACTTGTACTCGTTGAGCGGGTCGCGCTGGGCGAAGCCGCGCCAGCCGATCACCTGGCGCAGGTGGTCGAGGGTGACGAGGTGCTCCCGCCAGAGATGGTCGAGGGTCTGGAGCAGGACCTGCTTCTCGATATAGGTCATCAGCTCGGGCGTGTTCTTCTCGACGCGGGCCGCGTAGGCCTCGTCGGCGGCCTTGCGCAGGCGCTCGCGGATCTCCTCGTCGGCGATGCCCTCCTCCTTGGCCCAGGCGTCGACGGGCTCATCGAGGTTCAGCACCTCCGCGACGCGGGCCTTGAGGCCTTCCGTGTCCCACTGCTCGGCGTAGGCGTTCTCGGGGATGTGCACGGCCACGAGGTCGTCCACGGTGCCGTGGCGCATCTCGTCGACGGTGTCGCGCACGCTCTCCTGGGCCATGAAGTCCCGGCGCTGCTCGAACACGACCTTGCGCTGATCGTTCATGACGTTGTCGTACTTGAGCACGTTCTTGCGCATGTCGAAGTTGCGCGCCTCGACCTTCTGCTGCGCCTTCTCGATGGCCTTGTTGATCCAGGGGTGGATGATCGCCTCGCCCTGCTCCAGGCCGAGCCGGGTCAGCATCCCGTCCATGCGGTCGGAGCCGAAGATGCGCATCAGGTCGTCCTGAAGCGACAGGTAGAACTTCGAGCGGCCGGGATCGCCCTGGCGGCCGGAGCGGCCGCGGAGCTGGTTGTCGATGCGGCGGGATTCGTGGCGCTCGGTGCCGATGATGTAGAGGCCGCCGGGCAGGTCGCGCTTGCGCCCCGCCTCCGGGTCGGCGGGCTCGCCCGAGGCCAGCACCCGGGTGCGGTTCTCGGCGATCTCGGCCTTGAGCGCCTCGATGGCGGCCTCGCGCTCCGGCCCCTCGGCCACGGAGCCCAGCTCCTTCTCGATGCGCATCTCGAGGTTGCCGCCGAGCTTGATGTCGGTGCCGCGCCCGGCCATGTTCGTGGCGATGGTGATGGCGCCGGGCACGCCGGCCTCGGCCACGATGTAGGCCTCCTGCTCGTGGAAGCGGGCGTTGAGCACCGCGAAGCGCTTCGTCACCCGTCCCTCTCGCGCAGCGGCGTAGACGTCGGTGAGCGCGTTCGGGTCGGAGTAGTCGAGAAGCTTGTAGCCGGCTTTCTTGAGCAGCTCGGCGAGGTACTCGGACTTCTCGATCGAGCCGGTGCCGACGAGGATCGGCTGGTGGCGGGCGTGCGCCTTGTCGATCTCGGCGATGATGCCGGCGTACTTCTCCTCGACGGTCCGGTAGACCTCATCGTCCTCGTCGACGCGCTCGACCTCCTTGTTGGTCGGGATCTCGACCACCTCGAGCTTGTAGATCTCCGCGAACTCGTCGGCCTCGGTTGCGGCTGTGCCGGTCATGCCGGCGAGCTTCTTGTAGAGGCGGAAGTAGTTCTGGAAGGTGATCGAGGCGAGCGTCTGGTTCTCGGGCTGGATCGTGACCCGCTCCTTGGCCTCCAGTGCCTGATGAAGCCCCTCCGAATAGCGCCGGCCCTGCATCATGCGGCCGGTGAACTCGTCGATGATGACGACCTCGTCGTTCTTGACGATGTAGTCCTTGTCCAGCGTGAAGAGGGTGTTGGCGCGCAGCGCCTGGTTGACGTGGTGGACGAGGGTGACGTTGTGGGCGTCGTAGAGGTCGCCCTCCTTGAGAAGGCCGGCCTCGCGAAGCGCCTCCTCCACGAACTCGTTGCCGGCCTCGGTGAGCGAGACGGTGCGCTGCTTCTCGTCGAGGTCGTAGTGCTCGGGCACGAGCATCGGCATGATCGCGTCGACGGCGACGTAGAGCTCCGAGCGGTCGTCGACGGGCCCGGAGATGATGAGCGGCGTGCGCGCCTCGTCGATGAGGATCGAGTCGACCTCGTCGACGATGGCGAAGTTGTGCCCGCGCTGGGACATCTGCCCCAGCTCGTACTTCATGTTGTCGCGCAGATAGTCGAAGCCGAACTCGTTGTTGGTGCCGTAGGTGATGTCGCAGGCATAGGCCTCGCGGCGCTGCCCGTCGTCGAGCCCGTGGACGATGGTGCCGACCGAGAGCCCCAGGAAGCGGTAGACCCGGCCCATCCACTCCGCGTCGCGGGAGGCGAGGTAGTCGTTGACGGTGACGACGTGGACGCCCTTGCCTTCCAGCGCGTTGAGATAGACGGCGAGCGTGGCGACGAGCGTCTTGCCCTCGCCGGTCTTCATCTCGGCGATGCCGCTCTCGTGGAGCACCATGCCGCCGATCATCTGCACGTCGAAATGGCGCTGGCCGAGCACCCGCTTGGCCGCCTCGCGCACGGTGGCGAAAGCCGGTACCAGGATGTCGTCGAGGCTCTTGCCCGCCGCGAGCTCCGCCTTCAGCTCCTCGGTGCGGGCGCGGAGCTGATCGTCGGAAAGCGCCTGGATCTCCGGCTCGAGCGCGTTGATCGCGGCGACGCGCGGGCGGTAGCCCTTGACCCGCCGGTCGTTGGACGAGCCGAAAATCTTCTTGGCGAGGGCACCGAGCATCGAAGGGAACCTGTGGTCGAGATGGGCCGTACCGGCCGGCGTTTGGGCGCGCTTATAGAGGTATATATCGGGGGGCGCACCTGAAAGAGCCGGGCCTGCGGCCAGCTCGACCGGCGCGGCGCGCGTCCATGCGAAAGGGCCGTCCGCGCCGCCCCGGAAGGGCGGTCGGACGGCCTCGATGTCGCAGCGCTCGGGTCGGAGAGCGCGGGCCCGCGGAGCCCGCGCCGCTTCAGTTGATCTCGCAGAAGCCGGCGCCGGAGCCGGTGATGCGGCCGCTGGCGCACCAGGGCGCCTCCGGCTTCGCCACGGCGGGCGCGGGGCGGGACTCCGGAGCCGGATCGGCCGAGGCGCGGCGGGGCAGCAGCTCGATGGCGCCGGGCGTCGCCGCCACCGGCACCGGACCGTTCAGGCCAGCGGGGCTCGGGCCGGTGCGCAGGGTCAGGGGCGGCGTCGCGGTCCAGATCCCGCCGAAGGAGCGGCGCCCCTTCGCCTCGGCGGTGCCGGCGAGCCCGACAAGGGCCACGACCGCGACGATAGACAGCCTGCGCATGCGCCCTCTCCCTCGATGGAACCCGGGCCGAGGCTAGCGGGGCCGCCTTAACGAAGGCTCGCGGCGATCGCTCGCAATGCACCGATCGCGCTCGCCGGGTCGCGACTTGCGTTCGGCGACCGCGCACGCCACCTCTTTCGCCGCCCCTGGCCCGCGTCGCGCGGGCCGGCTCACCCCGCGCGCTCGACGGGCGGGGCCCGAAGACGACCCGAGGAAACCGCCACGCCATGCCGAAGCCCGTCCTCTCCCTGCGCGCCAGCGCGCTCGCCCTCGCGCTGAGCCTGCCGGGCGGCGTGGCCTTCGCCCAGGCTCCGACCCCGGCCGCGCCGGATACCGTGGTGGCGACCGTCAACGGCGCGAAGATCACCCAGGGCGATCTCGCGGTCGCGGCGGACGATCCGGCCCTGTCCCTGCCGGGGGTGGACGAGGAGCAGAAGAAGAACCTCCTTGTCGACTACATGGTCGACCTCCGGGTCGGCGCGCAGGCGGCCGAGGCCGCCAAGGTCGGCGACACCCCCGAGTTCAAGCGCAAGCTCGCCTATTTCCGCGACAAGCTCCTCCTCGACGAGTACCTGGAGCGGGAGTCGAAGAAGGCGGCGACGCCCGAGGCTGCCAAGGCCCTCTACGACCAGACCGCCAAGGCGATGAAGCCCGAGGAGGAGGTGCGCGCCCGCCACATCCTCGTCGACAACGAGGCCGACGCGAAGGCCATCGCCCAGCGCCTCAAGGGCGGCGAGGACTTCGCCAAGGTCGCCGCCGAGGTCTCCAAGGATCCGGGCTCCAAGACGGAGGGCGGCGATCTCGGCTTCTTCACCAAGGAGCGCATGGTCGCCCCCTTCGCGGAGGCCGCCTTCGCCCTGCCGGTGGGCCAGGTCTCGGACCCGGTGAAGACCCAGTTCGGCTGGCACGTCATCAAGGTCGAGGAGAAGCGCACCAAGCCGGTGCCGAGCTTCTCCGAGATGAAGGACCAGGTCGACCAGTACCTGACCCGCAAGGCCCAGCAGGACATCATCCTGAAGCTGCGCGAGGGCGCCAAGGTCGAGCGCGTCGGCGCCGCAGCCACCCCCGCGAAGCCGGACGAGCCGAAGAAGCCCTGACGCGGGCCTCGGCGGTGCGTCCCTTTCTCCCCGCCCGCGGGGAGAGGGGGCGTCGCGCCTGCCCCCCCTACACCCAGCCCTTGAGCTCCCGGGCGACGACGTGCTCGATCACCCGCATCCCGAGGTCGCCGTCGTTGAGGCAGGGGATGTAGGCGAAGCGCTCGCCGCCGTTCTCCTCGAAGTAGTGGCGGTTCTCGCCGTCGAGCTCCTCCAGGGTCTCGAGGCAGTCGGCGGTGAAGCCCGGCGCCACGATCGCCATGCGCTTGACGCCGCTTTTCGCCAGCGCCTGCACGGTCTCGTCGGTGTAGGGCTTCAGCCACTCCTCGTTGCCGAAGCGGGACTGGAAGGTCGTGCGCATCCGCTCGGGCGAGAAGCCAAGCGCCTCGCGGATGAGGCGGCCCGTCTTCACGCACTGGCAGTGGTAGGGGTCGCCCTTCAGGAGGTAGCTCTTCGGCACTCCGTGGAACGAGGTCAGGATCACCTCGGGCTCGAAGTCGAGCTTGGCCAACCCCTCCCGGATCGATTGGGCGATGGCCTCGATGTAGACGGGATCGTCGTGGTAGGGCGGCGAGACCCGCACCGTCGGCTGCCAGCGCATCTTCATGAGCGCCTTGAAGGCCTGGTCGCAGGCGGTGGCCGAGGTCGCCGCCGCGTATTGCGGATAGAGCGGCACCAGCAGGATGCGGTCGCAGCCCCGGTCGAGCAGCGCCTGGATGCGCGCCGACACCTCCGGCTTGCCGTAGCGCATCGCCCAGTCGACCACGACGGAATCGCCCATCGCCGCCTGGAGCCTCTCGCACTGGCCCCGCGTGATGGTCTTGAGCGGCCCCTCGTCCCGCTCCTTGTTCCAGATGCTCGCGTAGTCCCGGCCCTTCGGCCCCGGCCGCTTCGTGAGGATGATGAGGTTGAGAAGCGGCCACCAGATCAGGCGCGGCACCTCGATGACCCGGCGGTCGGAGAGGAACTCCTTGAGGTAGGCCCGCATCGGCCAGTAGCTCGTGGCTTCCGGCGTACCGAGATTCATGATCAGCACGCCCACCCGGCCGCAGCGGATGGCGGGGTGGTCCGCGGGCATCGCGGCGGCGCCGGCGAGGAGGGTCGGTTCGACGCGTTCGTTCATCGCTCTCACGGCGCCCGCGGCGTCCGCCCTCTCCAAGACCGCGGCCGCGCCGGGGCCCACGGTTGTCGGCGCTGTCATATCGAACTAGGGCTCGGAGTCAGCCATCGAAGCCGCATCCGAAGGGCGCGACATGCCGTCTCCCCGCTACTTCATCAACCACTTCATGCCGTTCACGGGCTACCCGTACAAGGGCGCGCCCTCGGCCTGCAACCTGTGCGGATCGACCGAGAGCGTCGTCGTCGCCGAGAGCGACCGGCGCCTCAAGGTGCTGCGCTCCATCGCCTGCGAGCAATGCGGGCTGATCCGCACCGATCCGATGCCGACGGTGCCCGAGCTCGCCGACTACTACGCCACCGCCTACCGGGCGGACTACCAGCTCGCCTTCGCCGGTGGCCCGCCGCCCCACCACCTCAAGCGCTCGGCGAGGGAGGCGGAGTTCCGCGCGAGCCTGCTGGCGCCGAAGCTGACGGCGGGCGCCCGCCTCCTCGATTTCGGCTCCGGCTCCGGCGAGTTCCTGGCCGCGGCGCGGGCGCGGGGCTGCGAGGTGATCGGCGTCGAGCCCGGCCGCGACTACGCGGCCTACGCCCGCACGCATCACGGCGTCGAGGTCCTCGACGACGCGGACGACGCCACCTTCGCCCCGGCCTCCTTCGACGTGATCTCGACCCACCACGTCATGGAGCACCTGCGCGACCCCGCCGACGTGATCGAGCGCCTCGCCCGCTGGCTGAAGCCCGACGGCGTGCTCTACGCGGCGGTGCCGAACATGGCCGCCACCGGCAAGCCGCCCCATGAGCGCTTCCACTTCGCCCATGTCCACGGCTTCGTGCGCGACACCTTCGACCTCACCGCGCGCCGGGCCGGGCTCGTGCCCCATCCGGACTACTGGCGGGAGGACACGACGGTGGTCTACGCCAAAACCGACGCGCCCGTGCCGGCGCTCAGCAATCCCGGCCTCGCGCAGCGGCTCGCCGCCGAATTGAAGCCGATGCCGCCTGCCGCCTACCTCGCCTCCGGCGCCTGGATCTGGCCGATGGTCCGCCGCAACGCCAAGGCGGTGCGCGACACCTTCGTGTCGAAGTAGCGCGCTATACGCGTCCCGCCCGGGAAGCGGGCGGACCCGGATACACCACCGATGACGCGCCCCAGCCGCCGCCAGACCTTCGGCCTCGGAGCGGGCGCGCTCGCCGCGGGCCTGCCGTCCGCCGCCCCGGCGCAGGAGGGCGGTCCGGCGGCGCCGGCACCCGAGCCGACCTTCAGCCTGCTCCTCGTCAACGACGTCTACCAGATGGCCGAGGCCGAGGGCCGCGGCGGCTTTGCCCGGCTCGCGGCGGTGGTGAAGGCCGAGCGGGCGCGGGGCGTCCCGATGCTCTACGCGCATGCCGGCGACACGCTCTCCCCCTCCCTGATGTCGGGCTTCGACCGGGGCGCGCATATCGTGGCGCTGCTCAACCTCGCGCCGCCGGACGTGTTCGTGCCCGGCAACCACGAGTTCGATTTCGGCCCCGAGATCTTCGCCGAGCGGGTGCGGGAGGCGAGCTTTCCGGTCTTCGCGGCGAACCTCCGCGACACCGGCGGCGGGACGCTGCCGGGGCTGCGGGACCGGATCGTCCTCACCCTCGGCGGCCTTCGCGTCGGGATCGTCGGCATCGCGCTTTCGAGCACGCCGGAGAAGTCGCAGAGCGGGTCCCTGCGCTTCGCCCCCGAGCTGGCGAGCCTCGCCGACCAGTGCGCCGCCTTGCGCGAGGAGGGCGCAGAGGTCGTCGTCGCGGTGGCCCACACCGCCCGGCCCACCGATCTCGCCATCGCCGAATCGGGGCTCGTCGACATCCTGCTGTCGGGCCACGACCACGACCTGTTCCTGCGCTACGACGGCACCTGCGCCGTCGTGGAGTCGAGCGTCGACGCCCACTACGTCACCTCCGTCGACGTGTTCGCGCAGATCGCCGGGAAGGGACGGGACCGCCGGGTGAGCTGGCGCCCGAGCTTCCGCGTCCACGACACCGCCGCGGTGACGCCGGACCCGGAGACCCTGGCCCGCGTGCGCGGCTACGAGGACGCGCTCTCCCGCGAGCTCGACGTGCCGGCCGGCGAGACCGGAATCGCCCTCGACAGCCGCATCGCCACCGTGCGGGCGCGGGAATCGAGCTTCGGCGACCTCGTGGCCGACGCCCTGCGGGAGGCGACCGGCGCCGAGGTCGCGCTCACCAACGGCGGCGGCATCCGCGGCGACCGGCTCTACCCGGCGGGCACCGTTCTGACGCGGCGGGACATCCTCACCGAGCTGCCCTTCGGCAACACCACCGCCCTCGTCGCGATGACCGGCGCCGGGCTCCGCGCCGCCCTGGAGCACGGGCTCGCCGATTACGGGCGGCCCTCCGGCCGCATGGCGCAGGTCTCCGGCCTCGTCGTGCGGCTCGATCCCGCCGCCGCGCCCGGCCGCCGGATCGTCTCCGTCGAGGTCGGCGGCGCGCCCCTCGACGCGGCCCGTACCTACCGGGTCGCCACCAACTCCTTCCTCTACGAGGGCGGCAACGGCTATGCCAGGTTCAAGCAGGGCCGCACCCTGATCGCGCCGAGCGACGGGCGGCTCCTCGCCAACGAGGTCATGGCCTATCTCCGGCGGCACGCGCCGCTCTCCTCCGAGGCGGGCGGGCGCATCCTCGCAGAGCCGTCACCGGAGCGATCGAGCACACCATGACGGGACCGGTCCGCGCCGCACTCGACGCTTTCCGCGCGGCGGGCTCCGACTGGGCGCGCCTGCCCTTCTTCGCGGACGGCGCCGCCGAGGCCGTCGCGGCGCGGGTCGATGCCCGGATCGCCGAGGGCGCGCGGGTCCTGCCGGACCCCCAGAGAATCTTCCGGGCCTTCGCGCTGACGCCGCTGCCCGCCGTCAAGGCGGTGATCCTCGGCCAGGACCCCTACCCCACGCCGGGCGATGCCAACGGGCTCGCCTTCTCCCATGTCGGCGCCGGGCGCTTGCCGGCCTCGCTCAAGGTGATCCTCGCCGAGGCGATGCCGGATGAGCGCCCCCGCACCGGCGACCTCACGCTCTGGGCGGAGCGGGGCGTGCTCCTCCTCAACACCGCGCTCACCGTCGAGGCGGGCAAGGCCGGCGCACACCTGCGCTTCGGCTGGTCGCGACTGGCGGACGAGGCGGTGGCGGCGGTCTCCGCCCGGCCCGAGCCCGCGGTGTTCCTGCTCTGGGGCGCTCAGGCGCGGGCGCGGGCGGTGCTGATCGACGCTGCCCGACACGGGATCGTCGAGAGCGGCCACCCCTCGCCCCTCAACCGGGCCCGCGACTTTCCGGGCAGTCGCCCGTTCGCCGCAGCGAACGACTGGCTCGCCGCCCGCGGGCGCGACCCGATCGACTGGCGCCTGCCTTAGGCGGCGAGCGCCCGCTTCACCGTGGAGCGCAGGTCGGAGAGCGAGAAGGGCTTCGTCAGCACGTCGGTGACGATGGCGTCGAGGCCGCGGGCCCGCTCGCGCTGGTCGGCAAAGCCCGTCATCAGCAGGATCGTCAGGTCCGGGAAGTCGCGCTTGGCGGCGAGCGCCAGGGCGATGCCGTCCATGAGCGGCATGCGGATGTCGGTGAGCAGAAGGTCGAAGCCGCCGTCGGCCTCGTTGAGGCGGTCGAGCCCGTCGCTGCCGTCGATGGCGGTGATCACGGCATGGCCGTCGATCTCGAGGCCGCGCTTCAGGAAGCCCCGGACCGTCTCTTCGTCGTCCACGAGGAGAATGCGCGCCATCGTCCCGTCGTCACCCATCCGATCGCGCGAAACACGCAATGCCTTCAGCCGCTTGTCAAGCTTCGCCGCGGCGAAAGGTTGCAGCGCGGCGGTTCAGGCGCCGTCGAACAGGCCCGGATCGGGGCTCGCATAGTCGACCACGCCCACGAACGGGAGCTGCCGGAAGGCGTGGGCCGCGTCCATGCCGTAGCCGACCACGAACACGTCGGGGCAGGTGAAGCCGACGAAGTCGGCCTCGATGCTCACTGCCCGCTTGCCCGGCTTCTCGAGGAGGACGGTGGTCAGCACCCGCCGCGCGCCGCGCGCCGCGAGCAGGTCCTTGGCGAAGACCAGGGTACGGCCGGATTCGAGGATGTCGTCCACGAGCAGCACGTCGCGCCCGCGAACCTCGCTCTGCACATCGCGCAGGATCTCGACCTGGCCGGAGGAGACCGTCGCCTCGCGGTAGCTCGACAGGTGCACGAACTCGACCTGCGGCGCGAGCCCGACCCGGTGCAGCGCCCGCAGCAGGTCGGCGGCGAACATGAAGCTGCCCTTCAGCACCGCGACCACGAGCAGGTCTCGCGGCGCGGCATCCCGCACCGCCGCGGCGATCTCCTCGTTGCGCCTAGCGATGGCGGTCTCGTCGAATAGGACGCGGACGCGGTGGCTCGGGACTGTCATGCCACGCTTATAGCAGGCGCCCGCGGGATCGGCGCGCCCGAATCGCGGGCGGCGCGATGCCTCAGTGGGCGCGTCGGGCGTCCGTGCCGGGCTCCGCGTCGGCGAAGCGGACCTCGATGGAGCGGCCGGCCTCCGGCGAGTCCAGGAAGCGGGCCCGGAACCGCGCCCGCTCGCCCTCGGCGAGCACCGCCCGGGGCGCGGGCACCGGCAGGCTGGTCAGGGTCCGGCCGTCGCCGTCGCGGATCTCGACCTCCATCGGCGGCACCGGGGCATCGCCGCGTGCGACCCCGAGGATGTCGCCCTCGATCACCAGCTCCGCCGGCTGGCCGGGGCCGCCCGGGTTGCGGAAGGCGTCGACGTCGCGGATCTCGATGCCGCGCAGGTTCACCGGCAGGCCGATGCGGGCGTAGAGCCCCGCGGTCTGCGGCATCGCCCGCACGATCGGCACCCGGGCGAGGCAGGCGAGCGGCAGCGCGGCTATCAGCGCCAGCACCGCCGCGGCGGCGGGCGACAGACCCTTGCGCTTGGGCGCCTTCTTCGCGGGCCGGCCCCGCGGCTTTCCCTTGCGGCGCGGGGCGGGGGGAACGTTGTCGAGGACGGGACCGGGCGGGGCGGCCTCGGGCGGCGGTGCGGGCGCCGCGTCCCCCTGCGCGGGTTCGGCGACGGCGGCCTCGGCGAGGCCCCAGGCATCGAGATCCGTATCGAGATCCGCGTCGGGCTCGGGCTTCGGCGGGGAGGCGGAGGCCGGCGCGGCGCCGAGAGCCTCGGCCTGGGCGGCGATCACCTCGGCCGGCGACACGAACCAGGTCTCGCGGCAGGCCCCGCAGCGCACGGAGCGTCCCTCCGGCCCGAGCTTGTCGGGATCGATGCGGAAGGAGCTGGCGCAGCTCGGGCAGGTGAGCATCATGGCGGGACGTCCCGGCCCCGGACCGCGCGCGGGCATGAGGGGCAGGATTCCTTCTGTGCGCCCGCATGGTTAATCTGGCGTGAAGCACGCGCCCGGCTTGCAATGCCGGGCCCGGCCGCCCATTCCGGCGGCTTGCGAGGATCGGGCGCGACGACCGCTGTGACATCCGCTACCGGCACGATCACGCGGGCTCCCCGCGACAGCCTCCTGGCGGGGGCCGAGGCGCCCGTCGTCGCCTTCGAGAACGTCGGCATGCGCTACGGCCTCGGGCCGGAGGTGCTGCGCGACGTGAGCTTCCGCATCGCGCCGCGCTCCTTCCAGTTCCTCACCGGCCCCTCGGGCGCGGGCAAGACCACGCTGCTACGCCTCATCCTGCTCTCGGTGCGCCCGACGCGAGGGCTCGTCTCGGTGTTCGGGGAGGAGGTCAGCGGCATCTCGAGCGCCAAGCTGACGGGTCTGCGCCGCCGAATGGGCGTGGTCTTCCAGGATTTCCGGCTGCTCGATCACCTCACCACCTACGAGAACGTCGCGCTCCCCCTGCGCGTCCAGGGCCGGGCGGAGACGAGCTACCGGGCGGAGGTCGTGGAGCTGCTGCGCTGGGTCGGCCTCGGCGAGCGCATGCACGTGCTGCCCCCGCTCCTGTCGGGCGGCGAGAAGCAGCGCGCGGCGATCGCCCGCGCCCTGATCGCCCGGCCCGAGCTGCTGCTCGCCGACGAGCCCACCGGCAACGTCGACCCCGGCCTCGGCCGGCGCCTGCTGCGGCTGTTCGTGGAGCTGAACCGGCTCGGCACCTCCGTGATCATCGCGACCCACGATTACGGCCTCATGGACCTCGTCGAGGCGCGCCGCATGGTGCTCGGCGACGGTCGGCTGCACGTCGAGGACTGATGGCCAGCAGCCCCTCCCCCGCCGCGCCGGCGACCGCCGAGCCGTTCCTGCCGCCGACGCTCCGGCGCAACGCGCCCCTGGTGCCGACCGATTCGGCCGCGAGCCGCTCGCTGGCCGCCGTCATCGCCATCCTCACCTTCCTCGCCGCCCTCTGCGCGGGCGCTGCCGAGATCGCCGCGACGAGCGCGAGCGAGTGGCAGGGCTCGGTCGCCCGCGAGGTGACGATCCAGATCCGGCCCGGCCCCGGCCGCGACGTCGAGGCCGACATCGCCAGGGCCGAGGCGCTGGCCAGGGCCGAGCCCGGCGTCGCCGGGACGCGGGTGTTCTCGAAGGCCGAAGCCGAGCGCCTGCTGGAGCCCTGGCTCGGCAGCGGGCTCGACCTCTCGGACCTGCCGGTGCCGCGCCTCGTCACGCTCCGCCTGTCGGAAAGCCCGTCCGCGGATCTCAAGCACCTGCGCGCGGCGCTCGCCGAGGCGCTGCCGGGGGTCGCGAGCCTCGACGACCACGCCCTCTGGCTCCAGCGGCTCTCGACCATGGCCAACACCTTCGTCGGCGTCGGGATCGCCGTCGTCGCCCTGGTGCTCGTCGCGACGGGGCTCGCGGTGGCCTTCGCCACCCGCGGCGCCATGGCCGGCAACCGCGAGGTGGTGGAGGTGCTCCACTTCGTCGGCGCCGACGACGACTTCATCGCCCGCGCCTTCCAGCGCCGCTTCTTCGGCCTCGGCCTGCGGGGCGGCGCCATCGGGGCGGCCTGCGCCGTGGCCGCCTTCGCGCTCGCCGGGCTCATGGCCCGCGCCTGGCGCTCGGGACCGGCGGGGCAGGAGCTCGAAGCGCTTTTCGGCAGCTTCCATGTCGGCTGGCGGGGCTATGCCAGCGTCCTGCTCATCGGCGTCATCGCCTCGGTGGTGACGGGGGTGGTCTCGCGGCTTACCGTGCGGCGCTTCCTCGCCTGACCCCGGTCGGGCCGGAACCGGGCCGGGAAGAGACAAATTTGCCCTTCGCCCGAGCGGGTCGGCGGGTGCGTTAACCATTTGTGCACCTTTGCGGGACGCAAATGGCCCTTCGACCGCCGTAATCGCCGCGCAGCCTCGGAGGATGACGCCGCGGATGCCTCGCGCAACCGACAACCCCATGGAGGCCTTCGGCTGGGCCTGGAAGGCTCCGGAGGCGCCCCGGCGCCTTGCCCTTCCGCGGCCCGCGATCCGGCTCTCCGTGCGGCGGAGCCTGGCGCTCGCGGCGCTCGGTCTCGGCGGCCTCGCCGGGGCGGCCTTCCTCGCCGGCTTCCTTGCCTTCGTCGCGCTCCTGGAACGGGCCGAGCGCTTCCCCGTGGATCGCGCCGACGGCATCGTCGCTCTCACCGGAGGGTCGCAACGCATCGAGGACGCGATCGCGCTGCTCGCCGCAGGCCACGGGCGCCGGCTCCTGATCAGCGGCGTCAACGAGCGCACCACCCGTGAGGAGATCGCCCGGCTCAACCCGACCCAGCGCCACTGGATCGCCTGCTGCGTCGACCTCGACTACCGGGCCCGCAACACCATCGGCAACGCCATCGAGACCCGGCGCTGGATGCGGGCGAACCGCTTCGAGACCGTCGCCGTGGTGACCTCGAACTATCACATGCCCCGCACGCTCATCGAGTTCGGGCACGCCTTGAAGGACGAGGACGCGATCTGGGCCGGCGAGCGCGTGCTGCCCCATCCCGTCGTGTCGGAGGGGGTCGACCCGGACCAGTGGTGGCGCCAGCCGGCGACCGCGCGCCTGCTCGCGTCCGAGTACGTGAAGTTCCTGGCGGCCTGGCTGCGCACCCGCGTCGAGAACGACCCGGAGCATTCCCGCGCGGCGGTGCTGCTCGGCGGCCGCAAGCCCGTGAACGGCCTGCCCGGCCCGCTCGTCGCCAACGCGGCCCGCTAGAGGGGGCTCAGCGCCCCTTGCAGCGCTCCCTGAGGGCGCTCGCGAACTCCTTCTCCGAGGCCTGCACCTGAGCGAGGCGCTCGTTGCGCTCGGAGCCCGAGAGGCAGCGGCCGTAGACGCTCGCCACCCGCCGCATCGTGTCGACGTGCCGGCGCCAGATGCGGCAGCTCTTGGCCTCGTCGCCGTCGGTCTGCTCGAGCTGGTCGATCGCCACCCGCTGCATGGACTGGGCGACGAGCACGTCGCGGGCGCAGGTCCCGTCGGCACCGGCCTGGGCCATGGCGCCGGTCGGCAGCAGGGCGAGGGTCAGGGCCGCCGCGAGGCGGGACGCGGGAGGGCGCATCGGAACTCCCTCAGGCGGCCTGGGGCGCCGTGGTGCGGGTGAGCAGCGCGTAGAGCGCGGCGCTGTCGCGGGCCCCCCGGATGCGCTCCAGCATGCCGGGCTCGCGCAGAATGCGCGCGACCTGGGCCAGCGCCTTGAGATGATCGGCACCCGCCCCCTCGGGGGCGAGCAGCAGGAAGGCGATGTCGACGGGCTGCCCGTCGAGCGCCTCGAAGTCCACCGGCCGCTCCAGGCGGGCGACGAGGCCGAACAGGCGGTCGAGCCGGGCGAGCTTGCCGTGGGGGATGGCGACGCCGTCGCCGATGCCGGTGGAGCCGAGCCGCTCCCGCTGGAGCAGGGTCTCGAAGACCTCGCGCTCGTCGAGGGCCGGCAGGTGGCGGACCGCCTCGGCGCTCAGCTCCTGGAGCACCTGCTTCTTGGCCCGCGCGCGCAGCGACGCCACGACGGAGGTCGGATCGAGGAACTCGAGCACCGGCATGGACGAGATCAGCCCCATGGGAAGCGGGTCCGGGAGCGCGCTTAGCGCCTCTCGAATCCGCCGCAGCGTGACCGGCCCCGACCGTTCCGTGTGGGCCCGTCCCGGATTCAAGCGCCGTGCCTGGAACCGGTTCCTCTCCGGCGGGCCGCCCGTCAGGCGCCCGCGGCGAGCGGGTCGACCCAACCGATCGCCCCGTCGCTGCGCCGGTATACGACGTTGATGCGTCCGGTGCCAGCGTGAACGAAGACGATCACCGGCGCGCCCGTGAGGTCGAGGGCGGTGACGGCCTCGCTCACCGAGCGCCGCTGCAGGGTCTTGGTGCTCTCGGCGACGACCGGCGGATGCGCCTCGCCCTCGGCCTCGCCGTCGTCGTCCTCCTCCTCGTCGTCGTGGACGGGTGCGGCGAACACGGCGTAGGCCGCCTCGACGGTGGCGCCGTTATGCTCGGCCGCACCGTGGTCCTTGAGCTTGTGCTTGTAGCGGCGCAGGCGCTTCTCAAGACGGTCGGCGGTCTGCTCGAAGCTCGCCCGCGGGTCGTGCGCGGCCGAGGACGCCTCGATGGTCAGCCCCGAGACGAGGTGCAGCACGCAGTCCGTGCGATAGGCTGTGCCGTCGCGGCGCAGGGTGACGTGGCCGGAGCAGGTGTCGCTCATGTGGGTGTCGAGATACTTCGCGATCGTTCCCGCCATCCGCTCCTCGACCCGCCCCCGCAGGGCGTCCCCGAGATCGATGCCGTGACCCGTCACCCGAAGTCCACCCATGTCGCGTCCGCTCCCTGTCGATCGGCGTGAGCCCGAGTTAAGGAGCCGCGACTCCGGAAGTCAACGCGCCGCCCGAGACCGGATGCCGCCCGCGCTCAGACGAGGCGGGCGAGGTGTCCGCACAGGATCGCGAAGGAGGCGTCCCAGGAGAAGTGCGCTGCGGCCTCGATGCAGCGGCGGGACAGCGCCCGGCGGCCGGACGCGTCGAGGGCCGCGACGGCCGCGATCCGGTCCGAGAGGTCCTCGACCGAGAGCGGATCGAAATGGAGCGCCGCATCGCGGCCGACCTCGGGCAGGCTCGAGCTCAGCGAGGAGAGGCAGGGCGTGCCGAGCGAGAGGCTCTCCAGCACCGGCAGGCCGAAGCCCTCGTAGAGCGAGGCGTAGACGCTGAAACGCGCCCGGCGCAGCAGGGCGTACTTGGCGAACTCGTCGAGGAAGCCGGTGTGCAGGATGCGCCCGCGCTCGAAGCCCCGGCGCACGGGCTCGGGCAGGGCGAGCCGGTCCTCCAGCCAGCCGGGCGGGCCGGCGAAGACGAAGCGATAGGCGTCGAGAAGCTCCGGCCTCGCCTCGATCAGCGCGAAGATCAGCGCGTGGTTCTTGCGCGGCTCGCGGGTGCCGAGCACCAGCACGAAGGGCTCGGCGGGCTTCCCGCCGAACTCGGCCTCGAAGCGCAGGGCGAGGTCCGGCGACCACTCGACGGCGTTCGGCATCGCCGCGAGGCGGCTGCGGGGCGGGCCGAGATAGTGGGCCACGTCCTCCAGCGTCGCGTCGGAGACGCAGAGGGTGAGATCGTTGCTCGCCACCTCGGCGTGGAGCGTCTCCAGGTGGAAGCGGATGTTGCGGGCGGCGTGGAACTCCGGCGTCACCAGGGTCGAGAGGTCGTGGACGACGCTGACCTCCCGGTCGAACATCCCCGGCACCGGCTTCACGGAGGGGTAGAACCCGAGCGCCGGCCCGCTGCACCGGTAGAGGTCGAGGGGCGCGAAGGGGCGCGTCCGCCCCATGATCTCGGGCGCGAGGAGGGCGCCGGTGCGCCGCGCCAGCAGCTCGGCGATGTCGGCGTGCCCGATCAGGGTATCGTCGCGGAAGAACGAGACCCGCTCGGGCATCCGCGCCAGGAAGCGCTCGGAGAGCGCCGCGGCGACGACGGGGATGCCGGTCCAGACATCTGCCAGAAGCGGCGTCGCCTCGACGTAGAGATGCGCGTCCGCCACCTCCATCCGGGCGGCCAGCGCCGCGACGGCCTTGCCCGCGGCGCTCATGCGCGGCCTCCCGGCACGCCCGTGAACAGGGCGGGATCGATGGCAGGCGGCATCGGCGGCGCGAAGGGGGCCGCGACCTCCCCGAACAGGGCCTGCGCGGCGGCGAGAAGCTCCATGCAGGCCCGGCGCGAGGGCCGCGCCGTCTCGATCAGGCGGACGCCCCGCGTCTCCTCGAACCGCTCCAGGCGCCGGTCCGGGTCGACGGGTCCCTCCGCCGGCGCGGGATCGTGCGTGACGAAGGGCAGGCCGAGCGCCCGGAGACGCGCCTCCACGAAGGCGCGCTCGGGATCGCCGCCGTCGAGGATCACGCCGGGGAAGAGATGGCGCAGCGCCGGGGCGGGCACCGGCCGGCGCACCCGCGCCACGAACAGGGCCTTGCGCGCGAGATCGCCCTCGCGCCGCGCCAGCACCGCGCCGGCCTCCTCGACGAGCCGGGTCAGGCGCGGCTCCAGCGCGTCCTCGTTGTAGGGCAGGAGCGTGAGGCCGAGGCCGGTCTCCGCCGGCCCCGGAAAGCGGGCGAAGGCGAGCACGATGTCGGGCACGGCGCTGCCGGGATCGGCGAGGTTCCAGGGGAGCGCCACCGTCGGGCCCGGCGCGCCGGGCGTCGGGTCCGCGCCCGGGAGCGCCGCGAAGGCGCGGCGCTCGATCCGCCCGCTCGCGAGGGCGGCCTGCGCCTCCCGAGGGCCGTCCGCACCCCTGGCCCAGGCGGCGATGTCCGCGGCCGGGAAGCCGGCGGGCAGATCCGCGTGCTCCGGCCGCTCGCCGTGAAGGCCGGTCAGGATCGCGTCGGAGGCGTAGCGCAGCACCCGGCCGAGGGCCGCCGGCACCGCGGCACGGGCAGCGAAGGGGTTGGCGCTGATCCGGATCTCCCGCCGGCTCGGCGCCTCAGCGAGGAGATGCGCGTTCGGGGCGAACTTCAGGAGCCGGCAGTCCCGCAACGGGCCGAAGCGCAGGTGGGGCGGAGGGCCGCCTGTGCGCGAAGGCGCGGGCAGCAGGCGCTCGATACGGGCGAAGGTCTCCGGCGCGTGGAACATCTCGGGCGCCGGCAGGAACACGGGCGGCGCGCCGGCCTCGGTAAGGAGGCGCCGGACGATCCCCGCCTGCGCGTCGGCCCCGAACAGCACCTGATCGGGCTCGAAGGCCTCGGCCGGCAGCGCCATGGCGCGGTAGCGGCTCGCGACCCCCGGCAGGCTGAAGGCGAGCGGCCCCGGTCTCACGCCCGTCACCGGCGGTGTCCGAAGGGCTGGACGGTTCCGACCATGCGCTGTCCGAGGGCCGTGCCCCGCGGGGCGCGGAGGATGAGGCTCACGCCTCAAGCATGTCGCGCATCGGGGAGCGCCGGTCGAGAGGGGAATCCGCGGATGCGGCCCGCGCAGGTTGTGGACAGAGCCGCCGCCGCTGGCGCGCCACGGAGGCAAGGCGTTAACCCAATCTTAACCAGGCGATTGCCGCGGGGCCCCGGCCGTGAGAGCTTCGTTAATGAAAGCTTAACGGATCGGTTCAAATGCGTGGCGTTCAGGGTCGTCGCATCGGAGGCAGGTGGTCGAGGCCGCTGCCGTGGGTCGTGGCGGCGCTGCTCGCGGCCGGTCCGGCGAGCGCCACGGAGACGCGTCTCGCCGCGCTTCCCGCGCCCGCTCCCGTCGCCACCGTGACGGGGTCCGCCAAGCCTCTGGTGGCGTGGGTTGCGTTCTGCGAGGCGTATGCGGCGGAGTGCGCGGTGGACCCTTCCGAGCCGGCGCGGATCGCGCTGACCGCGCAGGTCTGGGCGAGCGTCGTCTCGGTCAACCGCCGGGTCAACCGCAGCATCCGCGCCGTGACCGACATGGAGCATCTGGGCGTCGCCGACCGCTGGGACCTCGCCGAGGACGGCTCGGGCGACTGCGAGGACTTCCAGCTCCTCAAGCGCCACCTGCTCGCCAAGGCCGGGCTGCCGCGGCGCGCCATGCGCATGACCGTGGTCATCGACGAGAAGGGCGAGGGCCACGCCGTGCTCACCCTGCTCACCGACCGCGGCGACCTCGTCCTCGACAACAAGACCAGCGCCGTCCTGCCCTGGCACCAGACCGGCTACACCTTCATCAAGCGCGAGAGCCAGGACGCCATCGCCTGGGTCTCGCTCGGCGGCCTCTCATCCCC
>NZ_BPQR01000084.1 GCF_022179345.1 Methylobacterium jeotgali | reverse complement strand
CCGAGAGCGCGGGCACGGCGGCGGGCCGCGTCGTAGCGGACCCTGCCGTGCCCGCGCTCTCGGCTTCGACTACCTCTCGACCGAGGAGGTGGCCAGACTGCCGGCCGCGCAGATCGTGGACCGTCTGCTGGCGGCCAAGCAGCAGCCGGTCGCTCAGACCGAAGCTGCGGCAAGCGCGACCCTCGGCACCGTCGCGCCGCCGCAGATCATGCTTAGCGGCCTGTTCGGCGAGTTCGAGAAGCTGAGCAAGGCGTCGCTGAAGGACCTGTCGCCCGATCAGAAGCGGAAGTGGCGCAATCCCAAGCTCCGGGCGGCCACGAACCTGCTTGGCGTGATCGGCGACATGCCGGTAGCGTCCGTAAACCGAGGCCATGCCCTCGACTTCCGGCAATGGTGGGAGGACAGGGCGCTTACCGGGTCCGTGGAGATCGAAACCGCCAACAAGGACTTCGGCCACCTGAATATGATGTTCAAGGCCATTGAGCGGTCGCATCGCATCGGCCTCGGACCCGTGTTCGGCGAGTTGCGGATCAATGGCGGCTCGACGGGCCAGCGCCTCGCCTTCGACCCCACCTTCGTTCAGGACAAACTCCTGGCTACCGGCGCCCTCGCCGCTCTCAACCCGGAGGCCCGTGCCGTCGTCTACCTCATCGCAGAGACCGGCTTGCGGCTGTCCGAGGCCGTGAACCTCACCGAGGAGACCATCGACCTTACTGCGACGGTGCCGCACGTCCGGGTGAGACCTGATGGCCGGCGCATGAAAACGGAGCAGTCCGAACGTGACATGCCGCTCGTGGGCGTGGCGTTGATGGCGATGCAGGCGTTCCCCGGCGGCTTCCCGCGCTACCGAGACAAGTCCGCCTCGCTCTCGGCGACGGTCAATAAGTTCCTGGCGAAGGCGAAGCTGCTGCCGGCGACGGGGCAGACCCTCTATTCGCTGCGGCACACCTTCGAGGATCGGCTGACGGCCGTCGAGGTGCCTGAGAAGCTAGCGGCGGCGCTGATGGGGCATAAGTTTCACCGTCCCCGCTATGGCCTCGGGCCAAGTCTCGCGCAGAAACAGGAGTGGCTTCAGCGGATCGCGTTCAGGCCGCCCTCGACCGTATGAGCGTTGAGGATGCGTCGGGCGCGCGCCTGCGGCGTGTCGGCCTTCAGCACGGCGCTCCACTCCTCTTCCATTCGAGCCAGGATCGGGGCGTAGGCGTCTCCGTATTGCTCCACGAGGTAGGCCGCGAAGACCATCGCCTCGTAGAGCCGCCCGATCTCCCCCCTCTCCGTCACGGCTCTCTCCCTAGCCATTGGGGGGCTCGGAGAGGGCGGCGCGGCCATCATCGGTGATCGCCCAGCCGGCAGGGTCACATGGCAGATCACGCCCCCACGCCGCCCATCCATTGCGATGGCATTCGCGGCGGGCGCGCTCTTGCTCGCGCGAGCAGACCGGCGGCAGGTGCTTGCGCGAAACGAAACCCTTGTGCCGAGCAAGTTCCGTCAGGAAGCTGCGCGCGCCGTTCGTCGGCCCCTTCATCGCCCCTCCTCCCTGTGCGCGTCGAGGGCGGCGCGGCCGGCATCCGTGAGAGTGATCGTCGCGAGGCCCATGAAGCCGGCTAGGCCGGGATAGCGGCGCTCCACCAGCCCTTGGCGGCACATGCGCTGGAACGCGGCGTACTCGTCGGCGTCCAGTTGCCCGACGAAGAGGCCCTCGTTCCGGCGAGCCATGTCGAGGTGTTCGCGGGCGAAGGCGATCAGGCCGGGATCACTCGCCATGCTCGCCTCCCTGGGTCGGGAGAGCGCGGAGATCGGCCGCGTACTTCTCGTGATTGCGAGCGTCGGCGTGAGCCCAGGCAACGCCTCGTGCAGGACCTCGGGCGGTGCGACCGGGGTTCATTGCATCCTGGAGTTCCCCTCGATACTTCGCGGCCAATCTGTCGTGATAGCGCGCGCACCGCTCCCGCATCTCCGCTGCGCCTGCGGGGTCGGAACGGAGCGCGGCGGGGATCGTGGGGAGGTTGTTGCTCACGAGGCATCCAAGCTCGGTCACGACCGAGCCGCCCCAACCCTCTCCGATGCGACCGCCGCACTCTTCCAGAGCCACCGCCAACTCCCCTCGTGTGGTCTCAGGCATGGGGGTGCTCCTCGTCACGGGGCGGGACGCCGACCGACACGGCGACCGGCGGATGAGCGGAGCCCACGATCAGCAGATGGATGGGAGCGCCTGCCTGGATGAGCGCGATCTCCTCCGGGGTCGGGAGCCACGACGAGACCATGCGGTTGACGCCGGGGCTGTGCGGCTCGTCGCGGATGGGCAGGCCGCCGCAGGTGCCGTCCTTGTCAGGGTCCCAGCCCTGCGGCGCGCCGAGGTTGCGGGTCGCGCCCGTGATGCGTCCGATGTGCATGGCTCAGGTCTCCACGGGACGCACGCCAGTGGCGCGCCAGATGCGCAGTCCGAGAAGGCGGCGCTGCCAGAAGCGCAGGCTGTCGCGGGTAATTTCGTTGTCGATCAGCCGAAGCGTGGAACGTGCGCGTGCCGCGGCCTTCACGTAGCGAGTGCGCAGGACCCGCTGCTGCTGGCCGAGCGAAAGCCGAGCCCATGCCGCGTTGTAGGCGGCGCACTCACGGTCGATCTGCGCCTGCCGTTGCTCCTCGGTCAGGCTGCAGAACTCCTCAAAGTCGAGATCGTCCTCCCTATCCATGGGGGTGCTCCTGCTGGAGGGCGGCGCAGTCGAGCGCAAGGAGATCGGCCACGCGGGGCTGGTGCGTTCCGTCAAGCACATCGCCGATGGGCGCCTCGGGATGGACCGCGAACGTGTCGCCGGGCGTCAGACCGGCTACTTTCATCGCCGCAAACGTCCTGAGGAACGGCTCCAGCGCCTCCCGGAGGCGGGCGTTGTCGGCGCGGGCGGCGGTGAGGGCGGCTTCGAGCTGATCCGCGATGCCTCGAAGGCTATCGGGCATTCGCTTCAATCCCATGCCAGCGGCGCGGTCAGCTTCGTCCCTGAGAGACGCCAACGCCTCCCGGATCTCGTCTCCGTCCTCGTGCGGGGCCATCTCAGCGGTCCTCTGGGGAGGTGGCGAGCAGCGCGTCGATCTTGGCGAGCATGGCTTCGCCCGGCGCCGCTGCCTCAGCCGACAGCCCGCGAACCTGCGCGGTGTTCGCCTCAACCCACTGCCGCGCCTCGCGAAGCACAGCCCTCCACCCGTCCGTCTCTGCCGCAGGGGGCGGGGCAGAGAGGTCCCCAGAGGCATAACGGCGAAGTTCTGCGAGCGTCTTGGGTGCGTCGCGCTTCTTATCAATGGCCGAGCACGCCGCCCCGATCAGCTCGCGCGGCACGAGCACGAACCCGTCCGTCCCCCCGCCACCGCCCCCGGTGGATGCGGTCGGGAGGGCGGCGGAGCGGAAGTGCTCGGCGACGGCGAGGGCTAGATCGAAGTCGTCAGCTATGTGGAGACGGTTATCGAGCTTGCCGGCTCGAATGTCGGCGGCGCATAGCGGACGACCACGCTCCTCCTCAAGTTTCGCGTGCCGCTCCCGCACGATCCTCCGCACCTCCGCCTCCCCGAGCGGAGGCTGGGGCGGGGTGGGGGCTTCGATCAGCGCGCAGGAGATCGCCTCACCCATCGCCGATGGCGAACACGGGAACTCGGCCTCGTGCTGGAAGTGGCGGTATGCAGCCCGAACGATCTCTTCGGTCAGCCACGCGGGCCGGCTCGCACTGAGGTCCGCAAGGCTGGGGCCGCGCCCCTGGTTGGGGGCGGTCATGGCTGGCTCCGGGAAGGGCCGCGAGACGCGTCGATGTTCGCGCGCTCGACGGTGAAGGTGATCGCGGCGACCCAGGGGTTCGCGTCCCAGGCGTCCGCGCCGTGGAGGCTGTTCCAGAGGGTGCTAAAGCTCTCCCGGGCGCCGAGCGTGAGTTGCGTTCCGGGGAAGAGGTAGTCGTGCCAGTAGCGATCCTCCTCTTGCTGGACGCCCTCGGCCTGCGCATCGTCCTCGCTGATCTCCTGCAACCGCTGCACGCGCACGTCGGCAACGTGGAGCGTCAGGCGGGATCGATTGCGAGACAGGTGGAGGGGCGAGAACCACTTGATGCCGGGATCGCTCCCGTCATCGTCCGCGCGGTAGATGACCTTGCCGCCAAGGGCGCAGTAGCTGTCGCCGACCGTCCACACGCCCGATCCAGTATGGCACCACGTCTCGCGGACCCAGAGCCTGTCGCCCGGAACGTACGGGACCTTGAAAGTGTGACCGGGCCGGTCATCTCGCGTCCACCAGCACCACCGGTCGGACATGCCACGCGGGTTGGATGCCGTCCTGCGCTGTCCGCAGTAGGCGTCGAGGTATGGGGCCGGGTGTCTGGCCGTACCGCCCGGCGCAAGGGCGTCCATCGAGGGCGCGGACGGAACCTCATCCCGGATGATCCGCCGGGTCTGCGTCTTCCTGCCATCGAACAGGGCTCGCACCATCGGCGCGCTGAAGATGATCGGACGGTCCGTCATCGCGCGCCCTCCCTCGGGGGAAGAGGCTTCGACAGCTTCCTCGTCGCGCTGGACTGAGGAGCGGCAGGGGGGAAGCCGGCGCTACGGATCGGGCGCGCTGGGGCGGGGAGAGTGCTCAAGCTGAAGCCCTCCGCGCGGTCTCGCCGCCGCTGCCGAGGAGGCAGGCGACGGCGATCACCCAGGCGACGGCCACAAGAAACGGATTCGTGCTGCCGTAGGCCACGGTCGCGTAGTAGGCGATGATGAACCGGGGCAGGACGAGCCAGCCGATCCAGCCCAGGACGCCGAAGATCGCCGGAAGGCCCGTCCCGAAGAGAAGGGTCAGCCGCGGGAAAAGCGCTGCGCAGATCAGGAAGATCGCACCGTGGTGATGCCAGAAGCTCACGGGCCGATCCTCCCGTCTCGCAGGGCTTCGATGGTGCGCAGGATGAAGTCGCACTGATCGTCTGTCAGGGCGTCGTAGCCGGCGAGGACGCGGGCCCGACGGATAGCTCGAGCTGCCTCGGCCGGCGCCGGCAGGTCCAGCGCGAGCGCGCCGGCGCGATGGGCCTCTCTCGACCTGCGGAGGGCGTCCGTGATGAGGGTGCGGGTTGGGGCGGGCATCAGCGCTGCTCCCGCCGCTTGAGCTCGTGCCGCACCGTGTGCGCCACGTCCTCGTCCATCTGCTGGCCCGCGGCCCAGCGCAGATAATCGCTCGGCACGTCCCGCCAGAGCGTGTTCCGGTGCTTGCCGAAGGTGCAACGCGCGAGGAGCGCGGGCTCGGCCGACCAATGGATGAGTTGCTCAACCGATGCGCTGTTGAGGAGCGCCTTCAGCAGGTAGGCGGTGACGTAGGCGTCCGGCCCAGCGCGATGGGTTGGCTCGGCCCGGCGTCGGTCGGCCGGCAGCTTCAGCCAGTAGCGCAGGGTGTTGTTCTGGTGGTTCGGCGCGTCCGGCCAGACCCGCAGGGCGCAGCGATAGGTGCAGATCCAGGGAGTGCCGCCGGTCAGCGCCGCGCACCACTGCTGCTCGAACTTCGCGTTGTGGGCAGCGAAGGCGATCGGCGGCTCGTCGCCCCGATCATGCCGCCGCGGGTCGAGGATGGTGTGGGCGAAGTCGTCCCACGCCTCCGCGCCGGCCACGTCCGCATCTACGATGTGATGGACCGCCGACGTCTCGGGCGGAATCGGATGGCCGGGGTTCACGAGGGACGACAGCGGATTGAGCACCCGCCATCCAGCGTCCTCGCGAACGAGATCGGACCAGCCGATCTCGCAGACGGCGGCCGGGGGCTCGAAGCCCGTGGTCTCGAGGTCGACGACGCGGATGTGCACGGCTCAGCCCTCCGCCTCGTCGCGAGCCATCTGCTCGGTCCCGGCGGCGTGCCCGGCCTCCCAGGTCACAAGCCGTGCGGGATCGTCCTTGATCTCGGCCTTGAGGCACTTCTTCGTGCCCCGCAACGCGTCCTCGTACCCGCGCTTGTAGTCCGCGCTGTCGGCGTCGATGGCGGGCGTCGCAGCTTCGTCACCCTCTGAGGAGTCGGCGACCTCGTTGCCTGCAGCACTCGCATCTGCGGGCGTATCGGGCCCCTGATCGGTCGCCGGCGCTTCGCCGCCTGGGGCGTGCTCGATGGCGGGCGGGCTGCCGATCCGATCAAGCACAGCGTGAAGCTTCGGCCGCGGGGCGACGGCGCCATCTTCCTGCGCGCCCTTGAAGTCGTAGAGATCGTCATCCCGACGCATCAGGTCGTCGAGATCGGTGGACATCGGCAGCACCTTGGAGTGCCGACGCGCCACTGTCTTGCGGGCCATCTCGCCCCACCACTGCACCCAGGGGCCGTTCCCTTTGGCGCGGCTGACAGCGCGAACCCTTTCGATCTCGGCGAAGCTCATGACCTCGCGGGAGCGCTCTCCCGACTTCAGCACGGCGACGGAGTAGGCAGCGATCGGCTTGCCGCGCTCGCCCATCGTCGGCTTGTGGCGAAGGATCGGCTCGTCACCGAGCTCGTAGAGGAACTCGTCGTTCTCGTAGACGACGTGGGCCTCCCAGGTGGCGATCTCGCCCGAGTTGCGAACCTTCTTCCGCAGGCCGCCGATCATCGGCATCCACTGCGCCTTGCCGCTGAACTCGACGATCGCACCCTCGCGCCCGTCCGGGAGGAGGCCATCCTGCGCGGCCCGCATCGCCGAGTTGAAGAAGGACTGACGATCCAGCTTCATCAACCCGGGATTGTTCTGCACGGCGGTCAGCAGCACGCGCTTGAACCGCTCGACGGGAATGTGGGCTGGAAGCGCGGCCTTGAACTGCTCCTCGCGGTTGCCGATCTGGTCGTTGAGAACGACGATGGGGTTCGCGGTGCGCTCGGCGACAGCGTTCATGCTGCGGATTCCCTCTGCTGGATGCGGGTGACGCGGATCGGCCGGGTCGTGCGCGCGGCGACTTGGTAGGCCTTCGCCTCTTGCGTCTTCAGGCTGATCTTCCAGCCAGGCAGGGACGCCCCGGCGGCGAAGCCGACCTTCGTTCGGATCTCGGCATCGATCTCGGAGCAGCGTGCCTCATCGGCCTTGATGCGCGCCTTCGTCTCGGCCCGCTCATCGAGGAGCGAAGGCAGCGCGTTGTCAGCCGACAGGTCGACAGTCTGCCCGGTATCGCCGTGTAGGCGGGCCGCAAGCGCGACGTCGCGCATCCAGTCCGGCTCGGGCACTCGACCGCCTTCGACCGTAGCCCAGAACTCCCCGACGGCCCGGCGCAGGGTCTCGATGACGCCAGCGTGGATCGGCACCTCAATAATCTCGAGCGCGATGTCGTGGCTGACGACGAGGGCGCCAACGGCGGCCCACTTCGCGCCGACGAGATGAGCTTCGGTGATGACCTGCAGCGCGTAGCCGACAGGAAGCTCGATCTCGCCCGTGTCCGCCTCGCGCCAGCCGCGGGCGAACACGGAGCGCTCGACGCTCTTGATCTGCACGGTGCCGAGCCCGAACACCGGGCAGGTCACGAGAGTGTCCGGCGTCGCGCCGAGCCGGATGGCGGGGTCACGGAAGTAGTCCCGGTTCGGCTCGACCTTCCAGTCGGGCCGCTGCTCGCGCAGCAGCTCGACGGCGACCGGCTCCAGCAGGCGACCGCGACGCATCGCACCCGTCTCCTCGGCAATTTCGCCGATGCGCCCGGTCTTCAGCGCCCAGACCTCGTAGGCGGACACGTAGGGGTGTGCGCCGACCAGAGCTGCGACCGTCGAGGCGGTCACGTCCTGCGCCCGGGCGGCGAGCCACGCTTCGCGCGTCGTGAAGGGGATGCGCTCGATCCGCATGGCGCTCATTCCGCCGCCATCGGGAGCACCGGCTCCTCGCCGGGCCGGGGCGCGTTCGCGGCGACCTGGGCGGCGGTGCGGATGCGCTCCAAGGTCTCGACGCGATCGATGCTCGGTCCGTGCGGCCACTCGATCCACGCGCGTTCGCCGATGACTGCGGCGACGATGCCGAACGGGCAAATCTCGGACGGCATTTCGGGGCTCGCCTCGATCGCCCGCACCTCGTCGCCGGGCGCCAGGAAGAACATCTCCATGCTGACGTGCTCGCACGCTGCCGAGACCGAAGCGCCGTAAGGGCCGCCGACCTTGGCATAGACGCGTCCTGTGTCGTCGCAGACGAAGTCCACGACCGCGCGGATGAGGACGACGTCGCCCTTCACGAGGACTTGGTGGGGGTGGGTGGACATCAGGGCCTCCGGGCGGAATCGGGGTGGTAGCGGGCGCACTCGCGCGACCGGCCGGCGGCCTCGTCGGCGTGGAGCAGGCGGGCGTGCTCGGCGCGCACGGCGTCGAAATCGTGCGGCGCTCGCGCGAGGCGGATGCGGCGCTCGCGCGAGGCGGATGCGGCGCTCGATCAGGATGTCGGCGAGGACGCGGGACAGACCCTCGTCCGTCGAGGCGACGAGGAGGCCGACGCCCCGCTCGTGGAGCATCCCGGCCGCGTCCTCGGGCGTCAGGGCGTCGAGCGTGGAGGTCCGGGCGCTCATCGCCGGGCCTCGCGCAGGCGCTTGGAGGCTGCGTCGGCGGCGGCGCTCGAAACGAAGACCTTCCGCTCGGTCTCCGGATCTGCCGTCCGGAAGCATGGCTCACCCTTGCGCGGACCGCGCGAGATTGCGCGGGTGACGCATTTGCCCGTGACCAGCACGCCCTGACCGTCGACCCGCTCGAAGAGGTAGCCGTACCAGTTGCCGGGCAGCGTCATCTGCTCGCGGGCGGCGAGAGTGAAGGCGTCGAGCCAATCGCTCATGGCCGCACCGCCCAGCCGAACAGGCCGCCGACGAGGGTGCCGAGCGCCGCCACACTGGCCGCGATGCCGGCCTGGGCCGCGCGCCCGAGCGCCAGGAAGGCGTCCACCGGGTCCGCGGGCGTCTCGGGTCCGCCGACGAAGCGGCAGGCGAGGTCGACGAGGCCCCAGACGCAGGACAGCACCAGGGCGCCGGCCGAGCCGCAGAGGCAGAGGAGTTGTCCGTCGGACATCACGCGCCCCGCTCGTCGATGGTCACGAGGCAGGTGCTGACCGAGGTGCCGGACGCCTTGAAGGAGTCCGCCGGCAACGGTTCGATGGTGCCGCCGCGGGCCGCGACCATCTCGCGGAAGGTGGCGGCTCGGCCCTGCCGGAACAGGACGCCGCCGCTCATGATCGCAACCAGCCGCCCGCCGGGCGCGAGGAACTTGAGCGCGTGCTCGACGTGCCGGATGTCCTGGTCCCGCGTGAAGGGCGGGTTCATCACGACGCGGTCGTACTGGCGCTCGGATGCCACGGTGAGGAAGTCGCAGCACACCACGTCGAAGCGATCGGCCTCGTCGAGGTGCTCCGCATTCGCGCGGTTGAGCTCTACGCAGTCGACCTGGCCACCGGCAACAAGCGCCGGGATCGCCAGGGCGCCGCGCCCGGCGCTGGGCTCTAAGACCCACATGCCAGGAAGGATGCCGGCGGCGGCGATGACGCGCTCGGCTAGGTCCGGCGGGGTGTAGAACTGCTGGAACTCGACCTTCCGGCTGACGATCTCGCCAGTGAGGATGATCGGCTCCACGGCCTCGGCCGCGTCGCCGTCGAACAGGTGGGCCTTCGCCTTGCGGCTCCACTTGCCGCCAGCCGCCTCCAGGACCTTGTTCGTGTCGGTGTAGAGCTTGCGGTCGAGCTGCCCGAGGGCGACGAGCGACAGGGCGTTGCCCTCGCAGGTAGCGCGGTCGAGCACGGAGAGAACGTCCTGGGAAACGCGCATGGTCAGGCAGCCTTCAGCGGGAGGGGAAGCGTGTCGGAGATCGCCGCCCCGCGCTCTTGGGCGGCCTCGATCAGGGCGCGCTCGGCGGCGACCCCGGTCGGGTAGGAGGCGACGAAGACCGGCTCGAGCCAGCGATGGCCGGACCATTCCCGCTCGACGTGCTCGTAGACGGACCACGCGCCGGTCCCGTCGAGCAGCGCGCGCTCCGAAGCGACGCGGGCGCGGACATTCTCGAGGAACAGGCGGACCCTGCTCAGGCGGTCCGCCGGCAGCGGCCGGGCGAGACGCCGGTAGTCCGGATCGACCCGGCGGAAGCGCTCGTGAGCGCGGTCGAGGCGGGCCTGCTGGAGCGCGGCCCGGAAGTTCAGGCGACCGTCCGTGTGGAATGGCGTGTCGCTCGGGAGGGGGGTCGGGGCGGCCATGTCAGGCGGCCGACCGGTTGAGCCGGCGGACGACCGCGCGGCTATCGAGGTAGGCGACCTCTGGGTGCCGCCGCTTGCCGGTCGGCTCACCGCGCAGAGCATCGGTGAACCGGGGGCCCTGCACGGCGGACACTTCGACGCCGAGCTTGATGGCAGCCTCGGCCTTGGTTCGAGCGTAAGCCGTGCTCTTGGCCGACCGGAACAGCTTCAGCGGGCCGTATACTGGGGCCTGGGACATCGGTCGCTCCACCGCCTCGGGGTGAGGCGATGGAGGCAAGATAGTGGGGGATATTGCCCCCGTCAATCCTTTATGGGGGCTTTTGCCCCCGTTCTCTCATTCTGGCGGTCTACGCACCGTGAGATGCTGACCCGGCGTAAGGTAAATCAACAGCCTGTATACACCGACAAAACCTTGTATTTGTTGATAAATTCGGACTTCCGCACAGCCGGTGAAAAATTTTCAGGGCGCGTATTGTCGCCGATTGACTCTACCATGGATTGAGAACGAAGTAAGAACATCTGAGGAGATGCCCATGTCACTGCTGACCGTCGAGCGTTCCACCCTCTCGGCCGATTCGATGCCGCTGGCGCAAGAGCGTGCCTTTTCAGTGCGGCTTCGCTGTCGCTGTTGCGACCGTGAGCGGTCCCAGGTCGTCCGCATGGTCGACGAACCAGACGACCCCGCGACGATGCACGACTTCTACGAGTCGGGAGCCGTCAAGGAGATAGACCCGGATTGCATGTATTGCGGGGAGACTGGGGCGACGATCCTATCGGTCCGCTACATGCTTCAGCCCGGCGAAGGGCGATCGACTACCAACGAATGACTTGATAGTCGAACACAAAACGCACCAAACCGAGGATGGTCACCTGCTTTCCATCCTCGGGATTGAAGTCTCTTGGCACGATGATCGGCGCATGCTTGGGGTTCGACGACATAGGAGCGAAAATGGCCCTATCGCCGTCGAGGCTGAATTTCTTGACCGATCGCTCGCGCAGTCTGCCGTCGTCCAAGGTCTGCTGGATGACGAGGATCATTCCATCGGCGGGCTCAAGGCCGAGATCAGACCACGCGCAGCAGATAACGAAGTCGCCATCACGAATGGGTCGTGGCTCAGCCTTGTCCATGGAGTCGCCCTCGACGCGGAAGGCGAGTTGAGCGGCGAAGGGGTAGTCGGGATCGCGCGGGGCGGAAATCATCTCACCCGGGGTATCGTCAAATACCGATGCCGCAAGGAACATCCCCGCACTAACAGAACCATCGACTCGCGCGAGGCCAAAGTTCCGGCTGGCGTCGGCTAAGCCGCCGGACGAGGTGGGTCGAAGCGTCTTCGGTCCGGCTTCGTATGCAAGCCATGCGGCGGTCGTGTTTAGCCCTTTGGCCAGCTTCTCAACCGTTTCCATGCTGGGCGAGTCATTCGGCCGACGCATGAGATCCTTGATCGCCGTCGCCCCCATACCGCCGTCAATCGACGCCGCCCGCATGGACTTCTGAAGGTCGGCAAGCCGCTCCTGAATACGCACGCGAATGTCTCTTGCCATGCGGGGGAAAATACCCCCGGCCTTCCGTGGCACCGAGGGGGAAGTAGGCCTTGACGAATGGGGGAGATAGCCCCCATTAATGTGGCCATGCTGACGGTCGACCATCTCCTGCGGGTCATCGACGCCTTCCGCGCGAAGCGCGAGGTGTCCGACGCGCGTGTCTCTGCCTTCCTCTTCAACGACGGAAAGCGTGTCCGCCTTCTGCGCGAGGGTGGCGACGTCGGATCCCGTCACCTCGCGAGCGCGCTCCGCTGGCTCTCCGACAACTGGCCCGAGGGCGCCGAGTGGCCGGAGGGGATCGACCGCCCCGAATGCGCATCCATCCGGTCGGCGTCCGGTGAGGCGGTCTCGTTGGGAGTCTCGGCATGACCCGCGCCGTCCTCCCGAACCGGCGCTCGCACGAGGCCTTCGACTTCGAGCATCGCGGTTCCCGCTGGACGGCCGGCATCGGTCGCTATCCAGACGGTAGCCTCGCCGAGGTCTTTCTCGATTGCTCGAAGGCGTCGTCCGATGTGGCCGACGATGGCCACGACACCGGGATCGCGCTCTCCTTCGCCCTTCAGCATGGGGCGCCGATCCAGGCGTTAGCGAAGTCCGTCGCCCGCGAGCCGGACGGATCGCCCATCGGCATCACCGGCCGGTTCATCGACGCCTTCGCCGCGTACGAGGCGGGAGGCCGGCCATGACCCGCTTCCGCTGCATCACGGCGTCCGACCGCCTCTGCCTTTTGGCCATGCTGGTGAGCATCGCCGTAGTCATGTGGGCCTGCTCGAGCACCAGTAGCGAGCCCTTCGACGCCCCGATTGCGTGGGGGCGGCCGTGACGAGGGTCAGCGACGAGTATGATGCGACGATCGTCAGCCTCCTGGCCGAGGGCTTGACCGCAGGCGAAGTCGCACGCCGCATCCTCGTCGGCCGTCACTGGGTCTGCCTCCGCGCAAATGTTCTCGGTCTCGAAGCTATCTGGCGCGCCAATGGGCTGGCCGAACCAAAGCGTAGACGCCGGCAGAGGGCGCGCTCGCGTGATGAGATCGTAGCGGCGGTCAACGAGATCGTTGGCACGCGCAGCGACAACAGCGCATCGATCCTCGCTCGGACCGTCCGTGCTCAGGCGGCCGCCGGTGTCGCCTACAGCGACAACGGCATCGCCTGCCTGCACGACCACGGGCTGAGCCTCGACGATATCGAGTCCGCGCTCGGCGTGCCGCCGAGCATCGCGGCCCGCGCCATCCGCCAGTACTCGGAGGCGCGCCCGTGATCGGCTCATTGCCCCCACTGCGCCTTCCCGCCGTGCAGGCGGATCAGTCGCGCCAGCTTCCTGCGCGCGAGACGGCTGAGGCCGCTCGCCCGCTCCTCTTTTTCAGCCCGGCAGCGAGTCGGTTTACCTCGCTGACCCGACTGCCGGGGCGTCTCGCCTCGGCTCTTTTCTTCCGTCGCGTCCACCCCCGCCGGCAAGCTGTCGGTGGTCGCGTCGTTCACCTCGGAGTCGCGGCATGACCTCATCCGCGATGCCCTCCTCTGCAAATCGCTCCTCGATGTTCACAGCATCGAGGAGCGACATGCGAAAGTCTGGGGAAGTCCTGCGACAGCTTGGGGTGATCGAACCCCAAACTTTCGCAGAGCGGATCGGCGAGTTCCTGCGCGGAATCCATCCGGCGAAGACCGCCGCCAACGTCGAGGCCGATACCGGGATCTCGGCCAAGACGGTCTCGAAGTGGCTGGAACGCGCGTCCTCGCCGTCCGGCACCGCCTACCACCGGCTCATCGAAGCCTACGGGCCCGAACTGTTCGTCTTCGTCTCGCCCGACGCTTCGCCTGCATCGCTGCAAGAGGCTGCGCGCGTCTGCCAGCAGGCGCGTCTTGAGCGTCAGGCTGCGGCACTCAGTCAGCAGCTCAAGGTTCTTCGGGAGGGGCGGCCATGATGCGGGTGCGTCTTGCTCGAGGCGCGGCCACGGCCCTGCGCGGCCTGTCCATCGGCCTGCTCTGGATCGGCAGCCTGTCGGTCCCGGTGCTCACCGCCTCGCGGTGGCTCGACGAGCGGGCCCGCGCCCTAGACCCCGAGCTCGAAGACTGGGGGCACCGATGAGCGGACGCGTCGAGCTTCGAGTGGACGGCCTCACGATCTTCGACGCCGAGGGCGTTCAGGTCGCCGTCATGATCCTGACCCGGATCGGGAAGGGCGCCGCCTTCAAGGTGGAGCGGGCCGGCGTGCCGGAACTCGACGTCGATCTTGATGACGTCGCGCTAGGCCACCTCTGCCGCCTGACGCAGGAGGCGCACGTCGCGGCCTGCGTCGAGATCGCCTCCGAGCCCGTCGAGCCTCGCGTGCCACGCCGCGAGCCGCAGCTTCCGGCTGTCCACTCTTCCTGGCCCTGAGCGGCCCGCCCACGCGGGGCGATCCCGCGCGACAGACGAGGAGCCGACATGGCTGAGAAGCTGAAGGACGCCAAGGCGAAGAAGCAGGCGGGCGTGCACCCCGAGGTTCTGAAGAGCCTCATCGCCAGGTGCGATGGCATGAAAGCCGACATGGATGAGGCCCGCGGCGAGCTCGGCGCTGCGGTCAAGGATGCCGAGGAGACCCACGGCATCAACCGCAAGGCGTTCAAGCTCGTGCTGTCGCTGAAGCGCATGGAGCAGGACAAGCGAGACGACTTCCTGCGGTCACTCGACGACTACCGCGAGAAGCTCGACCTCAACCCGCAGGCCGACCTGTTCGCTGATGACGAGGGTGACGAGGCCAAGCGGCGCGCCGGGCAGACTGCGAAGGCCCAGGCCGACGACGAAGCGGCCGATCGCAACAGCAAGGCGCTTCGCGGCGGCATCAAGCAGCTCGACCCGGCGGTGCACTGAGCCATGGCGCTGCCGAAGATCCTCGCGCTTGATCTGGCAACCCGGTTGGGATGGGCCTGTGGCTCGCCCGATGGGGAGCCGAGCTACGGCACCAAGGTGCTGCCCGCCACGGGCGAGGACATCGGCCGCTTCGCCCAGGCCTACAACGAGTGGCTTCTCGACATGATCACGCTGGAGAGCCCGGCGCTGATCGTGTTCGAGGCGCCGATCCTGGCGGGCAAGACCACGCCCGCCACCGCCCGTAAGCTGATGGGGCTTGCGTGGCACACCGAGTTCTGCTGCCGGCTGCGCGACATCCGCTGCGCCGAGCACCACCTGCAGAGCGTCAAGAAGTTCTTCGCTGGACACGGCAACGCCGACAAGGCCGCGATGATCGCCGCGGCTCAGCGCCAGGGCTGGTCGCCCCGCGACGACAACGCGGCCGATGCCCTTGGACTGTGGGCGGCTACGGTACACGAACGAGCCCCCCGCTATGCTGAGCGCTTCAAGCTCGGCGTCCTCGGCACACCGAGGGCGGCATGACACATCCGTCGATCTTTGAGCGGCATCCGGCCTTCCGCGCCGCCCGTGGGCCCGAGCGTCAGCGCCAGGGCCTGAACGACATCCGCGCCGTCCTCCCTCCCGCCGAGACGAAGGCCGCTGCCGTCGTGTTCGCCGCCCTGCAGGACGAGCGGCTGATCCCGCACGCAATGCGGGTGCTCGACGAGATGCCGCTCGACACCCAGCAACTGGTCTTCACTCGCTCGCAGGCATTCCGGTGACGTGGGTGCTCCTCGAAGACGGCGCGGTCATCGCCACCGGTACCTACGCCCAGATGCTCGACAGGGCCGAGGCCTGGGCTGCCTGCGAGCGTCGGTGGCATCCGGACGGGACCGAGCTCGCACCGCGGCTCGCGCGAGGCTTCTCGCTTCTGCCCGAGCGAATGATCGCAGATCGGCGGAGGGCGGCATGACATGGCCCTTCGCACCGCTGCCGCCGCTCGGCTTCGACATCATCATGGCCGACCCGCCGTGGTCTTTCGCCCTGCGGTCGGCGCGCGGCGAGCGGAAGAGCCCGCAGGCGCAGTACGCCTGCATGTCGCTCGACGCGATCAAGGCGATGCCCGTCGCGCAGCTCGCCCGCGGCGACGCCTTCCTCTGGCTCTGGGCCACGAACCCCATGCTGCCGCAGGCGCTCGAGGTCATGGCGGCCTGGGGCTTCACCTTCACGACCGCCGGCGCTTGGGTGAAGACCACCTCGGGCGGCAAGCTCGCCTTCGGCACCGGCTACGTCCTGCGCTCGGCCTCCGAGCCCTTCCTGATCGGCAAGTTCGGACGGCCCCGGGCGGGGCGCGCCGTGCGCACCGTGATCATGGCCCCGACCCGTGAGCATTCGCGCAAGCCCGACGCCGCCTACGCCGCCGCCGAGGCGCTGGCGCCTGACGCGCTGCGCCGCGCCGACCTGTTCTCGCGCGAGAGCCGGCCGGGATGGATGTCCTGGGGTCACGAGGCCGGTCGCTTCGACGCCTCACCCCTCCAGGCCGCGGAGTGACCGCCGTGGCCGTAGTCGACCTTCAGCAAGCGCGCGACGCCCGAGCCGGCGCCTCCTTCGAGGCCTATGCCGCCGCGCTGAAGCAGGCGCAGGCCTCGGGCAACATCGTCGACATGGCCGCGGCCGTGCGCGCCTTCGACGACTTCATGCGCCGCGCCGGCCTGTCGGAGAAGCACCGCCGGGAGATGCTCGGATGAGCAGCGCCGTCGTCCCCTTCCGCCAGCAGGCCCAGCCCGATGCTGAAGCGCCGCCGCACAACATCGAGGTCGAGCAGTCGCTTCTCGGTGCTCTCATGCAGCGTAACGCCGGCATGGCCGAGATCGCGGCTTCGGTGAAGGCCGAGCACTTCTTCTTCGGTGAGCATCAGGAGATCTTCGCGACGATCGCGAGCCTGATCGCCCAGGGCGTCGACGCCGTGCCGATGACGGTCAAGGGCTACCTGCCGAAGCCGGAGATCATGGGCGTGTCGGCGATGCAGTACCTCGCCCAGATCTTCAACACCGCCACCACCGTCCAGGCCACGGGCTACGCCAAGATCGTGCGCGACTTCGCGATGAAGCGCGAGCTCGTCGTGATCGGCGAGGACCTCGTGCAGCGGGCCCGCCACGGCGGCATCGAGACTGCCAGCGGTTCGCTCATTGAGGACGTGATGGCCGACCTGCTCGTCACGCGCGCCAAAGCGCCGGACGACAAGCGAACCAGCCTCTCGGCCGCGACCGGCGGACGGTGGCTGCTCGACCGCATCAAGGGCATCAAGGCCGGCACCGTCGGTAGCACCGCCATCTCATCGGGGATTCCCGATCTCGACCGTGTGACGCAAGGCGGCTTTCAGCGAGGCCAGTTGTGGCTGCTCGGCGCCAGACCGGGGATGGGCAAGACGGTCGCGATGACGTCGATGTCGCGCCGCTCGGCCCGGAACGATGGCGTGCTCGTCTTCCAGCTTGAGGTGACCAAGGACCAGCAGTGGGCCCGCTACCTCGCGGATCTCAGCTACCTGCACAATCGCCCTCTCTCCTACGGCCAGATCATGGCCGGCCACACGGATGATGAGGACGACTGGCGCCTTGCGGACGCCGAGCAGCGCCTCTCGAAGCTGCATCTGCAGGTCGACTGCCGCTCGGGCGCCTCGGTCGCCGAGATCCTGTTCGCCGTCCGGGCCGAGAAGAAGCGACTCGCGGAATCCAACGTGAAGCTCGGGGTCGTGTTCATCGACCACCTCAAGTTCATGAAGGTCTCGGACCGCTACAGTGGCAACCGCAACCTAGAGATCGGCGAGATCACCGGCACGCTCAAGCAACTGGCCAAGGATGAGGACATCTGCGTCGTGCTGCTCGTCCAGCTCTCGCGCCAGACCGAGGCGCAGGGGCGGCAGGACAAGAGACCCGTGCTCCCGGATCTCCGCGACTCCGGTGAGCTTGAGCAGGACGCAGACACCGTCCTCTTCCTCTACCGCGAGGCCTACTACCTCGAGCAGAAGATCAAGGCCGGTGGCGACGACGAGCTCGCTACCCGCCTGCTCGATACCAAGCACTCCCTTGAGATCATCCTCGGGAAGAACCGGGCCGGGCCCTGCACCACGCTGAACCTGTGGTGCGACGTGGCCGCCTCATCCATCGCTCAGCACGCCAGGGGGCCCGTATGACCGCCCAATCCGATCTGCCGGCGCCGCTGGTGCCGCACGACATCGATGTCGACGGGATCAACGGCTTCCTGCTCCACACCGACCGCCTGTTCCACTCCGAGCTCTGGGCACTCTCGACAGGCGAGGAGTTCAAGGCTGCGGTCGCGCTCTGGGGGCACGCCTGGAAGCAGAAGCCCGCCGGCTCGCTGCCCAACAACGACCGCCTCCTCGCGGCGTTCTCCGGCGCCGCCGGGCGCTGGAAGAAGGTCAAGGCAATGGCCCTGCGGGGCTTCGTTCTGTGCTCGGATGGGAGGTACTATCATCAGGTCCTGTGCGAGGATGTGCTTCGAGCCGCGAAGGCGAAGGATCAGCGCAAGGACAGGACTGCCGCGGCGACGCGCGCCCGACATGCTCGGGACGAGGGCGGCACGACCCCGCCGTCTGGCGGCAAAAAGGCGAGCAAAATCAACGAAACGGGCGTCCGTAACGAGGAACGTCACGAGGCACGTAACGTCCAACGTGATGAGAGCCGTAACGGTGTCCGTCACGAAGATCGTAACGTCTCCGTCACGGCCGACACACGCAGACCGTTACGTTCACCAATAGAAGTAGAAGGGGAAAGGAAGAAGAAAGAGAATATACCGGCAGCAGCCTGTGAACCTGTACCTCGCGAACCGCAGACAGCCGCGGCCGAGCCGCCGCCTGCCTGGAACTCGAGGGCGAACTTCGACCGGGTCGAGGCCCGGTGCCGGCGCGAGTTGCCACGGGACTGGGTGAACGACTTCGTGGTCGGTCCCATGGTGAAGCTCGAGCACGACGGCCTCGACCTCGAGGCCGAGATCGTCCCGGCCATCCTCGACCTCGTCGCCAGCCGGCGCGTCCCGATCCGGACATGGGGCACGTTGGCCAACGCCGTCGCCGAGCGGGTCCGGATCCAGCGCGAATCCCGGACCTCTCAGGGCCTGCCCGCCAAGGCCGCCGCGCCGACGCTGGAAGCCGAAATGGTCGACATGGCACCGCATGGCCGCTGGGCCGAGGAGACGATCCGCAAGATGGTCGCCCGCCACCGCGCCAACCCGTCGGACTGGATCGAGGCCGTGTTCGGTCCGCCGCCCGGCCAGCCGAGCTGCAAGGTCCCGTCCCGGCTGCTGATCGGTGAGGCGGCGTGATGGCCCGCCGCGCCACCGCCCCCTCGTCGATCGCCCGGCTGTTCGAGCGCCAGCGCGCTAAGGCCGTCGCGGCGCTACGTCTCGCCATGCCTCCCCCCGCTGCTGGGGAGGGTGGTGCCGAGCGCGTGCCGCCGGCGACGGGCGACGAAGCTGAAAGTCGGCCAGCTCGCCCGCCCGCTAAGCAGCAGAACATGCAGAGAAAACCGGAGGCAGTCGACGAGTCTTCCGCCCGCGGGGCCAAACTAGTCCACCTGCCGGCCGATGGCGATTGGCCGCTGCCCGCTTTACGCCAGGGCCAGTGCCGCTTCGCCTGCACCCCGCACAACGCCCCGTCGGACGCGCACCGCTTCTGCGGCCGCCCCACCCGCATCAGCCGCTCGAACCTGCACGGCTCCTGGTGCGACGAGCACCTGCCCCTCGTCTGGGGCGAGGGCTCCATCGGCGAGCGCAACGCGGATCGCCTGACCCGCCGCGTCAGAGAGGCCTGAGCCCATGAGCCGGACCCGAGGGAAGCGCCAGCACATCCGCTTCGGCGAACGCCGCATCATCGACCCGGATCGCGCCTGGTTCGTCGTGGCGACCTGGGACATCGCCGCCCCGACCTACGAGGCGCTGGGCGAGGCAGACCGCCATGCCGAGAAGGCGCTTCGCGAGGACGGGCTCGATGTCTGGATGCCTGTCTACGAGTCGACCATCATTCGGCGCGGCCGCAAGGTCGACTGCGTGCTTCACCTGTTCCCGGGCTACCTGTTCGTTGGGACTTCGACCGAAGCCGGAAACCCCGATTCGATTTCCGGCCAGCCCGCACCGAAGCCCGACGAGGCCGACCTGCGCCTCATGCGTCGGTGCCAGCACGTCGCCGCCATCCTCGGCATCGACGGGCCGCTGCGCATCCCGCATGGTGTCATGCAGGCCATCGCCGATGCGTTCTCGGGCAACGTCAAGTCCGAGCGGATGCAGGCGGCCTCGCTCTACCGGGTCGGGGAGACGATGCGTGTCGCCGACGGCCCCTTCGCCTCGTTCTACGCGATGGTCACAGAGCTTCTGAAGACCGGCCACATCCAGGCTGACGTCGATATCTTCGGTCGGCCAACGCCTGTGCGCTTTGAGCCGCATCAGTTGGAGCGCGCTTGATGTCAAGACTGGGACGCATTCCGTGCATCGTGCCCTATTGTAAGTGCACCGCACGAGCCGATCGGTTTCCGCCCTGCACGGAGATCATCTGTGCGAAACACTGACGCTCGGTCTCAGCTTCAACGAAGGCTCGTTACCGACAGGTCAAACGTCGTCAGAAAGTTATCTGGCGGATCCTCTTCGGCCCAGCCATACCTCCACCGGGACGGGGACAAGTATACATCACGGCTGTGCAGCAAGTCGCGGATACGTGGGATCGTTGCAAGTCCGAGGCGATTGAGATCGCTATGGGCATCACCGCTTGACTCTGCTGATCCGTTCTGAATCTATGGCACCCAGGACGACCGGATGTGTGTGCTGCGCTCCTTCGAGGGTGCGCCCTGCCGATCCTGGCGACGGGGAGAACCGATCGCCTCTTTGATCGGATTCCGTCCAGACCTGACGACCCTCAGATTTTCGAGATCGATGCGGCGGCGTGGAAGGACACGCAGCAATCGCCAGCGGGATATTCACGGGGCTAGGTAGTGCTTCCCGCAATCCTAGGTGCGCCCGAAAAGGCCTGAGCCAGTACATGCCCCTAGCCGGTATCAAGCCCGGCCCGCATCGACGATCCCCTGCGAGGCGCCATGACCTCCGACAACCCAGACCTCGCGACGTACGATCTCGTTTACAAGGCTTGGCGAGCACGTGAGGCCGATCTGCATGGCCGAGCTTGGGACCGCTACGAAGCTCAGAGCGCTCGTATCGCTGAGATCGGCGAAGAGGCGTATCTGGCGGAGGCGCGTGCGAAAGCGGGTAGCGAAGGCTTTGTTGGGATCTTTGGTCATCCGGGACATCGGGGCGTGCCAGATGATCTTGAGTACCGGCTGCGTCAGACAGCCGAATTGTTACCCTATCTGCTGAAAGAGCTTGGCGTGCAGGACCCTCGATAGGCGGGGCGCCATGCTCGCCCTCGACAGGATCGCTCCATGAAACTCGGGAAGAAGCCGGCTCGCCCCGGCGCGATCCAGCTCGCCTTCGCCAAGTACGCCAAGGCGAAGAAGCTCCCGATGCCGGCCGACCCGGACAATTTCGGGCACGAGGCTCTCGAAACCGCGCCCTGGGGCATGCTCGGCAACGCGGACTACGGCGATTGTGTCTGGGCAGGCGCGGCCCACGAGACCATGCTTGCCAACGTCATGGGCGGTCGGGTTGTCTCCTTCACCGACCAGTGCGTGCTCTCGGACTACTCCGCGGTCACGGGCTTCGATCCGTCCCGGCCCGACGCCGACCAGGGCACCGACATGCAGGTCGCGGCCTCCTACCGCCGCAAGACCGGCGTGGTCGACGCCAACGGCGTCCGCCACCAGGTCATCGCCTACCTCGCCCTCGACCCGAAGAAGCCGCAGCAGATCGTCCAGGCGCTCTACCTGTTCGGCTTCGTCGGCCTCGGCCTCCGCTTCCCCACGAGCGCCATGCGCCAGTTCGACGAGGGCAAGGCCTGGGATGTCGTCCGTGGCGCCCGCATCTATGGCGGGCACTACGTGCCCCTGATGGCCGTGCGCGAGGGCAATCCGGTCTGCGTGACCTGGGGCAAGCTTCAGGCGATGACCCCGGCCTTCCTGCGCAAGTACGCAGACGAGGCCGTGGCCTACGTCACCGCCGAGTCCCTGACGAACGGCCGCAGCCTCGAAGGCTTCGACCTCAACACCCTAGTCTCGGACCTGAAGCAGGTCACGAAGGCGGCGTGAGCGTCATGACCGCTTCCGGCGTCTGGCACAGCACCGTTTACGAGCTTCGACGGCTCATCGTCGTTCTGGCCTTGCGCGTCATCATCGCAGTGGTTCCGCGGGAAGACCGCCGGACGATCCAGGCGGTCGGCGTGATGCTCGAGGCCTTCAAGGCCGACCACCGCTCGTGATGCCCTACGACAGTGAAGACCAGCCAGATCTAGTGCTGGAGCGAGCATCGCTAAATGAAATGCGCTGTCTCGCTCGCGAACTCTCAGAGCGCGGGTTACACGACCAAGTCTATGAATTGGTGACCGAAATTTTCATGATTGCATTCGAGCGCGGCGAATACGACTGGACGAAAAGATGACCCAAGCCCTGCACACGACCTTCGACAGCCTTCTCGCCGGCCTCGACCGCTCGCGCGATGACGTGCTGGCGAAGCTCGACGCCCTCGTGTCGGCGCACGACCATCGCGGTAAGGCCGCGTTCGATGGTCGAGAGGCGGAGCTTCGCGCGTCCGTCTCCAACCTGCTCGCGAGCCTCGATCCGCTGAAGCACGTGGCCGTCGCCATCGCGGGGCTGCCGGCTGTTCCCGTTCAGACCGAGGTGCCCGTCGCTCCGAAGTCGGTGAAGGCCCGCACGGGCGAGTAGCGTGGCGAAGTCGACATACACCCAAGAGATCGCCGACACGATCTGCGAGCGCATTGCCGGGGGAGAGACCTTGCGCGGGATCTGCCGCGACGAGGGCATGCCGGACAAGGTCACAGTCTTACGCTGGCTCCGCCTGCACGAAGATTTTCGCACCCACTACACGCGCGCGCGCGAGGATCAAGCAGACAGCTGGGCGGATGAAATCGTCGAAATCGCCGACGAAAGACATCCCGAAGATGCCGCGCGCGCTCGGCTGATGATCGATGCCAGGAAATGGCTGATGGGCAAGTCGGATCCGAAAAAGTACAGCGACAAGATTGCCCATCAACATACAGGCCCCAACGGGGGGCCGATCCAGGTCGTTGACCTGAGCAAGTTGTCCGATGATCAACTCGCCGCTCTCGAACCTGTCCTCGCTGCAATTGCCGGATCCGACGGGGCTTCTGGCCCAGGTGAGGGCGGAGAGGCGGAAGAGAGCGAGTGACGCCGAGGCCCGTCGCGTCGCGCACGATGCCGAGCGAATTCGAGCCCGGTGTCAGCGCCTTTCGGGGTTTGTTCGGGAAGCGTGGCACGTCCTGGAGCCCAACGCGGTGCTCGTATGGAACTGGCATCTCGATGCCGTCTGCGAGCACCTCGAGGCCATCACCGATGGGCGCCTGAACCGCGTCCTCATCAACGTTCCGCCGGGCTCATCGAAGTCGCTGATCGTCAGCGTGTTGTGGCAGGCTTGGGAATGGGGTCCGCTCGGCCTCCACTCGCTCCGCTATCTCACGACCGCCTTCAACGACGGCCCAGTCAAGCGCGACACTCGGAAGTGCCGCGATCTCATGCTGTCGGACTGGTATCGGGCGCTTTGGCCGGAGGTCGCCTTGACCCGCGCCGGCGAAACGTCCTTTGCGAACAGTGGCACGGGCACCCGTGAGGGCGTGGCCTTCGGCTCCCTGACATCTCAGCGCGGCGATCGCCTGATCATCGACGATCCGCACTCGACGGAAACTGCGGAGAGCCCTGCCGAGCGAGCGACGACGACGCGCCGATTTCGAGAGGGCGCGACGAACCGGCTGAATGATCAGGAGCGATCCGCGATCGTCGTCGTGATGCAGCGGCTGCACGAGGAAGACGTGTCGGGCACCATCCTGAAGCTCGGGATGGAGTATGTGCATCTTTGCTTGCCGATGGAGTTCGAGGCCGAGCGACGGTGCCGGACCCGCATCGGCTTCTCGGACCCCCGCAGCCAGGACGGAGAGCTTCTGGACCCCGTGCGCTTTCCGCGCGAGACGGTCGAGAAGCTGAAACGCGACATGGGCTCCTACGCCTATGCGGGGCAGTATCAACAGCGGCCGGCTCCGAGAGAGGGCGGCCTGTTCAAGCCTCACTGGTTCAGCAAGGTTCGAGCGGCCCCGGCCGGGTGCATCTGGGTTCGCGCCTGGGACCTGGCGGCTTCCGAGCAGCGGCCCGGCACGGAGCCTGCCTACACGGCCGGCCTGAAGATGGGCCGCGCTACGGACGGAACGCTCTACATCGCGGACGTGCGCCGCGACCGGCTCTCGCCCGGCGGCGTCGAGCGCCTGATCCTCAACACAGCCCAGCAGGATGGCCGAGCCTGCCGGGTTTCGCTCCCCCAGGATCCCGGACAGGCCGGCAAGAGCCAAGCCCAGTACCTCGTGCGCCAGCTCGCCGGGTTCACGGCTCGTGCGACGCCCGAGAGTGGCGACAAGGTCACCCGGGCGGAGCCGGTATCGGCGCAGGCCGAGGCGGGCAACATCTTCCTCGTCGGCGACGGGGCTTGGCAGGACGCCTTCCTCGAAGAGGTGTCGAACTTCCCGAACGGCACGTTCAAGGATCAGGTCGACGCCATGTCACGAGCCTTCGACGAGCTGGCGAACGCGCGACGCCCTCTTGCCATCAACGACGCCGTTCTCCAGCGCGCGGCGATGGGCGGTCGGCGGCGGTGAGGCTCTTCGACTGGTTTCGCGGCGGTCGCAGGCCATCCCCTGCGGCCGAGCCCGTCGGCAAGACCGCGTCGCTGCCGGGCCTCAAGGTGCCGCTGGCCGCGGTCGCCCGCTCGCGGGTTCCCAAGGCGGCGCCGGTCAATCCATTCCTGCCGGCCAGGCATCCTGCAGGCGTCGCCCCGGCCGGCGCATCCCTGGCCATGGACGAGCAGGTCGTGGATAGCCTGGGCTGGACGAACGGAGCCTATCCCAACGGGCAGGTCGGCGAGGGCCTGTACTTCCTCGGCTACCCCTATCTCGCGGAGCTCGCCCAGCGTCCCGAGTACCGCAAGATCTCCGAGATCATCGCCACCGAGATGGTGCGGAAGTGGATTCGGGTCACGGCCTCGGGCGAGGAGGACAAGTCGGAACGCATCTCGGCGATCAACGCTGCCCTCGACCGCTTCGGCGTGCGGGATGCGTTTCGTGAGATCGCGGAACAGGACGGGTTCTTCGGGCGTGCTCACCTCTACGTCGACCTCGAAGGCGGCGATGAGCCGATCGAGGCGCAGACGTCCATCGGTGCCGGCCGCGACAGTGCGAGCGCGGCGAAGGTCGGAAAGGGCAAGCTGAAGGGCTTCAAGACCGTTGAGGCGGTCTGGTGCTACCCCTCGGGCTACAACACGACGAACCCTCTCGCGGCGGACTGGTACAAGCCCGCGCTCTGGTACGTGCAGGGAAGGCCGGTCCATGCGACCCGGCTGCTGACCTTCGTCGGTCGCGAGGTGCCGGACCTGTTGAAGCCGGCCTACTCCTTCGGCGGCCTCTCGATGTCGCAGATGGCCAAGCCCTACGTCGACAACTGGTTGCGAACCCGGGCGAGCGTCGCGGACCTGATCTCGTCCTTCTCGACCTCCGGTGTGAAGATCGACATGGCGGCGATGCTGACGGGCGGCGGTGACGATAGCGGCGACGCCTTCTTCCGTCGGATCGACCTGTTCACGAACCTCCGGGACAACCGGAACACGATGGTGCTGAACAAGGCCGTCGGCACGGAGGCGGCGGAGGAGTTCTTCAACGTCTCGACGCCGCTCGGCACGCTCGACACGCTTCAGGCTCAGACGCAGGAGCACATGGCGGCCGTCTCTGGCGTGCCGCTTATCAAGCTTCTCGGCATCTCGCCGGCCGGGCTGAACGCGTCCTCCGAGGGCGAGATCAGGACGTTCTACGACTCGATCCACTCGTTCCAGGAGCGGTTCTACGGGCCGCACCTCCGCACCGTGATCGACATCGTCCAGCTGAACGAGTTCGGCGACGTCGACCCCGACATCGGCTACGAGTTCGAGCCGCTCTGGTCGATGGACGCGAAGGAGGCCGCCGAGGTGCGCGACCTCGAGGCGCGCACGGCCCAGACCTACATCGACAGCGGCGTGCTGCTGCCGGAAGACGAGCGCAAGCGCATCGCGACGGCCAAGGACACGCCCTATCAGGGGCTCGACCTCAGCATCGATGTCGGGCCGCCGGGCCTCTCGACGGAAATGCCCGAGCCGCCGGAGCCCGGAGAGCGGCCGAGTCTCGAGGCGGCGGAGTGAACTATCACGCCCGCCTCGACGCCGCATTCGACGAGGCCAGCACGTTTACGGGCGGCGGCCGGCGCAAAGGCCCTTCCCCCCGATCGATCTTCCGGCGCGCCAAGCGCCTTGAGCAGCAGTACGCACGGCGGCTGCGGAAGATCGCCCGACACGTCGGGGACATCGTCCGCGAGTTCGACCTGACCGATGTGCTCGGTGCGTTGGGACCGATACAGACGGCGCTGCGACGCTACGCCGAGATCCTCGACCCATGGGCCCGCGCGGTCGGCGCCCGCATGGTCGCGGAGGTCGCAGCGCACGACACGACGTCCTGGCGGAAGCTCTCCGCCGAGATGGGCCGCAACCTGAGGCAGGAGATTGAGACCGCGCCGACCGGGGATGCGCTGCGCGCCTCCCTCGAGCGGCAGGTCACGCTGATCAAGTCGCTCCCCCTGGAGGCCGCCGAGCGCGTTCAACGCCTCGTGACCGAGGGCATCTCCGAGGGGCGCCGGGCGGCCGAGATCGCGACCGACATCATGGAGACCGGCAACGTCTCGCGTAGCCGGGCCATGCTGATCGCGCGCACCGAGGTCAGCCGGACGGCGACCGAACTGACCAAGGCTCGGGCCGAGCACGTCGGCTCGACGCACTTCATCTGGCGCACGGCCGGCGACACCGATGTCCGCGCCACCCACCGAAAGCTCAACGGCAAGACCTTCCGCTGGGACGATCCGCCCGAATGCGACCCCGGCCACCGGGCGCTGCCTGGCGGGATCTGGAACTGTCGGTGCTACCCCGAGGTGGTGGTGCCGGACTGAGGCGCCATGCCCGAGACGAACGCCACTGCGACCATCGCCTTCGACTACGCCTCGGCGCGGGCCTTCGATGCCGACGGGCACCTCCACGTCCGCCAGACCCGCATCTCCAAGGCGATGGTCTGCCCCTACGTGGGCCGCGAGATTCCCGACGCCGATCGCCTCGGCCTTGACGCCGACGAGATCTACTACCTGCTCCGCGATCCCGAGGAGCTTGCGAAGGCCGCCGCCAGCTTCAACGGCAAGCCCCTCCTGTTCAATCACAAGCCGGTCAGCGCCGAGGACCACGACCACGCGGGCACGGTCGGCGCGCTGTCGAACGCGACATGGAACGCCCCCTACCTCGAAGCCGACCTGTCGTGCTGGTCCGGGCCGGCCATCCGCACGATCGAGGACGGCTCCCAGAAGCAACTGTCGAGCGCCTACCGCTACCGCGCCGACATGACGCCCGGCACCTACGAGGGTGTCCGGTTCGACGGCGTGATGCGGGACATCGTGGGCAACCACGTCGCCCTCGTCCGCGAAGGCCGCGCCGGACCCGATGTCGTGGTCGGCGACTCACTGGAGAACTTCATCATGGCCAAGTCTGCCCTGACGCGGGCCGGTGCGACCACGCAGGGCGCGCTCGCCATCTACCTTCGTCCCAAGCTCGCCGAGGACGCCAAGATCGATCTCACCGGCGTCGTCGCCGGCCTCACCGCGCAGAACTTCAAGGCGCGCCAGGGCAAGCTGCTCCACGACCTCAAGAAGGTCACGACCGGCAAGCTCGCGCAGGATGCCAGCCTCGAGGATGTCGGCGAGGTGGTCGAGGCGCTGGCGGCCATCCTGCCGGAGGAGGTGCCGGAGGTCGTTGAGGAGCTGGGCGGCACCGACGAGCCCGACGAGCCCGAGGGCGCCCGTGACGCCACCGAGGAGGAGGTGATGGCCTTCCTTTCCGGCAAGCTCAGCGAGGAGGATATGGCGAAGATCAAGGCGATGCTCGCCGGTGAGACGCCGCCGCCGCCTGCGATGGATACGAGCAAGTTCGTCACCCGTCAGGCCATGGACTCCGCCATTCGTGTGGCGGCCAAGGAGGCGACCGAGGCCGCCAATCGCGCCCAGCAGCAGATCCGCGACGCCGAGCGCGCGGTCCGCCCCTACGTCGGCGATCTCGCCATGGCGCACGACAGCGCCGATGCCGTCTACCGCACCGCGCTGACGTCCCTCGGCGTCGACGTCGCGGACGTTCACCCGTCCGCCTTCCCGACCATCCTCTCGATGCAGCCGAAGGTCGGCGACGCCCCGCGTCGTCCGGCCACCCCGATCGCGCAGGATGCCAAGCAGGCCGAGGACTACGCGGCCCGCTTCCCCCACGCCAACCGGCTGAAGTGAGAGAGGGCGAGCCATGCCTTTCCAGACCCAGGTCTACACCACGCAGGCGCCCGCCGTTGCCGGCGACTTCGCCTCCGCCAATCCGCGCCACTCGGCGCTCTCCGTCCCGGGCGGCTTCGTCGCTGCGGCCGCCGGCCTCACGGTCGGTCTCTTCGCCTGGGCGGATTCGTCCACGGGCACGATCCTCGCCAACACGGGCACCGGCGCGCCGACCTGCTTCGTGCACCGCGAGCTCAACGCCGACTTCTACGTGCAGAGCGCCGAGTACGGGATGACCATTCCCGGCGGGAAGTACGTCGGCGAGATGTTCAGCGGCGGCGACTTCTTCGCCAAGAACGCCGGAGCGGGCGCCGTGACGAAGGGCATGAAGGCCTTCGCCAACAACACCAACGGCTCGGTCTCGTTCGCCGCGGCCGGCGCCACCGTCTCCGGCAGCACAGAGACCAAGTGGTACGCCCATACGGCCGGCGCCGCGGGCGAGCTCATCAAGATCTCCAACACCGTTCCGTAACCCGGGCAGCAGGAGCCTATCATGACTTTCCAGGCCGACCGCGCCCGGCTCGAGACCGAGTGGGGCATCCACATGATGGCGCAGGACTGGCTCCCCAGCCAGTTCCGCCACAACTTCGAGCTCGCGATGGATGCCCAGCCGACGCTGGTCACGGCGCCCAACGCCGGCATCCCCTCGTTCCTGACGCAGTACGTCGACCCCGAGGTCGTGCGCATCCTGCAGTCGCCGAACGAGGGCGCCAACATCCTCGGCGAGCGCAAGCAGGGCGACTGGACGACCCAGACCACGTTCTTCTCGGTGATCGAGAACACGGGCGAGGTGTCGTCCTACGGCGATTGGAACGCGAACGGCGTCTCCAACGTCAACGCCGCCTGGCCGCAGCGCCAGTCGTACCTCTTCCAGACCATCATCGAGTACGGCGACCTGCAGATCGAGCGGGCCGGCCTCGCGCGCCTCAACTGGGTCGCGGAGCTTCAGACCTCGGCGGCGTCGACGCTCGACAAGTTCCAGGACTACACCTACCACTTCGGCGTGGCGGGCCTGCAGAACTACGGCCTGCTCAACGATCCGTCGCTCTCGGCCGCGCTCACCCCGAGCACCAAGGCCGCCGGCGGCGTGAAGTGGGTCAACAACGGCGCCGTCGTCGCGACCGCGAACGAGGTCTACGCCGACTTCCAGGCGCTGTTCTCCAAGATCGTCGCGCAGACGGCCGGCCGCGTGAAGATGAGCGACCCGCTCATCCTGGCTCTCTCTCCGAGTGCGCAGATGGGCCTCACCGCCGTCAACTCGTTCGGCGTCGGCGTCGCGGACCTCATCAAGAAGAACTTCCCGAACCTCGAGGTCGAGACCTCCTACCGCTACTCCACGGTGGCGGGCGAGGTCGTGCAGCTCTGGGCGAGGTCGTTCGACGGCAAGGACGTGGGGTACTGCGCCTTCAACGAGAAGCTGCGCGACCATGGCATCGTGCGCAACCTCTCCGCCTACGCGCAGAAGAAGACGGCGGGCAGCTGGGGAGCGATCATCCGCTACCCGCTCGCCTGCGCCCAGATGGTGGGGGTCTGAGCGATGCCCGGCACCGTCACCGTCGCATGCAAGCTCCCGCACGGCCTCGTCCTGCAGGAGCAGACCATGGTGAAGCGGTCCGAGCCCGTCATGGGCGGCGGCTACCGCGAGTACGAGATCGCCGTGCGCACCGGCAGGGCGATCACCGTTGCCGGCAGCGCGCGGCCGGTGAACCCGTCCGAGGAGGTCGAGTTCGCCCCGCACGCCGGCGGCTACGGCCTGACGCCCGGCGTCGACCGCGACTTCTTTGATCGATGGCTCGCGCAGAACCGCGAGCTCGATGCGGTCAAGAAGGGCTTCATCTTCGCCGCGTCGAGCGACGACCGGGCCCGGGGCATGGCCCGTGAGGGCAAGGCAGGCCTCTGCGGGATGGAGCCGGTCAATCCGCGCGACCTTCCCACCGAGTTCCGATCCATCAAGACGGCGGAGAAGTAGCCATGGCCGAGCGCAAGATGATCAAGATCGCGAGCCGCCTGCCGATGGCCGTCTCGCTCATCGGGCCGCCGGCCGATCCGGAGCGCCCCGGCGTCGGCCCCGCGCCGGTCGCCTTCACCGTGCCGGGCGCGGGCCATCCAGGTCAGGATACCGTGGCCAGCGTCGACGCGGAAGCCTTCGCGGCCTGGAAGAAAGGCAACCCGGACCACGACTGGCTCGCCAATGGCCTCGTCCGCGAGGTCGACGACGATTACGAGCCCGGGGAGATCGAGTTCGGCCACGAGCCGGCGCTGGAGCGCCTGACGAAGGACCGCGCCAACAACAAGCTCGCGGGCGAGGGCAGCGGCGAGACCGAGGAGGCGCCGCTCAGCTCCGACGCCATGGCCGCCAACAGCGACGAGCCGAATGACGACAGCCCGCGCTCGCAGGTCGGCGACAACCCTTCCGCGCCGCGTCGCCCTGGCCGTCCCGCACGGGTCTGAGGAGTTAAGGGCCGTGGCGATCACCAGAGCGGATCTCGTCGCGGCCTTTCCGGAGTTCGGCAACGAGACGGTCTATCCGCAGACCCAGATCGACTTCTGGCTTCAGCAGGCGACGAAGCTCTACAGTGAGACGCGTCTCGGCGCGTCTTACACTCTCGCTGTCCTGCTCTTCGTCGCGCACAACATCGTCCTGTCGGCGCGCGCGGCCAATGCCGGCGTCGGCGGGGCGGCCGGGCTATCCCTGGCGCCGGTAACGTCGAAATCGGTCGGGGGCGTCTCCAAGAGCATGGACGTCTCGCTGACGGCCTATGCCGGCGCCGGGCCCTACAATGCGACGCCATACGGACAGCGCCTCTACGGCTTGCTCCGGTCCATGGCGACGGGGCCGCGCTACAGCGTCCATCCGGCGGTGCTCGCCGTGCGCTTCGGACGACGGTTCGTCTGATGCCCCTCGTCGTCAAGAAGGATCGCACCGAGGCCGTCCTGTCCGCAGTCGCCGATCTCGTGAAGACCAAGCTCCTTGTCGGCATCCCTGCAGAGACCGCCGACCGTGCGGCCGAGGCCGGCGAGCCGCAGCCACCGAACAACGCGACCATCGGATACGCGATGGAGTTCGGCCTGCCCGAGCGCAACATCCCGGCGCGGCCGCACCTTCTGCCGGGGGTGCAGGCGGTCCTGCCTCAGGCCGTTTCGCGGCTCAGGACCGCGGGCACGGCGGCGATCGACGGGGACAGCGGCGCGGTCACCAAGGCCTATCACACGGTCGGCCTCCTCGCGCAGAACGCGATCCGCGCCAAGATCACCGAAGGTCCCTTCGTACCGCTCTCGCCCCGCACCCTGGCGCGGCGCAGGGCTCGCGGCCGCAAGGGCGAGAAGCCGCTGACCGACACTGGGGCGCTGCGGGCCGCCTACACCTACGTGATCCGCGGGAAGGGGCGCTAGGATGGATCCTTTGCTCGTCGGCATACTCGGCTTTGCGGTTCTGTTTTTGGTGGCCTCCTTCTTGGCGGTGCACTGACTTGCTGCCCGGCCTCGACGTCACCGACGTCCTCGACGACCCGGACTTCCAGGACACGAGCCTGCGGGTGTTCTGTACGGCTCTGGACCCTCGTGCCGACGGGACCGTCACCGCGGTCGGCGGCTGGCAGGACTTCACCGGCGTCGTGAGCCCGGACGGTGGCCGAGACCTCGTGCAACTCGGCGAGGGCGACGCGCTCGACGGCGCGATCACGATCTACACCCGCTTTCCGCTCAGCACCGGCGGCCTCGAACGGGCCGCCGACCGCATCCAGTGGGGCAACGGCGGGCCCGGCACCTACACGGTCGTGAACGCCCAGCCCTGGCAGTTCGGGGACGGGTACGTGAAGGCGCTCTGCAAGCTCGCCGATAACAACCCCTCGGAGACCGAGCCTCCGGATGGCTACCTCGGCTAACACCTCTGCGACCGGCGGTTACCTCGCGCCCACATCGCCGGCGCCGGCCACCGACCTCGACCTCGATCAGGTGCTACAGGCTCTCGTCGTGGGCCTGACGGGCCTGCCCGGCGATTGGGTCCGGGCGCGCTGGCAGCCGAACGACGATCTCGGCGAGGAGCGGCCGCGCATCCCGTCGATCGGCACCACCTGGTGCGCCGTCGGCGTCACCGACACGATGCGGGACGATCAGCCCGCACAGATCCACCGCAGCGCCGGCGACGGCAGCACAATCCTCATCGCCCATGAGACCGTCACTGCCCTGGCGAGCTTCTACGGCCCGAAGGGCGACGGCTACGCGAGCCTGATGCGCGACGGCCTCTCCATCGCCCAGAACCGCGAGGATCTGACCCGGATGGGCATGGCCCTCTACGACGTCGATCCAGTCCGGCGCGTGCCTTCCATCATGAACACCCGCACGCGCCGCCGCGCCGATCTCATCTTCCGTCTGCGCCGTCGGGTCGAGCGCATCTACCCGATCCTGAACGTCCTCAAGGGTGTCGGCACCGTCCACGCGGACAGCGGGACGATCATCGAGACGCCGGTCGAGGCTCCGGAGACCTGAACATGGCAACTGGGCTCAACGTCTCCGACTTCGTCCGGGTCGACGTCTCCATCAATCCGACCGCCGCGCCGACCCGCAACTTCGGCGCTAGCCTCGTCGTCGGCCCCTCGAACGTCATCGACGTCGGCGAGCGCCTGCGCCCCTTCACGGGCCTCGATCAGGTCGCGCAGACCTTCGGGACGAGCGCGCCTGAGTACCAGTCCGCCAACCTCTACTTCGCGCAGGAGCCGCAGCCAGCGCTGCTCTACATCGGCCGCTGGGCTCAGACCGCGGCGCCCGGCGTCCTGCACGGCGCCTCCCTCAGCACGAGCCAACAGCTTCTCTCGAACTTCACCGGCGTCACGGCCGGGGCGCTCCGCCTCACCATCGACGGCACCCAGCGCGACATCACCGGCATCAACCTGTCGACGGCGCTCAACCTCAACGCCGTCGCCAACCTCGTGCAGACGGCCATCGCCGCCGTCGCCTCGGGCGTCACCGTGACCTGGGATGCGGTGCTCAAGCGCTTCAACGTGCAGAGCGGGATGACCGGCGCCGGCTCGTCCGTCAGCTACGCGGGCACGCCGCCGTCGGGCACGAACCTCGGGCCGATCATGCATCTGACCTCGGTCGACGCTTCGACGCCGGTCGTCGGCGTGGCGGCCGAGTCGCTCGTGTCCTGTATCGCCACCTTCGCGGACATCTCGAACGACTGGTACTCGATCCAGGTCGCCACCGGCACGCCGCCGGCCGACGCCGACGTCATCGCGGCAGCCGTCCTCGTCGAGGGCCTGAACAAGAGCCACACGTTCGGCATCACGACCACGAACGCCAACGTCCTCGACATCACGAACACGACCGAGCTCGCGAGCCAGCTGAAGGCGCTCGGCCTGTCGAAGACCTTCGTCCAGTTCTCCCGGAACTCGCCCTACGCGGCGACCTCGCTGTTCGGCCGGGCCGCGACCGTGGACTTCCAGGGGTCGAACACCACGATCACGCTTGCCTACAAGCAGGAGCCCGGCGTCGTCGCGGAAAGCCTGAGCGAGTCGCAGTTCCAGGCCCTGCTCGCCAAGAACGTCAACGTGTTCACGCAGGTCGAGAACGGCACCGCGGTGCTCTTCCCGGGCAAGATGATCAACGGCGACTATTTCGACGAGCGCCACGGCCTCGACTGGTTCCAGAACGAGCTTCAGACGGCTTGGTACAATCTGCTTTACCAGACCCCGACGAAGGTGCCGCAGACCGACGCCGGCATGGACCTGCTCAAGGCGGTCGCCAAGAAGGTCTGCGCCCGAGCCGTCGACAACGGCCTCATCGCGCCCGGTCTCTGGACCGGCCCCGGCTTCGGCTCGCTGAAGACGGGCGATACCCTCAGCGCCGGCTACTACATCTACGCGCCGCTCGTGCAGTCGCAGAGCGACGCCGACCGCGCCGCGCGCAAGTCCGTCTCCTTCCAGATCGCGCTGAAGATGGCGGGTGCGGTGCACTTCGTCGCCTCGGCCGTGCTCGCCAACCGCTGAACGGAGTAACGCGCCGTGGGCACTACCTACAGCTTTCTCGACGTCACGTGCTCGATCACGGGCCCGGGCGGAAGCCTGATCCTCTCCGAGGGCGGCGTCGCCGACGAGGGCATCACCGTCGAGATGACGGACGACAAGACCAGCATGGTCACCGGCGCCACCCGCGGCGGGATGCACTCGCTGCACGCCGCGAACGCCGGGCGTGTCGTCATCCGGCTCCTCAAGAACTCCCCACTCAACGCCGCGCTGATGGCGATGTACCGCTTCCAGTCGACGTCGAGCGCCTACACCGGCCAGAACACCATCTCGGTGTCGAATCCGGCCTGGGGCGACGAGCACTCGGCGCAGGATTGCGCCTTCGTCCGGCTCCCACCGAACACCAACGCCAAGGACGGCGGCACGATGGAGTGGGCCTTCAACGCTCTCGACATCGACAGCGTCCTCGGCGACGGCTCCCTGAACCTCTGAGGCGGCCATGGCTGAGTTCGAGGTCGATGGGCAGACCTATCGTTCGGGGCGCATGAACGCCCGCACCCAGTTCCACGTCCTGCGCCGGATGGCGCCGATCCTCGGACCGCTCCAAAGCCTCGCCGCGAATCAGGGCGGGGCTAATGCGCTGCCGGTCTTCGCCGATGCGATCGGCGGCCTTTCAGACGAGGCGACCGACTACATCCTCGACCATTGCCTTGCGGTCGTCGAGCGGAAGCAGGGTGAGGCCTGGGCCAGGATCAAGCCGCCGAATGTCGGCGCGCTGATGTTCCAGGACATCGACCTGATGGCGATGCTCCAGATTGCGGCCCACGTGCTGCGGGACAATTATAGCGAGCTTTTTCAAAGGGGCCTCGCCGGCTTGAGCGGCGGGGCCACAGCCTCGACGTAGAGCTTGCGCTGATGCCGGACGGGGACGAGTTCATCCTCGGGCCGATCCCCCTCGGCTACTACCGGTACACCGATCTTCTGGAAGGCCCGCTGTCGATCGAGCATGTCGCCGAGATCAATGACGCGATGGCCTACGAGACCGAGAACCGGCACCGCATCCATGAGGCGCTGAAGACGAAATGAGCGCCGACGTCCTCAAGGAGTTCGTGGTCTCGCTCGGCTGGAAGGTCGACGAGCAGGGTGGCCGCAAGGTCCGAGAGACGGTCGCCGGCATCACGCGCTCGGCCACCGTGCTGACCCTGGCGCTCGAGGCGGCCGCGCTCGCCGCCGCGGCTGCCGTCGCTAAGATCGCCGCGAACTTCGACACCCTCTACTTCACGAGCCAGCGCGTCGGCTCGACGGCCAGGAACATCCAGGGGCTGAGCTACGCCTTCGGACAGGTCGGCAGCTCGACGGCCAACGCACAGTCCGCGGTCGAGTCCTTCGCCCGGGCCATGCGGACGAACCCCGGCGTCGGGCAGTTCATCCGCGACTTGGGCGTGGCCACCACGCAGGGTGGCAAGGCGCGCGACAGCATCGACGTCCTGTCCGATGCGATCGACGCGATCCAGAAGAAGCACCCGTACTACGCGGGTGCGCAGATGGCCTCGCTCCTGGGCATCGACGAGGGCACCTATCAAACCCTCACCAAGTACCGCGCCGAGATCAAGCGCTACCGCGAGGAGTATGATCAGACCGCCAGGATGGTCGGTCTCGACAACGAGAAGGCGGCCGAAGCCGGGCACAGCTTCACGCGGTCCCTGACGACGCTCGGCGCCCTGATCGGCGCGGTCGGCCAGCGGATGTTGATCCAGTTCGCCCCAGCGCTGGAGCGCGTCGTTAAGGCGCTCCTGACATGGGTCGAAGAGCACCGCGAGGATATCGAGGGCTTTTTCAAGCGAGTCGGTGACGCCGTCGAGAAGTTCACGCAGAGCTTGGAGAGCGGCAACCTGACGAAGGAGCTCGGGTTCATCCGTGACCGCTTCGTCGAGATCGGCAAGGTCATTGAGAGGGTCATCTCCCTTCTCGGCAAGCTCGGCCTCTTCGACACCGCCCGTGGAGGCGACCCGATCGGACGCGTTGTGTCGTCATGGCTCGGGAAGGGCAGCGAGGTGGCTGACGGCGAGGCTCGCCTCAACAGCCATCAGGAGGCACAGAAGCCCGGCCTCTTCACGCGCGGTCTCAATTGGCTGAAGCGAAAGACGGGGATCGGGACGCCGACGGATGCCGGGGGTGGCTCGACCGCTCCCATCGGGGGTCAGACATTTCGGGAGAAGTCTCCAGGGGTCATGCAGCGCCTTATGGACGACTTTGGGCTCACGAAGGAAAAGGCCTCAATCGTACTCGGCAACCTAGGCCATGAGAGCGCAGGCTTCAGAGCTTTCGAGGAGGGCGGCGGCGGCCCGGGGCGCGGCTGGGCACAATGGACCGATCCGGGACGCAAACGCCGCTTCTTCGAGTATGCAAAGCAGCGTGGACTTGATCCACGAAGCGATGAGGCGAACTACGGCTTCCTGAAGTGGGAGCTTCAGAACACACACAAGCACGCGATTTCTAATCTCAAGAATGCAACCGGATCTGAAGATGAGATGCGTGTGTTTGAGCGCGACTTCGAAGGTGCGGGGGTTAAGGCTTATGGAAGTCGCTTCAGATATGCGCGAGAAGCACTGAAAGCTTACGAGGACGCTCAGAAATCTAAGCCGACAGGGCTTCCGCCGCTCAACTTCCCGCAGGGCGGCTTCAGTCCAGGCGGCTTCGATGTCAGCAAGGCGACCGCCGGCGCTCCACTGGGCGCTTCGACGACGAACAACAGCACGTCCAATCAGGTGACGATGCAGAACTCGATGTCGATCAAGATCGATGGCTCGGGCGACCCGGCAACCACCGGCGCCTTCGTCGAACGCGCGATGAACCGATCCAACGAGTTGAGCCTGCGGAACGCCCAGACCGCGATCCGCTAACGCCAAGCACACACCGATGCGCGCGCATTCTCCCAGCACGCGCCGTTTCGCTTTAGGCGACCAAGAGGGGTTTGAGCGTGTGTTGCTCCAATGCGTTCGTTCCAAAAACCCAGCATAGTTCCGTCGCCTTGCCTATTGACGATTGCGAAGTACGTTAAGCCTTCGCGATGCTCAGCTGTTCCTATTGTGAAACTTCCATCCTGACTGATAGAAACGTTACAGACATCATCCAAATATGTCGTACCTTCGACCCGAAGCAGGCAACGGCCTGGATTTCCTGTTGGAGCTGGCGTGGGAGGTGTTCGCACCGCAGAGGCGGGCCCTGTCCAAGTAGTGCCGCCGTTCTGCGGCCGAGATCCTGAAGGCATTTCCCGAGCTTCAGAACCGCTCTTAGGATCTGTGCGTAGTGATCGACTCCAATAACTATCGCTTTCATCTCCCGATGCTTCGGTCGCCGATAAGGACTTTGAGGTCGAAACCGCCTGATCGCCGCTTGTCGTAGAGACATCTCGAGGCTGATCTGGCAAATATGTTAACGCATACGCTGCAACTGTTAGACACAAGAAAGCAATCACAAAACTTCTTGAGAATTTAGGGAACAATATCGCAATTAATATAGCTAGCAGGGCAAAGAATATAAAAAACAGTATAATCGTTACCGGTGCTAGCGCGAGCGCGACGAGGAGCGCTTCCATAGCTCAGGGTTCCGTTGTTTGCCCACTCGGCACGATAGACGGGCTATGATTGCATCTCAAATCGATGTTCTGCAATGTGCCCGACATGCCCGAACCCCTCCCGCGCACCCCCTTGAACGAACTCGTTGCGGACCTGCGCGAGACGGCCGAGGATCTGGCCGGCGAGCTTGAGGGCATTCCAGCGCACGAGACCACCGAGGGCGAGGCTGCACAGCTTCTTGAGGAGATGGCCGACGCTCTGACCCGCATCGCGGATGGCGCGGCCGATCCGCAGCGTATCGCCGCTGAAACGCTGGCCATGCAGTCGCCGCTGAAGCCCGAGACCGGACACGACGCGATCATCCGTGGCCTGCTGAACCCCAAACGCCTGTAGCCACGCCAACCGGGAGGGCGGCGCATGTCCCTCCTCGGCGAACTGACCTACGCTCTGATCTCCTCGCCCGTCCGGTCCATCGGAACCGTGATCCCGGACGTGGTGATCGAAGAGGCGCACCGCGACGAGCTCATCATCACGCAGCACCCGGTCGAGAAGGGTGCGACGATCACGGACCACGCCTTCGCCCGGCCGGCCGAGCTCGATATGCGCTGCGGGTTCTCGGACTCATCGGCCGCCTATGCCGGGTACACGCAGGACGTCTACCAAGCCCTTCGTGCACTCCAGCAGAGCCGACGGCCGTTCACGGTCACGACCGGCAAGCGCGTCTATCGGAACATGCTGATCCGCGCGCTGGGTGTCATCACCGACGCCCGCTCCGAGAACGCCCTGATGGTCCTGTGCGGACTTCAGGAGATCAAGATCGTCTCCACCCAGACCACAAGCACCGGCAGCGACACGGCCGGTGCGGGGCAGTCGGGAGATCAGGCCTCGCCGCAGACGACCGGCGGGACCACCAACGGTGGCGACCAGCAGGGCCTGCCCATCACCGGCAGCGAGTTCGCCGGATCCTTCAACCCAGGCGGCTTCAACACCGACGGCGGCTCGCTCGGCAACGGGTCGTTCGGATCGCTCGGGACGCCCGGCATGGACGGTCTCAGCTCCGGTCCAACCGCCGAACTGGGCGAACTGCAGATCGACGGCATCGACAACGACAACCGCCCTCAAGGCGTCGAGGCGTCGCCCTACAACGTGTTCGGCTCCTGATCCGTGGCCGCCCTCGAGATCCCCCTCACGCCCCAGGCGCAGCGCTTCTCCATTACTCTGGACGGCATTGTCTACCGGATGCGAGCACTCTGGAACGATGCGGAGGAGGGCGGCTGGACGCTCGACATCGGCGACGAGGACGGAGTGCTTCTCGTCGCCGGCATCCCGCTCGTCGTCGGTGTCGATCTGCTGGCGCAGCACCGGCACCTCGGTTTCACGGGCGGCCTCTACGTCACGACCGACCGCGGGGCCGGTGAGATCCCGACCTACCCCGGCCTCGGTCAGACGGCGCACCTGTTCTACGTCACCACCGCTTGACCGTGATGAGCGAGCAGTACCTTCGCGTCTGTCGGGTCACCATTGAGGGTGGCGGCAAGGCGCTCGATGCATCGCAGATGCGCATCCGGTTCGACGTGCACCAGCGCGATTCCTCGACGCCCCATCACGTCAACATCTACATCTACAACCTGTCCAAGACGACGGCTCAGGCGATCCGGAAGGAGTACCGCAGCGTCACCCTGGAGGCGGGCTACGAAAGCGGTGCTGGGGTCATCTTCAAAGGCGAGATCGTTCAGGTGCGCATCCTGCGCGAGAACGTCACCGACACCGTGGTCCACATTCTTGCGACCAGCGCCCAGCGTGCCCGCAACTTCGCGACGGTGAACAAGTCGCTGGCCTCCGGCCACACGTACCGCGATCGCATCGTCGCCGCCGCCAAGGCGCTCGGCGAGTTCGGAGTGACGGTCGGCCACATCGACGACCTCGGCCCAAAGAAGTTTCCGCGCGGCTTCGCCTGCTTCGGGATGGCCAGGGACCTGCTTCGAGAGGTCTGCTTCGCGACCGGCTCGTCCTGGCACATCACCAACGGCCGCCTGAACGTGGTGAAGAACGACAGCGCGCTTCCCGGCAGCGTGATCGAATTGAACTCCGACACGGGCATGATCGGGCTGCCCGAGCAGACCCTCGACGGCGTCGTCGTGCGCTGCCTGCTCAACTACCGGATCCTGCCTGCCCAGAAGATTAGGATCAGCGAAGGTAGCATCCAGCAGGCGGCCTTCAGTCCGGCTTACGCCGGTGCGCTCAACAACGAACTTCTACAGAACCAACTCGGGCTCGCGGCGGACGGTATCTACAAGGCGCTGCTCGTCGAGCACAACGGCGATACCCGCGGCCCCAACTGGTACACCGAGATCGTGTGCGTCAAGGCCGACGGCGGCGCGTCGCCGAGTCTCTACGCCCGCGGCATCACCGAGGAGCAGACCTGATGGACCTGCGCACTCGCTACGACGACTTCGACGAGATGCTGGCCACGATCACGGATGCCGTGAAGGCCGGCATCTGGGTCGCCATGCCGGTGAAGGTCGCCGCCGACTCGAAGGACGGGCACACCATCAGCCTCCAACCCTCCGTGAAGGCGACGAAGCTGAAGCCGGACGGGACGCGCGAGCTCACGCAGCTTCCCGTCCTCTCGGACTGCCCGATCCACCACATGGGCGGCGGCGGCGTGACGGTCACGCATCCCCATAAGGAGGGGGACGAGGGCATCGCCCTGTTCTGCGGCCGCTCGCTCGATGCCTGGCACCAGCAGGGCGGCATCCAGAGCCAAGTCGACGCCCGCATGCACTCGCTCTCGGACGCAATCTACATCCCAGGCATCCGCTCGACGCCGCGCAAGCTCGAGAACGTGTCGACCACCTCGACGCAGATGCGCTCCGACGACGGCAAGCACATGTTCGACCTGCACCCCAAGAACGGGCCATCGATGGCGGCCGACGGGGGCAAGCACACCATCGCCGTCAACCCGCAGTCCGGCATCGCGCTGAAGACCGCCATGGCCATGTCGATCGATGCGACGAAGGGCCTGGAGGTGACGGGCAAGACGCACTTCAAGGATGCGGTCACCTCGGCCAAGAGCTTCGGCGCGCCGAGCACCTTCAGCAACGGCGGAGGCCCCTTCACCGGGATGCTCGGCGGCTTCATCGGCTTCTGGCTCGGCCTCGCGACACTGCTCGCGGTGACCGGGTCGCAGAGCCCGGCGGACGGCCTCGTTCAGGCCCGGTACGCGCTGGCGGCGTGGGGCCGCTGATGCGGGTCCGTCGCGTGGATGCGGACGGCGATATGGTGTTCGGGGGCGATCAGGCCGCCTTCCACCATGACACGCCTGACGCGGTGGCCCAGGTCGTCGAGAGCCGGCTTCAGCTCTGGCAGGGACAGTGGTTCCTGGATCTGGCCGAAGGAACGGAAGTCGAGACCCGCGTGCTCGGCAAGCGGACCGAGGCGACCCGCGATCCAGTCTACCGCTCGCGCATCCTCGGCTCGCCAGGGGTCGTCGCGATCACGGCCTACAACAGCGTGCTGAACCGCGACACGCGTGGCTTCGCCATCGCAGCCACCATCGACACCGCCTTCAGCCGCAATGCCCAGGGCCGCCCGACGACGACGGCCGCGGTCGACACCTTCGTGCAGGACGGTCGCTGACATGGGCTCGACGCCGGTCTGTCAGATCACCGCAGCGGGCATCGTGCGGCCCGACTACGCGGCCTGCCTCGGCTACTTCCAGGGGCTCTACCGCTCGATCTACGGGCAGGATGTCTATCTCGGAGCCGACTGCCAGGACGGGCAGTTCATGGCGCTTCTCGCCAACGCCCTGCATGATGCGAACGGCGAGGCCGTCGCGGTCTACAACGCGTTCTCGCCTGCCACGGCTCAGGGCGCCGGCTTGTCGTCGGTCGTGAAGATCAACGGGATCCGCAGGAAGTCGGCGACCTACTCGACCGCCGACGTGCTCATCGTCGGTCAGGTCGGTGCCGAGATCGTCTCGGGGGCGGCACGTGATCAGAGCGGAAACCTGTGGTCGCTGCCGGACAGCGTGATCATTCCGCCGGCCGGCCAGATCACCGTGACCGCAACCTGTCAGACCCTCGGCGCGGTGGCGGCTCCGAGCGGCGCCATCGACACCATCGCCACGCCGACGCTCGGCTGGCAGTCCGTCGGAAACCCCATCGCCGCGGCCGTCGGCCTGCCCATCGAGACCGATCGGCAGTTGCGCCAGCGGCAGGCGCTTTCGACGGCCCTCCCGGCGCAGACCATCCTGGAGGCCCTGGTCGGCGCATTGTTCGCCGTGACGGGCGTGACGCGGGTCAAGGCCTACGAGAACGACACGAACCTCCCGGACGGCTTCACGGGCGCGCCGGGTCACACCCTCACGGCCGTGGTCGAGGGCGGCGATGTCGCCACCATCGCCAGCGTCATCGCCGGCAAGAAGAGCCCCGGCGTCGGCACCTACGGCGATCAACTTCAGGTTCTCACCGATCGCGCCGGCATCCCGCATCCGATCCGGTTCTTCCGCCCGGCACGCCGCACCATCGCCTGGTACGTCACGCTTCGTCCGAAGGCGGGCTACACGCTCGACGTCGCCGCGGCGATCCAGCAGGCACTCGCCGCCTACACGAACGGCATCGATATCGGCGCCAATCAGCAGCTCAGCAGCGCCTATCCCGCGGCGAACCTTCTGGACGACCCGCGTGCCGCGACCTTCGAGATCGTCGGGCTCGTCGCCAAGCGGGCCGACCTCACAAGCGATGCCTATGGAGACATCGCTGCGGCGTTCAACGAGGCCCTGGTCTGTGACCCGAGCGACGTGAACATCACGACGGTCGTGTGATGGCCAAGCCCCTCACGCTCTACCTCGGTCGGATCACGCCCTGGCAGGTCGAGAACCCGCGCTACGTCGCGACGGTTTCGGGCTCCTTGGAGCCGATCGTCACGGCCGGCGCGGTCATCGCGGGCCTGCCCGCGGTCTTCGATCTCGATACGGCCATCGGCGCCCAACTCGATGTCGTGGGACTGTGGGTCGGTCGGGCGCGCACCGTCCGACTTCCGATTCCGCAGCCCTGGTTCTCGTTCGACGATGACCGCCTGGGCTTCGACAGGGGCGTCTGGAAAGGGCCTTTTTCCGGCTCGTTCGGGGTCTACTCACTCGACGACGAAACCTACCGGAGACTGCTGCGGGCCAACATCCTCGCCAAGCGGTGGGACGGCACCGTGCCGGGCGCGCAGGCCGCCTTCGACGTCTTCTTCATCGATCCGGCCACGCACGTGTTCGTGCAGGACAATGCGCAGGTTCCCTACCCGCAGATCCTGTTCGCCTTCGACGAAGAGGGAAAGGGGTTCGATCAGGCCTACTGGTTCGATCCCGCGGCGGCCAAGGCGACGACCGAGCGCGTCGACGTCTCCATGACGATCGGCGTCTCGGGCCGCATCCCAGGGCCCCTGGAGCTCGGGCTGCTGGCGCAGGATGCGATCCCGATCAAGCCGGCCGGCGTGATGACGACCTACGCCGTGACGAGCGTCGACGGTGCGGCGCTCTTCGGCTTCGACGTTCAGAACGAGTTCGTCTCCGGCTTCGACGCCGGAGCCTGGGGCGTCGAGCCCGAACGCCTCCTCGAGGCCTGACCTTTCGCGCGGGTTCGCGCCCTCCAACCCCTGAGAGCGACCATGGCTGGAACGAACGAGTTCGTGCCCTTCGGCACGGGTCCGGGCGCCAACGTGCTGACCGCAGCCGGGTGGGCAGCGCTCGGTGCGCGGTTGAGCGGTTTCGCCGGCGGGGTGGCGAGTTCCGCGCAGTGCAACACCGCGTGGCGACAGTCGACCTCGGTCGCCGCGATGGTCGCGGCGTTCATTGCGAGCCGGAACTACGATGCGCTCGACAATGGCGATCAGGCTGGGCTGCTGGCGAACTTCAACGCGGCGCTCTCCGCCAAGATCGCGGAGTCGGCTCCTCTCCCTCCCGCACTCGCCCTCTGGCACTACGGCGAAGCCCAGGGCAACGCCAGCGCCTTCACGGCCAACGTCACCCCCGACATCGCGGGCTACGTCGCGGGTTACGCCTACAGCATCAAGATGGCGGCGACGGCGGTCGGAGGAGGCACCGCCGGCAACCTCGACAATCGAGGTCTGCGCCCCGTGGTCCGCGCCGATGGCACGCCGATCCGAGCGGGCGACTGGATCGCGGGCCAGGTCGTGCTGTTCCTCGACGACGGTTCCAACCTCCAGCTCGCCGGTGTCTTGACCTCGAATCAGCCGGCGTCGAGCACGGCGAGCTTCACGATGCCCGGTGCTGGCACGTGGACCGTCCCGGCCGGCGTCACGGCCATCAAGCGCATCCGGGTCTGGGCCGCCGGCGGGGCCGGTGGCGGCGCTGCGCTCGGTGCCGGTAATGGTGGCTCCGGTGGAGGCTCCGGCGCCTATGCCGAGGCGATCAACGTGCCGTGCACGCCTGGCAGCACGGTCGCCTATACGGTCGGGGCCGCAGGCACCGGAACGTCGGGCGACGGCAACGCGGGCGGCACGTCGTCCTGGGGCGGCCTCGTCTCGGCTCCCGGCGGCCAGGGCGGCAAGTACGCCGCGAACGGCATCGCGACGCCGAGCGGCGCAGGTGGGTCGCAGGCTTCCGGCGGCAACGTCCTGAGCCGGCCCGGCAACGCGGGCGGCACGGGCTTCATTGCGGCAGGCGGGTCTGCCCTCTCCGGCGTCGGCGCCCCCGCGTTCGGGGGCTCCCAGGTCGGCCCGAACACCGGCACCAACGGATCGAACGGCGCCTATCCGGGCGGCGGCGGGGCCGGCGGCGGCGGCGGGGCGGGCAATGCCAGCAACGGCGGCCCTGGCGCCGACGGCCTCATCATCATCGAGTACTGAGGGGAAGCCGCCGATGTCTGCCATGCTGCGCATCCAGGACGGCACCGCCGTCGAGGTCGTCGAGATGCCGTCCGGTGTCGCGCCCGAGGCCCTCTACACCCCCGAGTTCCGGGCGACGCTCGTGCCGAAGGGCGGCGCCGAGGTCGGCTACGTCCTCGATGACAAGGGCAAGCTGATTCCGCCGCCGGAGCCCGAGGCCGGCCCCGCACCGGTCGTCGACGTGACCCGCGCTCAGGCCAAGATCGCACTCCACCGCGCCGGCTACCTCGATCAGGTGAAGGTGCTCGTGGAGGAGGAGGGCGGCGAGGTCGCGATCTGGTTCGCCGAGGCCAACATGTGGCAGCGCGCGAACCCGCACGTCGAGACGCTCGGCGCGGCACTCGGGCTGTCGGCGGCGCAGATCGACGACCTGTTCCGGCTGGCTGCGCAGATCCAGGCCTGAGGCCGCGCCGTGACCAACATCCTGGCGCTGCCGTGCAATGCGGAACCGGCGGACATCGTCACGTTCACGAACGCCGACTGGCGTGACACGTTCGTATTCCTCGTCGCCGGGCAGGCGGCGGGCTACCCGGCCAGCGGCAACACCGGCAACGGGACGCTCGTCGTGAGCGAGGTGGCGGCTCAGGCCGCGCTCGGCACGCACACGATCGAGATCGTCGAGACGCCAGCCGGCGCGCCGGCCCGCTACGTCGTGCGCACGCCGAACGAGGTTCCGTCGGCCATCGGGGTCACGGGGGCGACTATCGCGGCGGGCGGGCTGACGCTCTCGCTCGCGCAGGGCGCGACGGCCTTCGTCGTCGGCGACACCTTCGCCATCGCGGTCATGCCCGTCCCGCTCGATGTCACCGGCATCCGCTTCGACCTGATGCTGCGCCGGAGCGCGGCCGCCGCGACCGTTTCGCTGTTCGCATCCTCCGCACCCGGCATCGACACCATCGTCAACGGCGGCGCGACCGGTGCCGCTGCCATGGCCGTCATGAGGGACGCGATGGAAGATTTGGCTTCCGGCTCCTACGCCTACGATCTCGTGGCCAGCGCGGACGGCGCGACCTTCGTGCCGTACTTCGGCACGGTCGAGCATCGCCGGGGCATCACCACGGTGGTGACCTGAGATGGCGTTCAAGGCGAGCCTCTCGGGCGCCCCAGCCGTCTTCGTCGCCGGTCCTGCCGGACCGAGGGGACTGGTAGGGCCCAAAGGAGATCAGGGCGGCATCGGCCCGACCGGAGCGACGGGGCAGGTCGGACCGCCGGGCAACCAGGGCAGCCCTGGTCCCGCCGGTCAGACGGGACCGCAGGGCGGTCAGGGCGTTCAGGGCCCCAAGGGCGACCCCGGCGCGGGCACGACGATCAAGGGCCGCGTCGCCAACTACGGCGCGCTTCCGACGAGCGGGCAGTCCGCCGGCGATACCTACATCATGGACAATGCGGGCACCGATCCGCAGGGACAGGCCTATAGCGTCGATGACGCCTACACCTATGTCCCCGGCACGCCGCCCTGGCTCTACATCGGCCCGCTCCGCGGCCCCAAGGGTGATGCCGGTGCACAGGGCGCCCAAGGACCGCAGGGGCCGGCCGCCAACGTCTCGCAGCTCGTCAGCAAAACGGGCGACGTGATGACCGGCGGCCTGTCGGCTGGTGACCCGAGCCTGCTGGCGCCGGTCGCGTTCGCGGCAAGCACTTCAAGTCACTCGTCGGGCTCGAAGCGGTCATCCATCAACATCGGCAACTACCAGTTCGGGCAGGATCTCAATCTCGACGGGACGAGGGACTGGTACTGGTACAGCTACGAGCGCGGCAGCGCCCCGTTTCGCGGGGGCATCGACGACGTTGTCCACTTCAGCCAGCGGCCGACGTTCGCCGGGGCCGTTCCGTGGGACACCGGCAATCTCAACCCCAGCCTCTTCCCAGGTACGGACGGTCAGTTCGCGACGCGTGCAGGTATCCCGAACCGGCCGACCGCCGACGGTGGGCGAGCCGCGCTCAAGGTACGCCCGGCGGTCGGCATTTTCAGCGGGCTCGATAGCCGCCAACTGGTACAGGGCCGGGCGCGGGCTTATGCCAACGAGCTGCTCTGCGGCGCCTTCGAGGATGCGGCCTGGGGCGGCCCGAACGGCAAGATCTACGCGCCGAACGTCATCTCGGTCGACGACACGCTCGACAACGGCTCATCGACTGGCACGAGTGCCGATCCATACGGTCAGCCGGAAAACTTCGGGCACACCGTCTCGCCGCTGCTGATCCAGCATCGCTACGGCGGCGGCACGGGCGTGCGGGAGACGATCCGCACGAACACGGTCGTCACGCAGGCGTCGGCGGCATGGAACCCCGCGCGTATCGTCGTCGGGATGAGGAACACCGTCTCGGTTCACGCCGCTGACGGCGGCACCGCCTTCCCAGGAGGCAACGTCAGTCCGTTCACAGGGGGCGAGGGGACGTTCTTCGCGCAGAACCCCGAAGCCTACCTGATGGACAGCGCGACCGACGTCCTGCAGGTCGCGGTCAGCGAGGCCAACGTCGGCATCTGGGGCAACGCCTCGGCTCGCATCCTGTACGGCTACAGCGTCGTCAAGCGCTCGGACAAGATGGCCGATGTGGTCGATGCGGCCTTCATCAGCAGTTCGATCACCAACTCTTCCGGGATCGCGACACCATTCCGGGATCAGTTCCTCGTCACCAACCTGAACGGCGCCAATCCGTGTGACCCGACTGGCACCATCATGCGGACCCGCGCCTTCAACGGCGCAGCGATGTCGGTCGCGACGATCTTCGACTTCCAGAACCTCGCGTGCGGCTCAATCCTCCGAGCGCCGAACACCGACCTCTCGCCGGTCAACTGGTCGCTCTCAGCGCCAAATTTCGGCGTGGAGATCGGGTCGCAGGCGCAAAGCGGAACGCCGTACTTCGACTTCCACACCTCCGGTCAGGTCATCGACTACGACTGCCGCATCGTGGCGAGCGGGGGCAACGGGACTGTCGGCGGGGGCGCGTTGAGCCTCATCGCGAGCCTTACCCAGACGCAGCAAATCGCGCCACTGGCCGACAACACCTACGCGCTCGGCGCCCCGAGCCAGAAGTGGTCGGTCGTGTACGCCGGCACCCAGACGATCAGCACCTCCGACGCTCGGCTGAAAGACATCTCCGGCCCGCCGGACGATGCGCTTCTCGACGCCATCGAGGACGTCGAAATCGTCCTCTACCGCTACCTCGACTCGATCGCTGCGAAGGGCGAGGACGGTGCTCGCATCCACGCCGGCGTCGTCGCGCAACAACTTGGGTCGGCGATGCGGGCGCGTGGCCTCGACCCCGCCGCGTACTCGTTCTGGTGCGCCGATCCCGAGGTCGAGACGGTGGAGGAAGACCACTGGATCGAGGAGCAGGATTACGAGGAGGTCGAGGTCGCCGACCAGACGCACGTTCTCGTGGGCGACCATGCGGTGCTGCGGGAGGTATCGCGCACCGAGAGGCGGCTGAAGCGTCGCAAGGTGCCGCTCCTCGACGAGGCCGGCGCGCCTGTCCGCGATGGCGGCGCGCTCGGATTGTCCGCCGGCAGCGGCGAACCGGTCATGGTCGAGGTGCCGGTGATGGTTCGCGTGAACCGCCCCCGGCAAGTCGCGCGGCCCGTGCTCGACACGGATGGCGAGCCCGTCATCCGCCTTGGCGTCCGCTACGGCGATCTCGCCATGCTGATGCTCGCCTGCGCGCGCCGTCGAGCGTTGCGGCTCGAGCGGCGCGTCGCAGCCCTCGAAGCCGCCGCCTGAGCCCATCCGAGGACCCCATGCCCCACACCCGCCCGAACGGGCCCTCCAACCGTGGCCGGACCGCCTGACATGGCGACCCTGACCGCCGTGCTCGACACGGCCGACTGGCGCCTCGCGGTCCCGCTGGCCCCGAGCGCGACCCCGGCCGACTATTCCGGAGGGCGGCTCGTGGCGGCGGTCACGGCCGTGCAGGGCGGGGCGCCGGTAGCGACGGCGGACTCGAACGACGGCTCGCTGGTGTTCGTGCCGGCGAGCGGGTCGGCGCCGGCCTACTTCACGCTCGACCTGCCGGTTGCCGCGCGGACCTTTCGCGTGAAGGCGGTCACGGCGGTGGCCGCCGACATCCTCTGGCACCCCGATCCGAACGACCCGGCGCCGGCGGACTGGCTCGGTCGCGTCCAGTTCCGTGTGCACCCCGGTTCCGGCTCCGCGGGCATCGCCCTGCCGGCCCAGGCGCCAGTGCTCATTCCTGCTCAGCCCTACGAAGGCCGGATCGCGACCGAGCCGATGGTGGTCGGGCCTCAGGGTCCGGTCGACCGCTCCTACACGGACGAGCAGGTGGCGGACCTCATTGGCGGGGCCCCCACAGGCCGGCAGACGCTCAAGGGACTGTCCGACGCGCTCACCGGCGGCGATGCGGCTGTGGCACAGGCGGCGGCGCAGGCGGATCAGGCCGTGGCCGCCGCAGCGGCGACCGATGCCACGTCGAAGGCGAACGCGGCCAAGTCGGATGCGATATCGGCGGCTGCGACAGATGCTGCGAACAAGGCCGCTGCGGCCCGCTCGGGTGCGGTCAGCGACGTAGTGGGAGGCGCCGGCACCAGCGCGAATACCCTCGCGAAGCTGGATGCGAAGAAGCCCGATACCTCCTCTCTCGGCGACGCGGCCACGAAGAACACTGGCATGGCCGCCGGCACGCTTGCGGCGGGCGATGATAGCCGGATCGTCGGTGCGACGCCAAAGGCGCGTCTCGGCATTGGTACCGCGCCCGGCGACGGCACCGCGCAGGACACACCCCTCGGCGCCGACCTGCTCGCGTGGCAGACGGCGGGCGCGACTGTCCTCGGCAACCAGTTCCCGACCATCACGGGCAAGCCGCTGCGCCTCCCCGCAGGCAGCTACCGTCTCACGACGCCGACCACGGTCCCGACGACCGGCACCGGCATGGGCGCGCTCGGCGATGGCACCTTCACGAGTCGGCTCGACGGCGTCACCTTCATCGCGAAGGACTTCCGCACCCGCTGGTCCGGCTTCTCGCTGTTCTCCAGCACCGGCGCCGTCGTTATCGGCAGGATGGGTCTCGTCTACCAGGGAGACGGCCGGCGCTTTTCCCTCGCCGATAGCCTGCATTTCCGCGACCTCGACGTCGCCATGCAGTTCGATGGCACAGGCGCGGCCGACAACCTCGTCAACATCATCTTCGAGAAGTGCAACTACGCGATCCGGATCAACGCGACGCTAGGCATCCAGGCGACCAATATCGAGGCCTTGAGCTGCTACGAGGTCGCCTACGATTTCTACGCCCTCGGCGAGGCCAAGTTCGCCAACTTCCGCAGCATCGGCGCCAAGTGCAACCTGCGCCTGCGCGGAGACACGCGCGGCCCCTGCGTCGAGAGCTACTTCCTTCAGGGCACGCTCACCAACGCCGCCAAGCGCAGCCTGCCGATCCTCGGCGTTTCGGACGACGGCAACGGCTTCGTGAAGCTGGCGCTCGCCACCAAGATCGCCTGCACGGTCGAGAACCGCGGCTCCATCTTCCTCGGCGCGGGCACCTATATCGGCTCGCGCGCCCGCGCACGGATCAGCGTCGGTCCCGAGATCGTCGGCCAAGTCGACGCCGTCACCGTCGCCGGCAGCGTGCAGCTTCTCACGGCCTCGATCCCCTTCACGACCGATCGCGGCGCGACCGCCGTCCTGATCGCGGCGAACATCAACGCGGGCACCGGAACGCACGGCTACACCGCCAAGGCGGTCGGATCGTCCGTCTCGATCGACGCGCCCCTCGCGGATGGCGCCGCCGCCAATGGCCGGTCGATCACCACCACGACGAGCGGCGGTCTGTCCTGCCCGGCGACGAACTACATCGCTCTCGTCCACGCCTCGCCGCACGGCCTCGTCTGGAACGACGACGTCTGGCTCGACACCGGCGTCATGTACGGGACCTATTGGGGCTCGTACCCGGTCCGCTACGTCGAGAGCCCGACGGTGGTCTTGGTCGAAATGCCCTACAGCGGCGCGGCATCCGGTCAGGCGTGGGTGCTGCCGCTCCTTAACGCTGGGGCGCCCGGCGCGCAGATCGCGAACACCGCCGGCGCCTTCGACAAGGGTGTCACGATCTCGTCGGCCGACGACACCACGATCACCCTCACCACGCCCTTCGCCGGCTTCCCGACGCTGCCGGCCGGTGCCTCCGTCACGATCGCCGGCTGGGACGTGATCATCGAGGCGATGGAGACCACCTCCGCGCGCGTGAACGACCACTTCTGGCACGCCGGCAACATCAACGGCCTGCTCATCAAGAGCGGCTTCAACATCAGCTTCAACAAGACCCGCCTCAAGAACCAGATCTGGATCCTGCACCGGGCAAACCCGGATCTCCGCAGTGCCCAGGTGAACTTCGACCGAGGCAGCGCCCGCGGCCGCACCTCGGACACCTACGACGACGTGCCGATCTGCGGCTCGCCGACCGGGTGGACCGACCGCTCCGGCAACGTCGACGGCAACACGACCCGGCCGGGCACTGGCTACACCTCGGTCGCCTCGCCGGCGAAGTCGCTGCCGATGATCGGCTGGGTCGCGCAGCTCATCGAGCAGCGCATCTACGAGGACCGGATCGAGTTCCGCATCCCGACCGCGACGGGCCTCGAGGTCAACACGATCAACGGCACGGGTTCCAAGTTCGGCGGCGTTACGCTGAAGGCGCTCGGCGCCGCCGTGAACGCGATTGAGATGACGGCGGGCCTCACAGGCGTGCGGGCGCTCATCAAGCAGGTCGGTGAGACGAACACGGGCCTCCAGATCGACACGGCTGGCGGCGCGATCGACCTTCGGACCGGCGGGACGCGGCAAGCCATCGTCAACAACACGACCGGGGCCGTCGCCTTCGTCGCGATCACCGGTGCGACGGGGACTTCCGGCCCCTCGATCCAGGCGCAGAGCGGTTCACTCGCCAACGCCGGCCTGCGCCTCGGCGGCTATCAGGGCGGCCCCGTCTCGGGGCTGACCCCGTTCAAGGACTTCAATTTCACCATCGCCACGAAGCCGGCCGGGTCGCTCATCGGCCCCGGCGGCCGAGGGTGGTGCTCCGACGCGGCGCCCGCGAACAATAAGGCCGCCTACGTCGACAACTCGAATGTCTGGCGGCTCTCCGCCACCGACGCGGCAATCTAGGGACCGCCATGGCCGAGACCGTGAAGATCCACCTCTACGAAGCCCTCGTCCGCTTCGACGAGGACGGGAACGCCGCTGCCCACATCCGCCGGATCAAGCGGCAGATCGGCGAGGACGGCGTTGAGGAGTTCGCCCGCGTGCTCCCGGCCGAACCGTCCGACCTGCCGGCGGTAGCCGCCGCCATCGGCGAGGAGAACGCGCGGCTCGTCGCCGAGATCGACCGCCTGACCGCCGAGAAAGCCGCACTGGAAGGGCAGATCGGTGAGGCCCTGAAGGCGGCCGAAGCTGCCGAGACGGGCCGCCTCGCCGCCCTCGCGCTGGTCTCGGCCCTCCAGGACGAGCTTTCCCATCTCGGCGCCGTCCAGGGCGTTTAGGCCCGTTCGCCTGACCGGCTCGCTCCATGCGCACCGTCCTGACTCCGCTCACACTGCCGCCGCAGGGCCCTCCCGGCGCGCCCGGCAAGGACGCGACGGCCAGGGGGTTCGGCCAGTTGCGGATCGCCGACATGCGCGTCGACCCGGAGGATGCCTTCGCCGCCGGCGTGCGGCAGCAACTCCGCTTCGTCCCCGACCCGGCGCAGACGCAGAACTTCCTGCGGCCACCCTTCACGGCGGTCGCGTGGATCGGAAACCGCCTCGTCGCCCGCCCCGGCGGCTACGGCGACTGGCAGGACATCATCGTCAACCTGCTCGTGATCCCGGCCTACGGGGGTGGGAGCATCGTCGCCGACCTCGACGTCGGAACCGGCACCCCGGTGCAGACCGCCGACTACACGCTGCGAGGCTCGGGCGTGGCCGAGCGGGTAAGCTTCCGCATGGGCATCCAGACCCTCAACGGGTTCCTCGCGAACGGCTGCGCGATCTACCTGACCGGGACGGTGCCTTTCGTGATCCAGTCCGAGGCGGTGGTCTACCTGCCGCTCAGCATGGGGCCGGGGCCGTGACAGCGATCTGGTACAGCGACGCCGACGACCGCATCGTGATCGAGGGCGCGCTCCAGACCTACGCGCCGCGCACCCTCATGGCGGTGGTGACGGACGCCGGCATCTCGGTCCGGCTGAAGGTGCGCACGACCAACGAGTTCGGGCCCTTCGCCTTCGACGACCTGACAGACGCGGCGGGCGACCGGTTCACCAGTACGGACGCGGCGCTCGCCTACCTGAACGGCGTGTTCGCACGAAAGCCGGCCATCGGCGAGATCTTCGGAATCGCGACGGTGTGCGAGGCCGACATCCTGCGGGGACAGCCGGTGGTGGTGTCCCGCGCGACCGGCCGGCTACTCCCGGCCCGCGCCGACATCTACCCGCTCGCTCTCGTCGTGGGTCTTGCCGAAGCCGACACCGCAGAGGGCTTCACGCTGCGTCCGGCCCGTGGCGCCGTCACGCTGGACGATTGGTCCGTGGTCCTCGGCGCGCCGACGCTCGCGCCCGGCCTGCCGTACTTCCTCGGCCCTGCCGGCGGCCTTACGGCCGATCCCGACCGCACCGCCGCCGCCCTGACGTGCATCGGGCTCGCCGCTTCGCCGACCACACTCGTGGTCGATCCCACCGATCCTGTCCTGCTCTGAAGGAGACGACGATGGTCCAGCGCAAACCCCTGGTGCTCGGCGACGATGGCCTGCCCCAGCAGCTTCAATCCGGCGACGCGATCTCGGTGCCGACGAACGCACCCTCGCTGCGGCCGGCCATCAACGGCGAGAGCGTCGCGATCCCGTTCGGCACGCCCGTTTACGCCTCGACCGGCACCGGCGTGAAGCGCGGGCAGGCGAACGCCAAGGCGACCGCGAAGATCATCGGGCTCGTCTACGACGCCAACGTCGCGGCGGGCGCCACGGGCAGCGTCGCGCAGGGTGGCATCCTGACCGGGACGACGGCGCAGTGGGATACGGTGGCCGGTACGACCGGCGGCCTTGCGTTCGGGACCTACTACTTCCTCGACGCGGCCAACCCCGGCAAGCTCACGGCGACCGCACCGACCACGGCCGGGCAGGTCAACGTCTGCGTCGGCTCGGCGCTCTCGTCGACCGAACTCGAGGTCGACATCGAGCTTCCGATCCTGCTCTGACGGTGACGGGCCGTGGCCATCCGCAAGCCGCTCGTCGTCGGCTCCGACGGCCTGCCGCAGCAACTCCAGGCCGCCGACACCCTCAACATCAGCGCGCGGTTTACGGCGACCGCCACCGTCCCGGCGATCGCGCTGCTCGGAACGACGAGCATCACCTTCACCGTCGTCCCGGCCATCACGGGCGACGCGCTCGCGGTCGGTGAGCCGATCGACGTCTACGCGACGGGCGCCGATCTCCCGGCCGGCCTCGTCATCGGCCAAGCCCGCGTCGTGGCCGCCAACTCGGTGAAGCTGACCCTCTACGCCATCCTCGCGCTGAGCCTCGCACAGGCCGTCGCCTTCACCGTCGTGGCGCATCGGTAGCGCCGACCTCAGTTCCTCAGACCCAAGGTGATCCCATGGCCGCTGCCCTCGACAGGCAGGCGTTCTTCGCTGCCGTGCGCGCGAAGCCCTTCGCTGGAAGCCTCACGCAGTCCCAGGTCAATGGGATGGTGGCGCTGCTCGACACCTGTCCGGTCGATCTCGGCACGGATGCCTTCGCCTACTGCCTTGCGACGGCCTTCCACGAAACCGCCCGTACGATGCTGCCGGTCAAGGAGTACGGCGGCGCGGCCTACTACCAGCGCATGTACGACATCACCGGCGAACGGCCGGCCAAGGCGCGCGAGCTCGGCAACCTGACGCCGGGCGACGGCGTGCTGTTCTGCGGCCGAGGCTACGTCCAGCTCACGGGCCGATCGAACTACCGCCGAGCCACGGGGGAGCTTCTGAACCGGGGCTACCTCGTCCGGGGCCAGGATCTCGAGATCAATCCCGACATGGCGATGGCGCCCGACGTGGCGGCGGCCGTGATGTACCTCGGGATGCAAGAGGGCTGGTTCACCGGCAAGAAGCTCGGAGACTACTTCCGGGCCGGCCTCAGCGACCCGACCGGCGCGCGGTGGATCATCAACCGCCAGGACAAGGCCGCGGCCATCGCGAGCTACTTTCGCGACTTCCAAGGTGCGCTGAAGGCGGCGGGGCATCGGCCGGGCGGGGTCGCCGCCAGCGTGCCGACGCCGCCGGTCGAGGCGAAGCCGCTCGCGCCGCCCCCATACCGGAACCCCGGCGCCGTGGCGGCTCCGGCGTCGCCAAAGCCCGTCTCGCCACCGGCCGCCGAGCCGAGCAAGCCCGGTTTCTGGGCCTCGATGCTGGCGCGGCTTCGCGGCGCCTATCCCCCGAAGAAGGAGAACTGACCATGGCCGGTGGCATCGGCGGAGCGATCGGCTCCATCATCGGCGGCATCGTGACCGGTGGCGCGGGCCCCGCGATCGGTGCCGGCATCGGCGCGGCGATCCCGAGCGTGGCGGAGATCGCCAAGGTCATCGTCGACCGCACCATCCCGGACCCGACGCAGAAGGCCGAGGCACAGCGCGAGATCGAGCAGGCGCTGACGGCGCGGGAGACGGCGCTCACCGCCGCCGTGCAGGCCCAGAACGAGCAGCAGGCCGCCATCAACCTCGCCGAGGCCCAGGGCAACGACCGCTTCTCGTCGCGCTGGCGGCCAGCCGCGGCGTGGGTCTGCGTGGCCGGGCTCGCCTACCAGTACGTGGTCGCCCCCGTCGTCACCTGGGCCGGCGCCATCGTGGGCGTCGCGCTCGACGTGGCGTTTCCGGCGCCGCCGACGCTCGCCATGAACGACCTCTGGCCGATCCTGGCCGGTCTCCTCGGCCTTGGCTTCCAGCGCACCTACGAGCGGACCACGGGTGTACCGGGCGCGATCCCCGGGGCGCCGCAGCGCTGACTCCCCTCTCGTGAGGCCAGCCGCGCGAGGGCCCGACCATGCTCGACACCCATCAGAGAGGCGGGCCGGACGACGGACCCGAGGTGACCATGCCCGATAGTGCCGGCGATCCGACGTCCCTGGTCGCCCTTCAGATCGCGCAGGCGGTCACGAACCAAAAGGTCGAAGAGGTCGGCCGCATGGTGACGGAGCTTCGAGGCGAGCTGCGGGAGCTGAAGAGCAGCTTCGCCACCAAGGCGGAGCTGAAGGCTCTTGAGGAAGAGGTCCAGGGCCTCCGCAACTGGAACAAGTGGGTCGTGCAGATCATCGGCGGGGTCATCCTGACCGCGATCCTCGGCACGATCATCATCAAGGGCGGCATTCCGCATCCATGAGCATCCTGCATCGTCCCGAGGTGCCCGATCCCGAGATCGAAGCCAGCAGCCTGATGTTCGCCCGCGCCATCGAACTCGCGCATGGGCCGTCCCGCCGCAAGCCGATGAGCGAGCGCGTCGCCAGCGTCCTCTACTGGAGCCTGATGCTGCTCGGCTTCGCGTGGATCTTCTCCATGGCCGTCGACCGTGAGCCACCCGTCCGGCAGATCAGCCGGGAGGTCGTGAACCCGAACGGACAGGTCCGCGTCGGCGAGCGCCTGCTCGTGAAGGGCAACCGCGTCCGCACGCGCCAGTGCGAGCTGACCCGGCGCTGGTGGATCATCGACGGAGCCGGCCGCCGCCTCGACTTCGAGCCCGAGCGCTTCGACGCCTACGGCGAGGTCGGCAATGAAACCGAAATCACGGGGCCGTTCATCCCGCTCGACGCCATGCCGGGCCGCGGCCGCCTCAATGGCGTGCTGGCCTACGACTGCAACCCGCTCCAGCGGGCGCTCGGCTGGTCCATCGTCGTGATGCTGCCCCCGCTGAACTTCGAGATCGTGGCGAGGGCGCCGTGAGCTGGGACGTTGCCCTCTGCGCCGGGGTCGGGATCGGCATCCTCATCGGCTACTTCGGCGCCCGCTGGCAGGGATGGCTGGATCGGGGGCCGCCTTAGCCGTCTTCACCATCTGGTATGCCAGGCCTTGGCGATCTCCTACTTTAGTCTAAGTTCCGCGCCGAACCTTCCCAAGGGTTCTTCCTGAGTGACTCAGCCCGCCCGGTTCGCCGCGGCGGGCTTTTTGCTTTGATGCAGACCGAGGCTCGAAGCTACGGCTCTGCGGAAGCGGGCATCTGAGAAGCTTGATATGCTAAAAGGAATTCATCAGCCAGATAGCGACGCTCCAACCATTCGCTTTCCGATGTTCTGCCATCAACAGCTTGCCAGCAGAGCGAGCCTCTAAGCGAAATACCGCATGGCATAATGTGTGAACGAAGACCATCAGACTTGTCATATATGTATGTTTGGTCTGCATCCCTATCGCCGAAAGCTTTGAATGCAATAGAACCCTTAATTTTAGCATCTTTTGCTATTTCGTGCTTGCACAATGCAATTCTCAAATTCTCTATCTTTCGATAAAGTCTATCAGTGCGGACGGTATGTTCCAATATATGATTTCTTTCGTTAGTATGCATAACACGCATAACTTCATATAAGTCAGCAATCCATAAAGCCGAAAGCATAGACAATGATGATACTGAACCTGAATTACCAGAATTGATATCTTCTATAAGCTCCCTTTCCATGGCGCAAATAAGCATGTCGAATTGCGATACACGCTGAAGATTAGCTACCAGCAAGGACTTTGGAAGTAGGCCGCCCAATCGGAACGATAAAATAAGCCATTCCTTCCCTCTGTTGGAAAACTCTGCCATGGATTTGGAAATGGCCAAGTCGATTAAGTTCGTAATCTTCATTTGGCAACGCTCAGCGCTTCTCTACCGGCCCCAAAACCAACGCCGTCAGCACCATGGTCCGCTTGAAGCCGCGCGAGGCGTTAGGGTCCCTGAGCACGTCCGACGCCTGCCGGTGCGCCCGCACTGATTCCGCCGGGTTCACGGCGTAGCCCGCGCCCTCGAACACGAACAGCGTCGTCGTCGGATCGACCATGTAGGCGTCGGCCGCGGCGTGAAGCTGCTCAATGCTCAGCACCTTCGCCTTGATGAGATCGCCGAGGGTCTGGGGTGCGTCGGGCATGGTCGCAGGGTACGCGGGTTGCCCGGCCGGGCAAGTGGCGGCCGCCCCTCAGTCGACGAGCCAAGCGGCCTCCACGCCGGTCGCGCTGGCGATCTGACGGCGCTGCTCGTCGGTCAGGCTGCGGCGCCCGCGCTCGATGTCGCTCAGATGCCCCTGCGAGATGCCGAGGACGGCGCAGAGCCCGGCCTGCGTCAGGCCCTTGTGCTTGCGGGCCGCGGTCACCGGCGAGTCGTGCTCGGCGACGAGCTTCACGAACCAGTGCGGAACGGTGGCGGTCCGGCCCTCGGCCTCGTCGGCGAGATGATCCTCGGCGAGGCGCGCGGTTGCACGATCCTCGGCATCCTCGTCACCGGCGCGAGCCAGAAGAGCGTCGTACGCCCGGCGGGTGAGGACGACGAGTTCTTCGCCGCCGTCGGTCTTGATGATCTGGGGCTTCATGGTCGCCTCTCCTCAGTCGTAGATGTCACGGCGATTGCCCACCGCAAAGACCTCGATCGCGTCGGCCGTCTCAATGAACAGGGCGCGGTAGTCGCCGCTCCGCAGGCGGACGCCGGGGCGGCCGACCAGCGCCTTCGTGTTGCCGGCGCCCGTCTCAGCGTAGGCCTCGACCTTCGCCAGAATGGCGAGGCGGGCGGCCTTCGGGAGCTTGCGGAGGCTCTTCAGGGCGGCGGCGGTGAAGGCGATCTGCTTCATGGCGATAATATCGCACACGCCTGCGATATTCGCAAGCGCAAATGCGATGCAGACGCGATAAAATCGCAGCTGTTGCGCCGTCCACATCCATCCACAGGGGGCTCTGCGACCTCGGCCGTTGACCCTTGCGCAACCGATCTGTTCTACATTCGTTCTCATCCGGGAGCGAGTCGATGGATATGGTGCATACGGCCGGGAGGGCCTCGGAGATCGAGCGCACCGCCGAGGTCTACCTCGCGCGCGCCGCCGGCAATCCGTCGGCAGCGCTTCGCCTCGCCATCAGGGATGCCTTGGCGGACGCGTCGACCAGAAGCCGTCGGCTTGGCAATCCCGAGTGGCGAGCCCCCAAGGGCCGTGTCCGTCCGGCACGCTCACGCACCAGGGCCTAGCCCAGATGGGCAGGGTCGCGTCCGCCTATCGCATCATCGACCCGGCCGATTTGCCTTCCGGCCTCGTGCGGGTGCCGCTCATGGGTCAGGCGCTTTGCGCGGGCTTCCCGAGCCCGGCCGACGACTTCCTCGAAGGCGCGCTGGAGTTGCCGCGCTGGCTCGTCCCGAACCCGCCGGCCACCTTCCTCTGGCAGGTCCGGGGCGACTCGATGCGCGGCGCCGGCATCTTCGACCGCGACCTCGCCTGCGTCGACCGTAGCCTCTCGCCCGTGCACGGCAGCATCGTCGTCGCCAACGTCGACGGGCAGATGTCGATCAAGCGCTTCCGCCTCGACGGCAACCGGGCCCGGCTCGCCTTCGACAACGAGGAGATGCCGGCCTTCGCCGTCGACGATGTGACGGAGGTCGAGATCTGGGGTGTGAGCCGCTTCTCGTTCCGCTGGCATCTCCCGCGGGCGGCGGCCGTGCGATGACCCGCGCCGTCGCGCTGATCGACGGCAACAGCTTCTACTGCTCCTGCGAGCGGGTGTTCGATCCGAAGCTCGACCGCGTGCCCGTGGTGGTGCTCTCGAACAACGACGGCTGCGCGATCGCCCGGACGAGCGAGGCCAAGGCGCTCGGGATCAAGATGGGCACGCCCTACTTCCAGATCCGAGAGATGTGCCGCAGCCAGGGCGTGCGGGTGTTCTCGTCGAACTACACCCTCTACGGCGACATGAGCCGGCGGACGAACGAGGTCTATCGGGGGTTCGCGCCGCGTGTGGAGATCTACTCCATCGACGAATCGTTCCTCGACCTCTCCGACGTGCGGGAGGGCGAGCGCGTCGAGCTAGCGCGGGACCTGCGCGCCACGGTGCGGGCCTGGACCGGCATCCCGACCTGCGTCGGGATCGGCCCGACAAAGACGCTGGCGAAACTGGCCAACCACATTGCCAAGAGCGTGCCAGAGCTCGGCGGGGTCTGCGATCTCACGGACGATGCCGCCTCAGCCTACTGGCTCTGCCGGGTGCATGTCGGCGAGGTCTGGGGGATCGGCCGCGCCTCGCTCGCCAAGCTCGAGGCCATGGGCGTCGACTCGGTGGCGGATCTCCGCGACCTCGACCCGCGGCCGGTGCGCAAGGCCATGACGGTGGTCGGCGAGCGCCTGATCTACGAGTTGCGCGGGTTGCCGTGCCTGCCCTTCGAAGCGCTGCCGGCGACCCGGAAGGGCTGCGCCGTGACGCGCTCGTTCTCCTCACGCATCACCGACCGAGCGCGCCTCGAGGAGGCGGTCTCGGCCCACTGCACCCGGCTCGGCGAGAAGCTGCGGCGGGAGGGCCTCGGCACCGACCACGTCACCGTCTTCTACCACACCAGCGAGCATGACCGCGGCGAGCCGATGCGCTCGATCTCGACCACGGTGCGGCTGCCGGAGGCCTCGAACGATACCCTGACCCTGATCAAGGCGGCGCGCCACGGCGTCGCCAGGACCTGGCTCGACCAGCGCGATCCGCCCTGGCGCTACTCGAAAGCGGGCGTCATCACCGTCGACCTCGTGCCGCTCGCGATGAGCCAGCGGGCACTGATCGGGCAGCTCGATCGCGAGCGCTCAGGGCCGCTGATGGCGGCGATGGACGCCTGCAACGCGCGCTTCGGCCGCGGCGCCGTGGTGCCGGCGCGCGCCGGGCTCGTCGCCAAGCGCGACTGGTCGACAAAATTCGAGATGAGGAGCCCGCGCTACACCACGCAGGTCGGCGAGTTGCCGGTGGCGGTGGCGTAGGGGGCCTACCGCGGCCTCCGCCGCTCTTCCTCGGCGACCGCCTCGACGGCCGCGATCACGTTCTCCAGTTCCGCGATCTGGCGGATGACGCTCGCCGCCGGCAGCGCGTCGACTTCGGCGGCAGCAAGGATCAGTGTGCGCTGGTGCGCCTTGAGACGCTCAAGGAGCGCGATGAGCTTGTTAGGCATTGCGGGGCTGTAACGACCATGGCCCGTGCCGGCAACGGCGACATCACCCGCCCTGACCCCTCCCGTCGCTCCTGCCCTGAGCTAGGGGGCGGGCGGGTCTGGAAGCCACTGCCAATGGGTAGGGTGCCAGCGTCTTGCAGTCTGCTCGTTGCCGCGATCGCATTCAAAAAGCCAACGCCCTTCTCCGCGAGGGCGATGATCGCCGTTGTCCCAAAACCCCGCGGCCACGTCTGCGCCATCCGTCAAGATGATCTCGGTGCCGTCTCGCGGCGCGGTTTCAACTGGCATCCATCCGGGAGCAGGCATCGGAAAGTCGATGTCGTCGTAGCTCATCGGTCTTCTCTCCTCCCACGCCGCCATGGCGGTGTTAGATCGGGGCCACCCTAGCCTAGCTGTGCAGCCGTCGAAGCGAGCGATAGATCTCGGGCTCCGGGATCGGATCGCCGGGCTTCAGAGGCTCGCCATTGCGGTGGTAGCTCTCCGGCTCAGGTCCACAGCAGGCTGCGTGCAGCGGCCCCTCGGTCACGTCCTCGTAGTAGAGGTCGCCGTCCTTCACCGGGCATTGGCAGGCGATGCAGATCGCGAATTCGTCCTCGTCCATCCTCTCCTCCTTAGATCAGGTCCCGCTTCGTCACGTCCCCGCAGGAGGGGGCGGGAGGGGCATCCAGTGAGTGGGGTAGAACGGGCCTCCCCACACGTCGCTCGGGTCGTTCCCCAGCTCGTACCAGCCCTCGTCGGGGCAATGCCGACCGCACGTCACCCATTCATCGGCCACGGCAAGAAGGATCGCCACGCCATCCGTCGGCGCTGTCTCGATAGGGTGCCATCGCTGGACGTGACCGATGACGGTCGCCGGCAGCGGCGGGAAGGAGAAGTCGTCGGGGAGATCGCTCATGGCGTCTTCTCCTCCACGATCTCGACCGGGATGCCGGCAGCCCGAGCCTTGCGGATCATGTCAGCGGTGCCCTTGCCGCCAGGGAAGGCGATCACGAGGTCGGGCTTGCCCTCGGCGATCATGCGGGCGTTGCGGTTCGGTCCCGCCGCCTTGTCGAGGCCGCCGGCTCGGCCGTTCGGATACCAATTGGCAGGATAGGGCTCGTCGGACACGCCGTTGTGCTTGGCCCAGCGGCGCGCGAACTCGTCTGCCCCGGCGGCGGCCCCATGGATGACGACGCTTGGCCGTTCGCGTTCGGATAGCGTCCGGTTGAGGCGCGCGATCTGATCCTCGGCACGCTGGCGAGCATAATGGCCCCAGGGTGCCCGGATGAGGTCACGAGGGACGACACCGTAGTCACGCCCTCCGCAGACGAGGACCCTCACGGCTTGCCTCCCCCGCGCTCGACCGGGATGGGGGATGAAGGGGAGGCGGGGTCTGGCGTCCACTGAGTGCCAGGACCCCCCTCAATGACGCCGAAGAACCACCGCCCGAACTGGACGCCATGGATGCGACGCCAGCGAAGGTGCGTCGGCGTCTTCAGGGAAGGCAGAGAAACCGGTAGCCCTTCACCGCCGAACCGGAACCAGTAGAGGCGCGGCCAGGGGTCAGGGTTCTTCGGAACCGAATGCTCCCTCATCGTCCGTCCTCCGGCTCCGAGGGGGTGAGGTCTTCCGTGTCGGCTCGCTGAACGACCGTCAGTTTGTCCTCAGTCGCCACCACGACGAGCGTACCGCCGTTGGCGATCACGTCATCTAAGGCCGCATGAAGGATCAGGTCGCGGGCCTTGGGCAGGGGAAAGATGCCGGAGTCCTTGAGCGCGCTGAACCGCTTGCGGTCGATCTCCCATTGCATGATCGCCGTCATTTCTTGCCTCCCGTATCCGGTGTGGAGGGGGTGGGGTCGGCCTTTGCGGCGACCGCCATCCATTCGTGTATGGCCTGACATTTGGCGGGATCGACACCGGCGGCGCGGTAGGCTTCAGCGAGTTTGATTGCGAGATGCTTTCCCGCTGGAAGCATCTCGAATGCTGCTGCCATCAAGTGAGCATTGGCAACTGCCTCTGCGTTTTCAATTGCTTTGTGGCTCCGAAGGACGGCGGGACTACGTACGGCCCCCGTCCAGGCTAGAGTGATCGGGAGACCATCGTGGATCACGCCGATGTTTGCGCCATTGCCACAATTCTCGAACAGAACGGTCCATGGTCCGGAAGTGGTGCTCACTGAAGGTCTCCCTCAGTCGCCAAGAGCGGAGGCCGCCGCTGCGCCGCGTAGATGCCGGCGACATAGCCGAGCATGTAGTTCATGACCGTTTCCCGGCTTTCCGCGCCGAGGTTGAAGATCGACACGCCTTCCCGCGTGAAGCAGTTGATGACCTGCCACTCGCCATGGCAGTCGGCGTAGAGCGAGTAGATCAGGAACGAAATTGGTGGCCGCCCACGAACGGCATCGAAGAAGCCACGTGGATGTCTCTGCGTATAGGTGAGGACAATCCAGTCCTCCCCAGTCACTTGGCGAAGCTCTTGGAGAAGGTCGTCGCATTCTTTATCGCCCGGAACCGTTCGACCGCGCTCCACGCGATCCTGCGATAGGCAAACTAAGGCGGGCATCACTCATGTCCTTGAACGCTGAAGACAGTGAAGCGTACGGGGCCAGACACGGCCAAGCGCGCTGCGGCGACCTCGGCAGGATGCTCAGTGCGCCACTCCTCCCAGCTCGGCGCGCTGAGCTTATGCTCAAGCCACTCCGGCACGTCGGGCTTTTGCGGAAAGGGCTCGCGCTCGTGGTAGCAAGCCTCACAGAGCTGTGGCCTTCCGGGGTGCTCTGACCGTCGGCCACTCATGAACAGGTGCGAGCCGCAGAAATGCAGGCCGCAGCCGTGCTCACCGCCATAGGGATCACCGCCGCAGATGTGCGCTAGCCCGCGGTCGATCTCCGCGTCGCATCCGGGATGATCACACTTCGCGGGAACGCCGTAGCCGACATCGCGGCTCAGGCGGTCGTCGTATCCGACAGCCCAGCCCATCACCCACCTCCCTGAACGCTGGAGGCGGGGGAGGGGACGAGCGGGGCCGTTGGCTCTGCGAGTACGACGAAGGGTACGTTGCGCCACTCGCGCTCGCCGTGGTTTTCGCACGCCCACTCTTGCTGAAGAGCCGGGGGTATGCAGGGCGTGTTCGCTTTAGCGGCATAGCGCAGTCGGCCGGTGGGCTTCCACGCGTGCACCACGGCCTCGAAGCCTATGGGGCCAAGGTCCCCGCTCATCGGACGCCTTCCTGGAAGGGGAGGGCGGGATACAAAATGGGATACATCAGAGGGGAGGGCGCCCCCGTATATCCCTGTAATCTCAATCCGCTAGCCCTGCCCCTACCGGGCAGGCGACGGACACCCCTTCCGCCAGTTCCACAGCCGCCGCTCGCCGCCAACCATCGATAAGCCGCTGACGGCAAAGCAGAAAGCAATCCCCGCTATCCCGTAGGCGACCGCTGGCTTTCGCCCATGACCGAGCCCTACATTGTGGGTAAGGTTGGGGGACGGCACCTTCCCCATGGGCAAGCTGACCGCGCTGTCGGTCACCCGCACGAAGGCCGCCGGCATGTAAGGCGACGGTGAAGGCCTGTGGCTTGAGGTGACCGCCCGCGGCGCGAAGTCGTGGATACTCCGGTTCATGCTCCAGGGCCGTGCCCGCGAGATGGGCTTGGGGTCGGCCTCGCTGTTCACCCTGGCCGAAGCGCGCGAGCGGGCGGCAGGCTTCCGTAGGATGCTCGCGGACGGCATCGACCCAATCGAAGCACGCAAGACCGAGAAGGCGCGCAAGGACCTCGACACCGCCGGCGCCATGACCTTCGACCAGTGTGCTGCCGCCTACATCGAGGCGCACAAGGCCGGCTGGCGCAACGCCAAGCACGCGGCGCAGTGGACTGCGACCCTGGATACCTACGCCTCAACCGTCTTCGGCAAGCTGCCGGTCGCGGATGTCGATACGACCCTCGTCCTGAAGGTGCTGGAGCCGATTTGGGCGAGCGAGACTGAAACTGCGACGCGCGTGCGTGGTCGGATCGAGAGTGTGCTGGATTGGGCGCGCACCCGCGGTTACCGCGAGGGCGAGAACCCCGCCCGGTGGAAGGGCCATCTGTCCAACCTGCTCGCCAAGCGATCCAAGGTCGCGAAGGTGCAGCACCATGCGGCCCTTCCGTTCGCTGAGGTGCCGGCGTTCGCCAAAGCCCTCGCCGAACAGCCCGGCGTCGTTGCGAAGGCGCTGGCCTTCACGATCCTGACGGCAGCGCGGACGGGCGAGACCATCGGCGCGACCTGGGCCGGGATCGATCTGTCCGCGAAGGTCTGGACGATACCGGCCGAGCGTATGAAGGCCGGAGCCGAGCACCGCGTGCCGGGCCGGGCCGGGCGACTTCGCTGCGTAGTCTCCTTTTGCCACTGCGGCAGCAGCGCATCCTAAGGCTGCTGCCGCAGGCGATTGATTAGGCAGCATCGGACCAAGCTGGTATCGGAGAGCGAAGGAGGATCTCCGTGCCTACCTCAGCCGCAGCCTACACCGGTTCGTCTGATCACGATGGGAAGGAACGGCTGTCCCATGTCTTGAACGCGAGCGAGCGCCTGGTCACCGCGAGGTCGATGGACGAGGTGGTCGACGTGCTGCGCGAGACCGCGCGCGTGACCGTTGGTGCACAGGGCGTCGCCGTCATCGTCAACGACGGCGGCCGATGTGCGTATGTCGCTGAGGACGCCGTGTCACCGTTATGGCAGGGCCAGACGTTCCCTGCTGATGCCTGCATCTCGGGCTGGGCGATGCGCCACGGCAAGACGGTCTTGATCAGCGACGTCCGGCTTGATCCACGCGTTCCTCAGGAGGCCTATGCGCGAACCTTCGTGCGCAGTCTCGTCATGGTCCCTATCGGTCGGCCGACGCCGGTCGCGGCGCTCGGGGCCTATTGGGCCGATGTCGTCGAGCACGATCAGGCGACCGTCGAACGTCTGGAAAGCCTGGGTCGCTTGGCGACCATCGCCATCGAGAACGCGCGCTTGGCGCAGGCGCGCGATCGGGCGGCGGCGCTCGGTGCAGCACAGAACCGCATCCTGGAACTCGCCGTGCAGGAGGCTCCTTCCCGCCTGACGCTGGAAGCGATCGTGCGCGAGGTCGAGGGGCTGTCCGCATCGGGGCTGCTCGGGAGCATCCTCCTGCTGGACGAGGACGGCCGCCACCTGCGCCACGGTGCAGGCCCGAGCCTGCCCGACGCCTACAACGATGCGATCGACGGAATCGCGATCGGTCCGAGCGTCGGCTCATGCGGTACGGCCGCGTTCCGGAACGAGCCGGTGTTCGTCTCCGACATCGCGTCCGATCTCCTTTGGGAGGATTTCCGCGAGTTGGCGCTCGGGCACGCTCTGCGAGCCTGCTGGTCGATCCCCATCCGCTCCTCGCAGGGCGCGGTGCTCGGGACGTTCGCCCTGTACCATCGCGAACCACGCGAGCCACAGCCCGCAGACCTCGAGATCGTCGACTTTGTCGTCCGCACGGCCGGGCTGGTCGTGGAGCGGGTCGGAGCCGAGGCCAAGGTCCGTACAAGCGAGGCGCGCTATCGCCAGATCGTCGAGGGCGCCGAAGATTTCGCGATCATCACCTTCGACGGGGACGGGATCCTCACGGGCTGGAACAGCGGGGCCGAGCGCATCGTCGGACATCGTGCCGACGACGTGATCGGCACCAGGGGCGACTTCTTCTATACGGACCATGACCGGGCCGACGGCGTTTTCGACCGGGAGATCGAGCGTGCCCGCGAGCGAGGTCGGGCGGTCAATGAGCGCTGGCACGTCCGCAAGGACGGTTCCCTTTTCTGGGGCTCCGGCCTGTTGATGCCGCTCGCCATGGACCACGGCGGCTACGTGAAAATCTTTCGCGACCGCACCGCCGAACACGAAGCAGAAGCTGCTCTGCGCGAAAGCGAGGCGCGGCTGCGCTTCTTCGACGAGCTCGATGCCCGCCTGTTCGGAGCCCGACAGGCGTCGGACGCCATGCTCGCCGCGACCGAGTTGCTGGGACGGAAACTCGGAGTGTCTCGGTGCGCCTACGCTGACGTCGACACCGATAGCGATCGCTTCTGGATCCGCAGCGACTACAATGCCCCCGGCATCGCGAGCTCCACCGGCACCTACAGTCTCGACCTCTTCGGGCCACGCGCTGCCGCCGACATGCGGGCCGGGCGGACGCTGATCGTGCGTGACGTCGCTGGCGAAGTCGGCGCGGGTGAGGGCCGCGAGATGTTCCAGGCCATCGGCATCGGCGCAATCGTCTGCTGCCCGCTCGTCAAGGACGGGCGGCTGGCGGCGATGATGGCGGTCCACCAGGACCGACCTCGTAATTGGGAGCCTAGCGAGGTCACACTCATACGGGAGGTCGTCGAACGATGCTGGGCCCATGTCGAGCGGGTCGGTGCCGAAGCGCGCCTGCGCGAGAGCGAGGAAAGGCTACGTCTCGCCGTCGACAACGCCGACGTGGGATTCTGGGACGTCGACGTCGTCAACGACATCCTGATCTGGCCGCCGCGGACCAAGGCCATGTTCGGCATCTCGGCCGAGGTGCCGGTGACCATGCGGGACTTCTACGACGGCTTGCACCCGGACGACCGCGACGCGACGAGCGCCGCCTACGCGGCTGCAGCGGACCCGGAGCGGCGTGCGCTCTACGATGTCGATTACCGTACGGTCGGGAAGGAGGACGGCATCGTCCGGTGGGTGGCTGCGAAGGGACGCGGTGTGTTTGATGCCGCGGGACGCTGCCTTCGGGTGGCTGGGACCGCCGTTGAGATCACGGCCCGCAAGGCGGCCGAGGAGGCCTTGCGCGAGCTCAACGCGACGCTGGAGACACGGATCGCCAAAGCCATCGCCGATCGAGAGGAGGCTCAAGAAGCGCTGCGGCAGAGTCAGAAGATGGAAGCAATGGGACAGCTCACGGGAGGCGTCGCTCACGACTTCAACAACCTCCTCACCCCGATCGTCGGGGTGCTCGACATGCTCCAGCGAAGGAACGTCGGCGGCGAGCGGGAGCAGCGCCTCATTGCCGGCGCTGCTCAATCGGCCGAACGCGCGAAGACGCTCGTGCAACGCCTTCTTGCCTTCGCTCGCCGTCAACCTCTCCAGGCCGTGCCGGTCGACGTTGCGAAGCTCGTGACCGGCATGGGCGAGCTCGTCGCCAGCACGACGGGGCCGCAGATCAAAGTGGTGGTCAGCGCGCCCGACGATCTGCCGCCGGCGGTCGCTGACGCGAACCAGCTGGAGATGGCGCTTCTGAACCTCTCAGTGAACGCGCGCGACGCCATGCCCGAGGGCGGCACCCTGCGCATCTCCGCTAGTGCCGAGTCGATCCGTCCCGGCCACCGCTCGAATCTTCCGGCTGGTCACTACATCTGCCTGTCCGTCGCCGACACCGGCGCCGGCATGGACGCGGCGACGCTCGCCCGTGCGGTCGAGCCGTTCTTCTCGACGAAGGGCATCGGAAAGGGCACCGGCCTCGGTCTCTCCATGGTCCACGGCCTGGCGTCGCAACTGAACGGGGCGCTCACCATTCAGAGCCGCCCGAACCTGGGCACCAACGTCGAGCTTTGGTTGCCGCGCAGCATGCTCCTGCCTGTCGCGGAGACGCGCGGGGTCGAAGCGTCAGAGGGGCAGGCTGCCCAAGGCACTGTCCTACTGGTGGACGATGAGGAGTTGGTCCGCGCCAGCACGGCGGACATGCTCGCGGACCTTGGATACACCGTGGTCGAGGCCGCTTCCGGCGAGCAGGCTATGCAACTGCTGGACAGCGGGCTGAAGTTCGATGTCCTCGTCACGGACCACCTGATGCCTGGTGTCAGCGGAACGGACCTCGCTGGCATTGTCCGTACATCGCGACCCGGTACTACGATCCTGCTGGTCTCGGGCTACGCAGAGCGCGAAGGGCTCGATCCCGATCTGCCCCGCCTCACCAAGCCCTTCCGGAAAGCCGATCTCGCCGCGAGCCTCTCTCGATTCAGCAGCGAGGCTTAGAGCGCGCTGACCGAGTTCGGGATTGGACGAGCGTCGCCATCGTTCCCGTTGGACGGCGACCTATCTGCCACTGCCAGCATCCGAACCGTCGAAGTGTGTCATCGCGCAACGGCGCGATGAGCGTTGTTGGCTAGCGCCCGGCGGCAGGCATCCAGTTGCCCAAGTCTGTCGCCCCTTGTTGACCTATTGCGAGCTACAGAGATTATTAGATCCTAGCGTCATTCGGCCTTTCCAACCGAGCACTGCACGCGAGACCAGTACCTTCCCCCGTCTTAGCTACGTAGACGCTCCTGCTGTTCACGGCGAAGAGCGTGCGTGTCAGAGCGTAATCTGGCGGTGACGCATGGCGCCCATCTCCGCCCCAATCTGCTCACGGGGTGGGGGGCATCCGATCTCACCAGCGAGGGTAGATACGCAACGCGGCCTTGGACGGATGATGGACCGGGACTGTTAGCTGGGCGTGTGGATGCGGCAATGACCGCCTGTCCCGGCACGGGATACGCGGTATGAGAGGGCTGCCGCACCGCTTTCCGGGTGATGGTGATGGAGCGGGATGAATGGGCAAGCTGCTGATCTACGCGGCCTCGCTGGCAGTCGGCACAATCGCGTTGACTGGCCCGACGTTCAGCCAAGGGCTTGTTCGCGGCGCCGAAGATGGCGCGGCACGCGGCGACTCGGTCGCAGGGCCCCTCGGCGCTGTGGTGGGCGGCGCAATCGGGGCAGCGGTCGGCACTGCCAACGGCATCCTTGGCATCGACCGTCGGGATCGCTTCCGCATTTACGCTCTCGGCGAAAGGCGCCCCTCGTTCTCCTACCGAGGCCAGCTTCGGGTAGGCACGGTTCTGCCGGCCGACGGTGTCGTCTACTACGATGTTCCGCCCGAGTTCGCCTTGCCGAATTACAACTACACCGTCGTGAACGATCACCCGGTCCTGGTCGAGCCGGGCACGAGGCGGGTGGTCGAGATCATCGACTGAGACGAAAAAGCCCGCCGCGGCGAACCGGGCGGGCTGAGTAGGTCTGGAAGGGCGGAGTGCGTCGCAGGAATCGTGCCGGCCTATGGCGGCGGCCGGTCGAGCTATCCCTGCCAGCGGGCGCCTATGAAGCCGATCAGGATGCCGCTCGATCCCGCCGCAGAGACCGGCGCTCGGCCTCGGTAAGGTTGCCAACGCATCCTCGATTGCCTGAACGAGCGCGGCCCAGGCATCACCCCGCGCGGCCTGATGGTAGCGGAGTGCAATCGTCTCGGCCTCGGTGAGCCGGTAGCCCGTCGCTTCCTGCGCGCTTGCCATGTCCGACCCTCGCCCGTGAGAACAGGACGAGAACGACCGCATGGTCCGCAACCGTCAACGGAGCCGGATGGCGTGAATTTGGGCTTGTGTGGATGGGGCTGCTTTCGCTCCGCGCTGAAGCTCGCCTGGAGCGCGGCTCGCATCACCCTCGTCGCCAAGCACACTGCCGACGAGCTGCGCGGCTTCATCGCCGATCTGAAGCAGCCGTATCACGCGGTCGGCCTCTCGACCTCCTATGCCCTCAGCGGCGCGGCTCAGGGTAACATCCTCACCGCCGCAGGCCTCGTGCTGCTGCACATCTTCGCTCGGGCCTGACGCGTCATCCGGTGCAAGAACGGCATCTAACTCGTTCCGCGCTTGGGTGCCCGAAAAGCTGCGTGAGGCGGTCCCAGGGGGCCGTAGCGGGCAGAAGTGGATTGCCCTCGGGACGGCTGACAGGGCCGAAGCAGTACGCCAGCGACATTCCCTTGGCGAACAGCGACGCGGCCTCCCGCGACGCTCGCGGCCCCGCTTGCGAGGCCGGACCCGCCCCCTGCCGGCGGCTGCGCGCCAGCCCAGGGGGCTGATGTGGCGGCGCCCGTCAGAAGGCGTAGCGCACCGCGCAGTACGGGATCAGGGCCTCGCGCCAGGCGAGGAGCTGGTCGAGCCAGCGCCGCTTCCAGGCGCGCCGGTAGCGCAGGTTCTCCATCCCGCCTTGGCTGACCTTCGCCTCCTGGAGGTCCGGGCGCCACAGCCAGTCCTCGGCCTTCGGGTGCCAGGCGAGGTTGACCTCGTGGAGGCCGGCATTGTGCGTGAGCATGATGATCTCGCACTTGAGCTGGGCCTTGGCCGCCGGGGTCAGCGTGTCGTCGATCTCGCGGAACAGGGCCCGCCACTCGGGCTCCCAGCCCTCGTGCACGATCACGGGGCTGAAGTTGACGTGGACCTCGTAGCCCGCCGCCACGAAGTCGTTGATCGCCGCGATCCGCTCCGACATCGGCGAGGTCCGCACGTCGACGACCCGCGCCATCGCCTCCGGCATCAGGGAGAAGCGCACCCGGGTGCGCCCGCGGGGCTCGTAGGCGAGGAGGTCGCGGTTGACGAGCTTCGTGGCGAAGGAGCCCTTGGCGCCGGGGATGTCCCGGAAGGCGGCCACGAGGTCGCGCACGTTGTTGGAGACGGCGGCGTCGAGGGAGAGGTCGCCGTTCTCGCCGAGGTCGTAGACCCAGTCAGCGGGATCGACGGTGTTCGGCTCCGGCTTGGGCCCGAGCCGCGCGGCGTGCCGTCCGATCGCGCCCGCGATCGCCTCGACGTTCACGAACACGCTGACCGGGTTCGCGTAGCCCTTGCGGCGGGGCACGTAGCAGTAGGCGCAGGCCATCGCGCAGCCGTTCGAGGAGGAGGGCGCGATGAAGTCCGCCGAGCGGCCGTTGGGGCGCATGGCGAGCCCCTTCTTGACGCCGAGCACCAGGGTCTCGCGCTTCACGCGCAGCCAGTCGGCGGCGTCCGCGCCTTCCCGCAGCTCCGGGATGCGCCAATGGCTCTCGACCTCGATCGTCTCCGCCTGCGGGAAGCGGGCGAGCACCTCCCGGCCCCGCGCATAGTCGCGCACGGCCGGCTCGAGATAGATCCGCCTCGGGTCGATGAGCGTCCGGGGAAGCGCCATCGCGGTGATGTGGCGGGGCCGGCGGCGAAGGGAAGGCGCCGCGCGCCGATCTCCACCGCATCCCGCGGCCGGTGCCGCCCGGACGGGACCACGCAGGCCTAGACGGATCGTCCGCGCACGCGCGAATCTGCGGTGCTCGGTCGGCGCTGCGGTCCGGAGAAGGTGGCTGGCTCCCCGAGCAGGACTCGAACCTGCGACAAAGCGATTAACAGTCGCTTGCTCTACCAACTGAGCTATCGGGGATCACGGCGCGTCCTCTACACACCGGCGCCGGGCAGCGCAAGGCCGGGCCGAGGCGGGCATGACGATTTCGTCATGCCGCCGGGGATCGGCGGCGCGGCGCGCGAAAGGCCGTTGCCCCGGGCCGTCCGCCTCTGATAGAGACCCGCTCCCGGTCTCCTCCGCCAGAGGCCGGACCCGTTCGCCCACCGGGCGCGGGGAGAGGCCTCGTGGCGGAGTGGTTACGCAGAGGACTGCAAATCCTTGCACCCCGGTTCGATTCCGGGCGAGGCCTCCATCGTCTCTCGATTCTCCACCCTCAGGGCCGAGCCCGCCTCCGGTGCGCAGAGCCCGGCCGACGGTCCGGGACGCGGCGGACGTCCGTCCTCTCCGGGCGACCTGCTCCGCCCGGGCGATCGCCTTCTCGACCCACGCCTTTCCGTCCTCGCCGCCCCAGGGCAGCCGGGCGATGTATCCGGCGGAGGGCTTCTCGCCGTCCCCCCAGTTCTTTCCGCGCGTGTCGACCTCGTGGCGGGGGAAAGAGGACGCCCTCCGCCGGCAGGGATGGCGCGCCCCGGAGGTTATGGCGTCGGGCCGCGGCGTTGACGAAGCCTTAACCGGCGCGCGGGCGGCGGAGAGGGTGTTGCGGGCCGATCCTTGCCTTTTGCCGGGTGATCCACGACAAACCGGCCGCTCCACGGCCCCGCTCGCGAGGCCGGCGACAGGGCCGCGGCGCTCAAGGACGGAACGGACGGCACCATGCTCGATTACGCGCAGGCGCGACGCCTCATGGTCGATTGTCAGCTTCGGACCTTCGACGTCAACGATGTCACCGTCCTCGACGCGTTCGACGCCGTCCCCCGCGAGCGCTTCGTGCCGCAGGGGCAGGAGGATTTCGCCTATACCGACCGCAGCGTGCCCCTCGGGGGCGGCGAGGCGCGGGTGGTGCCCGCGCCGATGCTGCTCGCCCGGATGGTCCAGGCGCTCTCGGTCAGGCCGGGGACCCGTGCCCTCGATGTCGGCGCCGGCTACGGCTACGGCGCGGCCCTGCTCGCCCGGCTCGGTGCGCGGGTGACGGCGCTCGAATCGGTGCCGGCCCTGGCGGGCGCCGCGCGGGAGCGCCTCGACGGGCTCGCCGAGGTGGTCGAGGGCCCGCTCGCCGCGGGCGCTCCCTCGCAGGCGCCCTTCGACGCGATCCTCGTCGAGGGCCGGGTCGAGACGCGGCCGCAGGCGCTTCTCGACCAGCTCGCCGATGGCGGCCGGCTCGTCTGCGTCCTCGGCGCCGACCGGGCGGCCAAGGCCACCCTCTACGTGCGCGCCGGCGAGGCGGTGGGTGCCCGCCCGCTCTTCGACGCGAGCCTGCCCGCGCTTCCCGCCTTCGCGGCGGAGACCGGCTTCTCCTTCTGAGGGGAGCCCGGAGCGGGGCGGCCTTGAGGGAGTGTCGCCTTTTTGCTCCACCCGCCGGCGATTCGTCCGCCTCGGCAGGACTCCCCCGGGACGGGGGCTTAAAGCCCCGTTAAAGTTTCCGCAGGGCGGGCTTCGTCCCGGATCGCGCGCAGCGTCGCGCTCGGCCGTCCCCGAAAGGGGCGGCGTCCGGTTCGTTCGAGAAACCGCAAGGGCTGAGTGACGTGAGAGATCTTCGATCCGCGACGGCACGCAAGCGGACGGCCCATGGGCGTCTGCTCACCGGCCTCGCGCTTGCAACCGGCCTGTCGGCGGGCGCCCCGGCCTCGGCGGAGACGCTCGAGAGCGCCCTGGCGCGGGCCTATGCGGGCAACCCGCAGCTCAACGCCGGCCGGGCCGGCGTGCGCGCCTCCGACGAGAACGTCGCCGCGGCGCAGGCCGGCTACCGGCCGACCGTCAGCGTCGAGGCGGATATCGGCGTGCAGAAGTTCGAGGGCCGCATCTCGGGCGCGCAGGTCAACCAGACGACGCTGCCGGGCGGCGCCGGCATCACCGTCAACCAGACCCTGTTCAACGGCTTCCAGACCGACAACACCGTCCGCCGCTTCGAGTCGACCGTCTACAGCCAGCGCGAGGGCCTTCGTACGACCGAGATGACCGTGCTCTACAGCGCGGTCCAAGCCTACATGGCCGTGCTGTCCGACACCGCCACGCTGGAGCTGCGCCGCAACAACGTCGAGGTGCTGGA
>NZ_BPQR01000083.1 GCF_022179345.1 Methylobacterium jeotgali | reverse complement strand
GCGACACACGGAAAAGGGCGAACACCATCGCGCAAACGCCGCAGACGGTCGCGATGGCGACGGCGGCATAGGCCATCCACGCCGCGGAATCGGCGTTGACGACGCTCCTGTCCGCGTCCTGCTGAGCGCTGCGCTCGTTGAGGCTCGCGTTCTGCGCGAGCGCCTCGGTCACGTCGGTATAGATCTTCACTGTCTCGGCCTTCGCGAGCTCCGTGAAAGCCTCCTGCATCCTTCCGGCCTCGACGAGATCGGCCAGATGATCGCTCGTCTTCTTGTAAGCGGCCCAGGACCCGCCGAAGCGCTCGTACAGACCGCGCTCCTCCGCCGACGAGATCATGGGCTCGTAGCGCTTGCGGGCCTGCTCGAGGCTCTGGAGGGCGGCCTCATACTGCTGCCGGCTCGAAGCGATCTTGTTCCCATCGCTCGATCCGGTCACGAAGCGATACTGCTTGATGCGAACCTCGGCGATGCGGGCGCGGATCTCGTTCACGGCCACGACCGAGGGCATCCAGTTCGTGGCGACCTCGTTGACGCTCTGCCGAATGCTGCTCAGCTTTATCAGCGTGAGAGCGCCCTGACCGGCCGCGATCAAGGCCATGAAGCCGAAGAGCGCCATCAGCGTGGCCTTCAGCGAGATTCCTTTTCGAAACGGTCGATCAAGCACGGTCATCGTTTCATTCCCGACAGGACATTCGATCCGGCTCCGCACTTTCGTTGCGCGACCGATCGAACCCAGGCAGCGGCTGCGGAGCAGTCCTGCCTGGAATGGTGGATGAGATGCCAAATCGCCGCGTGGAACATCGGCTTCGGCTGGAAGAATGATTTGCCAGGATCGTTAACGAATTGCGTTTGAATTTCTCATTCGGAATCGCCGCACTGCAGATCCCTGCATTCGCAGACCGATCACAAGTATGTGATTGTGCCGAACAGCTTCGAATCTCAACGATATTTGCAAAAAAAATCGGCAGAATCGATCGACAACTATCATAGGTTGTCCAAATACAATAAGTACAACTTAATGGGTCTTGCTGGGTACGTCCGCTCCGTCAAATCGCGTCGGAAGGCTCTTTGGCGCCCCGGTAGCCCGTCGCCAGCACGTAGAGCTCGCTCGAATCCGCGCGGCTGGCGTTCGGCTTCACGTGGCGCACCTGCGCGAAGTCGCGCTTGAGGTCGGCCAGCAGGCCGCCCTCGGCGCCGCCCTGGAAGACCTTGGCGAGGTAGGCCCCGCCCGGCGCCAGGATCTCGCGGGCGAAGTGGGCGGCGGTCTCCGCCAGACCGATGATGCGCAGGTGATCGGTCTTCTTGTGGCCGGTGGTGTTGGCGGCCATGTCGGAGAGCACGAGGTCGGCGGGGCCGCCAAGCATCTCGGTCAGGAGCTTGGGGGCCTCCGGCGCCAGGAAGTCGAGCTGGATGAAGTCGACGCCGGCCATGGGCTCGATCTCCAAGAGGTCGATCCCCACCACGCGGCCCCGCTCCCCCACCGTCTTGGCCGCGACCTGCGACCAGCCGCCGGGCGCGGCGCCGAGATCGACGATGCGCTGACCGGGCTGCAGGATGCGGAAGCGCTCGTCGATCTCGATCAGCTTGAAGGCCGCCCGCGAGCGAAAACCCTCGCGCTTGGCGCGGGCCACGTAGGGGTCGTTGAGCTGGCGCTCCAGCCAGCGCTTCTGGGAGAGGGTGCGCCCGCGGCCGGTCTTCACCCGCTGCTTGAGGTCGCCCCGGAGGCCGCCGCCGGCGCCGCGCCGGTCGCTCATCGGAAGCCTCCCCGGCGCCAGACGCCGTCCTCGCGCATCATGTTCATCAAAAGCCCCTCGCGCAGGCCCCGGTCGGCGACGCGCAGGCGGTCGGAGGGGAAGGCGCGCCGGATCGCCTCGAGGATGGCGCAGCCGGCGAGCACGAGGTCGGCCCGGTCGCGGCCGATGCAGGGGTTGTCCGCCCGCTGCTGGAGGCGGGTGCCGAGCAGGTCGTCGATGGCCTCGGACACCTCAGCGTCGCTCATCCAGAGCCCGTCGACCCGCCGACGCTCGTAGCGCACGAGGCGCAGGTGCATGGCGGCGAGCGTCGTCACCGTGCCCGAGGTGCCGAGCAGGTGGAAATGCGGGGCGGTCGCGGCCGGAGCGGCGCGCAGCGCGAAGCCGGCGAGGCGCTCGGAAACCTCCTCGACCATGCCCTCGAAGGTGAGCGGCGTGACCTCGGTGCCGCCGTGGCGCTCGGCCAGCGTCACGACGCCGACGGGCAGCGAATCCCAGGCGCGGATGCGCAGGGTCGGGTCGGCGGAGGGGTTGGTGGCAGCCCCATCGAGCCAGGCGATCTCCGTGGAGCCGCCGCCGATGTCGAACACCACGACCGAGCCGGCCCGCGGATCGGCCAGCGCCGCGCAGCCGGTGACGGCGAGATAGGCCTCCGTCTGGCGGTCCACGATCTCGAGGTCGAGGCCGACATCGGCGCGCACCCGCTCCACGAACTCGGCGCCGTTGACGGCGAGCCGGCAGGCCTCCGTGGCGATGACCCGCGAGCGCACGACGCCGCGGGCCTCCATCTTGCCGCGGCAGACCCGCAGGGCCTCCACGGTGCGCTCGATCGCGTCCTCGGACAGCCGGTCGGAGGTGCCGAGCCCCTCGCCTAGGCGCACGATCCGCGAGAAGGCGTCGATGACCCGGAAGCCGTGGCTGGCGGGCTCGGCGACGAGCAGGCGGCAGTTGTTGGTGCCGAGGTCGAGGGCGGCGTAGGCGGGGCGGCGGTACCCGGTCCGGACGGGCCGCTCGGCCGCCGGCGCCGGCTCGTGGCGGTGGATGCGCGGAGGGGCGCTCCCGCCCGCATCCGGGGCGTGCTTCGCGCTGTTCTCGGTCATCGCCCGCGCCGGCATCCCGGGATGCCGGTCCCGGCTGTCGGCCCGGCCATCGTTCATGGCGCGGACGCTACAGGCTCGCTTACGGACTGCATAGCCTTGTTCGCACCGCCGGCGGGGAAAGCGGAGGCCGGATCAGGCCGCGCCCTTGGCCAGCGCCGCCATGCGCGGAATCGGCCGCAGCAGGCTCTTCACCTGGCTGTAGGGGCGGGGCCGGTTGATGACCTCGTCGAGGCGCGACCACACCGTCTTGGGCGAGAACGGCTTGGCGATGATCTCGTTGACGCCGAGCGAGATCGCCCGGTCGACGACGTTGCGGCGGGGCTGGGCGAGCATCAGGATGATCGGGATCGTCGGGCAGGGCGACGTGGCTGGGGTGCGCGCCAGGCGGATGAACTCCTCGCCCGAGAGGATCGCGAGGTCCCAGTCGAGGATGGTGAGGTCGGGCTTGCTCTCGGCCAGCACGCCGAGCGCCTCCGCCCCATCGGGGGCCTCCAGCACCCGCTTGATGCCGACGCGCATGAACATGTCGCGCACGATGCGGCGGATGTAGATGCTCTCGTCCACGACGAGGGCCGAGAGGTCGGGGAAGGTCGGGGTCGCGATCATCGCGGGCGGCGGCGTTCGGTCCTCGGCCCGGGGGGAGCCGGCTATCGGGAGCGGGAGCCTAGGCCCGACAGCCTTTGCGCTTCGCTAACGGGATCGATCGAGTGCGAAACGACACCCGCCGCCGGACGGATCGGACCGGAATTTCGATCGTCCCCGCCCTAAAGGTCCTTGCGGTCGGACGAGCTTTGCGTCAGGACTGAGGCGTTATTCTTGGTTACCGCCGCCTTGGGTAATGAAAGAGCCGAGCGTCCGCCGTCCGGAACGGCGCGCACGCGGTATTCGAGACTGATGATCGGCGGACGGTTTTTGCGAGCTATCGATGGGACGTGGTCGTGATTTCAGGGGCCCGCAGAAGCGCGGCTTCGACGAGGGGGGGATGGAGCCGCGTTGGCCCGACCAGGCTCCCCCGAGCGGCGGTTATGGTGGTGGCGGCGGCTACGGTGGCGGCGGCGGCGGCTTCGACCGCGGCCCCTCCCGCGCGGCGGCGGCGCCCTCGGGACCGGAGCGTGACGCCACTGTGAAGTGGTTCAACAAGGAGAAGGGCTTCGGCTTCGTCGAGCTGGGCGACGGCTCGGGCGATGCCTTCCTCCACATCCGCGCCGTCGAGGCCGCGGGACACGACGACCTCCTGCCTGGCACGCGCCTCACGGTGCAGACGGCACAGGGTCAGAAGGGTCCGCAGGTCACCAACGTGACGAGCGTCGACACCTCGACCGCCGAGGCGCCCGCGCCCCGGCGCGACCCCCGTCCCCGCAGCTTCGGCGGCGGTGATCGCTTCGGCGGCGGCGACCGTTTCGGTGGTGGCGACCGCTTCGGCGGCGGCGGCGATCGCTTCGGCGGCGGTGGCGGAGGCGGCCGTTTCGCCTCCGGTCCGTCCACGGAGATGACCGGCACCGTGAAGTGGTACGACCCGGTGAAGGGCTTCGGCTTCGTCTCCGTCAACGACGGCGGCAAGGACGTGTTCGTGCACCGCTCGGCGCTCGCCCGCGCCGGCCTCGATTCGCTGGCCGAAGGTCAGCAGGTCACCCTCGGCGTGGTCGAGGGCCAGAAGGGCCGCGAGGCGCAGAGCGTCAACGTCGACGATTGATCGTTGCCGGCGGACCCCGATCCGCCGCAATCGCGCATACCCTTGGAACGGCGGCCCCCTTCGGGCCGCCGTTTCCGTTTCTGGCCTTGCTTCCGCTTTTGACCCTGCCGCCGGAGCCCGCATGCGCCCTGCCCTCGCCGCCTTGCTGATCGCGCTCGCCGCATTCTCGGTCCGGGCCGAGGACTTCACCGGCTTCTACGCCGGGGTGAACGCCGGCTACGCCCTCGACGCCGGCGACAGGTCTCGCCCTCGGCCGGTATTCCCCGCCGATACGCCCGACTCGGAGGAGGCGAAGCTGCCGCCGAGCGCGGCCAGCGCCGCCCGCGCCCTCGAATCGCGGCGGGAGGGTGCCTCGAAGCTGCGGTGACGATCTCGACGCGAGGAGCCAGGGAAGCGGGGGCATGAGCGGAACCGATTTCGACTGGGCGGATCCCTTCCGCCTCGAGAGCCAGCTCACCGAGGAGGAGCGCGCGATCCGCGACGCGGCCCGGGCCTTCGCGCGGGAGCGGCTGCTGCCCGGCATCGTCGAGGCCTATGCCGAGGAGCGCAGCGACCCATCGCTGTTCACCGCGATGGGCGCCTGCGGGCTGCTCGGGGTGATGCTGCCGGAGCGCTACGGCTGCGCCGGGGCCGGCGCGGTCGCCTACGGGCTGGTGGCGCGGGAGATCGAGCGGGTCGATTCGGGCTACCGCTCGATGATGAGCGTGCAGTCCTCGCTCGTGATGCACCCGATCCACGCCTATGGCAGCGAGGCGCAGCGCGAGCGCTACCTGCCCCGGCTGGCCCGCGGCGAGTGGATCGGCTGCTTCGGCCTCACCGAGCCGGAGGCGGGCTCGGACCCCGGCGGCATGCGCACCCGCGCCGAGCGGATCGAGGGCGGCTACCGTCTCACCGGCGCCAAGACCTGGATCTCGAACAGCCCCATCGCCGACGTGTTCGTGGTCTGGGCGAAGTCCGACGCGCACGAGGGCGCCATTCGCGGCTTCGTCCTCGAGAAGGGCATGAAGGGCCTTTCGGCCCCGAAGATCGCGGGCAAGCTGTCGCTGCGGGCCTCCGTCACCGGCGAGATCGTGATGGAGGGCGTCGAGGTCGGCGACGAGGCGCTGCTCCCGAACGTCTCGGGGCTGAAGGGTCCGTTCGGCTGCCTCAACCGCGCCCGCTACGGCATCGCCTGGGGCACCATGGGCGCGGCCGAGGATTGCTGGCACCGGGCCCGCGACTACACGCTGGAGCGGCGCCAGTTCGGCCGGCCGCTGGCGCAGACCCAGCTCGTGCAGAGGAAGCTCGCCGACATGCAGACGGAGATCGCGCTGGGCCTCCAAGCGGCGCTCAGGGTCGGCCGCCTCGTCGAGGCGGACGCGGCGAGCCCGGAGATGATCAGCCTGATCAAGCGCAACAACTGCGGCAAGGCCCTCGACATCGCCCGCACCGCCCGCGACATGCACGGCGGCAACGGCATCATGGGCGCCTACCACGTCATCCGGCACGCCCAGAACCTCGAGACGGTCAACACCTACGAGGGCACCCACGACGTCCACGCCCTCGTGCTCGGCCGCGCCCAGACCGGGCTCTCGGCCTTCTGACGGGCTCTCGATCCGCCGGGCTCACGAAGGTGGTGCGCGGGCCGCCGCAGTGCCATCGGCCTTTGCCCGAGAACGGAGGCCATGCGCAGGCGGGAGGTGACGCTGGTGCCCATCTCGGGTAGGCGGGCCGCGGACGGTTTTCGCGGCGACGGGATAGGCACGCTTTGACCCTGTCCGACGAGACACAGGCGCCTGGGGAGGCGCGACCGACGCCCGGCCCGGGCCTGTCCCCGCCGACGAAGAAGCGCGGCGTCTGCGCGATCACCGGCGTGGAGATGAGCCGGCGCAACCTCGTGCCGGTCGCCGCGCTGCGGAGCACGCTCGCCGCGCATATCCGCGCCGACTATCCCGAACTGGACGACGAGGCGCTGATCAGCGTCGCGGAGCTTGCCGGCTACCGCACCCGCTTCGTGGCCGAGCTCCTGGCCGAGGAGCACGGGGAGTACTCGGACCTCGACCGGCAGGTGGCCGAGAGCATCGCCGCGCAGGACACGATCGCCGAGAACGTCGAGGAGGATTACGACGAGCACCGCACCGTCGGCGAGCGCCTCTCCGACGGGCTCGCTTCCTTCGGCGGCTCCTGGGCGTTCCTTCTCAGCTTCGCCGTGGTGCTGTTCTCGTGGATGCTGGTGAACGTCGCGATGGGTGAGGCCAAGGCCTTCGATCCCTACCCGTTCATCCTGCTCAACCTCGTCCTGTCCTGTCTCGCGGCGATCCAGGCGCCGATCATCATGATGAGCCAGAGCCGGCAGGACAAGAAGGACCGCCTGCGCTCGAACAACGACTACCGCGTCAACCTGAAGGCGGAACTGGAGATCCGGCACCTGCACGAGAAGATGGACCATCTCGTCACCCGCCAGTGGAACAGGCTCGCCGAGATCCAGCAGATCCAGCTCGAGATGCTTCAGGAGATGCGCGCCCGCGTCGCCCGCAAGCCCACCGTCAAGGTCAAGAAGGTGGTGCGTCGCAAGCGTCCGAAGCCGGTCCGCCCGGCGGACCCGACCGAGCCGGACGGCGGCAGCGGCTCCGCCTCCCTCCCGTCCGGCTGAACGGCGCGCGCCTGCTTCCGGCATCGGCCTCGCCCAAACACCGGGACGCGCGCATCCCCGGCCCGGGCGGTTCCCGAGAACGAGGCCGTCCGGGTGCGGGAGAAGAGCCCGCCTTGCGGCGGCGGCCGGAACTCCCGAACGGAGCGTCACGTTACCCGGCCACCCGCAACGCCGGCTTCCGAGACCCCCCGATGATCCGTTCGCTCCTCCGTCCCGCCCGCGCCGCTGGCATCGCCCTCGTCGTTGCCGCGGCTCCGACGCTGGCCATGGCCCAGCCGGGGGAGATCAAGGGCCAGGATGTGATGGGCGACAAGAGCCGCAGCGCCAACGACGGCTGGAGCCAGGCGCCCGTGCCGCGCGAGGAATCGGCGGCGAAGGACGCTCCGAATCCCGGCGGCCGCTCGACGGAGCAGAACGCCAACCGTCCCGTCCCCGACGCCGGATCGAGCGACAACTCGGCCACCGATCCGCAGAAGCCCCTCGACCACCGCACCCCGGGGCCGTCGGGCCACAACCCGGCCTCGCCCTCGCGGTAGCCGTGACAAAAGCCGATCGGTCGTGCGGCAAAGACTGCCGCGCCCTTCATCGCCTCTTGCGTGCCGTTCACGTTCCTGCGAGCATCTTAGATTAAGAACAACTCTGATCAGGGACACCCCATGACGGTCCAGGTCTCTCGGCGGGGATTGCTGAAGGGCATCGGCGTCGGGATCGCCGGCGGCACCCTCGGCGCCCTCGGCTTCGGCGATCTCCAGCCTGCCGCCGCCGCGGCGGTGCGCCCGTTCAAGCTCGCGCAGATGCGCGAGACCCGGAACACCTGCCCCTACTGCTCGGTGTCCTGCGGCGTGATCCTCTACAGCCTCGGCGACCGCTCGAAGAACGCGAAGTCGGCCGTGATGCACGTCGAGGGCGACCCCGACCATCCGGTCAACCGCGGCACGCTCTGCCCGAAGGGCTCCTCGCTCCTTGACTTCATCCGCTCCGAGACCCGGACCAAGTATCCGATGTACCGGGCGGCCGGCGCCTCGGAGTTCAAGCGCGTCTCCTGGGACTTCGCCCTCGACCGCATCGCGACGCTCCTCAAGGAGGACCGCGACCGGAACTTCGTGGCCAAGAACGGCGACCTGACGGTCAACCGATGGGTGACGACGGGCTTCCTCGGCGCCTCGGCGACCACCAACGAGACGGCCTGGGTGACCTACAAGACGGTCCGAAGCATGGGGGCCCTGGTCTTCGACAACCAAGCCAGGGTCTGACACGGCCCCTCGGTCGCCAGTTTGGCGCCCTCCTTCGGCCGCGGTGCGATGACCAACCTCTGGATGGACATCAAGCACGCGGACGTCATCACCGTGATGGGCGGCAATGCCGCCGAGGCTCACCCCTGCGGCTTCAAGTGGGTGGTCGAGGCCAAGGCGCATAACAACGCCAAGCTCATCGTCATCGATCCGCGCTTCACCCGCACCGCGTCGGTCGCCGATCTCTACTGCCCGATCCGGCAGGGGACGGACATCGCGTTCCTGTCGGGCGTCGCCAAGTATTTGATCGACAACGACAAGCTCCAGCACCGCTACCTCGCGGCCTACACCAACGCGGCTTTCGTCGTGAAGGAGGGCTACGCGTTCGACGAGGGCCTGTTCTCGGGCTACTCGGAGGACAAGCGCGACTACGACAAGACCACCTGGGACTACGAGATCGGGCCCGACGGCTACGCGGTGGTCGACGAGACGATGCAGCATCCGCGCAGCGTGATGCAGCTTCTGAAGAAGCACATCTCGATCTACACGCCCGAGATGGTCGAGCGGATCTGCGGCTCGCCCAAGGAGACCTTCCTCAAGGTCTGCCAGATGATCGCCGAGACGTCCTCGCCCGAGAAGACGATGACGTCGCTCTACGCGCTCGGCTGGACGCAGCACGCCAAGGGCTCGCAGAACATCCGCTCGATGTGCATCGTGCAGACGCTGCTCGGCAACATCGGCATGCTCGGCGGCGGCATGAACGCGCTCCGCGGCCACTCCAACATCCAGGGGCTGACCGATATCGGGCTGATGAGCAACCTCATTCCCGGCTATCTCAACATCCCCATCGAGAAGGAGCCCACCTACTCCGACTACATCGCCAAGCGGCAGTTCAAGCCGCTGCGCCCCGGCCAGATGAGCTACTGGCAGAACTACAACAAGTTCTTCGTCTCCTTCCAGAAGGCGATGTGGGGCGACAAGGCGCAGAAGGAGAACGACTGGGCCTACGACTACCTGCCCAAGCTCGACGTGCCGACCTACGACATCGTGCGCGGCTTCGAGCTCGCCAAGCAGGGCAAGATGTCGGGCTACGTCATCCAGGGCTTCAACCCCCTGCTGTCGTTCCCCAACCGGGCCAAGATGACCGAGGCCTTCTCGAAGATGAAGTTCGTCGTGGTCATGGATCCGCTCCAGACCGAGACGGCCCGCTTCTGGGAGAACCACGGCGAATACAACGACGTCGACCCCTCGAAGATCCAGACCGAGGTCTTCGAGCTGCCGACCACGCTGTTCGCCGAGGAGGAGGGCTCGCTCTCGAACTCCTCGCGCTGGCTGCAGTGGCACTGGCAGGCGCAGGAGGCGCCGGGCGAGTGCCGCTCCGACATCGAGATCATGTCGGCGCTCTTCCTGCGCATCCGCGCGATGTACAAGCGCGACGGCGGCGCCTTCCCCGACCCGATCGTCAACCTGAAGTGGGACTACGCGATCTCCCACTCGCCGACGGCCATCGAGCTCGCCCGCGAGCTCAACGGCTACACGCTCGCTCCGGTCACGGACGCCTCTGGGACGACCATCCCCGCCGGCAAGCAGGTCGACGGGTTCGCGCAGCTCAAGGACGACGGCACCACCGCCTGCGGCTGCTGGATCTACTCCGGCTGCTACACCGAGAAGGGCAACATGATGGCCCGCCGGGACAACACCGATCCCGGCGACCGCGGCATCGCGCCGAACTGGGCCTTCGCCTGGCCGGCCAACCGCCGCGTGCTCTACAACCGCGCCTCCTGCGACCCGGAAGGAAAGCCGTGGTCGGAGAAGAAGAAGCTCATCGAGTGGAACGGCAAGCAGTGGGTCGGCTTCGACGTGCCAGACTACGGCGCCACCGTCGCTCCCGACAAGGGCATGGGGCCGTTCATCCTCAACCAGGAGGGCGTCGCCCGGCTCTGGACCCGCGGCCTCATGCGCGACGGGCCGTTCCCGACGCACTACGAGCCCTTCGAGTCCCCGGTGGCCAATGCCGCCTTCCCGAAGATCAAGGGCTCGCCCGCCGCGCGCATCTTCAAGGGCGATCTCGCCGATCTCGGCACCTCCGCGGAGTTCCCCTACGCGGCGACGAGCTATCGGCTCACCGAGCACTTCCACAGCTGGACCAAGCACTCGAAGATCAACGCCATCCTCCAGCCGGAGATGTTCGTCGAGATCTCCGAGCAGCTCGCCAAGGAGAAGGGCATCGCCAAGGGCGACTGGGTGCGGGTCTGGTCGAAGCGCGGGTCGCTGAAGGCCAAGGCGGTCGTAACGAAGCGCATCAAGCCGCTCGTCTGCGACGGCAAGACCGTGCACGTGGTCGGCCTGCCGCAGCACTGGGGCTTCATCGGAGAGACCAAGAAGGGCTGGCACCCGAACACGCTGACCCCCGTGGTCGGCGACGCCAACACGGAGACGCCGGAGTTCAAGGCGTGGCTCGTCAACATCGAGCCCACCTCGCCCCCGGCCGACCGTCAGCGCACCGTGTAAGGGGAGACCGAGTCACATGGCCGATTACGCCTCCCTCGACATCCGGCAGCGCTCCGCCTCCACGGACCAGCCGCCGGACATCCGCGCTCATCAGGAGGTCGCCAAGCTCATCGACGTTTCCAAGTGCATCGGCTGCAAGGCCTGCCAGGCGGCGTGCGAGGAGTGGAACGACCTGCGCGACGACGTCGGCATCAATGTCGGCGTCTACGACAACCCCCACGACCTTACGGCGAAGACGTGGACCCTGATGCGGTTCACCGAGTACGAGAACCCGGAGACGAACAACCTCGAGTGGCTGATCCGCAAGGACGGCTGCATGCACTGCTCCGATCCGGGCTGCCTCAAGGCCTGCCCGTCGCCGGGCGCGATCGTGCAGTACTCCAACGGCATCGTCGACTTCGTCGAGGAGAACTGCATCGGCTGCGCGTATTGCGTGAAGGGATGCCCGTTCAACATCCCGCGCATCTCGAAGACCGACCGCAAGGCCTACAAGTGCACCCTGTGCTCGGACCGCGTCGCGGTCGGCCAGGCGCCCGCCTGCGCCAAGGCTTGCCCGACCGGCGCGATCATGTTCGGCACCAAGGAGGCCATGATCGAGCAGGCCCACGACCGGGTCGACGACCTCAAGTCGCGCGGCTTCAAGCAGGCCGGCCTGTACGATCCGAAGGGTGTCGGCGGTACGCACGTGATGTACGTGCTCCACCACAACGACAAGCCGCACCTCTACAACGGCCTGCCGGACGACCCGAAGATCTCGCCGCTGGTCGCCTTCTGGAAGGGCGGGGCCAAGGTGTTCGGCCTCGCCACGATGGGCTTCGCGGCACTCGCCGGCTTCTTCCACTACGTCACCGCCGGGCCGAATGAGGTGGTTCCGGAGGAGGAGGAAGAGGCGATCGACCTCAAGGACAGGGCATCCCGCAACCGGGACGGCGAGGCGCGGCTTTCCTGAGGGAAGCCGCGCCTCTCCCCCACGCTGACCGACGGGACAAGGTTCGATGACCATTCACACGGACGTGCGCGACGGTGAGTCCCGCCCCCTGCGGGAGGTGCGGACCGAGGTGCCCGAGGTCATCTACGTGCCTCGCTACACCGGCCTCCAGCGGGTGAACCACTGGATCACGGCGATCCTGTTCACCCTGCTGACCCTGTCGGGGCTCGCGATGTTCACGCCCTTCCTCAACTTCCTCACCGCCCTGTTCGGCGGGGGGCAGGCGACGCGGGCGATCCATCCCTGGCTCGGCGTGGCGCTCGTCGTCAGCTTCACGTTCCTGTTCATGCGCTTCTGGCGGCTCAACATCCCCAACAGGGACGATGTCGAGTGGTCGAAGAAGATCGGCGACGTCGTCACCAACCGCGAGGACCGGCTGCCGGAGCTCGGCAAGTACAATGCCGGCCAGAAGGGCGTCTTCTGGGGTCAGACGATCCTGATCCTGGTGATGTTCGTCACCGGCCTCGTGATCTGGAACGAGTATTTCGGGCAGGCCACGACCATCGAGACGCAGCGATGGGCGCTGCTCGCTCATTCGCTCGCGGCAGTCATCGCCATCGCGATCATCTTCGTGCACATCTACGCGGGCATCTGGGTGCGCGGCACCGGACGGGCGATGGTCCGCGGCACGGTGACGGGGGGCTGGGCCTACCGCCACCACCGCAAGTGGCTGCGGCAGATCGCCGGCACGCTGCCGACGCGCTCCGGCTCGGTCGACAAGCGCGGACACTGAGTCCTTGGCCCGTTTCTTCAAGCGCGCGCCGTCGAAGGACGGTGCGGATGAGCGCGCATCCGACGAGTCCCCCGCCAAGCCGCGGGAGCCGGAATGGGCGGCGGACAAGCGCGACGCGCTGAAGCCCGATCCGGACCGGATCGGCATCTCCGGTGCGGTCCCCTTCGTTCGCCTGCCGCAGCCGGACAGCCTGTTCGCTGAGCGAGCCGCGCGTTTCCGGGCGCTCGCGCCCGGCCATCCGCTTGCCGGCTATCTCGACTTCCTCGGCCGCATCGCCGAAGCCCAGGCCGCGGTGCAGGCGCTCTACGCGGACGGCACCCTCCCCGCGCCGGAGCCGGAAGGCGATCTGGCGATGCGGGCCGAGCACGGCATGCCGGCCCTCTCCCGCGCCCTGCTCGGCGACGGCCGGCCCTTCCTTGCCTGTCTCGATGCCCTTCTCGCACGCCTCGACCTGACGGGCGCGCCGGAGGCGGCGCGAGATGCGCTGGGCCGGCTCTCGGCGGCCCCGCCGGAGGACCGGCTCGATCTCGCGACCCAGGTCTTCGAGGGCGCCTTTCCCGTCGAGCGCATGGCCGAGTGCGTCTTCGTCTCCGCCGCCCTCCAGGTTCTCGTCGCGGGCCAGGCTGCCCGGCTCGATGCGAAGGTCCTGAAGCCCGTCGCCGACGGGGTCTGCCCGGCCTGCGGCAGCGCGCCGACGGCGAGCCTGATCGTCGCCTGGACGCCCGCCGACAAGGCCCGCTACCTGTCCTGCTCGCTCTGCGGCACGCTCTGGAACCACGTGCGCATCCGCTGCACCGCCTGCGGATCGGGCGAGGACGTGACCTATTACGGCCTCGACGAGGTCTCGAAGGACGTGCAGGTCGAGGCCTGCGGCACCTGCCACAGCTACCTCAAGCACCTCCACCAGCACCGCGATCCGGCCCTCGATCCGGTCGCCGACGACGTCGCCTCCTACGGGCTCGACCTGAAGATCGCCGAGGACGGCTTCCGCAAGGCCGGGCTCAACCTGCTCTTCGTGTCGTAGGGTCTGTCGGATCGTCGGTCCTGACGGAGAACCGGCTTCCGCCTCTCCTGGACCAACTCCAGGCGTCGAAGCTCACGCCGCCGCACCGATCCCGTCGAGCCGGGCCATCGCGTCGTCCGGCAGGGCGAGCGCGGCCGCGGCGAGATTCTCGCGCAGGTGCCCGAGGGAACCGGTGCCGGGGATCAGCAGGATGTTCGGCGAGCGGCGCAGCAGCCAGGCGAGCGCCGTCTGCATCGGCGTGGCGCCGAGCTCCGCGGCCACCTCCGACAGCACGCCCGACTGGATCGGCGAGAAGCCGCCGAGGGGGAAGAACGGCACATAGGCCGTCGCGTCCTCCGCCAGCGCGTCGATGAGCCCGTCGTCGCCCCGGTGGGCGAGGTTGTACTGGTTCTGCACGCAGACGATCTCGGTGATCCCGCGCCCCTCCGCGACCTGGGCCGCCGTGGCGTTGCTCAGGCCGACCTGACGCACCAGCCCCTGCCGCTTGAGGTCCGCGAGGACGGCGAGAGGTTCGGCGATCGAGCCCTCGGCGGGACCGTGCCGGTCGAACATGAGCCGCAGGTTGACGACGGGAAGCACATCGAGGCGCAGGTTGCGCAGGTTGTCGTGGACCGCCCGTGTCAGCTCCTCGGGCGAGAAGGCCGGGTCCCACGAGCCCTCGGGCCCGCGCCGGGCGCCGATCTTGGTGACGATGGTGAGACCCTCGGGATAGGGGTGCAGCGCCTCGCGGATGATCTCGTTGGTGACGTGCGGGCCGTAGAAGTCGCTGGTGTCGATGTGGTCGACTCCCTGCGCGACGGCCTCCCGCAGCACCGCGACCGCCGCGCCCCGGTCCCGCGGCGGGCCGAACACGCCGGGGCCGGCGAGTTGCATGGCGCCGTAGCCCAGGCGTCCCACCGTACGGTCGCCGAGCCCGTAGCGGCCGGCTTGCGCGATCTGGGTCATGCACATCTCCCTGGGGTCGAGGCCGTATGTGGTGCCGGCCGGGCCGCCGAGAAGGATGCCGGGCCGCCACCGGACGATCACGGCACCGTGACGGCCTGCCCCGTCGAACGGCGCCGCAGGGCGACGCCGGCCCGCGCGGGCCCGAAGGAATTCGGCTACAAGGCCGATCCGTCCCTCGTTTTGCGCGAGCGTCCTTCGTTGCGATCCCTCCTCGTCGGCGTGATCGGCCATGTCGATCACGGCAAGACCGCTCTCGTCGGCGCGCTGACCGGCACCGACACCGACCGCCTCAAGGAGGAGAAGGCCCGCGGCGTCTCGATCGTGCCGGGCTTCGCTCTGCTGCGCCCGGGCGGGCCTGACGGCGACGAGATCGATCTCGTCGATCTGCCGGGCCACGAGCGCTTCGTGCGCGCCATGATCTCCGGGGCCACGGGCATGCGCGCGGTGCTGCTCGCCGTCGACGTGCGCGAGGGCATCAAGCCGCAGACGGTCGAGCATCTTGAGATCGCCCGGCTCATCGGCGTGCGCCGGGGCGTCGTCGCGCTGACGAAATGCGACCTCGCCGGGCCCGACGCCGTCGCCGCGCGGACCGCGGAGCTGACGGCGGTGACCGCTCGCGCCGGACTCGCCGACGCTCCGGTCGTGCCGACCTCGGTGCTCGCCGGCACTGGGCTCGCCGAGTTGAAGGCGGCGCTCGCCGGCCTCGTGGCGGACGCCTCCGGCGCCACGGACGACGGCTTTCCCTACCTGCCCTTCGATCGGGTCTTCGCGCGGCCCGGCTTCGGCGCCGTCGTCACGGGGACACTGCGCCGGGGCACGCTCTCGGTCGGCGACAGGCTCGCGGTGATGCCGGGCGGCCCCGAGGCCGTCGTGCGCGGGCTCCAGATTCACGGCCAACCGGTGCAGCGGGCGGTGCCGGGCCGGCGTACGGCGGTGGCGCTGCGGGGTGTCTCCGTCGGCGACCTCGACCGCGGACAGGCGCTGGCGCCGCCGGGCCTATTGGAGGCGGGGCGCTGGATCGACATCCGCCTCTCCCCCGTGACCGACGTCGTGCCGCTCGCGAGCGGGACCGTCTGCCGGCTCCTCTACGGCACGGCGGAGGTGCCGGTGCGGCTGCGCCTTCTCGACCGCGACACACTCGGCCCCGGCGAGACCGGTCTCGCGCAGTTGCGGGCGGAGGAGGACGTGGCGGTGCCCGCCCGCGAGCCCTTCATCCTGCGCAGCGAGACGCCGCCTTCCACGATCGCCGGCGGCCAGGTCCTCGATCCCCTCTCCCGCCGCCGCAAGCGGCACGACCCGAGGACGCTCGCCGAGCTGGCGGTGCTGGCCGAGGGTCGGCCGAACGAGATTCTGTCCGCGCGTCTCGCCCGCGAGGGCGCGGCCGGGGCGCGGCTCTCCGACCTCGCCCGCCTCGTCGGCATCGCACCCGAGCGCGTCCGGCGGGGGCTCGCGGAGGTCGGAGCGAGGGAGATCGGCGAGCGCTTCCTCGGCGCCGAGGCCTTCGCGGGTCTTCGCGATTCGATCCTGGCGGCGCTCGGGCGCCACCACCGGGACCACCCGATCGAGCACGGCCTGCCCCTCGACCGGCTGGTCCAGGCGGTCCGGGCGGAGGAGCCGGTCGTCTCGGCGGGCCTGCGCGACCTCATCGCGGCCCGCGAGGCCGCCCAGGCCGGACCGCTGTTCCGCCGGGCCGATTTCGACCCGGCCCGCAACGAGACCGAGCACGTGCGCGCGGTCGAGGCCGCGTTCCGAAAGGGCGGATTGATGCCCCCCGACGAGGTCGAGACGGTCGGCCGCGACATCCGCCGGCAGCAGGCGCTGAAGTATCTCCTCGCCTCCGGAGCCCTGATCCGAGCGGTGGACCGGGTGCAGAAGCGCTCGATCCTGTTCCACCGCGACGCCATCGCCGAGGGCAAGTCACGGCTCGCCAAGCGCTTTGCCCACGACGCGCAGGGTTTCCTCGCCAAGGAGGCGGGAGCCGAGCTCGGGATCTCGCGAAAGTTCTCGATCCCGCTCCTCGAGCATCTCGACGCGGTCCGCTTCACCCGCCGCAACGGCGACCGGCGCACCATCGTCGGCGACGCCGGGGGCTAGCACGGTCTCCGGTTGATCGGCTCTTGGGATGTCGCGGGAGCCGCGCGCTTCCCTCTTCCCCTCCGCGGGGGAGGGAGAATCCTTCGCGGCGCGCGGCGATCGGATATTCTACGGCCGCACCAGCAGCACGTTGACGGCCTTGGCGAGCACGTGGACCCGGTCGCCCTCCTTGAGGCCGAGCTCGTCGAGGGAGTCGACGGTCATCACCGAGGTGACGCGGTACTCGGTGCCGACGATCTGCGCCTCGACCTGGGCCATCACCGAGCCGCGCTTGATGGCGACGACCTCGGCGGGGATGTCGTTGCGGGCACCGTGCTTCATCGCGTCCTGCTCCTCTCGTGAAAGACCTCGGCGGAGGTAGGGGCCGGGGCGCCTCAGACCACCCGGAGCGCGGAAGGCCCGGCCTCGATGCGCCCGACGATCGCGGCCTGCGCGAAGCCCGCGTCCCGGACCTGCGCCAGGATCGCCCCGGCGCGCGCGGCGGCGCAGGCGACGAGAAGGCCGCCGGAGGTCTGCGGATCGGTGAGCAGGTGGCGGCGCCACTCGGGCAGGTCCGCCGGCAGGGCGACGGAATCGGAGAAGGCCGCCCAGTTGCGGTGCGAGGCGCCGGTGACGAAGCCGTCGCGGACGAGCTCTTCCGCGCGGGCGAGCAGCGGCACTGCGTCCGCCTCGACCACGACGATGAGGCCCGCGCCGCGGGCGATCTCGAGCCCGTGGCCGATCAGCCCGAAGCCGGTCACGTCGGTGAGCGCGTGGACGTCCGCGTCCCCCGCGAGATCGGCGCCGACCCGGTTGAGCCGCGTCGTCGTGGCGACGAAGGCGGCGTAGTCCTCGGGCCGGAGCGCCTCGCGCTTGATCGCCGCCGAGTAGACGCCGACGCCGAGGGGCTTCGTCAGGATTAGCGCGTCGCCGGCCCTGGCATCCGCGTTGCGGCGGACCTGATCGCGCCGGCAGGTGCCGATCACCGCGAGCCCGTAGATCGGCTCGGGCGTATCGATGGAGTGGCCTCCGGCCACGGGAATGCCGGCCTCCGCGCAGAGGCTCGCGCCACCCGCGAGGATCGCGGCGACGGTCTCGGGCGGAATCTTGCCCACCGGCATCCCGAGGATCGCCAGCGCCATGATCGGCCGGCCGCCCATGGCGTAGACGTCCGAGATCGCGTTCGTGGCCGCGATCCGCCCGAAATCGCGCGGATCGTCGACCATCGGCGTGAAGAAGTCGGTGGTGGCGACGATGCAGGTGCCGTCGTCGAGCGCCCAGACCGCGGCATCGTCCGAGGTCTCGTTGCCGACCAGCAGCCGCTCGAAGGGCCCCGCCGCCGGCTGACCCGCGAGCAGCCCCCGCAGCACCGCCGGATCGAGCTTGCACCCGCAGCCGCCGCCGTGGGCGAGGGTGCTCAGGCGAACCGGCGGTGTGCTCATGCGGTCGTCTCCCGTTGCGGGAGAGGTTCTAGCGCATCGAGGGCTCGCGTCACCAACGGTAGGTCAAGGTTCCGTAGACGCTGCGGCGGAAGCCCTCGAACACGTAGCCGGTGTAGAAGCCGGACGTGAAGTAGCGCTGGTCGAACAGGTTGGTGGCATTCACCGACAGGACCGCCCCCTTCCAGGCCGGGTCGAGGCGGGCGAGGTCGTAGCTCAGCGAGGCGTCGACCAGGGCGTAGCCGGGGATGTTGTCGACGTTCGTCGCGTCCGTCCTCTGCCCGACGTAGCGCACGCCGGCGCCGGCCCGGAAGCCGTCGAACCAGGTGCCCGGCGCGAAGGTGTAGTCGGCAAACAGTGAGACGGTGTTCTCCGGCGCGTTGGCGAGCCGGTTGCCGACCAGCGCCGGGTTCGACTGGTTCTTCGTCACCCGCGTCTCGAGATGGGCGAAGCCGAAGATCAGGTTGAAGCCCTCGAACAGGTTCGCCTTGCCCTCGAGCTCGAAGCCCTTGGCGAGCGCCTCGCCCGTCTGGATGAAGAAGCCGGGGTTGAGCGGGTCGGCGAGCGGGATGTTGGTCTGGGTGATCTCGAAATAGGAGGCAGTGTAGAGGGCGTTGCTGCCCGGCGGCTGCCACTTCACGCCGCCTTCGACCTGCGTCGCCTCGCGGGGGTCGAGGGCCGAGCCGTTGGCCCGCTGGCCGGCGATCTGCGGGTTGAAGGAGGTCGAGTACGAGGCATAGGGCACGATGCCGTAGCCTAGCTCGTAGCCGAGGCCGACGCGGTAGCTCAGCGCCGAGAAGCTCTGCTGGTCGACCGTGGTGCGGTTGAGCGTCGGGAGCGGCAGGTTGGGGAAGTTGAAGGTCGAGCGGATCTCCTGGTCGACCCAGTCATTGCGCACGCTGCCCGTGAGGATGAAGCCGTTCCACTTCATCTGGTCCTGGAAGTAGAGGCCCGTCTGCTGCTGGGAGGCCCGCGTCGAGAAGTTCGTCCGGGCGGGGAAGGCGATCGCGAGGTTGTAGACGGGATTGTAGAGATCGATCAGGCGGTTGGCCGCGGCGAGCGGGTAGCCGAGCGGATAGGTCCGCGCGTCGCGCCGGTAGTAGTTCTGGAAATCGACGCCGAAGACGACGTTGTGCTCGATGCCGAAGGTCCCGAACTGGCCCTCGATGTGGTTGTCGGCGAGCAGCCCCTGGCTCGACTGGTCCCGGAGATAGGGGAAGACCGACACCGCGAGGAAGCTGCCCGGCGTGGCGGCCGGAGAGGCGCCGGTGGCATCGTACTTCGAGGTCGTCTCGAAGGCCCGGAAGGCGGAGTGGAACAGCCAGCCCGGCGCGAAGCGATGGTCGAGGATGGTGCCGATCTCCTTGTTCTCCAGGAGGCCGGTGTTGAAGTTCGGCTGCCCGACGAAGACGTCGCGCTGGTAGAAGCCCCGGGTGCTCGGGATGATCGAGCCGACGATCGGCAGGCTCTGCTCGGAGCCGCCGCCGCGGTATTCGGCGTACTTGGCGAGCACCGTGAGCGAGGTGTCGGAGTCCGGCCGCCAGGTGATCGCCGGGGCGATGAAGGTGCGATCGTCCGGCGTGTACCGGAACTGGCTGTCCGAGTTCCGGATCAGGCCCGTCACCCGGTAGGCGAATTGCGGCGCGCCCTCGACGGGGCCGGAGAGGTCGAAGCCCGCCTGGACGCGGTTGCGGTTGCCGCCCTGGATGAAGACCTCGTTGAAGGGCGTGAAGGTCGGCCGCTTCGAGACGAGGTTGAGGATGCCGCCGGGCTGGCCGGCGCCGTAGAGCACCGAGATCGGCCCCTTGATCACGTCGATGCGCTCGTAGGCGTAGGGCTCGACGTTCTGGTCGAAGGAGTTGAAGCCGTAGCGCAGCCCGTCCTGGTAGACGTTGTCGAAGTTGTTGGCGTTGAAGCCGCGGAGCGTGAAGGTGGGGCCGCCCTGGCCGCCGGGATAGTCCACCGCCTGGATGTTGGGGGTGTAGGCCACCGCCGTGTTGAGGTCCTGCACGCCACGGACGTTCAGCTCCTCGCGGGTGATGACGCTGACGGTGGCCGGCGTCTCGAGGATCGAGTCGTTGCCCTTCATGCCCGCCGTCGAGCGGGTGGCCACGAAGCCGGCGGTGCCGAAGGTCGGCTGCTGGGCCTCGACCGAGAGCTCGTCGAGGGCGATCTGCCCGGCCGCGATCTGCCCCGTCGTTTCCGGGTCGCCGGCTTGCCGGAGCGCGACAGCGGAGGTGCTCGTCCAGCGGGGGGTGAGGCCGCTGCCGGCGAGCAGCCGCGCCAGGGCCTCCTCGGGCGTCAGGGTGCCGGCGACGCTCGCCGAGCGCTTGCCCGCGAGCCGTTCGGTGTCGAAGAAGACCCGCACCCCCGCCCGCTCCCCGAAGGCGAGCACCGCGCGGTTCAGGTCCTGCGCGGCGATGTCGAAGCCGACGGAGCGCGTCTCGGGGGCGGCCAAAGCCGGCAGGGCGACAGGAAGCGCCAAGGCCACCGTGGCGAGGAGGGCGCGGGCGAGCCGCCCGCGCGCGATGCCGTGTTCGAGATGTGCCATGCGTGTCCGAGCCCCCGGCGCCGGTTCGCGCCCCGAGGGCCCGCGTTCGCGTGTGCCCTCCTGTTCCCGATGACGACCGAGGGCGGCCGGGGCGGTAAAAAAACTTCGCGGCGCGCCGGACGGCGCTTCCGGGCTCAGTAGAGGACGGTCACGAGGGGCAGGGCGATCCTGCGGACGCCGAGCTCCTCGGCGACGGCCTCGACCGCCCCGTCGAGGTCGCCGACCCGGAACACGCCGCTGACCCGCCGTCCGGCGATGGCACCGTTCGCCACCACGATCCGCCCCCGGCGGTAGCGGTTGAGCCGCGCCACCACGTCCCGCAGGGGCAGCCCGTCGAAGACGAGGAGGCCGCGGGTGAAGGCCGTCGCGTCCGCCGCGCCCGCCCAGGTCGTCGGCCCGAGGCCCCGCCCCTCCCCGTAGGTCAGGGCGTCGCCAGCGGTGAGCTCCCGCCGGTCGGGGCCGCCCGCCCCGGCCGGCGTCGCGGAAGCGACCTCGACACGGCTCTCCACCGCGGTGACGCGCACGCTGTCCCCGAAATCCTCGACCGCGAAGCGGGTGCCCAGCGCCGTCACGGTCCCGCCCTCGGCCGCGACCACGAAGGGCCGGCGCTCAAGCCCCTGCCGGGGCACCACGGTGAACAGCGCCTCGCCGGAGAGAAGGCGCACGCGGCGGGTCTCGCCGTCGTAGTCGACGGCCAACGCGCTCGCCGCGCCGAGATCGACGGCGGTGCCGTCGGGCAGGCTGAAGGACCGGGTCTCGCCGATGCCGGTGCGTTCGTCGGCGAGCCACGCCTCCCGCAGGCCGGACCCGTAGGCGCCGGCGAGCGCCGCCGGGACGAGCAGCGCGAGGACCCAGGCGGCCTTCCTGCCGCCGCCTCGCGGCGGGGGCGGCACGACCTTGCGCAGGTCGCCCGGCCGCTCTCTCAGCAGGTCGAGCTCGCTCCAGGCCGCCTGCGCCCGCTCGAAGGCCGGCCGGTGTCGGGGATCGCTCGCGAGCCAGGCCTCGAACGCCGGCAGCGCCGCCGGCCCGGCGGATGGGTCGCCGAGGCGCACCACCCACTCGGCGGCCTCGCCGGCGATCGCATCCTCCCGGTCGGCGCCGCTCATGCCCGTGGTTCCAGTCCCGCCTCTCCGCCGCGCGACGGTCAGCGCCGCGGCCGGGAGCGCTCGGCGATGTGCCGCACCGCCATGGCGAGATGCTTCTGCACCGCGCTCTGGCTGATCCCGAGATGGCGGGCAACCTCGGCGTAGCCCAGCCCGTCGATGCGGTTCAGGACGAAGATCTGCTGGGTGCGGAAGGGCAGCTCGCCCACGGTCCCGCGCAGCCGGTCGAGCCGCAGGCGGGCATCCGCGGCGTCCTCCGGCGAAGGCGCCTCGTCGACGACCTCGGCGAGCGTCTCCGGCGCGACGACGAGGGTCCGACGGCGGGCGGCCTGCTTGCGCTGGTCGAGGAGGAGGTTGCGGGCGACCTGGAACAGGTAGGCCCGGATGTCCTGCACCGCGGCCAGAGGCTGCTCGGCGACCCGCAGGAAGGCGTCGTGGACGAGATCGGCGCTCGAGTGATCGTCGGCGATCCGGCGGCGGACGTACCGCACCAGATCGGGGCTGTGGCGCAGATAGGCGGCTTCGAGGTGCGATGCCATCGGGCACGATCGGGGAAGGAGTCTCCGATCCGTCGTATCGGCAGGGTGATATCGCAGCAACGCGCCTCAAGACTAAATGGATTCTAAATTGCAGCTCGTCTTTCCCATCAAGCGCATGACCCGACGTCTGTTCTCCGATCACAATAGAATCGATCCAACATCGCGTCTTTCACCGAGCTGTGCTCTCGTGAACACACTTCCGACCCGCGGCCGCCCCGTGCGCGGTGGCGGGGCGCGCCTGCAGCCTCTGCCGCTCGCCGCGGCTACGGCTTGGATAAGGGCGTCGCCGCGCCGACACGCGGCTGGTGACGACGTCCTTCTACCGCTAGAACGGGCGCGCGCCCGGCGGTGTCCCGCCATCAGGGCCCTAATCATCGGAGTCTCCGATCATGCGCGTTTGGCATCTCGCGGCCGCGGTTCTCAGCCTTCTCGCCAGTGGGCCCGCACTCGCGCAAGGCGCGCCGGCACAAGGGACTCCGGCACAAGGGGCGAAGCCCCCGCTGGTCTTCACGGGCATCCCCGACCAGGACGAGAGCCGCCTCGTCGAGCGTTTCGGCCGGGTCGCGACCTATCTCGAGGGCAAGCTCGGGGTCCCCGTCCGCTACATCCCGGTGAAGAACTATCCCGCCGCCGTCACCGCCTTCACCAACGGGCAGGTGCAGCTCGCCTGGTTCGGCGGCTTCACCGGCGTCCAGGCCCGCCGCGCCGTACCGGGCAGCCGGGCGATCGCGCAAGGCGCCGAGGACGCGGCCTTCAAGACCTACTTCATCGCCAACGCCAAGACCGGGCTCAAGCCGGGCAAGGAGTTCCCGAAGGCGAGCGAGGGCAAGACCTTCACCTTCGGCTCGCGGGCCTCGACTTCGGGGCGGCTGATGCCGGAGTTCTTCATCCGGCAGGCCTTCCCCGGCAAGACGCCGGAGCAGGTCTATTCCCGCGTCGGCTTCTCCGGCGACCACAGCCGCACGATCCAGCTCGTCCAGTCCGGCGCCTTCGAGGTCGGTGCGGTCGACTACACAGTCTGGGACCTCGACACCAAGGCCGGCAAGGTCGACGCCTCGGCGGTCTCGGTGATCTGGGAGAGCCCGCCCTACCCGGACTACCAGTGGACCGTGCGCGGCGACGTCGACACGATCTACGGCGCCGGCTTCACCGACCGCCTGCGCGACGCGCTGATCGGCGTCACCGACCCGGCGATCCTCGAGCCCTTCGGGCGCTCGCGCTTCATCGCCGTCGACAACGCCGCCTACGCGCCCCTCGAAGAGGTCGGCCGCTCGACCGGCCTCCTCGACTGACGTCGCTCGGTTGCCCCACACCCCGATCGTGCTCTCGGCCGCGTCCGCCTCCTATGGCGGGCGCGCCGTCCTCTCCGGCATCGACCTGACGATCCGGCCCGGCGAGCGGGTGGCGCTGCTCGGGCGCTCGGGAGCGGGGAAGTCGACGCTCCTCGGGCTGATCTACGAACAGGCCAGGCGCGACGCCGCCCTGGTGCCGCAGGCCGCCGCGCTCGTGCGGCCGCTCTCGGTCTTCCACAACGTCTACATGGGCCGGCTCGACCGGCGCTCGACGCTCCACAACCTGCGCACGCTCCTGCGTCCCGCCAGGGCGGATGTCGAGGCCGTGCGCGCCGTCCTCGACCGCGTGGGCCTCGCCGACACGCTGCGGCGGCGGGCGGGAGAACTCTCCGGCGGGCAGCAGCAGCGGGTCTCCGTGGCCCGCGCTCTCTACAACGGCCGCCCGGTGCTCATCGGCGACGAGCCCGTCTCCGCCCTCGACCGCCGCCAGGGGGCGGCGGTGCTGGGCGAGCTGAAGGCGAGCCACGCGACCCTCGTCGTCGCCCTCCACGACATCGCCCTGGCGCTCGCCGAGATGAGCCGGATCGTGGTGCTCGACCACGGCCGCATCGTCCTCGACGCGCCGGCCGCCGGTCTCGATCCCGCCCGCCTCGCTCCCTACTACGAGCCGGAGCGGTGAGCGCGCTCGGCCTGCGCGGTCCCCTCGGCTACCGGGCGGCGAGCGGGTGGTTCGCGGCGGCCGCCTTCGCCGCGCTGATCGCCGCCGACTTTCACGTGGCGAGCCTCGACCCCTGGGCGGACCTGCGCCGGCTGCTGGCCGGGCTGGCGCGACCCGATTTCGCCTCCCTGGCGCTCCTCAGCGTTGTCCACACGGTCGCCTTCGCGGTGCTCGGCGTCGGGATCGGGGCCGGCGCCGGCTTCCTCACGGCGATCCCCTACGCCCGCTCCCGGACCCTGCGGGTGCTCTGCGCGATGCTGCGCTCCGTCCACGAGCTGTTCTGGGCGCTGCTGCTGATGCAGGTCTTCGGCCTCTCGGCCACCACGGGCATCCTCGCCATCGCGCTCCCCTACGCGGGCATCTGCGCCAAGGTCTTCTCCGAGATCATAGAGGAGGCGGACCTTTCGGCCCTGCGGGTGCTGCCGCCCGGCACCGGGACGGTCTCGGCCTTCGCCTACGCCCGCCTGCCGGAGGTGGCGGCCTCGATCCGCCACTACACCCTCTACCGCTTCGAGTGCGGGCTGCGCTCGACCCTGGTGCTCGGCTTCGTCGGCCTGCCGACCATGGGCTTCCACCTCGAATCCGCCTTCCGGCAGGGCCGCTACGGGGAGGCCGCCGCCTTCCTGCTGGCCTTCTACGCCCTCATCGGCACCCGCCGGCTCTGGGTGCGCGGGGCGACGCTTCCGTTCCTGATCGGGCTGAGCCCCTTCGTGCTGCCGACCGTCGCCGGCAGCCCCGACATCGCCGCCGGGCTCCTGCGCTTCCTCACCCACACCGTCGTGCCGTCTCCCCTGCGGGACGGAGCGCTCCTCGATCCCGCGACCTGGGCCCGGCTCTGGTCCTGGTTCCGGCCGATCCTCACGGGACAGATCGTGCCCGGCACGATCCAGACCCTGGTGCTGGCGCAGGTGGCGCTCGCCAGCACGGCGCTCGGCGCCCTCGTCCTGTTCCCGCTGACGGCGCGGCGCTTCACCGGCCCCCTCGGGCGTCCGCTCGGGCGCGCGCTCCTCGTCGTGGTGCGCTCGACGCCGGAATACATGCTCGCCTACGTGCTGCTCCAGCTCCTCGGGCCCTCGATGCTGCCGGCGATCCTGGCGCTCGCCATCCACAACGCCGGCATCGTCGGCTACCTGATGGGCCGCCACGCCGACGGGCTGGCCTACCGGCCGGACGCGCCCTCGGGCCTGAACCTCTACGCCTACGAGACCCTGCCGCGGCTCTACGGGCAGTTCCTCGCCTACCTTCTCTACCGCTGGGAGATCATCCTGCGGGAAGGCGCCATCCTCGGGCTGATCGGCGTCGCGACGCTGGGCTTCTACGTCGACGCCGCCATCAGCGAGCTGCGCATCGACGTCGCCGTGGTGCTCATCCTCGCCACCATGCTGGTGACGCTCGCGGTCGAGGCCCTTTCCCGTGCCCTCCGGCGGGCGCTGCGGATCGCCGACCTGCCGACGCGTCTGTCGCGTCCCCTCGCCACCGACTCCGGCGGTTGAGTTGCGCGCGAGCCTCCGCGATGAAGGCAGCATCATGAGCCGGACCGCCCTCTCCGCCGAGACCCGCCCGCCCTCCGTCGAGCGCCTGCTCGCGCACGAGGCCGCCGCGGCCTCGGCCGAAGCCTACGGGCGCACGGCGCTGACCGAAGCGATCCGCGCGGTGCTGGCCGCGATCCGCGAAGGCCACGAGCCTCTGGCCGAGTCGGAAGAGCTCATCGCCCGCGCCGAGGCGCGCCTGGAGCGGGAGAGCCGGCCCTCCCTGCGGCGGGTCCTCAACCTCACAGGCACGGTGCTGCACACCAATCTCGGCCGCGCACCCCTGCCGCCGGAGGCGGTCGAGGCAGTGGCCGCCGTGATGACCGGCGCCTCGAACCTCGAGTACGACCTCGTCCGCGGCGAGCGGGGCGAGCGCGACAGCCATGTCGAGGCGCTGATCTGCCGGCTGACGGGGGCGGAGGCGGCGGTCGTCGTCAACAACAACGCGGCCGCCGTGCTCCTCGTGCTCAACGCGCTCGCCATGCGCCGGGAGGTGGTGGTGTCCCGGGGCGAGCTCGTCGAGATCGGCGGCTCCTTCCGCGTCCCCGACGTGATGGTCCGCGCCGGCTGCCGCCTGCGGGAGGTCGGCACCACCAACCGCACGCATCTCGCCGACTACGCCGAGGCCATCGGCCCCCGCACCGGCCTCGTCATGAAGGTCCACCCGAGCAACTACGAAGTGACGGGCTTCACCGCGGAGGCGGACGCGGCCGCCCTCAAGCACCTCTGCGCGGAGCGGGGCGTGCCCTTCGTCAACGATCTCGGCAGCGGCAACCTCATCGATTTTGCCGCCTACGGCCTGCCCCCGGAGCCGACGGTCGGCCGGGCGCTCGCCGAGAGCGACCTCGTCACCTTCTCCGGCGACAAGCTCCTCGGCGCCGTCCAGTGCGGGATCGTCGCCGGCCGGGCCGACCTCGTGGCGAAGGTGCGCAAGAACCCGCTGAAGCGGGCGCTGCGCGTAGACAAGATGACCTACGCGGCGCTGGGCGCCGTGCTGCGCCTCTATCTCCACCCCGAGCGGCTTAAGGAACGCCTGCCGACCCTGCGCCTCCTCACCCGCGAGGAGACGGCGATCCGCACCCAGGCCGAGCGCCTCCTGCCCGGGATCGCCGCCCGCCTCGGCGACCGCGCGCGCGTCACCGTCGAGCCCTGCTCCAGCCAGATCGGCTCTGGCGCGCTCCCCGTCGAGACCCTGCCGAGCGCCAGCCTCGTCCTGCGCCCGCCCTCCGGCCCGAAGGGCGAGGGCGCCTGGCTCAAGCTCCTCGCCGCATCCTTGCGCGCGCTCCCCGTCCCGGTGATCGGCCGGGTCGGCGACGGGGCGCTGCGGCTCGACCTGCGGACGCTGGAGGACGAGGCGGAGCTGCTGGCGCAATTCGAGGCGCTGGCGATCTGACCACGCGGTGCGGCCCGGCGGCGCGCCTCGACCCTGTCGCGCGGGCGCTAAAATACGCTAAGAGGGTCGGTGGAGGCGAACGGGGTCTGGTGGCCCCCCTGGTCTTCAAAACCAGTGGTACGCCAACAGCGTACGGTGGGTTCGATTCCCATCCGCTTCCGCCAACCCCTTCCTAGCTCCGCAAGCCCGGCGCCTCCTGGCCGGTGCGGGCGACGTACTCGGTGTAGCCGCCGCCGTACTGATGGACGCCCTCCGGGGTCAGCTCCAGCAGGCGGTTGGAGAGGCCGGCCAGGAAGTGCCGGTCGTGGGAGACGAACAGCATCGTGCCCTCGTAGCGGCTGAGTGCGGCGATCAGCATCCCCTTGGTGTCCATGTCGAGGTGGTTCGTCGGCTCGTCGAGGACGAGGAAGTTCGGCGGGTCGTAGAGCATCCGGGCCATCACGAGGCGGGCCTTCTCGCCGCCCGAGAGCACCCGGCAACGCTTCTCCACGTCGTCGCCGGAGAAGCCGAAGCAGCCGGCCAGCGCCCGCAGCGAGCCCTGGCCTGCCTGCGGGAAGGCGCCCTCCAGCGTCTCGAACACGGTCTGCTCGCCGTCGAGCAGATCCATGGCGTGCTGGGCGAAGTAGCCGAGCTTCACCGTGCCGCCGACGGTCACCGTGCCGGTGTCCGGCTCGGCGAAGCCCGTGACGAGCTTGAGGAGCGTCGACTTGCCCGCCCCGTTGACGCCCATCACGCACCAGCGCTCCCGGCGGCGGATAGCGAAGTCGAGCCCCTCGTAGATGGTGCGGCTGCCGTAGCGCTTGTGCACGCCCTTCAGCGTCGCGACCTCCTCGCCGGAGCGGGGTGCGGCGGGGAAGTCGAAGGCCACCGTCTGCCGGCGGCGGGGCGGCTCGACGCGTTCGATCTTGTCGAGCTTCTTCACCCGGCTCTGCACCTGCGCGGCGTGGCTGGCGCGGGCCTTGAAGCGCTCGATGAACTTGATCTCCTTGGCGAGCATCGCCTGCTGGCGCTCGAACTGGGACTGGGCCTGGCTGTCGGCCAGCGCCCGCTGCGCCTCGTAGAAGGCGTAGTCGCCGGCGTAGGTGGTGAGCGAACCGCCGTCGATCTCGACGATCTTGCCGACGATCCGGTTCATGAACTCGCGGTCGTGCGAGGTCATCAAGAGGGCGCCGTCGTAGCCCTTCAGGAAGCTCTCCAGCCAGATCAGGCTCTCGAGGTCGAGATGGTTCGAGGGCTCGTCGAGCAGCATCACGTCCGGGCGCATCAGGAGGATGCGGGCGAGCGCCACGCGCATCTTCCAGCCGCCGGAGAGCCGGCCGACATCCCCGTCCATCATCTCCTGGCTGAAGCCGAGGCCCGCCAGCACCTCCTGGGCACGCCCTTCGAGCGCGTAGCCGCCGAGCTCCTCGAAACGGGCCTGCACGTCGCCGTAGCGGGCGACGAGCGCGTCGAGCTCGTCCATCCGCTCGGGGTCGGCCAGCGCCGCCTCGAGCTCCCGCAGCTCCGCGGCCACCGCGCTCACGGGGCCGGCGCCGTCGATGACCTCGGCCACGACGCTGCGGCCGGCCATCTCGCCGACATCCTGGCTGAAATAGCCGATGGTGATGCCGCGCTCGGCCGCGACCTGCCCCTCGTCGGGCTGCTCCTGTCCGACGATCATCCGGAAGAGCGTGGTCTTGCCGGCCCCGTTCGGGCCGACGAGCCCCGCCTTCTCCCCCCGCTGGAGGGCGGCGGAGGCCTCGACGAAGACGATCTGGTGGCCGTTCTGCTTGCCGATCTTGTCGAGGCGTATCATGGGCGTATCGGAGGGTCCGCGGGCCGGGACGTGGGGGCTCGCCGGCCGCTTACGGCATGGCCGGCGTCGGCGATAGGGGGGCGCGGCCGCGGGCCTGCCCTGCCGCAACCCGCGCGGGTCTCCGCACAACGTGCGGTGGATGACGTACCCCTCTCGTCCGTTGACAGGACAGAACGGCGCCGGACGGCCTTGACGGCAAGGCGGGCGGCCGCTTCATCCGAGAGCGATGTCGAGCCTGCCCGTTCAGCACTATCGCAGCGCGGGCCTGCCGCCTGAGATGGCCTTCGAGGCCTGGCGCGGGCTGATGGCGCCGATCTACGGCATCACGCCGCCGAAACCCGAGGCGCCGCCGCCGGGCGGGGCCGTCACCGCGTATCTCGTCGGCGACCTCATCGCCAACCGCACCCGGTTCACCGCCCAGCACGTCACCCGCGACCGGCGCCGGGTCGACGGCACCCCGGACCATCTCACCATCCAGCTCTGGCGGCACGGGCGCTTCGAGGGCGAGGTCGCCGGCCGGGCCGCCCGGCTCCAGGCGGGCGACGTGGCGCTCGCCGACCGGCGGCGCACCCTGGCGGGCCATATCGCGCCCGCCGACACGCTCGGCCTCGCCATCCCGCGTAACCGGCTGCACGGCATGGCGCTCGACGGGCATGGGCTGCATCTCGACCCCGCCCGCAACCGGCTGCTGGAGGCCCGCCTCGTCTCCTTCTACGGCAGCCTGGCCGGCCAGCCGGCGAGCGCCGGGCCGGCCATCGCGGCGGAGATGCTCGCCTTCCTCCGGCGACTGTTCGACCCGGCCAAGGCCCGCGACGTGCTGGAGGGGCCGGAGCTCGATTCCGGCCTGGCGACCCTGGCGCTCCGCGAGGTCCGCGCGCGGCTGGCCGAGCCCGGCCTCACCCCGCAGGCGCTCGCCGAGGCGGTCGGCGTCTCGCGGGCGACGCTGTACCGGGCCTTCGCCCAGACGGGCGGCATCATGCGCGTCATTCAGGAGGAGCGCCTCGACGCCGCGCGCGACGCGCTCTCCGATCCGTTCGAGCGGCGCAGCCTGACGAAGCTCGCCGAGGCCCACGGCTTCAGCAGCCTGAGCCTGTTCAGCCGCAGCTTCCGCGCCCGCTTCGACCACTCGCCGCGAGCTTGGCGGGCCGAGCGCATCTCACGCGCGACGAAGACCGGCCCGCAATCCGTGGGGCCTCTCCAGCGCTGGTGGAGCGAGCTCGGGCGCTGAGCCTCGGGGCGCTTCCGGCCCGGAACCCGCCCTCGCTCCCGCGTGTTCGCGGCTTGAAGGTCGGGCCGCACGGCCCGTCGGGCAGGGACGCGAGGACCATGAGCGACAGTATCCGAGAGATCACCTACCACGTCGTCGAGCACGATGGCGGCTACGCCTACAAGGTCGGCGACGTGTTCTCGGAGACCTTTCCGAGCCGCGAGGAGGCGCTTCAGGCCGCCCAGGCGGCGGCCGCCGAGCAGCAGGTGCCGGGCTCGACCGAGGGCATCCGCTACCAGGACGGCGAGGGCCGCTGGCACGACGAGGTCGCGAAGGGCGGCGACCGGCCGGTCACCCGTGTCGAGGAGGACTGAGGCCTGTCAGGCCGGGTCGTCCTCCGCCTCGATGGCGTCGACCCGGTCCGGATAGAAGGCGAGGTGGCCGCGGATGCCGGCCACGGCGGGATACGGGTTCGGATAGCTCCAGGCCGCGTCCCGCCGCTCGCCGCCCTCGAGGGCGAGGTGATGATAGGCGGCGCGGCCCTTGTAGGGGCAGTAGCTCTCCCTCTCGCTCGGCAGGAGCAGGGCGCCGTCGATGTCGCCCGGCGGGATGTAGAGGACCGGGGGATAGCTCGCCTCGGTCAGGCGCAGCGCCGCCCGGCTCTCCGCCACGATCCGTCCGCCGGCGCGGACGCGGACGGTGCCGGGCTGCGGCTCCACTACGATCGGGTGATCGGGACCGGGCTCCTTCATCGCGGATCTCCTCAACTCTTGAGTTCGGTGGTGCCGAGCGCCTCGGCGAGGCGCGCCCGTGCGCTGCCGGGCTTGAGCGGCTTCTGCTGGCTCTCGTGGGGCGCCCAGCCGGAGAGCCACAGCAGCTCGAAGGTGGCCCGCACCCGCCCGTCCGGGTCGGAGAAGGTCTCGGCGTAGTGGGCGGCAGCGCGCATCAGTGTCTCCCGGCGCAGGGGCGTGCGGCGGCGCTCGGTCATGACGTTGGTGAGCCCCATCGCCCGGAGGTCCCGCATCAGCCCGAACGGGTCGGCGTAGCGCACGGTCAGGATCTCGGTGTCGGCGACCGGCAGGGCGAAGCCCGCCCGCTGGAGCAGGCCGCCGGCATCGCGCACCTCGGCGAAGGGCGCGACCCGCGGGCTCAGGCCCCCTTCGACGGCGCTCTCGGCCTCGGCGAGGCTGGTGCGCAGCTCCGTGAGGCTCCGGCCGCCGAGCAGGCAGGCCAGGAACAGCCCATCCGGCCTCAGGGCGCGCCGGACCTGAACGAGCGTGCCCGGAAGGTCGCTGACGTGCTGGAGCGCGAGCAGGGAGACGGTGAGGTCGGCCGTCCCCGCCGCCACCGGCAGCAGCTCCGGATCGGCCTCGACGGTAAACGCGCCGGTCTCCGCCGCCGGCGCCAGACGCAGCACCCGCTCCGCGCGGCCGGCCGCGCGCAGGCGCTCCGCCGCCAGCGGGGTCGGCGTGCCGAGGTCGAGGGCGAGGGGAAACCGCCGCAGCACGGGAGAGAGCCGCTCCTCCATGTCCTCGACGGCGTGGCGGAGCAGGAAGTCGGCGTAGCCGGCGCGACGGGCGCGGGAGAGGCGGGCACGGGCGAGGCGCGCGTCGAAGAGGGGAGCGGGGCGATCCATCGCCGCTGAGATGGAGCGAGGACCCGGCTCGTGCCAGGATGGATCGCATGTTCGCGAGGGACGGAACGAGATCGGCCAAGGGTCGTTGCCGCTCCACCGCGAACCGGAGTTCTCTCGATGACACGCGCAACGAACCGCACGCTCACCCTCGGCAGCCTGTTCGGCGCGGCGCTCGCTGTCCTCGCCCTCGCCCCCGCGGCGGAGGCCAAGGGCTGTCTGAAGGGCGCCGCCGTCGGCGGCATCGCCGGGCACATGGCCGGCCACGGCGTCGTCGGCGCGGCGGCAGGCTGCGCCGTCGGCCGCCACCGGGCGAACAAGAAGGCCGCCAAGGACGCGCAGACGCAGCAGGGCCAGGACGTCCACTGAAGCTGAACGACCTCACCGCCGCCGGCGCGCAGGATCTTCCGCGCGCCGGC
>NZ_BPQR01000082.1 GCF_022179345.1 Methylobacterium jeotgali | reverse complement strand
CGCGCACAGCAGACCGCCGAGACGACGGGGCCGGGCGGCGTCACCCTCGACATGCTCTCCGTCATCGGCGCCGCCGCAGCGAACGGCTACACGGCGGCGCCACAGGGGCTCAACCTGACGACGCCCAATCGCAGCGGCAGCCGCCTCGACCTCTCGCCCCTCCAGACGCCGGCGAGCGTCGAGATCATTCCCGGCCAGAAGATCCGCGAGCGCGGGCAGGAGACGGTCTCGGAGGCGGTCACGCAGAACGCCACCGGTATCACCACCATCGGCGCGCCCGGCAACGGCTTCTCCTCCTACACCGCCCGCGGCTTCGCCGGCCTCAACTCGGTGATGCCGCTCTACGACGGGACGCGCCTCTACGTCGGCTCGGGCACCATCACCTACCCGTTCGACACCTGGAACGTGGACCGGATCGAGGTGCTGCGCGGCCCCGCCTCGGTGCTGTTCGGCGAGGGCGCCATCGGCGGCATCATCAACGTCGTGCCCAAGAAGCCGACCTTCGTGCCCGTCGGCGAGGCTCGCGTGGCGGGCGGCTCCGACGGGGTGGCGCGGCTCGCCGTCGATACCGGCGGCCCGATCGGCGAGAGTCTCGCTTACCGCCTCAACGTCAGCGGCAACCGGGCCGACGGCTGGCTGCGGCGGGAGGGCGAGTTCTCGAACCTCGCGGTCTCCGGCGCGCTCCTGTTCCAGGCGACGCCCGACCTCGCCGTGACCCTGTCGAACGACTACGGCTACCAGGAGCCGCTGCGCTACTTCGGAACGCCGCTCATCAACGGCCGCATCGATCCGCGCACGCGCTTCACGAACTACAACGTCGACGACAGCCGGATCATCTTCAAGGACAACTGGACCCAGCTCAAGGTCGAGTGGAACCCCTCCGCCGACGTGACGATCCGCAACACCGCCTACCGCCTGACCTCGAACCGCCGCTACCGGGACGTCGAAACCTACGCGTTCCGCCCGGCGACCGGCCTCGTGCGCCGCAGCGACTACATCGAGATCTGGCACGACCAGGAGCAGATCGGAAACCGCTTCGACGCGACCTTCCGCGGAAGCCTTCTCGGCATGCGCAACACCGTCGTGGCGGGTTTCGACGTCAACCACATCGATTTCCTGCACACCAACAACTCGCCCTATGCGGGCCTCACGGACGTGAACCCGTACGCCTTCGATCCGGGCCTGTTCCTGCGCGCCAGCGCCACGAGCCCGGGCTTCCGCACGAGCACGAACCAGGCCTCGCTCTTCGTCGAGGACCGGCTCGAGGTCACCGACCGGCTCTCGCTCATCGCGGGCGCGCGCTACGAGGCGTCGAGCATCCGCCGCGACGACCTCCGCAATCCCGCCAACAGCTTCACCAAGGATTTCGAGGCGGTGAGCTACCGCTTCGGCGCCGTCTTCAACCCGACGCCGGAGAGCGCCCTCTACGCGCAGTACGCCACCGCCGTGGACCCCGTGGGCAGCCTGATCTCGCTCAGCGTGACGCAGAAGGACTTCAAGCTCTCGACCGGCGAGCAGGTGGAGGTCGGCTACAAGCAGTCCTTCTGGGGCGGGCGCGGCGAGTTCACGCTCGCCGGCTACCGGATCGGCAAAGACAACCTGCTGGTGGCCGATCCCAACCGCCCGGCCGTCACCGTGCAGGTCGGAAGCCAGTCGGCGCAGGGCGTCGAGGCGTTCCTGGCGCTCGGGGTGACCGAGACGCTGCGCGTCGAGGCGAACCTCGCCCTGCTCCACGCCCAGTACGACGCCTTCACGCAGTCGGTGGGTGGGGCGGCGGTCTCCTACCGAGGCAACCAGCCCGTCAACGTGCCGGAGACCGTGTCGAACGTCTGGGCGACCTGGGCCTTCGCGCCGCGCTTCGAGGCCCGCGCCGGGGTGCAGTACGTCGGCGAGACCTATGGCGACTTCGCCAACACCGTCCGCCGGCCCGGCTACACGGTCGTCAACGGCGGCCTCGACTACCGGGTGAGCGACACCTCGCGGATCTCGTTCCGGGTCTACAACCTGTTCGACCGGATCTATCCCGTCACCGGCAACTCCTCGATGTGGCTGCTCGGCCGGCCGCGCTCCTTCGAGGTCGCCTACAGCACCGGCTTCTGAGCCGGCCGGGAGCGGTGAGGGCCGCCGCTCCCGGCCGCTTTCAGAACGACAGCTTCATGCCGCCGACGAAGCTGCGCGGCGCGCCCGCGTAGATCGAGCCCGTCGTGGTGGCGAGGACGGCCGCCCCGTTCTGGAGGCCGGTCGTCCCGCTGATCGAGTTGGCGAGGTTCTGCGCCGAGGCGACGTAGGTCGTATCGAACAGGTTGCGCACCTCGAGATAGAGGCTCAGCCGCTTGGCGTAGGTGCCGGCGAGCGCCGTGTCGTAGTGGACGTTGGCGTTGACGATCGCGTAGCCCGGCGCCTTCAGCAGGTTGGCATTGTCGACGTAGAAGTCGCCCTGGACCACGGTCTCGACGAAGGCGCCGAGCCCGGCGAGCGGCCCCGCCGGCACGTCGTAGCCGATACGGGCGAGAAGCTGGTGGGCGGGAACGCCGGGGATCGACCGCCCGGCCCGGTCGAAGCGCCGCGTCAGGCCGCCGGCGCTGATCTGCTCCACGTAGTCCGTGTAGATCTGGTCGTTGAAGCCGTAGGAGGCGCTCGCCCGCCAGCCGGGGGCGAAGTCCCACCGCGCGCCGAGCTCGATGCCGCGATGCTCCGAGGCCGGTGCGTTGAAGGTGTAGGCGAGGAGCCCGGCGCCGGGCGACTGCGAGACCAGCTCGTTGCGGAAGAACTCGTAGAAGCCCGTCAGGCTCACCGACACATCGGGCAACGGCGTCCAGTCGGCGCCGAGGTCGAAGCCGAGATTCTCCTGGGTCTGGAGCTGCGTGTTGTTGCCCGGCAGCCCCGCGGAGGTGACGAACAGGTTCGAGGCGGCCGGCGTCGTGTAGCCCGTCGCCACGCGGCCCCGGAACTGCCACTCCGTCGAGGGCCGGTAGACGAGGGCCGCCTCCGGGCCGACGTTGAGGAAGGTGCGGTTCGCGTCGGCGATCGTGCGCGTCGTGCCCGCGGCGCTCGTCGCGTAGGCGAAGTTCCGGCCGGTGATGCTGGTGTTCTCGGCGGAGAGTCCGAGCACGCCCGTCCAGCGGTCGGACAGCGCCAGCTCGACCCGCGCCCGGCCGCCGAGGTTCGACTGCACCGCCTCCTGGTCGCCGATCAGCGCGCCGAGGCGGGGCCCGCCGTAGGGCGCCCGGTTGTAGGTGGTGATGTGGTTGTCGATGGTGCTGTAGGCCAGCGCCACGTAGCCCACCGCCGGCAGCCCGAGGATGTCGCCGCGCCGGGTCAGGTCGGTGAGGAAGTTCCAGGCTGGGTACGAGCCGCGCGAGGAGGTCGTGTAGAAGGGCTGGTTGAAGTTGCGCTCGTCGAAGCCGAGCTGCGTGCGCCAGGTCGTGAAGGCGTCGATGTCGTGCTCCCAGCGGGCGGCGACGATGGTGCGGCGGTCGTTGCGCTGGAGCGCGGCCTCGGTGGCCGTCACCGGCACGGTCGCCCCGAAGGCGCCGTTGAGGAAGTAGTTGTAGGTCGTGCAGCCCGGCGCCGCGCTCGCCGCCGCGAGGCAGCCCCGCTGGTAGGGGTTGATGCGATACTGGGCGAGGGAGGAGCGCGCCGCGAGGTTGGCGTGGAGGTCGTTGTTGACGACCTTGAGGGTGAAGCGGTTGTCGGGCGTCGGCGTGTAGCTCGCGAGCAGGTTGATGGTCTGCGTGTCGTAGGAGCTATGGTCCTGATAGCCGTTGCCGCGCACGTCGCTGGCGAACAGGCTGATCTCCACCGGGCCGCTGACGCCGCCGACCGTGAAGTAGTTCGACAGGTAGCCGTAGGAGCCGGCATCGACGCCATATTCGTAGCCGTCGATCTCGCGGCCGGTGCGGGTGCGGAAGGCGATCGCCCCGCCGGTGGCGTAGTTGCCGAACAGGGGCGACTGCGGGCCCCGGAACACATCGATCCGCCCGTATGCGCGCGGGTCGGTGATGTCGAACCGCGAGGCGCCGTCGGGCTGGGTGACGACAAAGCCGTCCTCCAGGACGACCATGTTCTTGATCACGCCCGTCGAGCGGGCGTTGTTGCCGCGGATCGAGACGATCACGTCGCGGGCGCCGTTGCCCTGGCGGACGGTGACGCCCGGACTGTTGACGAGCACCGAGCCGATGCTCGTCGCCGGCCGGTTCGCGATGGTGTCGCGGCGGTCGATCTCGGTCACGACCTGCCCCACCGGGTTCTCGATCACGAGGGGCGCCGAGCCCGGGGGCGAGGCGACGCCGAAGGCCCGCGCGGGCGCGGCGCCGCCGCCCTCGCCGGTGACGGACAACTCGGACAGGGACACGCTGCCGCCGGCCTCCTGGGCGAGGGCGGCGCCGGGAAGGGCGGTCGAGGGAAGGGCGGCGGAAAGGAGCAGCGCGGCGGCGCGCGTTCGGCGGGGATGGGCGGGCATCGGAGGGAACTCGATCTGATCGGTGCGAAGGGCTCGGCGGAGGTTGGATCAGATCGGTGCCGGCGGTCCCCGCGGCTGCGCCGTGCGGTGCGGAGCCGGCTGGGACGCCGGCGGCGGCGGGAGCGGCCAGGTCACGATGCTCCAGCGCAGCGCCCGCGAGGGCTGCGGAGCGCTGGCGATGGGCGGGCTCGCCGGCCCGACCGTGCAGAACGGGCAGGCCTTGCAGCGGGACCCCGCCGGAGGCGGCGCCTCGTCGGCCACGTTCGCGCCGGGTACGTGCCCGCAGATCACCGGGTCGCGCAGCGGATCGACCGAGGTCGCCGCGTGCAGCGCCAGCCCCGGCGCCACGGACTGCACCCACAGCGCCAGCAGCAGCAGGCCCGCGCTCAGGGCGCGGCGCGCGGTGCTCAGGCGGGAGGAGGGGGGAGGCACGGGACGCTGCCCGGTCTGGCGCTGTCAGGCGGCCGCGCGCCTCCGCCCGAGATCGAGCAGCGCCCGGACGCCGATGTCGGCGGCGAGCATGGCGAGGATCGCGAGGCCCGTCAGCGGAAACAGCGCCCCGAGCCCGGCCACGAGCAGGCTCACGCCCGCGAGGGCACGCCGGTCGCGGGGCCAGGGCGGCACGCCGATTCCACCGGCCGGGCGCCGCTTCCACCACATCGCGGCGGCCGTCACCGAGAGCAGGATCGTCGCCAGGCAGAAGACCAGCATCGCGAGCTGGTTGAGCCGACCCCAGTGCTCGCCCTTGTGAATGCCGATACCGTACTGGACGAGCCGCGCGACCCAGCCGAGATCCTGAAAGCGCACGTCGACGAGCGGCCGGCCGCTATACTGGTCGAGGGAGATCATCCGCTGGCGGGCGACGTCGCGCGGGTAGGCCGCCGCGGCGTAGACGCCGGTCTCGCCGACCGGCAGCGACAGCTCGAAGCCGCGCGGCATGCCGAGGTCCCGCAGGATCCGGACGGCCTCGTCGGGGCCGATGGCCACGCCCACCGCCGGCCGGGAGACCGGGACCGGCGCGTCCTGCATGGCCCACCCGGCGCTCGGCAGCACCTCCCGCATCGGCACGCCCGAGACGGCCTTGTCGGCCCAGAGGACGCGGGGCTGTCCGAGGCCGGCCTCGTTGGACCATGTCCGGAGCTGCTGGCCCCACCAGATCGACCAGGGCAGGCCCGTGACGGCGAGGAAGAGCAGCCCCGCGCCGGCCAGCAATCCGATGAGCGCGTGCAGGTCCCGCCACCAGACCCGGCTGCGCGGGCTGCCGCGCAGGGCCACCCCACTCTGCCCTTTGGAGCGCGGCCACCAGAGGGTGAGGCCGGTGACCACGAGGATGACGGCGAAGCCCGCCACGATCTCGACGATGCCGTTCGCGACCGGGCCGAAATAGGCGAGGCTGTGCAGGCGCCGCACCACCATCATCGGTTCCCGGTCGGCGGGGACCCGGTCGAGGACGTCGCCCGTGTAGGGGTTCAGGGACACGAGGACGCGGCGGCCGTTCTCGACCATGGTGACCACCGCCGCGCCCGTCGCGCTCGGGGGATCGACCACCGAGACGGGCTGCCCCTCCGGCACAGCCTCGGAGGCGTTGAAGATCAGGCGGTCCAGGCTCGCGGGCGTGCCGGCCTCGACCGCGACGACGCTGCGATGCGCGAGCAGCGTGCCGTTGATCTCGTCCTTGAACAGGTAGAGCGCCCCCGTCGCCGAGAGCAGGATCAGGAAGGGCAGGCAGAGCAGCCCGGCATAGAAATGCCAGCGCCAGACGGCGCGATAGAGGGCCTCGCGCGGAATGCGCGTCGGGGCGCCACGGGTGGTGGCGCCGCTGCGGGGCGGGAAGGGCATGGGAGATCCGCATCTGAACGATCGGGCGAGGGGATCGATCAGGCGGCGGGCGGACCTCGGGGGCTGATTCCCTGCTCGGGCGGGGCTCGGGGCTGCAGACCCTCGGCGGCGGACCGGACGGACGGCGTCGCGACTGGCTCCGGCCACGCGACGGCCAGCACCACGGACGGAACCGGGGCCGGCTCGATCGCCCGGACCTGGGTGCAGCAGGCGTGACGGTCGCAGGTCGTGGTCCCGCCGTCCTGCGCCGGATCGGCGTGGGAGGCGCACAGGACCGCCTCCGGAGCCGGCGGTTGCGCCAGCGCCCCTGCGAAGGCACCGAGAAAGGCCTGGAGGCACAGGGCATAGAGCGCGACCACGGCGATGATCGCGCGAACGCGGATCAGCCGGGGATGCCACGCATGCATCGGACCTGTCTGGGCAAAGGCCCTGGCGAGGTCAATCGGCCCGCCCCATCTCCTCCCCGCCCCGAAGCTTCTGCGCCTCGATCCGTCCCAGTCTGCGGGACGATGTGGCGGGAGAGGCACAGCGCGACCGATTGCGCGGGAGGCCGTTGACGACCCGGTGTCCTTCCCGCCATCGGTGTGGGTGAC
>NZ_BPQR01000081.1 GCF_022179345.1 Methylobacterium jeotgali | reverse complement strand
CCAGCGCCCGCACCAGCGTCTCGTGGACGAGGTCGTCGGCGCGCAGGGTGTCGCGGCTCAGGGCCCGCGCGTAGCGGCGCAGCGGCACGAGCAGGTCGACGATGTCGGTGCGCTTGGACTTTTCGGCGATCATGTCTGTTCAACGGGCGAGCGGCATCCCTTAATCCCGCCCGCCTGTCGATCGGCCTACTGATAGGTGCCGGCGAGGTCGAGGGTGCCGTCGCGGCCGATCTCGTCGTAATGCGCCGCGAGCCAGGCCTCCGCCGCCGCCCGGCCCCGGTCGCGCAGGCGCTCGAAGCCGGGCCAGCGGGCGTCGAGGCGGGAGGAGGCGCGATGATCCTCCAGGGCGTCGGTGCCGTCGATCCGGTGCAGGAGCGCGCGGCGGTACTCGCCGGGGCCGAGCACCCCGTCCTCGATCAGCCCCTCCACGAAGTCGATCGCGCGCAGCTCCCGCATCAGGTTGGCGTTGAAGGTGATCTCGTTCAGCCGGTCCTGGATCTCCCCTTGCGTGCGCGGCGTCTGCCGGCGCTCCACGGGGTTGATCTGCACGAGCATGATGTCGCGGGTGTGCGCGCCCCGGTGCAGGGGATAGAGCGGCGGATTGCCGAGATAGCCTCCGTCCCAGTAGGGCACGCCCTCGATCTCCACGGCCTGGAACACCGTCGGCAGGCAGGCCGAGGCCATCAGGTGATCGACGGTCAGGCGCTCGCGCTCGAAGACGGCGAGCTTGCCGGTCCAGACGTTCGTCGCCGAGACGTAGAGGCCCGCCGTGTCCGCCGCCCGCAGGCGCTCGAAATCGACCTGGGCGGCCAGCACCCGGCGCAGCGGGTTGATGTTGAGCGGGTTGGCCGCGTAGGGGCTCGGCGTCAGGAGCTTCGACCAGAAGGCCGCGACCGGGTTGTCGCGCCACAGGCCGAGAAGCCCGTCGAGCACGCCCTGCTGCGTCGGCCCGAGCGCCTGGTCGAGGCTGACCGCCCGCCAGAACCGGGCGAGCGCCTCCCGCGCGCCCTCCGGGCCGCCGGCGAGCCAGCCGTCGGTCATCACCACGGCGTTCATCGCGCCGGCGCTCGCCCCGGTCACCGCCTCGAAGGCGAGGCGGCCGTCGGCGATGAGCGCGTCGAGCACGCCCCAGGTGAAGGCCCCGTGCGCGCCGCCGCCCTGGAGGGCCAGCGCCACGGTCTTCTCCGCGGCCGAGCCCGCGAGGAATCGGCCCGGCGGCCGGGTCGGCGGCCGGTCCTCGGGATTCGCGGGGACCGCGGTCGCCGGATTGCCCGGATCGGCGCTCGGGGTGGTGCGCTTGTCCATGCTCATGCTCCGGAGATGGGATGGTGCGCTGCGGTAGCAACTGCTGCACCACGGCAACACCGGCCGCCCGCGACCGGCTCCGGCGGGGGCCGTCCATCCCCGGACATGGCTGGATCGCGAGCGAAAACCTCGACATCCGCGCGGGAATGGGACATGACACGCGCGGAGTGGCAGGTGCCGGCGCGCTTGACGCGGCGCGGTGTCACGCTCACCTAACCGGTCGGGGCATAAGGTCCCGATACGGCCGAGGTTTTCGATTCGACGTTGGCGGCCGGCCGACGCGGCGATGCCGCCGCCCCGCAACGATCGAGGCTCGAGGCAAGGTCCACGATGCAAGCCAGTTCAGCCGCTGCCGAGACGCCCGCCTCTGAGGCGTCGCCCCTCGGCGGAACCGGTCCCGAGATCGCCGGCCCGGCCTCGCGCCACGGCACCGTCGGCGTGCGCGTCGGCGAAGGCGAGGGCAGCGTCACCATCGGCGGAGGCGCCCCGGTCGTCGTCCAGTCGATGACGAACACCGACACCGCCGACATCGACGCTACGGTGGCGCAGGTCAGCCAGCTCGCCCGCGCGGGCTCGGAGCTGGTGCGCATCACCGTCGACCGCGACGAGGCCGCCGCTGCCGTCCCGAAGATCCGCGAGCGGCTCGACCGCATCGGCTGCCACGTGCCGCTGGTCGGCGACTTCCACTACATCGGCCACAAGCTCCTCTCCGACCATCCCGCCTGCGCCGAGGCGCTCGCCAAGTACCGGATCAACCCCGGCAACGTCGGCTTCAAGGAGAAGAAGGACACCCAGTTCTCGACCATCGTCGAGCAGGCGATCCGCTACGGGAAGGCGATCCGCATCGGCGCCAACTGGGGCTCCCTCGACGGCGAGCTGCTCACGCATCTGATGGACGAGAACGCGAAGTCGCCGCGCCCCATCGACGCCCGGGCCGTGATGCGCGAGGCAATGGTGCAGTCGGCGCTGACCTCGGCGCGCCGCGCCGAGGATCTCGGCCTGCCCAAGGACCGGATCGTGCTCTCCGCCAAGGTCTCGGCGGTGCAGGACCTCATCGCCGTCTACCGCGAGGTGGCGCGCCGCTCCGACTACGCGATCCATCTCGGGCTGACCGAGGCGGGCATGGGCTCGAAGGGCATCGTCGCGGCCTCGGCCGCGATCGGCGTGCTGCTCCAGGAGGGCATCGGCGACACCATCCGCTACTCGCTGACGCCGGAGCCCGGCGGCGACCGCACCGTGGAGGTGAAGGCCAGCCAGGAGCTTCTCCAGACCATGGGGTTCCGCACCTTCGTGCCGCTGGTGGCCGCTTGCCCCGGTTGCGGGCGCACCACCTCGACGACCTTCCAGGAGCTCGCCCGCGACATCCAGAACTGGATCACCACCTCGATGCCGGAGTGGAAGAAGACCTATCCGGGGGTCGAGGGGCTGAACGTCGCGGTGATGGGCTGCATCGTGAACGGGCCGGGCGAATCGAAGCACGCCGATATCGGCATCTCGCTGCCTGGAACCGGCGAGACCCCGACCGCCCCGGTCTTCATCGACGGCAAGAAGGCCACCACCCTGCGCGGGGCCACCCTCGCCAAGGACTTCGAGACCATCGTCATCGACTACATCGAACGCCGCTTCGGCCAGAGCGGCGCCCGCGACGCGGCCGAGTAGTCCGGACCCATGCGCGCCCCCGCGCGCCAGCGGAGGCGCCGCGCCGGTTCGCCGCGCGGGCGCGCTTCGTCGCGCGCCGGCCTGACCCCCTTCGTTCCTCTTCCGCCGGCCCCCGCCGCGCGCGCCGAGACGGCGCCGTCCCGCGCGGCGAGGCGATCCGGCCGGAGCCTCGACCCCGCCCCATGAGCCAGCCCGTCACTCCGAGCGCCTCCGGCGCTCCGCCCGACGCCGCCTCCGGCCCCGCGCCGGGCGAGGGCGGCGGCCACGCGCCCGTGCCGGCCGGCGCCCTCGACGCGCCGGAGGGCGGGCATGACGGGCACACGAAGGCGGGCTTCGCCTCGCTGCTCGTGGGCAGCGTCGGCGTCGTCTACGGCGATATCGGTACCAGTCCGCTCTACGCCTTCCGCGAGGCGCTGGCGCCCTCGCGCACCGACGGGATCCTGCTCGCCGAGGAGGTGATCGGCACCGTCTCGCTGATCCTCTGGGCGCTGTTCCTGATCGTCACGGTCAAGTACGTCATCATCCTGCTGCGCATGGACAACAACGGCGAGGGCGGCATCCTCTCGCTGATGGCGCTGGCGCGAAAGGCGCTCGGCGGCTCGCGGATCGTGTTCATGCTGGGCCTGCTCGGCGCGGCCCTGTTCTACGGCGACTCGCTGATCACCCCGGCGATCTCGGTGCTCTCGGCGGTGGAGGGGCTGAAGCTCGTCACCCCCGCCTTCGAGAACTCGGTGCTGCCGATCACCCTGGCGATCATCCTCGCCCTGTTCCTGGTGCAGAGCCACGGCACCAGCCGGGTGGCGAAGTTCTTCGGGCCGATCATGGTGATCTGGTTCCTGGCGATCGCGCTCGCCGCGGTGCCGGCGGTGATCGCGGCGCCGGAGGTCTTCAAGGCCTTCAACCCCTGGTACGCGGTCCACTACCTGCTCGGCCACGGCAGCGGCGCCCTGGTGGCGCTCGGCGCCGTGTTCCTGGCGGTGACGGGCGCCGAGGCGCTGTTCGCCGATCTCGGGCATTTCGGGCGCCGCCCGATCCAGGTCGCCTGGGTCGGCCTCGTCTTCCCGTGCCTCGCCATGAACTATCTCGGCCAGGCGGCGCTGACGCTGGCCAAGCCCGAGACCACCGACCCGTTCTACCAGCTCGTGCCGGAATGGGGCCTGATCCCGATGGTGATCCTGGCGACGCTCGCCACCGTCACCGCGAGCCAGGCAGTCATCACCGGAGCCTTCTCGCTGTCGCGGCAGGCGATCCAGCTCGGCCTGCTGCCGCGCCTCGAGATCCGCCACACCTCCGAGGCGCATTCGGGCCAGATCTACCTGCCGCAGATCAACGGGCTGCTGCTCGTCGGCGTGGTGACGCTGACCTTCCTGTTCCGCTCCTCCTCGGCGCTCGCCTCCGCCTACGGCATCGCGGTGACGGGCACGATGCTGCTCACCGCGAGCCTCGGCTTCGTGGTGCTGTGGCGCTACTGGAAGCTGTCGCCGATCCTCGCCGCGGCGGCGATCATGCCCTTCATCGTGATCGAGTTCCTGTTCCTGCTCTCGAACCTCCTGAAGGTCTTCGAGGGCGGCTACGTGCCGCTGCTGCTGGCCGGCGGCCTCATCATCCTGATGTGGACCTGGGTGCGGGGCGTCACGATCCTCTTCAACAAGACCCGCAAGACCGACGTGCCCCTCTCCGAGCTCGTCGGGATGCTGGAGAAGAGCCCGCCGCACCACGTGCGCGGCACCGCCGTGTTCCTCACGAGCGACCCGGAGATCGCCCCGGCCGCGCTTCTGCACAACCTCAAGCACAACAAGGTGCTGCACGAGAAGAACGTCATCCTCACCGTGCAGACCGTGGACACGCCCCGCTCCAACCCGGCCGACAAGGTCCGCATCGAGCCGATCGGGCCGCATTTCTTCAAGGTCACGATGAAGTTCGGCTACATGGAGACGCCGAACATCCCCAAGACGCTGACGCTGCTGCGCAAGCAGGGCTTCAAGTTCGACATCATGGCGACGTCGTTCTTCCTGTCGCGGCGCTCGATCCGCCCGGCCGCGCATTCCGGGATGCCGCTCTGGCAGGACCGCATCTTCATCACGCTGGCCAAGAACGCCAACGACGCCACGGACTTCTTCCAGATCCCGACGGGCCGCGTCGTGGAGGTCGGGACCCAGGTCACGGTGTAGCGACACGGTGTAGCGACACGGCGTCGTCGCCGAACCGGCCCGCGCGATCCGCCGCTACCGGTCCCGGCCGGCCGCGACCAGGCGATGGCCGGCCATGCCCGCGAGCATGGCGGCGACGAAGACCAGCGCCGGGACCGCGCCGGTCGAGAGCGCGGCGATCGCGGGGCCCGGACAGAAGCCGGACAGGCCCCATCCGATCCCGAACAGGACGGCCCCGAGGATCAGCGGCGCATCGATCCGCGTCCTCGACGGCCAGTGGAAGCGCCCGTCGAGGGCCGGCCGGACGAGGCGGCGGGCCAGCGCGTAGCCGAGGCTCGAGACGGCGAGGGCGCCCGCCAGGACGAAGGCGAGGCTCGGGTCCCAGGCGCCCGTAACATCGAGGAAGCCGCGCACCCGCGCGGGATCGAGCATCCCCGAGAGCGACAGCCCGAGCCCGAAGAGCAGGCCGCAGGCAAGGGCGGCGGCGACGCGCAGCGGGCCGGTCACGGCAGGAGCCGCCCGGCGGCGACGGTGAGCATCGCCGTGCCCATGAACACGAGGACCGCGACCAGGGAGCGCGGCGAGAGGCGGGCGAGCCCGCAGACCCCGTGCCCGGAGGTGCAGCCCGAGCCGAGCCGCGTGCCGAACCCGACGAGGAGGCCCGCCACGGCGAGCACCGGAAGCCCGGCCTCGATCCGCATCTCCGGCCAGCGCCCCGCGAGCCAGGCGAAGAGCGGCGCTCCGAGCAGCAGCCCGATCAGAAAGGCGAGGTCGGCGGCCCATCGGCCGCCGAGGCGGCCGAGGCCCGCCACCAGCCCGCTGATTCCCGCCACGCGCCCATTCAGCAGCATCAGAAGCGCCGCCGAGAGGCCGATCAGCGCGCCTCCCGCGAGCGAGGGCCAATAGGGGGTCATGGCGATGTCCTGCCGAGGGGTATCGGGCAGGGCGTAGCGCGGCCGGAGACCGGAAACAAGGCTTGCAAAGCGGCGTTGGATTGATAATTATCAAGCTATAACAATGACTTAGCGAAAACAAATCTCCCTTCGAAGCCTTTCCCGACCCAAACCTTCTCCCCCATCGGCAACGACCGGAAGACCTTTCCCGGGCTCCGCGCCAACCCAACCCGGCACCGGCCGGACGCGATCAAGAGAGGACCGTGCCATGGCATCAGCCACCATGCATCCCGGCGACCAGGTGGTGTTCGAGCGTCTCGACGTCGCCGAGCTTCTCGGCATCTGGCGCCACGCCAGGGGGCGCATCGTCGGCATCCACGGCCAGGGCTGCCGCGCGCAGACCGTGGACGTGAAGTTCGACGGGCACGCCACCCTGCACCGCTACCTGCCGGACGTGTTCCGGCGGATCCATTAAGGGCGATCCGGCATCATGACGGCATCGGCTGCGATCCGGCCACCGGCCCGGGCGTCGGGGCAGGTCATCGGCGAGGCCGAGGTCTGGGCGGAGATCCGCGCCGAGGCCGAGGCCGCGCTGATCGAGGAGCCCCTCTACGCGGGGATCATCCAGGCGACGATCCTCGACCAGCGCAACCTCGCCCAGGCCTTCGCCTACCGCCTCGCCCACCGCCTCGGCGACGGCGACCTCGCGCGGCTCTCGATGCGCGACCTCTGCCTCTCCGCCTTCGAGGCCGACCCCCATGCCATCGGCCACGCGGTGCGCGACCTCGTCGCCATCCGCGAGCGCGATCCGACCTGCCGGCGCTATCTCGACCCGTTCCTGTTCTACAAGGGGCTCGCGGCGCTGGAGGCCTCCCGCGTCGCCCACTGGCTCTGGCACCAGGGCCGGGCGACGCTGGCGCTGCACGTGCAGAGCCGCATCTCCGAGGTATTCGGCTGCGACATTCACCCCGCCGCGCGGATCGGCTCGGGGGTGTTCATCGACCACGCCACCGGCGTCGTGATCGGCGAGACCACGGTGATCGCCGACGACGTCTCCATCCTCCAGTCCGTGACGCTCGGCGGCAACGGCAAGGAGAGCGGCGACCGCCACCCGAAGATCGAGCGGGGCGTCCTCCTCAGCGTCGGCGCGAAGGTGCTCGGCAACATCCGCGTCGGCGAAGGCTCCAAGGTCGCGGCGGCGGCCGTCGTCCTGCACGACGTGCCGCCCCACACGACCGTGGCGGGCGTGCCGGCCCGCGTCGTGTCGCGTCTTGCCGCGGACGAGACGCCGGCTCTCACGATGGATCAGTCCTTCGGCTTCGGCGACGGCATCTGACTCGCGGACCGAGAAAAATCGTTCCGGGCACGATCCCGCTACGCCATCGCCGTCGATCGCGCGTTCAGGGGAAGTACATTCTCCGCGAAAGGCTGTTCGCGGCATGACGTTCTATCGTATCCATAATGTTCGGCAGGAAATTTTACGGATCGTCGAAAAATCGAAAGATCGTTCTGTTGACCTCAGTCCCGGCTCAAGCTTATCCCGAAACGGTCGCAAGAGATCGCCGAGAGAACGATTCCACGATCTGATCTCGTCCCCTCGAAATCTTGAACGACACGAGATGTGCATGGGTGCGGGGCGTGCATCAGCCGCCCGGCACCGATGAGGGTTGCGCGAACCATTCCAGATCCACTGCGCCCACCCGCGCCGATGCGCGGGAACGACTTGGCGCGCCTGAACGACGGAGACAGCATACGATGAGCGGACCGGGTTTGAGCGTCAGCGCCTCGGCGGCACGCAATCTCGCGACGGCGACCGTCACGTCGGTCCAGAACGCGGCCAACACGCCGCGCTGGCTGCTGCGGCTCCTGCCCTTCGTGGACGTTCCCGGCGGCGTCTACCGCGTCAACCGGCGCGCCGTGGTGCTGGCCAAGCCCGGCCGCATCGATCTCGCTGCCGAGGACGGCGGCCGGGCCGTCCGCTCCGGGTCGCTCCGCTCCGTGCCGCTGTTCAGCCGCCTGGGGGATGCGGAGCTCGCGACGCTCGCCGGCCGCTTCAAGGAGAGCCGCCACAAGGCGGGCGAGGTGATCCAGGAGGAGGGGTCCAGCGGCCGCAGCCTCGTGATCGTCGCCGACGGCACCGTCGAGCTGACCCTGTCGGGCCCCTACAAGGGCCGCCTGCGCCAGGGGCTCGCCACGACCGGCGACTATTTCGGCGACGACGCCCTGCTCGGTGAGAGCGGCCCGGCGCCCGCCGTCAAGGCGCTCTCGGCCGTGACCCTGCTGACCCTCGACCGCGCCGCGATCGAGGACGAGGCCATCCGCTCGCGCATCGGCCAGTACCGGGAGGAGCGCGACCGCCTGAAGGGCCACACCAACTCCTACGGCGAGCAGGGCATCGAGCTTCTCGCGGTCCATGCCGGGGAGCCGCGCCTGCCGACCACCTTCGTCGACTACGAGACCAACCCGCGCGAGTACCACCTCTCCACGATCCAGACGATCCTCAACACCCACACCCGCGTCACCGATCTCTACTCCAACGAGATCGACCAGCTCCGCGAGCAGATCCGCCTCACCGTCGACGCGGTGAAGGAGCGCGAGGAGTGGGAGCTTCTGAACAACTCGCAGTTCGGCCTGCTCGGCGAGGTCTCCGGCCGCCAGCGCATCCCGACCCGCGGCGGTCCGCCGACCCCGGACGACCTCGACGAGCTGCTGACGCTGGTCTGGAAGAAGCCCGCCTTCTTTGTGGCGCATCCCCGCGCCATCGCCGCCTTCGGCCGCGAGGCCACCCGCCGCGGCGTGCCGCCGGTGGTGGTGCACCTGTTCGGCGCGCCCTTCATCACCTGGCGCGGCGTGCCGCTGGTGCCGAGCGACAAGCTGCCGATCGACACCGACCCGGTGACGGGCGCGCAGACCACCTCGATCCTGCTGCTGCGGGTCGGCGAGGGCGAGCAGGGCGTCGTCGGCCTGCACAAGTCCGGCGTCACCGGCGAGATCGAGCCCGGCCTGTCGGTGCGCTACGCCGGCACCAACGATCACTCGATCGCCTCGCACCTCGTGACCCGCTACTTCTCGGCCGCGGTGCTGGTCGAGGACGCGATCGCCCGCCTCGATAACGTGCTCCTGGGAAACTACCATGACTACGCCTGAGGCGTCGGCATTCGGTAGCCCCACGGGCGCGCTCGGCGCCGGTCCGAGCGAGCTCGCTCACGCCGATCTCGTCGGGCGCCTCGCCCGCGAGATCTACGGGCAGGGGCAGGCCGCGAGCCAGCCCTTCGCCCCATCGATCCCCGCTGGGCCCCAGGTCCCGCAGGCGCTGGAAAGCCTGCCTCAGGGCCCCGGCGGCGCGCCGCTGCCCAGCGGCGCGGTCGGCGTCCCCTCGACGCCGGGGGGCGGCCAGCCCCACGGCCTGCAGCCGGACGCCTCGGCGCTGGCGGCGCGCTCCTTCGGGGCGCCGCCGATCGGCCTGCCCGGCCTTTCTGGACCGAGCCTGCCGAACTTCGCCCCCGCGAGCCTGGCCTTCCTCGACACCGCCACGATCCCGCCGGTCCATCCGGCGAGCCCGCGTCCGCCGCTGCCGGACTTCTCGTCCCCGAGCGTGCCCTCGCTCGCGTCCGCCCTGCCCGGCGGCCCGGAGCTGCACCGGCAGATCGCGGCGGACCATCCCCGCGCCAACGCCTTCGCGCACGCGCTCAGTCCACATCTCGTGCCGGCCGATCCGTCGAAGCACGGCGTGGACGCCTCGCAGGAGAGCTTCTCGAGGACCGGCCGCCTGTCGCGCGCTCCGGAGGCGGCCGCCGGCTCGGACTACTACTTCCTGAGCCCCGCCGGTCATGTGCCTGCCCCTGCCCGGAAGGCGCCGGCCGCGCCGCGCGTCGAGCCCGCAAAGCGCCCCGGCCCGGCGCCGCGGGCGATCTCGCACGGGTCGAGCCCGGTCGCCGCGCCCTTCGACGTGGAGAGCGTGCGCCGCGACTTCCCGGCGCTCCACCAGAGCGTGAACGGCCACCCGCTGGTCTGGCTCGACAACGCGGCGACGACCCACAAGCCGCAGAGCGTCATCGACGCGACGAGCGAGTTCTACGGCCGCCACAACTCGAACATCCACCGGGCCGCGCACACGCTCGCGGCGCGTTCCACCGACCTGTTCGAGGGCGGCCGCGAATCCGTGCGCCGCTTCCTTAACGCGCCGTCGAAGGACGACATCGTCTTCCTGCGAGGAACGACGGAGGCGATCAACCTCGTCGCCGCCTCCTACGGCCGAGCCAATATCGGGCCGGGCGACGAGATCATCGTCTCGACGATCGAGCACCACGCCAACATCGTGCCCTGGCAGCTGCTCGCTCAGGCGACCGGGGCGACGATCCGGGTGATCCCGGTCAACGATCGCGGCGAGCTGATCTTCGAGCAGTACGCGGCGCTGCTCTCGGGGCGCACCAAGATCGTCTCGGTCACGCATGTGGCGAACGCGCTCGGCACCGTGAACCCGGTGCGCGAGATCATCCAGCTCGCCCACGCCTACGGCGTGCCGGTGCTCGTCGACGCGGCCCAGTCCTCGCCGCATATCCCGCTGGACGTGCAGTCCCTCGATGCCGACTTCCTCGTCTTCTCCGGGCACAAGGTATTCGGGCCGACGGGCATCGGCGCCCTCTACGGCAAGTCGCACCTTCTGGAGGCGATGCCCCCCTGGCAGGGCGGCGGCCACATGATCGAGGACGTCACCTTCTCGAAGACCGTCTACAAGGGCGCGCCGGAGAAGTTCGAGGCGGGCACGCCCGACATCGCCGGCGCCGTCGGCCTCGGCGCGGCGATCGAGTATCTCGAGAGCATCGGCCTGCCGGCCATCGCGGCCTACGAGCATGACCTGCTGGAGTACGCCCAGGCGGGTCTCGCCGACGTGAAGGGCCTGCGCCTGATCGGCACCGCGCGGGAGAAGGCCAGCGTGATGTCCTTCGTGATCGAGGGGCAGGAGAACGAGGCGGTGGCCCACCATCTCGATGCCCACGGCATCGCCGTGCGCTCGGGCCATCACTGCGCGCTGCCGGCCCTGCGCCGCTTCGGCGTCGACCAGTCGGTGCGCGCCTCGCTCGCCTTCTACAACACCCGCGCGGACGTGGACGCGTTCCTGCGGGCGCTCCACACCCTGCCCCGGCACTGAAGAAAGGGGCGCCGACCCGAGGCCGGCGCCCCTTCGGTCGTGGTCTCGAAAGGCCGGGACCTTTCGCGGGTGCAGGGCGGAGCCCAGCCATGCCATGATGGCGCCGGGCGCGGGCATCGAGGCGGAACATGCACGACATCGGCGACGACCACGACGGAGAGCCGCACCCCCACGGAGAGGATCACGCGCGGGAGGACGCACGCTGGAAGCACGACGGCGTGCGGGTGATCCCCGGCGACCGCCTCGACCCGAACACCGCGCAGACGCCGGGCATGTTCCGGCAGGCGGCGATCAACGCGGCCCGCGTCGGCGCGCAGCGGATCTGGGCCGGCACGGTGGCCATCGAGCCCGACGCCAAGACCGGCGTCCACCACCACGGCGCCCTGGAGAGCGTGATCTACGTCGTCTCCGGCCGCGCCCGGATGCGCTGGGGCGAGCGGCTCGAATACGTCGCCGAGGCCGGCCCCGGCGACTTCATCTTCGTGCCGCCCTACGTGCCGCACCAGGAGATCAACGCCTCCACCGACGAGCCCCTGCACTGCGTGCTGGTGCGCTCGGACAACGAGGCCGTCGTCGTCAACCTGCCGGAGATCGAGCCCGTCGAGCGGCCCGAGACCGTCCCCTGGATCGACCCCATCCATCGCCATCCGTGATCGAGGCCGGTGCCGCTCGGGCGCCTCGCGCCACCGGAGCGCGACGAGCGCCCGGATCTCTGCGGGTTGCCCGCCGCGCGGCGGACCGCTCGCCGACGCGAGCCCATCGACGGCCGCCCGGAATCGCACAGATCCTCGCCGCCGATCGATCCTGGCGTCTCTCGCTGCGAGAAGAACTCTTGCAAATACGAGTTGTGTTCCGGGGTTGGTCTACGGCGTCTAGTCTAGAATGGAATCATTTCAAATAGAGATTGATGACTTTATGTGACACGACTTTCGGATCGCGTGTGTTTGCGGCGGCGACATGTCGGCCGGGATTGCGCGCCCCGAGATAATCCCGTTGAAGCGGGGTGTGCGGCATCCTGACCCGGCGCGCACCCGAGACTCCGTCGATGACATCCCCGATCCGCGAAACGAGAGAGTCCGGCCGCGCCGGCGCGTCGCTTCGGAGGGCTCTTGGTCTCGCGCTGGCGGGGTTCGCGGCGGCTGCGTCCGGCGCGCTGGCGCAAGGAGCGCTGGACGAGGCGCGGCTCGAGGAGCTCAGCGTCATCGGCCAGGGGCCGGCGATCGAGCGGGCTTCGGGCCCGGTGATCGGCTACCGCGCCACGCGCTCGGCGACCGGCACCAAGACCGACACCGCGCTGCGGGACACGCCGCAGACCGTCAACGTCGTGCCCCGGGAGGTCATCGTCGACCAGGGCAGCACCAGCCTCACGCAGGTCCTGCAGAACGTCAGCAACGTGCAGCCGGCGGGCACCCTCCAGGGCCGTACCGAGACCTACACCATCCGAGGCTTCAACACGCAGACAGGCGCCGTCGACGGCGTCTTCCTGAACCAGTCGAGCAACTTCTTCACCGTCACCCGCGACCTCGCCGACGTCGAGCGCGTCGAGGTGCTGAAGGGGCCGGCCTCCGTCCTCTACGGGCGCGGCGATCCCGGCGGCGTCATCAACGTCGTCACCCGCCGCCCGACCCTGGAGCCCAGCGCCGACGCCAGCCTTCAGGGCGGCAGCTTCGGCTTCCGGCGGGTGCAGGGCTCGGCCTCGAGCGCGATCGTCGGGGTCGACGGCCTCGCCGGGCGCCTGAGCTTCGCCGCGCAGACGGACCCGACCTTCCGCAGCTTCGGCGGGCGGGACAACTCCCGCACCTTCTTCGCGCCGGCCTTCAGCTACAACCCGACCCCCGACACGCGGGTCTACTTCGTCGGCGAGTTCACGCGGGTCGACGCGCAGTACGACGAGGGCCTGATCGCCGTGAACGGCCGGGTCTCCCTCGACAACATCTCGCGCTACTACGGCGAGCCCTTCGCCCGCTACAACGGCTACGCGAATTTCGGCCTGCTGATCGCCGAGCACGACCTCAACGAGCAGATCACCCTGCGGCAGGTCATCAACGCGCAGTGGGGCGGCTTCGACCAGTTCGTCGTGCGCGCAACCGGCCTCTCGAACCGCAACACCCTGGTGACACGCCGCGACACCGCGACCAACTCGAGCTACGCCGCGGTCGACAGCCAGAGCGAGATGGTCGCCAAGTTCGACCTCTTCGGCCTGCGCCACACCGTGCTCATCGGCTTCGAGTACACCAACGGCTATCGCCGCTCGTACACGACACAGGGCAACATCGCCTCGGTGAGCTTCCTCAACCCGACCTTCGGCGCGGCGCCCGGCCCGCTCTCCCTCCAGGGAGACCTCAAGCAGAAGAACGAACTGAACGGTTTCTACGTCCAGGACCAGATCGATCTCGGCTACGGCCTCCAGCTGCTCGCCGGCCTGCGCTACGATTTCGGCACGCAGTTCTACTTCAACCGGACCCCGACCTCGCGGACGATCCCGCCGGACCAGGAGCTTTCCGGCATCTCGCCGCGGATCGGCCTCGTCTACCGTCTGGCCGACCCGGTCACGCTGTTTGCGAGCTACACGACCTCGTTCAAGCCGCAGACGGCCAACGTCCTCAACGCGGTCAACCCGCCCCCGGAGACGGGCGAGCAGATCGAGGTCGGCAGCCGCTTCGACCTCGCCCCGAACCTGTCGCTCACGGCCTCCGCCTTCCGGATCACGCGCAACAACGTCGCCGCGACCGACCCCGCCAATACCGGCTTCTCGGTCATCACAGGGCAGCAGCAGTCGCGGGGCTTCGAGGCGGACCTGACGGGCGAGATCCTGCCGGGCTGGAAAGTCATCGGCGGCCTCGGCTTCACGGACGCGCGGATCACCCGCGACACCACCTTCACGGTCGGCAACCGGCTCGCCGCCGCGCCCCTGTTCAGTGCCAGCGTGTGGTCGACCTATCAGGTCCAGGAGGGCGCCCTGCGCGGCCTCGGCCTCGGCGCGGGCGTCACCTATGTCGGCCAGCGCTACGGCGACCTCAACAACAGCTACGTCGTGGGCGCCTACACCCGCCTCGACGCCGCCGTGTACTACGATTTCGACGCGCACTACCGGCTCGCGGTCAACATGCGCAACCTGACCGACGTGCGCTACGTCGAGCAGCCGTTCAACCAGTTCAACAACGCGCCCGGCGCGCCGTTCACGGTGCTGGCGACCCTGTCGGCCAAGCTCTGAGCCGGGCTGGCCGGGCGAACGCCGCGCCGAGGCGCCGCGCTTACTGGGCGGAGGCGGTGCGGTGCGCGGGGGACCGCCCGGCCTCGCGGCTGCGGGTGGTCGGATCCTCGAACACGCCGGCCCAGAGGCCGCGCCGGGCCGCCCAGGCACGGGTCTCGTCCGCGTTGTAAGCTTCCGCGACGTGCTTGTCGGCGACGGCGTGGCCTTGGCGCACCATCCAGGCGGCGAGGTCCTCGCGGCCGAGACGGCACAGGGCGACGGGCCGGTGGCTGCGGTCGACGCCCCGGGATTCGCAGACGATCTCGCCGGTGCCGATATGGCGGGCGAGCGCCCTGCGGGCCCGCTCGCCGCAGCGGATGTTGGCGCCCTCGGCGTCCTGACAGATCTGCGCGGCGGCGGGCGCGGCGACGCCGTAGAGGCCGATGAGGGTGCCGCCGACCTGCAGGGTGTCGCCGTCGATCACTGTGGGGCGGCCCTGGACCGTGTCGGCGGCGAGCGCGGGGCCGCCGAGAGCGAGGAGCAGCGGGGCGGCCCGCAGCGTGCGTGCCCACGCCCCGCCGCGGATCCCGTCGACCGAGTTACGCATCGAATGGTCCGTCCTGTCTCTCATGCGGTCAAACTGTCCGCCGCCGTGAGGCAATTCGAAGGCCAGACTGTCTCCGTCGCCCCGCGACGCAGCAGAATGTTTCGTCGTCTACCGTCTTTCGTCGCTCGGAACGGAGCCGCGCGGTAGCGCCACGCCGTCGCACCCCGGCTGCACGGAGCGCCGGGCTCGCGCCTCCGCGCGGCTTTCCCGGAGGGTCGCAGGGCTCGGTTAACGGGGCTCGAACGCCGGCCGGGGGCGATGGTCCGGCCTGTGCGCTGGAGCACATCTTCGGGCCCTCAGCGCCCGATTGCCGATCGTCCCCGCAGGTTGCCATGTTGCCCCGGCGCCGGGGGGCGCCCTAGGTTAGGACCATTCTGATGTCCGGGATGCGGGCCGCGCCGCCTCGCGTCGTCTGCGGCGGCGGGCCTTCCGCTCCCGGCACGGTCCGCCCGTCCTGCCCGCGATCGTCGCGGTGCCCGACGGGCCTCGCGTCGCTTCAGACTCGCCGCGCATCGCTCGGGCGCGGTCGGTCCAACGCTCAGGAAGGCAGGAATGATCAGCCTCACCGTCAACGGGGCGCGCCGCACATTCGACGGCGACCCGGACATGCCCCTCCTCTGGTATCTGCGCGACGAGCTCGGCCTCGTCGGCACCAAGTTCGGCTGCGGGCAGGCGCTGTGCGGCGCCTGCACGATCCATCTCGGCGGCACTGCCGCGCGGGCCTGCGTCACCCCGGTCTCGGCCGCGGCCGACCAGGAGGTCGTGACGATCGAGGGGCTCTCGCCCGACGGCAACCACCCCGTGCAGGTGGCCTGGCGCGACCTCAACGTGGCGCAGTGCGGCTACTGCCAGTGCGGCCAGATCATGCAGGCGGCCTCGCTCCTCAAGGACACGCCCAAGCCCGACGACGGCCAGATCGACGAGGCCATGAGCGGCAACATCTGCCGATGCGGCACCTACCCGCGCATCCGCGCGGCGATCCATCAGGCCGCCGGCCAAGGTCAGGGCCAGGCGGGCGAGACCAAGGGAGGCCGCCTGTGATCCATGAAGCCAAGCTGATGGCCGAGCTCGCCTCCGCCCCCGAAGCCTCCGAGTCCGGCGCCCCGATCCTGTCCAACCTCAGCCGCCGCGGCATCCTCGGCGGCATGGGCGCCCTCGTCCTCGCGCTCTCCGTCCGCGAGGGCCGCGCCGAGGAGAAGAGCGAGCCGAAGAAGTTCGGCGCCGACGGCATGCCGCATGGCTGGCAGGACGACCCGACGATCTTCGTCGCCATCGCCGCCGACGGCACCGTGACGGTGACGAACCACCGCTCCGAGATGGGCCAGGGCGTGCGCACCTCGATCGCGCTCACCGTCGCCGACGAGCTCGACGCCGACTGGTCGAAGGTGAAGGTCGTCCAGGCCTGGGGCGACGAGACCCGCTTCGGCAACCAGGACACCGACGGCTCCCGCTCGCTGCGCCACTTCTTCCGGCACTTCCGCCACACGGGGGCGGCGGCCCGCGCCATGCTGATCCAGGCGGCGGCCGCGAAGTGGAACGTGCCGGCCTCCGAGATCACGACCGACAAGCACGTCCTCGTCCACGCCAAGTCCGGCCGTCGGATCGGCTACGGCGAGGTCGCGGCTGCGGCGGCCGAGCTGCCGGTGCCCGCCCGCGAGAGCGTGCGCCTCAAGGATCCGAAGGCCTTCCGCTACATCGGCAAGGGCGAGATCGGGATCATCGACAACCGCGACATCACCACGGGTCGCGCCGTCTACGGGCTCGACGTGAAGCGGGACGGGATGCTCTACGCCCTCGTCGCCCGGCCGCCCGTCTACGGCGGCAAGGTCGCGAGCTACGACGACGCGGAGACCCTCAAGGTCCCCGGCGTGGTCAAGGTCTTCAAGATCGACGGCGGCGCCATCCCCTCGGAGTTCATGCCGCTCGGCGGGGTCGCGGTGGTCGCCAAGAACACCTGGGCGGCGATGAAGGGCCGCGAGGCCCTCAAGATCACCTGGGACGATGGCCCGAACGCGAACTACGACACCGACGTGTTCCGGGGCGAGCTGGAGAAGGCCGCCCGCGCGCCGGGCAAGGTCGTGCGCACGGCGGGCGACGTCGACGGCGCCATGGCCAAGGCCAAGCGCAAGGTCGAGGCGGAGTACTTCGTGCCCCACCTCGTCCAGGCGCCGATGGAGCCTCCGGCCGCGGTGGCGCAGGTGAAGGACGGGGCCTGCGAGGCCTGGGCCTGCACGCAGGGTCCCCAGGCCGCCCACGACCGGCTGATGAAGGCCCTCGGCCTTCCCGGCGACAAGGTGCGCGTGAACGTGACGCTGCTCGGCGGCGGCTTCGGCCGCAAGTCGAAGCCCGACTACGTGGTCGAGGCGGCGCTGTGCAGCCGCGAGGTCGGCGGCGCGCCGGTCAAGCTCGTCTGGACCCGCGAGGACGACCTCCATCACGGCTACTACCACACCATCTCGGTGGAGCGCCTGGAGGCGGGCCTCGACGAGAAGGGCATGCCGGTGGCCTGGCTCCACCGCTCGGTCGCGCCGACCATCGGCTCGATCTTCGCGCCGGACCCGAAGCACGAGCTGCCCTTCGAGCTCGGCATGGGGCTCGTCAACACGCCCTTCGCCCTGCCGAACATCCGGCTGGAGAACCCGGAAGCCGCGGCGCACGTGCGCATCGGCTGGTTCCGCTCGGTCTCGAACATCCCCCACGCCTTCGCGATCCAGTCCTTCGTGGCCGAGCTCGCGCATGCGGCGGGGCGTGACCCGAAGGACTACCTCCTCGACCTGATCGGGCCGGCGCGGCGCATCGACCCGACCACGATCGGCGACGTCTGGAACCACGGCGAGGACCCGGCCCTCTACCCGATCGACACCGGCCGCCTGCGCCGGGTGATCGAGACGGCGGCCAAGGGCGCCGGCTGGGGCCGCAAGCTCGCGAAGGGCCGCGGACTCGGGCTCGCAGGCCACTACAGCTTCGTCACCTACACCGCTGTGGCGGCGGAGGTGGAGGTCGGGCCGAAGGGCGAGGTCAAGGTGAACGCCGTCGACATCGCCGTCGATTGCGGGCCGCAGGTCAACCCGGAGCGGATCCGCTCGCAGATGGAAGGCGCCGTGGTGATGGGGATGGGCCTCGCGCTCACCTCGCAGATGACCTTCAAGAACGGCCGCGCCGAGCAGGGCAACTTCGACGGGTTCGAGGTCGTGCGCCTCGACGCCGCGCCGAAGGAGGTGCGCGTCCACCTCGTGCCCTCGGGCACCTGGGACGGGCCGCTCGGCGGCGTCGGCGAGCCCGGCGTCCCCCCGGTCGCCCCAGCCATCGCCAACGCGGTGTTCCAGGCGACGGGGCGACGGGTGCGCCAGCTCCCGATCCGCGACCAGCTCAGCGCCTGACGCTGCGCACGGAAACGGCCGGCCCGCCCGGCCGTTTCCCCCTCCCTTAGTCGCCCCGAGGCAGGCCCCTCGCACCCGCGCGGGGCCGCGCCCGCTTGTGAGAGCCCCCGCCCATGATCCGCACGCTGCTGCCCGCCCTCGTCCTCGTCGGCCTGTCCGGCCAGGCTTTCGCCGGCTGCGCCGACGACATCGCCCGGCTCGAACCGCGGGTGAAGGACGCCTCCCGCGAGGCGATCTCCGCCTCGACCAGCGGCAAGGGCGTCGCCGCCGCCCGGGAAGGGCAGGGGGTCGATGCTTCGAAGCAGGGAGAGCCCAAGGTCGCCGAGGCGCCGCCGGAGAAGTCGGCGGCGGCCGGCGAGGGCGGCGACCGCAGCCAGCAGGCCCGCGTCGCCCTGGAGGAGGCCCGCGCCGCCCTCAAGAAGGGCGACGAGGGCGCCTGTGCCGGGGCGGTGTCGCGCGCCAAGGCGCAGCTCGATGCGGCGCCTTGAGCTGAGAGCGTTCTCGACGGTGTAGCTTGACCGACCGCGGGAGCGGGGAAGCGCGGCCTGCCTTCCGTTCTCCGTCCCGGCGTTGCGGGAGAGGTGGCGAGGCGCGCGGGTGCTCGGCCTTGGCCGAGGAAACGGTACGGGTCGGGGCGGGCCGAGAGATGGCCCGCCGCGTCGGGTTCAGGCGGCCGTGGCGGTCGCCGCGGCAGCGAGCGCGTGGCTGTTGCCGTTGAGGCCGGCGCAGAGATCGTCGATCTCGGACAGGTCGAGCGCCTCTCCGGTTTCGTTGGCGATGGCGTCGATGAGGTGGTCCTGACGCGGGTCGAACGGATGCCCCTGCATCCGGTAAAACTGGTAGTAGCGCAGGGCAGCGATGACGGTGTCTCGCTCGCGGGACGTCACGGTGATGTTCTGCATGCGGCTGGTTCCCTTTTTATCCGCAACGGGTGCCTGGGTGAGCCTGGCCCGCCGACTCACCAAGCGTGACCTTTGTAGGGGCCGCCCCCGGTCCCGGCCATGTCTTGACGATCGATGAACTGCTGATTCGGCGTCGAATTTTTTCGGGGCCGTCGGTGCCGATCCGCACTAAGCCGTGAGCGCATCGAAGAAATCCGGAACGGTGCGGCTTGCCGGCCCGGTGCGGGTCTCCTCGAAGAGATCCGCGTTCCCGGAGGGTTCGAGGTTTAGCGCGCAGGTCCGGATGCCCCGGCGGCGGGCGTAGGCCACGAAGCCGGCGGCGGGATGGACGGTTCCGGAGGTGCCCGCAGCGACGAAGAGGTCGCTGTCGGCGAGCATGGCCTCGATCCGGTCGAGGTGCTTCGGGACCTCGCCGAACCAGACGATGTCCGGCCGCAGGCACCCGGCACGGTTGCAGGCGGCGCAGCGGTCGCCGACGGCGAGATCGCCGCGATGCTCGGCCCCAGCGCCGCAGGCCGTGCAGCGGACCCGTGTGAGTTCGCCGTGCATGTGCACCACCTCGCGGGAGCCCGCCCGCTCGTGCAGGTCGTCGACGTTCTGCGTGCACAGGAACAGCCGGCCGCCCGAGGCGGCGAGCCGGTCCGCCGCCCGCGCCAGGGCGTGGTGGGCGGCGTTCGGCCGCGCCGCGAGCGCCGCCCGGCGCCGGGCATCGTAGAAGGCGAGCACGGTCTCGGGATCCCGCGCGAAGGCCTCGGGCGTGGCGAGCGTCATGGGGTCGAAGCGCGCCCACAGCCCGCCCCGGTCGCGGAAGGTGCCGAGCCCGCTCTCCGCCGAGACGCCGGCGCCGGTCAGGACGAAGATGCGCCGCGCCGTGATCCGCTCCGTCATGGTCTCCGAGATAGGGCGCGGGACGCCCCCGTCACAGCGGGGTAGGAGATCGGTCATGCGCCTTCTCTCGCGTCTCCTCCTCGCCGGCCTCGGCCTCCTCGCGGCGATCCCCTGCGGGACCCTGGCGCTGATGGCCGGGCTGGTCCTCGATCCCGCCGCCGACGCCTGGCTCGCGCGGGCCGGCCTCGCCGGTCTCGACGCTCTCTCCGACCTCTCGGCCGGGCTGCCGCCTGAGAGCCTGGCGCTCCTCGCCGCTGGGCTGGCGCAGGCCCTGTTCGCGCTGCTCGTGGTGCCTCCGGTCGCGGTCGCCCTGATCGGAGAGGTCGCCGGCCTGCGGGCGCTCGCCTGGTACGGCGCCGCCACCGGTCTGCTGACCGCCGCGATCCCCTGGCTCGTGCGCGGCGCGCCCCGCGCCGGCGGGGAGGCCGCGAGGCTCGCCGCCGAGGGCCGCCTCACCGCGCTGCTCTTCGTCGCCGGTGCCGTCGCGGGGCTCGTCTACTGGGTGGTCGCCGGCCGTGGTGCGGGAGCCTCGGCGGATCGGCCGCGATAGGGTCGCGCGGTCGCCTTCGCCGCCGACTGCCCTAGGAATGGCTGCGGACCGGACGGCGCGGGGGGCGCCGCGCCGGCCGAAGGAGACCTCGCCGATGCAGAGCCCCACCCGCCGGCCCCGCCCCCTCCTCGCCCTGGCGCTGGCGCTCCTGACGGCGCTGCCGGGGCCCGCGCTCGCCCAGAACGACCTCGCCAGCCAGTTCGCGCCGCCGGGCGTCGCCGCCGAGCCCGTGCGGCCGGACGAGGCGCGTCTGCTGCCGGTGCTCGCCGCCCACGGCATGGTCTCCTCGCAGGAGGCGCAGGCGACGCGGGTCGGCGTCGAGATCCTGAAGCGCGGCGGCAACGCCGTCGACGCGGCCGTGGCCGTGGGCTTCGCGCTCGCCGTGACCCTGCCGCGGGCGGGCAATCTCGGCGGCGGCGGCTTCATGCTCGTCCATCTCGCCCGGACGGGGGAGAGCCTCGCCATCGACTACCGGGAGACGGCGCCGGCCGGGGCCACCGAGACCATGTTCCTCGACGCCGCCGGCAACCCGGACCGCGCCGCCTCGACCCGCAGCGGCAAGGCGGTGGGCGTGCCGGGCACCGTGCGCGGGCTCGTCGAGGCGCACCGCCGCTACGGCTCGGGCAAGCTGAGCCTCGCCGACCTGATCGCCCCCGCCGAGCGCCTCGCCCGCGAGGGCATCCCCGTCGAGTCGGGCCTCGCGGACTCGCTGCCGAGGGCCGGCGGTCTGCTGGGCCAGTGGCCATCGAGCCGAAAGGTGTTCTTCGCCGGGGATGCGCCGCTGCCCCGGGGCGCGACCCTCGTCCAGTCGGACCTCGCCGACACCCTGCGCGCCATCGCCGAGCGGGGCGACGCGGCCTTCTACGAGGGCGAGATCGCGAAGCGGATCGCAGCCGCCGTGCGCGAGGCCGGCGGGGTGATGACCGAGGCCGATCTTTCCGGCTACCGCACCGTGATCCGCGAGCCCGTGCGCGGCACCTATCGCGGCCATGAGATCGTCTCGATGCCGCCCCCGAGCTCGGGCGGGGTGCACCTCATCGAGATCCTGAACATCCTTGAGGGCTTCGACCTCGCCGGCATGGGGGCGGGGAGCGCCAGGGCGCTCCACACGATGGCCGAGGCGATGAAGCCCGCCTACGCCGACCGTGCCGCCTGGCTCGGGGACCCGGCGCGGGTCAAGGTGCCGGTCGCGGGGCTGACCGCCAAGCCCTACGCGGAGAGCCTGCGCGCCGCGATCGGCGAGCGGGCGCGGCCGGCGGACGCCGTCTCGGCCGGCAACCCGCTACCCTTCGAGCACACCGAGACGACGCACTTCTCGGTGGTCGATTCCGAGGGCAACGCCGTCTCGAACACCTACACCCTGAACTTCTCCTACGGGATCGGCCTCGTCGCCGAGGGCACCGGCGTGCTCCTCAACAACGAGATGGACGACTTCGCCGCCAAGCCCGGCGCCCAGAACGCCTACGGCCTTGTCGGCGGCGCGGCGAACGCGGTCGCGCCCGGCGCGAGGCCCCTCTCCTCCATGAGCCCGACCTTCGTGTTCAAGGACGGCAAGCTGCTGCTCGTCACCGGCAGCCCCGGTGGCAGCCGCATCATCACCACGGTGCTGCAGGTGATCGTCAACCTGATCGATTTCCGCATGAACCTCGCCGAGGCCGTGGCCTTCCCGCGCATCCACCACCAGTGGCGGCCGGACGCGCTGCTCACCGAGGAGGGGCTCTCCCCCGACACCCTCGCCCTGCTCCGCGACCGGGGCCAGAACGTCCGGGTCGGGTCGAGCTCGGGCTCGGCGAACTCCGTGATGCGCGTCGACGGCCTGCTCGCCGGCGCCGCCGACCCGCGCCAGCGGGGGACGCTGGCCGACGGATACTAGGGTCCGTCAGGCGTCTCCATCAGCGCCTGACGGACCCTAACCTCTTGTCGGATCGTTGGTCCTGACGGAGAACCGGCTTCCACTACTCCTGGACCCACACTCTGGCGGCAGCACGCGGGCGCAAAATGCTCTAAGGGAGGGCCCGCGCCGCTTCCGGCGCGAGCTCCGGACTGATGCCGCTCCTTCGCACCCTCGCCGTCAACCTCTGCTTCTACCTGTTCACGACCGTGCTCGCGGTCGGCGGACTGCCGCTCCTCGCCTCGCGGGACGGGGTGCTGCGGCTGGCGCGATTCTGGGGGCGGGGCACGCTCTGGCTGCTGCGGGTGGTCGGCGGGCTCCGGGTCGAGTTCCGGGGCCTGGAGAACATCCCGCCCGGCGCCGTGATCGTCGCGGCCAAGCACCAGTCGGCGCTCGAGACCCTGGCGCTGTGCACGGTGTTCCCCCGCTTCGCCTACATCCTCAAGCGGGAGCTGCTCTTCATCCCCCTGATCGGCTGGTACCTGTCGCGGGCCGGCATGGTCGCCATCGACCGCACCAAGGGCAGCCGCGCCATGGCCCTGATGAACGAGGCCGCCGCCCGCGCGATCGGGGAGGGCAGACAGCTCATCATCTTCCCCGAGGGCACCCGCCGGGCGCCGGGCGCGCCCCCCGCCTACAAGCTCGGGCTCACCCATCTCTACGCCAATCTCGGCGTGCCCTGCCTGCCGGTGGCGCTCAACAGCGGCCTCTACTGGCCCCGCCAGAGCCTGACGCGCCGCCAGGGCACGACGGTCATCGCCTTCCTGCCGCCGATCCCGCCGGGGCTCGACCGCACGGCCTTCCTCGACCGGATCACGCAGACCATCGAGGGCGCCTCCGACGCGCTCCTCGCCGAGGGCCGGGCCGACCTCGCCGCCAGCGGCCAGAGCGCGCCGAAGGAGGCGGACCGCCCGGCCGCCTGAGCGCGACCGGCGGACCGGCGCCTTGACGCCTGCAGGGCCGCCGCTCATCATGAGAACAAATGATGAACATGCGAATCGCGATCCCGATGCGCCGTCTCGAATCCCGTCATGCCGGAGGTGTCCGCGAGGAGCGCCTGCGCGGCGCCGGCACGCTGCGCAGCGTCCCGCTCCTGTCGCTCAGCGCCTGGCGCGGACGCTCCGGGCGCCGCTACGTGGTCGGAATCCACCCGATGGAAGCGGGGGATCTCGACGAGGTCGGCCCGGCGGTGGTGATCGCGGTGCGGCGGGACGGGGAGGGAATCGCCGAGGCGGTCGCCGTCGCGAGCGTGACGGAGCCCGATGCGGCCTGGATCGCCGCCGCCCGCCGCCGCGGCGCGACCGAGCTGCACGTCCACCGTCTCGCCGAGACGCCGGCCGAGCGCCGGGCGGTCGCCGCCGATCTGACGGTCGCCGATCCCTTGCGCGCCTGACGAGTCCTAGCGGGCCGGCTCGAAGGCCGAGGCCAGCGCCGCGTGCCAGCGCTCGAAGGGTCGCTCCGCGACCGGGCGGCGGGCGTCGCTCCGTCCCGGCAGGAGGGCGAGGGCCGGCACCGGCCGGGCCGGCATCTCGTTCAATCGCAGGCGGCGGACCCGCAGCTCCGACACGCCGCGGCTGCGCGCCGCCTCCTCGATCCGCGCGTGCAGCGCCCGGCCGAGACCGATCCGCCGGAAGGGACGCTCGACGGCGTAGGCGATTTCCGCCTCGGCCCCGAGCGGCACCGGCGCGAAACACGCGTGCGGAGAGGCGCCCCGGCTGGCCCGCAGCGGCATCAGCTCGGCAAGCCCGCGCAGCTCGTCGTCGACGAAGGCGCCGAAGGCGAGACCGTCCGGGCTCAGAACCCGCTCCGCGTAGGCGCGCACGCCCGCCGGGCCGACCCGGCCGGTGAAGCGGCTTGCCCGGGCCGGGCCGTCGAGACGCTCGAAGAAGGCGAGCACCGTCGCCCGGTCGCTCTGCCAGAGCCGGCGGACGAGGGGTGCTGCGGTGCGGTGCGCGAGAGAGGCCATGGGTTCCATCGCCATTCGGCGAGGCCGCGCCCGAGAGCGGAAGCGGCGGTATCCTGCGCGACGCATGCCACGCCTGCATTATGTGTGCAATGCACCATAAGGTCGAAGGTTGCCGACGCGACCTGTGACACGCGCGCCCGATCGCACCGCCCGATCCTTGATCGCCGCCGCACGAGGCGCCACAGCGGAGGATCGAGGGACGCAACCGGAGGCGGCGCGGCCGTGAGCGAGACATCGAGACCGGGCGCGGGGCCTCAGGCCGCCGGAGAGGCAGGGCCCGTCGCCGAGCGCTACGAGGCGCTCGTCGCGCGCGGCGCCATCGAGCGCGATCCGGCGCAGGTCAAGCTGGTGCGGGCCCTCGACCGGCTACTGCGCGACCTCGCCCAGCGCCGGAGGGCGAGCAAGAGCAGTGCGCTCGGCTGGCTGTTCGGCCAGCGCTCGCAGGGGCCCGAGGCCCCGAGGGGGCTCTACATCTGGGGCTCGGTCGGGCGCGGCAAGACCATGCTCATGGACCTGTTCCACGAGGCGGCCCCCGAGCCGAAGCGGCGGGTGCACTTCCATGGGTTCCTCGCCGACGTGCACGAGCGCGTCCACGCCCACCGCCAGGCGCTCAAGGCCGGGACCGCGAAGGGCGACGACCCGATCCCGCCGGTGGCCGACGCGCTGGCCGCCGAGGCCCGGCTCCTGTGCTTCGACGAGTTCACCGTCACCGACATCGCCGACGCGATGATCCTCGGGCGCCTGTTCGGGGCGCTGTTCTCCCGCGGCGTCACGGTGGTGGCGACCTCGAACGTCGAGCCGGACCGGCTCTACGAGGGCGGCCTCAACCGGGCGCTGTTCCTGCCCTTCGTCGCCGAGCTGCAGGAGCGGGTCGAGGTGCTGCGCCTCGATTCCCGCACCGACTTCCGCCTGGAGAAGCTCGGGGGCGCTTCCGTCTGGCACGTGCCGGCCGACGCCGCCGCGAAGGCCGCCCTCGACACCGCCTTCCGGTCGCTGACGGGCAAGGCGCGGGGCAAGCCCGCGACGATCCGCGTGAAGGGCCGCGACGTGGCGGTGCCCGAGGAGGCGGCGGGCGTCGCGCGTGTACCCTTCGCCGATCTCTGCGCAAAACCTCTCGGAGCCTCGGACTACCTCGCCCTCGTCTCGAGCATCCACACCCTGATCCTGGAGGACATCCCGGTGATGGGCGAGGAGAACCGCAACGAGGCCAAGCGGTTCATCACGCTCGTCGACACGCTCTACGAAGCGCGGGTGAAGCTCCTCGCCTCCGCGGCCGCCGACGCGCCCGATCTCTACAAGGCCCGCGACGGCCGCGAGGCCTTCGAGTTCGACCGCACCGTCTCGCGCCTCATCGAGATGCGCTCCGGGGAGTACCTCGCCCTCCCCAAGGGCCACGGCGATTCCGGCGCCACGGGATCGAGCGCCGGTCTCGCGGAGACCTGACCGGATGAGACCTGCCTCGATGAGAGGTGGCGCCGAGCCCTGGAGCGGTCCCGGCTTCGGGGGGCTTGGAGCGTCTGACGGGGCCGCCCGCAGCGGTCGAGGGTGATGAGGGCGCGGGCCGGCCTCGCGAGGTCTGCGGTCAGGGGCGCCCCGTCGTCTCTGCCCCGCGGCGCCGGCCCGGACTGGGCGACCTCGATCTCCCCCGGCACGTCGTCAGGGTTCGAAGGCTGCCGCCGCGACGTCAGCTTCGACGCCGTCCCCGAGATCGAGACCGCCGACAACCCGCCGCTGACGTTCCTGCCGAACGGTCCGCTCAGCCTCGCCGGGTTCACCGTGGCCATCCTGCCGAAGGGGCGGGGCTCAACGATCCGAGCGTCTTCGCGTCGAGCCCGAAGACCGGTCTGGATCCGTGTCGCGAACCAACCTCGTGCTGGATGTCGGAAAGTCGATCCGGGATCAGCCCGACAGACTGGATGCCTTCGACGGGTTGCGGTATTGGCATGAAAACGAGCTGACCAAAGAATCAAAATTTGAATTTCGCAGAAGAAAATTTATTCCTGTCTGGCGTTTACGCGCATGTATACTGATCGTATATCCTTGATGTGATGCCTCTTAGAGAGTGCATATTCCAATAGAAGCTCAGATTGGGAGTTTCATATCTGATCTACGACATTCCGCGATGGGGCATGCGACATCGCGCGGATCCCGGTAAGGGCTTGATCCGCCCGGGATTTTTCCCGGGCTGTTGCCGCAACGCGGAGGAATTTCACGACGCGTTGCCTTCCTCGCGCCCGATAAGCGTGAAGCTGTGTCGCGGCACCGCTTGACCATCGCCGCCGACTGCGGCCAGGGCATGATCTGACGAGCTTCGGAGGACACAGTGAAAATCGGTTCACCAAAGGAAATCTCGCCGGGAGAGTCGCGCGTCGCGATGACTCCCGACAGCGCCTCTCAGCTCCAGAAGCTCGGTCACGAATGCCTCATCGAGGCCGGGGCGGGAACGGCGGCGGGATATCTGGACGAGGCCTACCGGGCCGCGGGCGTCGAAGTCGTCGAGACGGCCGCCGAGCTCTGGGACCGCGCCGACGTGATCGCCAAGGTGCGCCCGCCCGAACCGGCGGAAGCCGAGCGGCTGAGGGCCGGCAAGACGCTGATCTCGTTCTTCTACCCTGCGCAGAACGAGGAGCTGCTGAAGCGCTGCGCCGAGACGGGCGCCGCCGTCATCGCGATGGACATGGTGCCGCGCATCAGCCGCGCCCAGAAGATGGACGCCCTGTCGTCCATGGCGAACATCGCCGGCTACCGCGCCGTCATCGAGGCGGGCGCCAATTTCGGCCGGTTCTTCACGGGCCAGGTCACGGCGGCGGGCAAGGTGGCGCCCGCCAAGGTGCTGGTGATCGGCGCCGGCGTCGCCGGCCTCGCCGCGATCGGCACCGCGACCTCGCTCGGCGCCATCACCTACGCCTTCGACGTCCGGCCGGAGGTCGCCGAGCAGATCGAGTCGATGGGCGCGAACTTCGTGTTCCTCGACTTCGAGGAGGCGCAGCAGGACGGGGCCGCGACCGGCGGCTACGCCGCGCCGTCGAGCCCCGAGTTCCGCGAGAAGCAGCTCGCCAAGTTCCGCGAGCTCGCGCCCCAGATGGACATCGTCATCGCGACGGCGCTGATTCCCGGCCGCCCGGCGCCGAAGCTCTGGCTCGCCGACATGGTCGCGGCGATGAAGCCGGGCTCGGTCGTCGTCGATCTGGCGGCGGAGCGCGGCGGCAACTGCGATCTGACCGTCCCCGAGCAGAAGGTCGTCAGTGAGAACGGCGTGACCATCGTCGGCTACACGGACTTCCCGAGCCGCATGGCGACGCAGTCGAGCGCGCTCTACGCGACCAACATCCGCCACATGCTGACGGACCTGACGCCGGACAAGGACGGCGTCGTCGTCCACAACATGGAGGACGACGTCATCCGCGGGGCGACGGTGACGCATGGCGGCGCGGTCACCTTCCCGCCGCCGCCGCCCAAGGTCGCGGCGATCGCCGCCCAGAAGCCGAAGGAGAAGGTCAAGGAGCTGACCCCGGACGAGAAGCGCGCCAAGGAGCTCGCGACCTTTCGGGCGGAGACCAAGAGCCAGGTCGTGACGCTCGCCGCGGGCGCGGCGGCGCTCCTGATCGTGGGCGCCTTCGCGCCGGCGAGCTTCATGGCGCATTTCGTGGTGTTCGTGCTCGCCTGCTTCGTCGGCTTCCAGGTGATCTGGAACGTCAGCCACAGCCTGCACACGCCGCTGATGGCGGTCACCAACGCGATCTCGGGCATCGTGATCATCGGCGCGCTGCTGCAGATCGGCTCGGGCTCGAAGATGGTCGCGTTCCTCGCGGCCCTGTCGGTCCTGATCGCCACCATCAACATCGTCGGCGGCTTCCTGGTCACGCGCCGGATGCTGGCCATGTTCCAGAAGTCGTAAGAGGCCGTCATGAACATCGGCATCGTTTCCGCCGCCTACATCGCGGCCGCTGTCCTCTTTATCCTCTCCCTGGGCGGCCTGTCCGGCCAGGAAAGCGCCAAGCGCGCGGTCTGGTACGGCATCGTCGGCATGGGCGTCGCCGTCGCGGCCACCATCCTCGGCCCGGGCGTCGGGCACGTGTGGCTGGTCGTGCTGATGATCCTGATCGGCGCCGCCGTGGGCTGGTACGTCGCCGGCAAGGTCCAGATGACGGAGATGCCGCAGCTCGTCGCGGCGCTGCACAGCTTCGTCGGCCTGGCCGCGGTGTTCACCGGCTTCAACGCGGACATCGAGCTGCGCCGCGTCCTGGCGCTCGACGAGACGGCCAGGAGCGCCCTGACCGGCTTCGCCGCGATCCTCGCGCACAAGACCGGCGTCGAGATCTCGATCCTGAAGGTCGAGGTGTTCCTCGGCGTGTTCATCGGCGCGGTGACCTTCACCGGCTCGGTGGTCGCATTCGGCAAGCTCGCCGGCAAGATCGACGGCAAGGCGACGAAGCTGCCCGGCGGGCACGCGCTCAACGCCGGCGCCGCGATCCTCTCTCTGCTGCTGCTGGTCGTCTACTGCCAGGGGGCCGGCCTCTGGGCGCTCCTGCTGATGACGCTGCTCGCCCTGTTCATCGGCTGGCACCTGATCATGGGCATCGGCGGCGCCGACATGCCCGTCGTGGTGTCGATGCTGAATTCGTACTCGGGCTGGGCCGCGGCGGCCATCGGCTTCACGCTCGGCAACGATCTGCTGATCGTGGTCGGTGCGCTGGTCGGTTCGTCGGGTGCGATCCTGTCCTACATCATGTGCAAGGCGATGAACCGCTCGTTCGTCTCGGTCATCCTCGGCGGCTTCGGCTCCACCACGGGCCCCGCGCAGGTGATCGAGGGCGAGCAGGTCGCGATCGACGCGGGCGGCGTCGCCGCGGCCCTTAACGATGCCGACAGCGTCATCATCGTGCCGGGCTACGGCATGGCGGTCGCGCAGGCGCAGCAGTCGATCTCGGAGCTGACGCGCAAGCTCCGCGCGGCCGGCAAGACCGTGCGCTTCGCCATCCACCCGGTCGCCGGGCGTCTGCCGGGGCACATGAACGTGCTGCTCGCCGAGGCCAAGGTCCCCTACGACATCGTCCTCGAGATGGACGAGATCAACGAGGACTTCCCCGAAACCGACGTCGTGATCGTGGTGGGCTCGAACGACATCGTAAATCCGGCCGCGCAGGACGACCCGAACTCGCCCATCGCCGGCATGCCGGTTCTCGAGGTGTGGAAGGCGCGGCAGGTCTTCGTGTCGAAGCGCGGGCAGGGCGCCGGCTACTCGGGCATCGAGAACCCGCTGTTCTTCAAGGAGAACACGCGGATGTTCTACGGCGACGCCAAGGCCTCGGTCGACAAGCTGCTGCCGCAGATCGTCTAGGTGATCCGGGTTCTCCGGAGCCGCGTTCTCGTGCTTGAGCCTGGGTGCAGATCCCGGCCATGCGATGCGGATGGTACGGCCTTTGGGGAACCCGGCACCGCTCGCCGGTGCCGCGCCGAGGCATCGGCGAGCGGCCTCTGGCGGACTGACGACGAAGATCGCCCGATGGGGAGCTGCGCCGCCTCCGTCGTGCCTGCAGCGCGAAGTCCCGGGTGCAGGCTGAGAGGAGCCGTGCCGCCGACCGCTTGGCGGCCGCCGGGTCTTTCGTCCCGAGGCGCTTCCAGGCCGACGCGCCTGTTCACGGCGCGGCCATGAAGCTCCGCAGGTTCGGGGGGATGGTGCGGCGGAAGGAGCCGGTGCCGGCGGCATCGCGATAGAGACACGACATCAGAGCCACGGCCCGTCTGCCCCCCGCTTCGCACGAGTGACGAAGGGCGAGCGACTGCTCTATGTGGCTTCTTCAGCCCAGCAAGGTCTTGGGAAAGGCATGGCGCACCCGACACGATTCGAACGTGTGACCTTTGCCTTCGGAGGGCAACGCTCTATCCAGCTGAGCTACGGGTGCAGGCCGTGGCTCTCACCTAGCCCAACTGGCGGGCGGGCGCAACGCGGTGAAAGACGATCCTCCGCATGGCGCGAGAGCTTCCGGGAGCGGGCGTGATCGCTCGATCCGCCTAGGCGGGTCTTGCCGCAAGCGCTCACCTTCGAGGGGGCGTCAGGCCCGGCCGCATGGCACTGGCGGCATTGTCGGGACGAGGGCGCTAGGCGCGGCCGGCGCCGAGGCGGTGGCGCGCGAAGAAGGTCAGCATCATCGCCGAGGCGTCGGGGCCGTCCGGGTCGACGTAGCTGCCGGCCGCGTGGCCTCCCGACCAGGCATGGCCGGACCCTTCGATCCGCACGCTCTCGGCGAGCACGCGCCCGGAGGCGTCCGTGTACAGGGTGCGGCGCCCGGCGCGGCCGCCGGAGAGCGTCTCCCGGCTCGCGCGGAGGCGCTCCGCGCCGGCCTGGGCGAGGACGGCGTCGAGATTGCGCGGGCTGACGACCGCGTCGGCCTCGCCATGGATCACGATGGTCGGCACGACGACCGCAGCAGCGGCGCCGAGGCCGGTCGGCATGGCCTCGCCGGGAGCGCCGGCCCGCATCGCGGCGAGCGCCGAGGGCAGGTCCCGCGCGCAGCCCGCCGCGAGGCCGGAATGGATGCCGACCGCGGCGTAGAGGTCCGGATAGGCGCGGGCGACATTCGCCGCCGCGGCGCCGCCGGCCGAGAAGCCGGCGATGTAGACGCGGGCCGGGTCGATCGGGAACTCCCCGATCAGGGCGCGGGTGATGCCGGCGATGATCTCCGGCTCGCCGGCGCCGCGCTCCTGGTCGGCGGGCTCGAACCAGTTCCAGCAGCGCTGCCCGTTGGCGCGGGCGCTCTGGGCCGGGTAGGCGACGAAGACGCCCTGCGCCTCCGCGAGGGCGTTCATGCCGGTCCCGGCGGCGAAATCATCCGGCGTCTGGGTGCAGCCGTGCAGCATCACGACGAGAGGGGCGGGCATGCGCGGCGCACTCGGCACGAAGAGGCGATAGTCGCGCGCTCCGGCCGGGCCCTGGAACCGGCGTGCTTGAAGATCGGAGGCCGGAGCGATCGGCTCCACCGACGGGGTCATGCCCCGGCCGAGGCCGGACAGGCCCGGCAAGGTGGACAGGCTCGGCAAGGCATCGGGCAGATCCCGCAGCAGGCCGCCCAGCGACTCGCGCAGGGCCTCCGGACGCAGCGGCACGCCGGACGACACGCCGGTCTGCGAGAGGCCGCGGCCGATCAGGGCCGTCGCCTCGTCGAGTCGTCCGGCGCGGGTCAGCCGCATCACCTCGGCCATGTCGCCGAGGGGGGTCGACCCGCGGCGGAGATCGGAGTCGCTCATGGAAAGCCCGCCCGTCCGTTGTCCGCGGCGCTCGGCCGTGGAGCGCCCCCTCGAACGGCGGATATGGCGCAGGCCATTGTGCAATGCAACCTGCTTGCCGCGACGCACAATGCGCGGGTCACGGGATGGTGATGTCGGCCGAGGTTCGGCGGCAGGGCATGGCTATCGGTCGAGGGAGGGCCCGCCGGCGGTCCCGCCGGTGCCGGGCGGGCCTCCGGTCACGGTGCCGCCGATGTTCACCCCCGGGGTCGTTCCCGGCACGGAGGAGTTGCTGGGGTTGGCCTGGTTGCCGCGGGTGATTGGGCTGGGGCCGAGGTCGCGCTCGCCCGGCCGCACGCCGCCGACGCCGGCCGGCGGTGCCACGCCGGTGTTGCCGGCGCCGCCCGTCACGATCTGGGCCGAGGCCGGACCGCCGAGGGCAAGCGAGAGGCCGGCGAGGGCGGCCGCCGCGAGTGTGATCTTGCGTGTGATCGTGCGCGTCATTCCCGTTTCCCGCTGCGTCGACTCGGACGGCAACGGCCGGGGAACGGCCGGGTTCACGCCTCGTCGGAGATGTACTCGCGCCAGATCGGCGTACCCCCGAGGCTCGCGACGAAGGCGGCGTGGGCGGCCTCCTCGGCCTGCGTCAGCCGGCGGCGCATCCGCCGGGGACCGGTGCCGGCGGCGATCTCATCGCCGAGATCGCCGACGAGACGGTTCTCCTCGACCGGCGCCAGCCCCAGGCTCGCCTGCTTGCCGCCGAGGAGCTCGACATAGACCTCGGCGAGGATCTGCGCGTCGAGGAGCGCGCCGTGCTTGGTGCGGCGGCTGGTATCGACCCCGTAGCGGGCGCAGAGCGCGTCGAGGGTGTTGGAGGCGCCCGCGTGCTTGCGGCGGGCGAGGAGCAGGGTGTCCACCACCTCGTCGAGGACGATCGCCGGGGGTGCCGCCGCGCCGAGCCGGGCGAACTCCATGTTGAGGAATCCGACGTCGAAGGGTGCGTTGTGGATCACGAGCCTCGCGTCGCCGCAGAAGGCCGCGAAGCTCTCGACCACGTCGGCGAAGAGCGGCTTGTCGGCGAGGAAGGCGTCCGAGAGGCCGTGGACTGCGAGCGCCCCTTCCGAGACCGGGCGCTCCGGGTTGACGTAGCGGTGCCAGTTCGCGCCGGTCTGGACATGGTTGATCAGCTCGATGCAGCCGATCTCGATGATGCGGTCGCCGCCCTTGGCGTCGGTGCCGGTGGTCTCGGTGTCGAGGACGATCTCGCGCAGCACGCCGGGCTTCTCCTTCGCGGGGCTTTTCCGATCCTACACTGGTTCGGCCGGGGCTTCGCCTGCCGCCGCGCGGGCGGCCGGGGAAAACCGCGGCCGGCTCATGCCTCCGGATCGCGGGAACACGGCAGCCAGACTGTGAAGCGCGATCCCGCGCCGACCTCGCTCTCGACCTCGATGGTGCCGCCGTAGCGGGCCATCAGCGTATAGCTGATCGAGAGGCCGAGGCCGGTGCCGCCCTGCGTGCGGGTCGTGAAGAACGGATCGAAGATCTTGCGCAGCCGGTCGGCGGGAATGCCGACGCCGGTATCGGCCACGGTGATCGCGACGCCCTCCGCCTCGGCGCGGTCCTCGTCGCGGGTCTCGATGCCGAGACGGCCGCCGTCGGGCATGGCGTGGAGGGCGTTGATCATCAGGTTGATCACCACCTGCTGCAGCTCGGTGCGGCTGACCTCAACCGTGCGCGTCGCCTCGCCGCGGGTCTCGACGATCACGTCGGCGCGCTCCAGCAGGTGGCGCACGAGCACGAGGCAGTCGGCGGCGACGTCGGCGGGCGCGACGGTCTCGACATAGCCTGCATACTCCTCCGGCCGCGCGAACTGGAGCAGGCGCGTCACGATCATGTTCACCCGGTGGACCTGCTGGTCGATCAGGTCGAACTCGACCCGGACCTCGTCGGCCGCCGGGCCGAGGGCCTCGCGCGCCACCTCGAGGTTGCCCTGGATGACGGCGATGGGGTTGTTGATCTCGTGGGCGACGCCGGCGGTGATCTCGCCGATCGAGGCGAGCTTCTCCGACATCACGAGCTGCCGGCGGGTGTCCTCGAGCTGGCGCGTGCGCTCCTCGACGCGGGCGTCGAGCTCGCGGGCGAAGGCGCGCAGCTCCCCGTCGCGTGCTTCGAGCCGGTCGAGCAGCTCGTCGAAGCGGTGCGCGACGAGCCCGATCTCGTCGCGGCTGGCGAGGGGGCCGATGCGCGCACCGAGATCGCCCGCATCGACCGCCGCGATGGTGCGGTTCATGCGCTCCAGCGGCTGGAAGATCGCACGGGCAAGCCGGAGCAGGAACGGCACGGTCACGGCGGCCGCGATCAGGAAGGCGCCGAGCACCGCCGCCATCATCGCCCAGCGCGCCAGGCGGAAGGGGCGTTCGAGAAAGCCGACATAGAGCATGCCGACCCGCCGGCCGGCCCCGTCGGCGATCGGCTCGTAGGCCGAGATGTAGCGGTCGTTCACGACGAAGGCGCTGTCGAGCCAGGTGCGGCCCTGGCCGAGCACGGCGTCGCGCACCTCCTGCGAGACGCGGGTGCCGAGCGCCCGGCGGTCGCCGAACAGGCGCACGTTGGTGGCGACCCGCACGTCGCCGAGGAACAGGGTCGCCGTGCCCTGGCTGCCCGCGGCGAGGTCGGCATGGGCGTAGATGAGGTCGTTGATGGTGTCGACGAAGCCGAGGTTGCCGTTGAGCAGCGAGCCGCCCACCAGCGCCCCGACGCGCCCGTCCGGCAGGGGCGCGGGTGCGGCCGAATGGATGACGAGCCCCCGCGTCTCGACCGTGCGCTCGGTCTCGGCGGCGGCCGGCGTCGGCACGAGATCGAGGCGCGCCCGCGCGGCCATGCCGGGGTCGAGGGAGGCCATCTCGCCCGCCTCGAAGATGTCGATGGAGGTCTCCGGCCGGCCCTCCAGCGCCGCGCCGACGATGCGCCGCTCGCCGGCCGCCGAGGGCCGCGCCCCGGCCGGCGCCGCCGCCAGGATCGCGCCGCCGGGGGCCGTCAGGTAGAGGAAATCGAGGCCGAGCTCCCGGCGGCGGGCCTCGAGGAGCGCCTCCAGACCGCCCGCGCGCCCGGCCTCCGCGAAGGCCGCCGACTGCCCCAGTGCCGCGATCTGCGCGCTGCCGCGCTCCATGATCCGGCGCAGGTACTGCCGGGCGATGATCAGGTCGTCATGGGCCTTCGAGACGAGCAGCGCGTCGAACTGGGCGAGCCACCAGAACAGGATCACGCCGAGGACGACGGGAAACACCGCCACCATCGGTAGCAGCGCGATGGCGAGGAGGCGGGCGCGGACCGAGCGCAGGCCCCAGCCGCCGGCGGGCCGCTCAAGCATTCCACTCAGCGCATTTGCGGTCGAGCGTCTTGCGCGAGACGCCGAGCCGGCGGGCGGCCTCCGCCCGGTTGCCGTCGCAGGCGGCGAGCACCCGCAGGATGTGGCGCTTCTCGACCTCGGCGAGATCGTCGGTGCGCGCCTCCGCGGGGCCGCCGGTGTCCGGCTCCTCGAAGGCGCCGAGGATCAGCGCCCGCTCGACCCGGTTGCGCAGCTCGCGGGCGTTGCCGGGCCAGGGATAGGTCTCGAAGCGCTGCAGCACGCTCGTGCGGATCGGCAGCGGCGGCAGGCCGAGCTGTGCCGAGATCTGGTCCATGAACATCATCGCCAGGGGCTCGATGTCCTCCACCCGCTCGCGCAGCGGCGGCAGGTGGATGCGCAGCACGTCGAGCCGGTAGTAGAGGTCGGCACGGAAACGCCCGGCCGCGACCTCGCCCGGAAGGTCGGCGTTGGTGGCCGCGATCAGGCGCACGTCGACCGGGATCTCCCGGTCCGAGCCCACCGGGCGCACCTTGCGGTCCTCGATCACCCGCAGGAGCTTGGTCTGGAGCGGCAGCGGAAGCTCGGCGATCTCGTCGAGGAAGAGTGTGCCCCCCTGCGCGTAGAAGAACAGGCCCTCCCGCGAGGAGGCGGCGCCGGTGAAGGCGCCCTTCACGTGGCCGAACAGCTCGCTCTCGATGATCTCTGCGGCGATGGCGCCGCAGTTCACCGGCACGAACGGCCGGTCGGCGTAGGGCGACTGCGCGTGGAGCGCCCGCGCCGTCACCTCCTTGGCGGTCCCGGATTCGCCGGTGATCAGCACCGTGCTCGGCGTCGCCGCGGCGCGGGCGACGAGCTCGCGCACCCGCGCCATCTGCGGGGAGGTGCCGACGATGCGGCCGGCCACGTCCGCTCGCGGCACCGCGCCGAGCTGGCGGCGCAGCACGAAGTTCTCCCGCCGGAGCGCCGCCCGGTCGAGGCAGCGGATGACGGCGTTGAGGATCTGCTTGGTGCGGAAGGGTTTGAGCACGAAATCGGCCGCGCCCGCCCGCACCGCCTCGATCGCGGTCTCGAGATCCGCGAAGGCGGTGATCAGGATCACCTCGGTGAACAGCCCGTCGCGCCGCAGCTCCGCGAGCCAGGCGAGCCCGGTCCGGCCGCCGAGGATGTTGTCGAGGATGATGAGGTCGAAATGGCTGGCCTCCAGCATCCGGCCGGCGGCGACGGTGTCGCCCACCGCCTCGACCCGGGCGCAGCGGGGCCCGAGGGTGCGGATCAGGAAGTTGCGCATGCCCGGCTCGTCGTCGACGACGAGGACGTGGGCCTTGGCGAGCCAGGGATCGGCGGGTGCGGCGGCGCCGTCGGTCGCGTCCGGGCCTTGGATGGCGCCTTGGCTCATGGGGCCGCACGGGTCCAGCGCGAGGGGCGGCCGGTCATGTCGGCCGGCGGGCTCCGCTTCTAGAGGATCGCCCGGCGCTTGGCGATGCGAGGGCCCGCCGGTCTGGTACCGGCGGGCCGTGGTTTGTCAGTGCAGCAGGATCGCCGCCTTCTGGAGGGTGATCAGCACCCCCGCCGCGAGCGGAATACCCACCGCGGCCCAGGCGAGGATCACCAGCACCGGGGCGGCGGCCGCCTCGGCGGTCGGCGTGGCGGCCACCGAGGCCGGAGCCACCGATCCCTGGGGACCCGAGCGCGGCGCGGCTATGGGCGCGGCCTTCGCGGACTCGACCATGTGGTGGCGCGCCGCCACCGGCCGGACCAGCAGGTTGCACACGAAGCCGAGGACCAGGAGCCCGGCCAGGATGTACATGGTCTGGTTGTAGGCCTGGGCGTTGGGCAGGCCGGAGGCGAGCTGATACTCGCGCAGGTAGTTGACGAGCACCGGGCCGAGGATGCCCGCCGTGGCCCAGGCGGTCAGCAGCCGCCCGTGGATGGCACCGACCATCTTGGTGCCGAACATGTCGGCGAGGTAGGCGGGCACCGTGGCGAAGCCGCCGCCGTACATCGAGATGATCACCCCCATCGCCAGCACGAAGAACAGCGTCGTGCCGGTGGCCGCCAGCGTCGGCACCGCGGCGTAGAGCACGAAGCCGAGGGTGAAGAAGATCGCGAAGGTCAGCTTGCGGCCGAGCCGGTCGGAGGAGGTCGCCCACAGGAAGCGGCCGCCGATGTTGCAGAGGCTGAGAAGCCCCGTGAAGCCGGCCGCGATCGCCGCGATCCGGGCCTTCTGGCTGGCGTCGAGGGAGGCGAAGGGGGTGTCGAGCCCGATGAGGTGGCCGCCGAACATCTCCTGCAGCATCGGCGAGGCCATGCCGATGACGCCGATGCCCGCCGACACGTTGAGGCTGAGCGCCGCCCAGATCAGCCAGAACTGCGGGGTCCGGGTCGCCACGTCGAGGTCGACGTTGCTGGAGGAGACCATGGCGCTCTTCATCGTAGCCGGCGGCGTCCAGCCGGCCGGCGTCCAGCCCTCGCGGGGCACCCGGTAGCCCAGCGCCCCGGCGACCATGAACACCGCGTAGATCGCGGCCATCGCCACGAAGGTCTGCCAGACGCCGACGGAGGTCGGGGTCGCGAACTGGCGCATCAGCCAGTCGGCGAGCGGCGCGCCGATCATGGCGCCGCCGCCGAAGCCCATGATCGCCATGCCGGTGGCCATGCCGCGCCGGTCGGGGAACCACTTGATGAGCGTCGAGACCGGGGAGATGTAGCCGAGGCCGAGCCCGATGCCGCCGATCACGCCCGAGCCGAGCCACAGCATCCAGAGCTGGTGGCTGTAGACGCCGAAGGCCGAGATCAGCAGGCCGCCGCACCAGCACAGCGCCGAGACGAGACCGGCCTTGCGCGGTCCGGCTCGCTCCAGCCAGCCGCCCCAGACCGCCGCCGAGCAGCCGAGCAGCACGAAGAACAGGGTGTACATCCAGCCGAGCTGGCTGATCTTCCAGTCGCAGTTCGTCGCGACCATGGAGGCGAGGAAGCCCATCTCCGCCGGGCAGGCGACGGGCTGCGTGATGCCGACCGCCCGCGACAGCGGCAGCCAGAACACGCTGAAGCCGTAGGCCATGCCGATGCAGAGGTGGATCGCGAGGGCTGCCGGCGGCACCAGCCAGCGGTTGAAGCTCGGTGCGGCGATGGTGCGCTCGCGGCTGAAGAAGCCGGGGTCGGCAGCGATACCAGCGGACATGTTTCCTCCTGACGGGACCGATCGGGGCGCGATCTCCGCCGCGCTCCATCCGTTTCAGAGCAATGTCCGAGCCAGCCGGAAGAAAGGGCGTTTTCTTAATTCCTATCAATTGCTTGACACGATTTTTACTTGGCGAGGAGTTGGACATTTTGTCCGCGCTGGCCGAGGTCGGCCTCGATGGGACTGGACAAAATGTCCGGACCTCGCGGCTCCCGCCCGCTGCCCCGGCCAGAGGCGCTCGGGCGTGGATAAGCCGGATTTCCCGATGCCGGGGCGGCGCGAGCGGCTATAGCGTCGCCGGTATCGCGGGGAGCGTCTCATGGCCCACTGGCTCTTCAAGTCCGAACCGGATTCGTGGTCCTGGGATCAGCAGGTCGCCGCGGGCGAGGCCGGTACGCACTGGAACGGGGTGCGCAACCACCTCGCCAAGAAGCAGCTCACGGCGATGCAGGTCGGCGAGCAGGGCTTCTTCTACCACTCGAACGAGGGCAAGGCCGTCGTCGGCATCGTCGAGGTGATCCGGCCCTACTATCCCGACCACACCGACGAGAGCGGCCGCTTCGGCATGGTCGACGTGCGCGCCGTCGAGCCGATGCCCCGCCCCGTCACCCTGGAGACCATCCGCGGCGAGCCCGCCTGCGCCGAGATGGTGCTCGTGAAGAACGCCCGCCTCTCCGTGCAGCCGGTGACCCCGCAGGAATGGGCGGCTGTGTGCCGCCTGGGCGGGCTCGGCTGAGGGAGGGTGCGGGGTGCGCCGGGACACGGCGCAGGCCGCGGCGGGGAGCCGGCCGACAGGGATTGGTAACCATCCCTGCCGATGATGCCGGCATGTGTCCCCGGGGCCAGGGTATCGGCGTGCAGCGTCTCTTCGAGTCTCCCAGCCTCGCCGTCCTGGCGCTGGCCCTGACGGTCGGCGGCGCCCTCGCGCAGTCGCCGCCTTCGACGGCCCCCTCCGCGCCGTCCCCCGCCCCGGTCGCGGCACCTGCCCCGGCCGAAGCGCCGGCTCCCGCCGAGCCGCCCGCCCTGCCGCCGCAGCCCGCGCCCGCAGCGGCCGCCATGCCGAAGAAGAGCCGCGAGGCCGCGCCCCTCGTCTATGCCCGCGTCTCCGCCGATCCGGTGCCGAGCCTCGCGCCCTCGACCTTCCTCGACACGCTGCGCATGGCCGAGCGCTACCAGGCCTTCGCCGAGGCCGGCGGCTGGGAGATGCTGCCCGCGGGCTTCGCGCCGAAGGCCGGCGCCCGCGATCCGGCGATCCCGGCGCTGCGCCACCATCTCACCCTGACCGGCGACCTTCCCGCCGACGCCCCCGCCAGCGACCGCTACGACGCGCCGCTCGCCGCCGCGGTGAAGAGCTTCCAGGCCCGGCACGGGCTCGCCGAGACCGGGCTCGTGGGCAAGCAGACGCTCGCGGCGCTGAACGTGCCGGCAAGCGTCCGCCAGCGCCAGCTCGCCGCCTCGGCGGCGCGGCTGATGGGCTCGAGCTTCGCGTATGGCGAGCGCTACGTCGTCGTGAACATCCCGTCCGCCAGCGTCGAGGCGGTGGAGAAGGGCGTCGTCGCCCGGCGCTACGTCGCCGTGGTCGGCAGCCCCGACAAGCCGACGCCCTCCGTCGAGACCCGCATCACGGACGTGAACTTCAACCCGACCTGGACGCTGCCGGTCTCGGTCGTGAAGAACGAGATCATCCCCAAGATGCGCAAGGATGCGGGCTGGCTCGCCCGCAACCACATCCGCATCCTCGACGGCAAGGGCCAGGAGGTCGAGGCGGTCTCGATCGACTGGAAGGGCGAGAAGGCTGTCAACTACACCCTGCGGCAGGACCCCGGCTTCGACAACTCGCTCGGCCAGGTGCGCATCGACATGCCGAACCGCCACGCGGTCTACATGCACGACACGCCGGCGAAGTCGTACTTCACCCGCGACATCCGCTTCCACTCCCACGGCTGCGTGCGGGTAGGGCAGGTGAAGGAACTCATCGGCTGGCTCCTCCAGGGGGTCGAGGGGCCGAACGGGCCGGGCTCGTCCTGGGGGCCGATCGAGATCGAGACCGGCATCGCCACGGGCGAGCGCCGCGATCTCAAGCTCGGCAAGCCGATCCCGGTGACCTTCGTCTACCTGACGGGCTACGCGACCCCCGACGGACGGGCGCATTTCCGCGACGACATCTACGGGCTCGACACGCCGGGCTCCCCCACCGCGCCCCAGGAGCGCTCGGCGAGCCGCGAGGCCGCGCCCGGCCGCACCCAGCCTCCGGCGCCCGCCCGGTCGAAGGAGCCCGCGAAGGCCGCCGCCGGGGCAGCCGCTCCCGCGCCCGTATCGCCGCCGCCCGCGCGCCCCCGCGACGTCACGACCACCGGGTCCATCGCGCCGAAGCCGGCGCCGCGCCCGACCGCGCGGGCCGACAGCGATGGCTCGCCCATCCCGCTGCCGCCGGGCCTCGTCGGTCCGCGCGGCTAGAGCGCTTCCGGCCGGTCCGGCTCAGGAAGGGCGAAAGGGATCTATGGGCCGCGCCTGCAGGCTGTGCAGAGCGGCCCCGCGGCGCGGAACAATCGGACCGCCCCGGGCTTTCTGCGGAACGTGAGGCGCCGCCGACAGGACGGGCGCGCCGACGAGATCCGTTCAAGCCCCGGAGACGATCCCATGGCCAAGGCCAAGCCCATCCAGCGCGTCGGCAGCGACCGCCTCAACACGCCGACCGACCTCGATCCCAAGGACGTGAAGAAGATCTCCGAGGGCCTGACCGTCCTGCTTTCGGACCTCTTCGCCCTCTACATCAAGACCAAGAACTTCCACTGGCACGTCAGCGGCCCGAACTTCCGCGACTACCACCTGCTCCTTGACGCGCAGTCGGAGCAGATCTTCGCGATCATCGACGCCGTCGGCGAGCGCGCCCGCAAGATCGGCGGCACCACGCTGCGCTCGCTGGGCCAGGCCGAGAGCCTGAAGCGGGTCGCCGACAACAACGCCGAGTACGTGAGCCCGCTCGACATGCTCAAGGAGCTGCGCGACGACAACCGCCAGCTCACCGCCAACATGCGCGAGCTGCACGAGATCACCGACGAGGCCAACGACGTCTCGACCACGAGCCTCATCGAGGAGTGGATCGACGAGTCCGAGGAGCGGACCTGGTTCCTCTACGAGTCGACCCGCGAGGCGACCCAGGGCGGCCACTAAGCCCCCCTCCGGCCGCCAAGGCCGACGCCACAGGGCCCCGTACCGCCGACGCGGTGCGGGGCCCTCTCGATTCCAACCTCCCGGAGGACCGCGCGATGTGGATCGCCTACCCGCTCATCCTGCTCGTCGGTATCGCGACGGCGGTGCAGCCGGGGATGAACGCGGCGCTGGCCCGCGGCCTCGGGCAGCCCTTCGCGGGCGGGATCGCGGTCGGCCTGACGACGGCGACCACGGTGCTGCTGATCGGTCTTGTCTCGGGCCGCCTGTCCTGGCCAGGCCCCGAGCAGATCGCGGCGGTGCCCTGGTGGGGCTGGCTCGGGGGCGCGCTCGGCGGCGGCATCGTCGCGGCGCAGCTCACCCTCGCCCAAGGGGTCGGCGCTGCGACTTTCCTCGGCCTGACGGTGACGGCGGGCGTCATCGCCTCGATCGTCCTCGACCATTTCGGCTGGGTCGGCTTCGAGCCCCACGCGGCGGGCCCGCTGCGCCTGCTCGGCGGAGCGCTGATGATCGGCGGCGTCTTGCTGGTGGCCCGCTCCTAGGACATCGCCGCGCGTTACGCCCGTCAGCGCATGGCAAGGATGATCTCGCCCTCCCGGACGGCGCGCTCGCCCGTCGACGACCGGATGCGGTAGGACGGCTCGCCGGTCTGATCCTCGGGCATCAGCCGCACGACCTCGCACACGTCTCCTCGCGAGGAGGCGCCGTCACTGTGGACCGTATGCGCGTAGCGCACGCGCTGCCCGAGCTTGAACTTGTGGGACATGTCCTCTCCTCGATGTTCGATCCATGCCGCACGGCCCGCGGGAGATCGCGGGTCCGGACACGAGAAGGGCCGCCCCGGAGGGAGCGGCCCATAGAACCCGCGCTCGGGTCCGTCGCGGTTCAAACGGTCTGGAGCTGTCCGGCGGACTTCTTGCCGCTCCGGCGATCCGTCTCGAGCTCGTAGCTGATCTTCTGCCCCTCGGTGAGGCCGGGCAGGCCCGCCCGCTCGACGGCGGAGATATGGACGAAAACGTCCTGGCCGCCGTCCTCAGGCTGAATGAAGCCGAAGCCCTTCTGATCGTTGAACCACTTGACCGTGCCGATGCTCATTGAAAGTCCTGATATTTCCGGTAGCTATGAAGTCGTCCGCGCGCAGGCGCCCGGACTCGTTCGCAAATCGATGCGTGAAGGAAAATTATTCGAACCGGACGCGAAGAATCGCCGCCAAATAATTTCGAGCGCTGATCGATATGAGATCGTATAATCACACTCGGTAAATTTCACAATGGCTGCGAAAATTTTTCATCGAACGAATTTATCTTTGACGCATGATCGGTCGCGAAATAGGGTCTCGTCGGTGAGCGCGGGCAGCGACCTCGTTCTGCCGTCGCATCGCCGAAAGCCCGTCATGAACCGCTCGTCCCCCTACGGCCGCGCCCAATCGCTCTCGGCCGCCGAATTCAACGCGAAGGCGAAGCGCGTGGCGGAGAGCACCGGCATCATCGAGAAGGGCGCCGTGCGCCGCCCGGCCGGCCGGCGCTGGAACCGGCCTGCGCAGGGCCACGATCAGGCTTCGCCCGACGAGCGGACGTCCGGCGAGGACTGAGGCCGAACCGGCCGGGGGCTCAGACCGACCGCTCGACCTTCACGAGGCCGGGATCGTCCGGATCGATGCGGGCTTGGAAGCCGAGGCGGCGGCAGACCGCGAGCATCGCCCGGTTCTCGGCGAGCACCGTGCCCTCGATGCGGCGGATGCCCTCGGCGCCGGCCCAGTCGATCATCAGCCGCATCAGCGCGTCGCCGAGGCCCGCGCCCTGGAGATCGGAGCGCACCAGGATCGCGTACTCGCCGCTCTCGTGGTTGGCGTCGGCGTGGAGGCGCACGGCGCCGAGCATCCGCGGGCCGTCCGCGCCCTCGCGCAGCGCCACGAAGGCGATGGCGCGGGAGTAGTCGAGCTGGGTCAGCCGGGCGAGGAAGGCGTGGCTGAAGTCCTTCACCGGCGAGAAGAAGCGCAGGCGCACGTCCTCTGGGTCGACCGTCTCGAAGAAGGCTCGGAACATCCCCTCGTCCTCCGGGCGCACCGGGCGCACCTCGGCGGGGCCGTCCTTGAGGGCGAGCGTGCGCTCCCATTCGACGGGGTAGGGGCGGATCGCGAAGCGGGGATGGCCGGCGCCGACCGCCCGGCGCCCGTCGCGGCCGGTCTCGCGGGAGACGCGCACCCGCGCGTCGAGGGCCACCGCGCCGGTGTCGTCGGCCAGCAGCGGGTTGATGTCGAGCTCGCGCACCTGCGGCAGGTCGGCGGAAAGCTGGGCGAGCTTCACCAGGATCAGCGCCAGCGCCGCCCGGTCGGCGGGCGGGACATCCCGGTAGCCGGCAAGACGCCGGGCGACGCGGGTGCGGCCGATCAGCTCGTCGGCGAGCGCCAGGTCGAGGGGCGGCAGGGCGAGCGCCCGGTCGTCGACGACCTCGACCGCGGTGCCGCCGCGGCCGAACACCACGACCGGCCCGAAGGTCGGGTCCTCGGCGATGCCGGCGATCAGCTCGATGCGCCGGCCGAGGCGGACCATGGGCTGCACGCAGAAGCCGGTGATGCGCGCCGCCGGCCGCTCCCGCCGGGCCCGGGCCAGGATCTCGCGGGCGGCCTCTCGCACGTCGGCCTCCGAGGTGAGGTCGAGGCGCACGCCGCCGATGTCCGACTTGTGGACGATGTCGGGCGAGGCGACCTTGAGGGCGACGCTGCCGCCGGCGGCGATGATCGGCCAGGCGGCGGAGGCGGCCGCGTCGATGTCGGGCACCAGCGTCAGGGGCTGGCCGGCGATGCCGTAGGCGTCGAGCAGGCCAGCGACCTGGAGCGGATCGAGCCAGCTCGCCCCCTGGCGCAGGGCGCCGGCCACGATCGCGCGGGCGCGGGCGACGTCCGGCGCGAAGTCCCGCGGCAGCGAGGCGGGGGTGCGCATGAGGTCGTCCTGCGCCTCCCTGTAGCGCACGAGGTGCAGGAAGCCCTCCACCGCCTCGGAATCCGTGGAGAAATGCGGGATCGCCGCGCCCGACAGCAGGTCCGTCGCGCCCGGCGTGTCGCCCAGCGACACCGCGAAGACCGGCAGGCGCCGGCTGCCGCCGGCGCGGGCCCGGCGGACGGTCTCCGAGATCGCCGAGGCGACCTCGACGGCGTTCGAACGGATCGTCGGGACGTGGATCGCCAGCACCGCGTCGGTCGCCCGGCTCGCGAGCAGCGGCTCGAGCGCCGCCGCGAAGGCGGAAGGCCCTGCGTCGATGCCGAGATTGACCGGGTTCGGCACCGGCAGGCCGCCGGCGTCCGAGAGGGCGGCGAGGCTGCCGCTGCGCTCCGTCAGCCGGTTCGCGGCGAGCGCGCCGATGCCGTGGCCGTTGGACAGGATCGCGAGGCGCCGGCCGGGGAACGGGCGCTGGCGCGAGAGCGTCTCCACCGCGGAGAACATCTCGTCGAGATCGGCGACGGCGAGCAGGCCCGCCCGCCGGAAGGCCGCCTCGTAGACCGCCTCCGGCCGGGCGAGTGCCCCGGTATGGGTCTCGGGCTGCGGATGCCCGCTCCCGAGATCGGTTCGGGCGACGCGCAGCACCACGACCGGCTTCGAGCGGGCGGCGGCGCGGGCGGCCGACATGAACTTGCGGGCATCGGTGACGGTGTCGAGGCAGAGCAGGATCGCCCGCGTGCCGGGATCGGCGGCGAAATGATCGAGGCAGTCGGCGGCGTCGACGTCCCACGAGCGGCCGAGGGACAGGATCGCCGAGAAGCCGACCCCCCGCGGGCGCGCCCATTCGAGGACCCCCGCCGCGACGGTGCCGGATTGCGACACGAGGGCGAGGTCACCCTTCTCGGGGGCGTGGGCGAGCAGGCTGGCATTGAGACGCTGCGCCGGGACGGCGATGCCGATGCTGTTGGCGCCGACGAGGCGCAACCCGTGGCGGCGGGCGGCCTCGCGGGCGCTCGGGCCGGCATCGTTCGGCCCGAAGCCGAGATCGGCGGTGAGGATCACGGCCGCGCCGCAGCCGCTCGCGCCGGCATCGTCGACGATGCCGGGCACGGTGGCCGGCGGGGTCGCCACGAGCACGAGGTCGGGGGGCGAGGCGATGTCGCTCACCCGCGGCACGCAAGGATGCCCCTCGACGGCGACGTGGCGCGGGTTGACGGGATGGACCGGGCCGGGAAAGCCCGAGGCCTGCAACGCTTCGAAGACGGATCGGCCGAACGAGCCCTCGCGCTGGCCGGCGCCGACCACCGCGATCGAGCCGGGTTTGAGCAGCCTCTCGAAGCGGTAGGTGCTCAAAGCGGGCCTCCCTCCAGGGCAGGGCCCGGAGAGACGCGATCTTCAGGTCCGGGTCAACGGTTTCCGAGGCGGCTTCAGCCCTCGGGTGCCGCCGGGGGCGCGAGAACGAGGGTCTCGCGGGTCTTGAACACCATCGGCCAGTGCATGCGCTCGGCGAGCGAGCGCGCCTCGGCGAGGCTGAGGCCGCGAGCCTGGGCGAGGTCGGAGAGGCTCTGCCAATCGGTCTTCATGTCGGGTCTCGCGAAGGTTAATCTGAGCCTCAACGTGCCGACCGCTTCGGAAGTTTCCGCGTCGGCACCTCAGACGCTCGGGGAAGAACCATGTCCGCTCACGACGGCGCGTTGCGGGAGGCCGTGGTCTCGGTCTCGCGCCGGATCATCGCGCTCGGTCTCAGCCAGGGCACCTCCGGCAACGTCTCGGTGCGGGCGGGCGACGGCTTCCTGGTGACGCCGTCCGGCATCCCCCCGGAGGAGCTCGCGCCGGAGCACATCGTGGCGATGGACATGGAGGGCCGCTTCGACCACCCGCTCGCGCCGTCCTCGGAGTGGCGCTTCCACCGGGACATCCTGGCGGCGCGGCCGGAGGCCGGAGCCGTCGTCCATGCGCACCCGACCTACGCCACCGCCTTCGCGATCTGCGGCCGGGAGATCCCGGCGGTCCACTACATGATCGCCATGGCCGGCGGGCCGACGATCCGCTGCGCGCCCTACGCGCCCTACGGGACGCAGGCGCTCTCCGAGGCCGCGCTCGCGGCGCTCGAGGGACGGAGCTGCTGCCTGCTCGCCAACCACGGCATGATCGCCACCGGCCCCGATCTCGAGCGGGCGCTGTGGCTCGCCGTCGAGGTGGAGGCGCTCTGCCGGCAGTATGCGGTCGCGCTGCAGGTCGGCACGCCGGTCGTTCTCGATGATGCGGAGGTCTTGCGCACAGTCGAACGCTTCAAGTCCTACGGCCCGCGCAAGGCCGATCCGGATCGATCCGGTCGAGAGGTGCCGACCCGGCCCGGGGCGATGCCGCGGTGAGACGCTCAGTCAAATTTCGTAAAAGAGAGTGGTAGGACTCTCTTCCGATTCCAGCTTGCCCTCATCCTTTCGTCGCGCGCCGGAGAACGACGCAAGACTGCTTTTCTTGCGCGAAAGCGTGAATTCCGCTGTTTTTGGTGCGATACGCCATCTTGCGCCATCATTGATGATTCCCTAATAACCCTCGCCAGCATTGGATGCGTCGGCACTTTCTCCCTTCCGCTCCCGACTTGCTCGGCCCTGGGACGAAACACGCCTGCGTTGCAGAGGGATTCGAGATGGCAGAAGAGAACGGGATTACGCCGGATTACATCGAGCTTGCTTCGGATATCGTGTCGGCGTTCGTGAGCAACAACTCGGTGCCCGTCTCCGAGCTTCCCGGTCTTCTCGTCTCGGTCCACGCGACCCTGGCCAAGCTGACCAGCAACGCCGCCGAGGCCCCGGCCGAACCGCTGGCGCCCGCCGTGCCGGTGAAGCGCTCCGTCACCGCCGACTTCATCGTCTGTCTGGAGGACGGCAAGAAGTTCAAGTCGCTGAAGCGCCACCTGCGCACGCGCTACAACATGACCCCGGAGGAGTACCGGGTTCGCTGGAACCTGCCGGCGGACTACCCGATGGTGGCGCCGAACTATGCGGCCGCCCGCTCCGAGCTCGCCAAGAACATGGGCCTCGGCCAGCAGCGCCGGAAGAACCGCGCCGCTCCCGCCGCGAGCGCCGCCGAGGCCCCCGCCCGCGCCCCGCGCGGCCGCCGGGCTCGCCAGGCCTCCGAGGCCTGAACCCGGCGCGAACCCTTTTCCACAGCTCGTTCGACCCTCGGCCGCCCACCGCAAGGGGGCGGCCGAGGCCGTTTCCGGGTGGCCTCGCAGTGGCTTGCGCCGCGCCCGGTCCCGGCGGGGCCTGAACGGTCCGCGCGCGGTTAGGAAAGGGACAAGCCGAGGCCGGCAAGGCTTCCGGGATGGCGCCGCCCCGTCCGGGCGGCCTCCCGGAGGATGGCATGCCCGGCCGGCCGAACCTCGTCGCCCGCCTGTTCTGGATCGCGGTGGTCGGAGGCGGCCTCGGCCTTGTCTACGGCCGCTGGATGCTCGCCGCCACGGCTGCGGCGATGGGTCTCGCCGTGCTCCATCGCCTGCGCCGGCCCGCCCGCTTCCGGCGGCTCGTGCGGCGCCTCGCCCGCCGCCACGGTCCGACGCTGGCGCAGCGGCGGCGGCAGGAATGCTTCGTGGACGCCTACGGCAACGAGGTCCGCGACGGCTGGGAGCGGGAGCGCGCCTACTTCGTCGAGCGCACCTTGGTGCCGGCCCTGGAGGCGAAGGGCTACGGCGACTGCGTCGAGCCGCGCTTCGTTGAAATGCTCGACCTCGTGGAGGCGGCGGCCGACGCCGCCGAGCCCGCCGAGGAGAGCGAGGCGCCGGGCGACGGCATCGCCTACGAGCGTTTCTGCCGGTCGCGGCTGGAGGCGGCGGGCTGGCAGGCGCGCCCGACACCGGCGAGCGGCGACCAGGGCGCCGACATCCTCGCCGAGCGGGAGGGGTTCCGCCTCGTCGTCCAGTGCAAGCGCTACGGGCGCCCGGTCGGCAACGCCGCCGTGCAGGAGGCTTCCGCCGCCGCCCGCTACTGGGGCGGCGACGCCGCGGCCGTGGTCTCGAATGCCGGCTTCACCCCCGCCGCGCGCAAGCTCGCCGCAGCGACGGGGGTCCACCTCCTCCACCACGACGACCTCGCCGAACTCGACGAACTGCCCGCCTCCGCCAGGGTGCGGCGGGCCGCCCGCTGAAGCTCAGGCTTCGTCGTCGAGCCGCAGCCAGGCGCGCCCGTCCCGCTCGACCAAGTGCGCGGCCGATGGCGGCCCCTCCGAACCGGCGGGATAGCTTTCGGGCTCCCCGCTCTTCCAGGCCTCGAGCAGCGGCTCGACGGCGGCCCAGCCACCCTCGATGGCGTCGGCCCGCTGGAACAGCGTCGCGTCGCCGGTCATGCAATCGTAGAGCAGCGTCTCGTAGCCGACGCTCGGCGCCTCCTTGAACGCCTCGCCGTAGGCGAAATGCGTCTCGGCCTGTCCGAGCAGCATCCGCGGGCCGGGCCGTTTCACGGTGAAGCCGGTGCGGATGCCCTGCTCGGGGTCGATCATCAGCCGCATGACGTTGCCCGGCGCCGGCCCGACCCCGTCGGCGTGGAACAGCGGCAGGGTGGTCGGCTTGAAGCGGATCGCCACCTCGGTGAGCCGGGTGCCGAGGCGCTTGCCGGTGCGCAGGTAGAACGGCACGCCCGACCAGCGCTCGTTCTCGATCGTGAGCTTGAGGGCGGCATAGGTCTCGACGCGCGAATCCTTCGCCACGTCCGCCTCCTCGCGGTAGCCGGCCGCCGCCTTGCCGCGCACCGTGCCCGCCGCGTACTGGCCGCGGGCGGCCTCGCCGGGATCGGCCGGGCGCACGGCGGCGATGAGGGCGGCCTTGGCGTCCCTGATATCTTCGGCGTCGAGGCTCTTCGGGGGCTCCATGCCGATCATCGCCAGGATCTGGAAGAGGTGGTTCGGCACCATGTCGCGCAGCGCTCCGGTCGCCTCGTAGAAGCGGCCCCGTGCCTCGACGCCGATCGTCTCGGCGGCGGTGATCTCGACATGGTCGACGAACGCCCGCCGCCAGACCGGCTCCAGCATCGTGTTGGCGAAGCGCACCGCCAGGATGCTCTGCACCGTCTCCTTTCCGAGAAAGTGGTCGATCCGGTAGAACTGGCGCTCGTCGCCCTGCTTCAGGATGCGGGCGTTCAGCGCCTTGGCGGAGGCGAGGTCCGAGCCGAAGGGCTTCTCGATCACCACCCGGCGGAAGGCGTCCCCGCTCTCCTTCAGGAGGCCGGCCTTCCCGAGGCCCTCCACCACCGCGCCGAAGAAGCGGGCGGAGACCGCGAGGTAGAAGACCACGTTGCCCGTGAGGCGCTCCTTCAGCGCCGCGTAGCTCTCCGGATCCTCGAAATCGCCCTTCTGGAAGCGGATGCGCGCGCACACGAAGCCCCAGGTCTCGTCGTCGATGTGGTCGGGGTGGAATTCGCCGGAGCGGTCCTTCGTGAAGGACTCCATCGTCTGCGTGAGGTCGCGGCGCAGGGCCTCGTCGCTGGACTCGTTGTGGTCGACGCCGAGGATCTGGAAGCCGGGATCGAGGAGGCCGGCACCTGCGAGGTTGTAGAGGGCCGGCATCAGGAGCCGCTTGGTGAGGTCGCCCGCCGCCCCGAAGATCACCAGGGTGCAGGGCGGCGCCGGGCTCGTCTCCCCGGTGGCGGGCTTCGCGGTCTCGGAGGGATGCATCGGGGGCGGCACTCCATGCTCGGGCCGCGTCGGGCGCGGCGCCGGGCCAACGGCTCCGCCGGTCCCGCGTTCCTGCCGCGCCCCGTCCCCGGTGCCGCCGGGCGCGGTCACATCCGTGCGAGCGCTACTCGTCGGGGCGGACGGCGGAGCCGGAATCGATCGGCAGGCGCGGGCCCTTCAACTCGGCGCCGGTGGGCAGGCGGCTCGCATCCCAGCCGCCGCCGAGCGCCCGGATCAGCGCGATCGCCGTCGTGTAGCGGTTGAGGCGCACGCCGAGCGCCGTGACCTCGTTGTTGAAGGCGAGCGCCTGGGCCGTGACCACGGTGGTGAAGTTCTGTGTTCCGGCGCGGTACTCGTTGAGCGCGATCTCGACGGCGCGCCGGGCCGAGGCCACGGCCGCGTCCTGCGCGACCTGCTGGCGGGCGAGGATGCGCACGCCGGCGAGGCCGTTCTCGACCTCGCCGAAGGCGGTCAGCACCGTCTGCCGGTAGCTCGCGACGCTGGCCTCGTAGGCGGCGCGGGAGGCCTGGAGCGCTGCCGAGCGGGCACCGCCGTCGAACAGCACCTCACTGCCCGCCGCGCCCACCGACCAGACCTGGTTGACCGCCGAGAACACGCCGTTGCTCGTCGGGCCCGAGATGCCGCCGCTCGCCGAGAGCGTCACGGTCGGGAAGAAGGCCGCCACGGCGACGCCGATCTGCTCGCTCGAGGCCTGGACCAGGCGCTCGGCCTGGGCCACGTCCGGCCGCCGCTCCAGGAGCGCGGAGGGGATGCCGACCGGCACCGCGGGCGGCCGGGCTGCGAGCGCGGTGACCGGCAGCGTCACCTCGGAGGGGGGGCGGCCGACGAGGAGCGCGATGGCGTGCTCGTAGGTCGCCCGTTGGAGGCCGACGGCGATGGCCTGGGCCTCGGCGGTCTGCACCTGCGTCTGCGCGGTGATCACGTCGGAGCGGGCGGCGACACCCGCAGCGTACTGGTTCTCGGCGATGGCGAGCGTGCGCTTGTAGGCGGCGACGGTCTCGTTCAGGAGGCGCTGGAGCGAATCGGCGTAGCGCAGCTCGATATAGGTCGTGGCGAGCTCCGCCTGGATCGCGAGGCGGGTCGCCGCGAGCGCCGCCGCGTCGGACTGGGCGGTCGCCACCTCGCTCTCGAGGTTGCGCCGGATGCGGCCGAACAGGTCGAGCTCCCAGCTCGCCTGGCCCTGGAGCACGACCGTGGTGCGCTGGACGCCCGCGGCGCGCTGGCGGGTGATGCCCGGCGCGCCGATCACCGTCGGGTAGAGCGCGGCGCGCGCCTGCTCCACCAGGGCGCGGGCCTGGGTGTAGCTCGCCACGGATTGGCGCAGGGTCTGGTTGTCGACGTCGACGAGGCGGATCAGCCGGTCCATCGTCCGGTCGTTGAAGATCCGCCACCAGTCGCCGCGCTCGGCGGCGTCGTTCGGCGCGATCGGCCGCCAGCCGGAGCGCACGGCGGCGACGTGGGCGAGGCTGTCCTCCCGCTGGCCGCCCTGCTTGAAGGCGAGCGGCGTCTCGACGGAGGGGCGCGCGTAGTCGGGCCCGACCATGCAGCCGCCGAGCCCCGGCAACGAAGCGGCGGCCAGCAGGCAGGCGGCGAGCCGGCCCCTTCCGCGCGGAAGGAGCCCCGTCGGGATGCGCGTGCTCATTCGGCCGGCCGGATCTGCGGGGCGGCGCCCCGGCGGCGCCAGCGGGCGATCCCCCAGTGCCGGAGCCGGTCGAGGTACAGGTAGACCACGGGCGTCGTGTAGAGGGTCAGGATCTGGCTCACGATCAGGCCGCCGACGATGGCGATGCCGAGAGGCCGGCGAAGCTCCGAGCCCTCGCCCCCGGCCAGGATCAGCGGCAGGGCGCCGAGAAGCGCGGCCGCCGTTGTCATCATGATCGGCCGGAAGCGCAAGAGGCAGGCCTCGACGATCGCCGCCTGGGGCGACGCCCCGCGGGTGCGCTCGGCCTCGAGGGCGAAGTCGATCATCAGGATGGCGTTCTTCTTCACGATGCCGATGAGTAGGAACACCGCGATCAGCGCGATCACCGTGAACTCCGTGCCCGAGACGAGGAGCGCCAGCACCGCCCCGATCCCCGCCGAGGGCAGGGTCGAGAGGATGGTGATCGGGTGGATGAAGCTCTCGTAGAGGATGCCGAGCACGGCGTAGACGGCGAGGATCGCCGCGAGGATCAGCAGCGGTTGGCGGGAGGCGGAGGCCTGGTAGGTCTTGGCCGCGCCCGCGAACTCGCCGTGGATGGTGGCGGGCAGGCGCAGCTCCGCCATGGCCTGCTCGATGGCGGCGGTGGCGTCCGAGAGGCTCTTGCCCGGCGCGAGGTTGAAGGAGATCGTCGTCGCCACGAACAGGCCCTGGTGGCTGACCTGCACGGGCGCGTTGCCTGTCTCGAAGCGGGCGAAGGCCGAGAGCGGCACCATGGTCTCCTTGGCGCTGGAGACCGGCGCGGCGGAGGAGGCGCCCCCCTTCGAGGCGGCGATGGCGTTGGAGGCGGCGTTGCGGGCCGAGTCGCCCGCGACCGCCGCGGCCGCCGCCGTGGGGTCCGAGGGGCCGGCGGTGTCGGTGTTGGCGCTCGAGCCCGACGCGTTGACGACGCCCCCCGCCGCGACGGTGCCGGCGACGGCGTTGGTGGTGGCCGAGCCCCGCGCCTTGCCGCCGGAGGTCGAGACGTAGATCGTCTTCAGGGACTCCGGGCTCTGGAGGTAGCGGGAGTCGATCTCCATCACGACGTGGTACTGGTTGAGCGGGTTGTAGATCGTCGAGACCTGCCGCTGGCCGAAGGCGTCGTAGAGGGTGTTGTCGATCTTGTCGGGGGTGATGCCGTAGCGGTAGGCGGTCGCCCGATCGACGACGAGCCGGCTCTCGAGGCCCCCCTCCTGCTGGTCGGAGGTGACGTCGGCGAAGACCGGGTTCTTCTGGAGCGCCTGCATCAGGCGGGGGGCGGCGGCGTAGACCTCCTCGGCCGTGTCGCCCTGGAGCGTGTACTGGTACTGCGCGAAGCTCTGCCGGCCGCCGATGCGCAGGTCCTGGCGGGGGAACAGGTAGAGCCGGGCGCCCGCCACCCGCGAGAGCTTCGGGCGCAGGCGGTTCATCACCTCCGAGATCGGCGCGCGCTGGCCCCTCGGCTTCAGCCCGACGAAGACGTTGGCCGAGTTGGTGCCGCGCCCGCCCGTGAAGCCGATGACGCTGTCGACGGCCGGGTCCGCCTGCACGATGGCGGTGGCCTCGCGCAGCTTCTGTTCCATCGACTGGAAGGAGATGCGCTGGTCGGCCTGGATGCCGCCCATCATCTGCCCGGTATCCTGCTCGGGGAAGAAGCCCTTCGGGACGATCACGTAGAGGTAGACGTTGAGCCCGATCGTCGCGAAGAGGCTCAGCAGCACGAGCCGCCGGTGGCGCATGGCGAAGCCGAGGCTGCGCTCGTAGCCCGAGAGCATCCGCGAGAAGCCGGATTCGAGGAGCCGCGCGGGCCACGCCGGGCGCTTCGCCGAGCCGTGCTCCGGCCGCAGCAGGCGCGCGCACATCATCGGCGTCGTCGTCAGCGAGAGGACGAGCGAGACCAGGATCGCCAGCGACAGCGTCACCGCGAACTCCTGGAAGAGCCGCCCGACGAGGCCGCCCATCAGCAGGATCGGCAGGAACACCGCGATCAGCGACAGGCTCATGGAGACGACGGTGAAGCCGACCTCCTGCGCGCCGACGAGCGCCGCCTCCAGGCGCGGCTTGCCCATCTCGATGTGGCGCTGGATGTTCTCCAGGACGACGATGGCGTCGTCCACCACGAAGCCCGTGGCGATGATGAGCGCCATCAGGGAGAGGATGTCGAGAGTGTAGCCGAGCAGGTACATCGCCGAGAAGGTGCCGACGATCGAGATCGGCACGGCGACCGCGGGGATCAGCGTCGCCCGCCCGGAGCGCAGGAAGGCGTAGACCACGAGCACCACGAGGCCGACGGCGAGGACGAGCGTGTCCTCGGTCTCGGCGAGCGACGCGCGGATGGTGGCGGCGCGGTCCCCGTTGACGGTGAAGTCGATGTCGCCGGGCAGCGCCGCGCGCATCTGCGGCAGCGCCGCCTTGATGCCGTCGATGGTCTCGACCACGTTCGAGCCCGGCTGCTTGTAGACGAACAGCACCACCGCCGGCTTGCCGTTGACGAGGCCGAGGTTGCGCTTGTCCTCCACCCCGTCGACGACGCGGCCGACATCGGTCAGCCGCACGCCGGCCCCGTTGCGGTAGGCCACGACGATGTCGCGGTAGTCCTCCGCCTTGCGGCCCTGGTCGTTGGCGTAGAGCTGGTAGCGCCGGTCGCCCGCCTCGATCGCCCCTTTCGGCGAGTTGGCGTTGGCCGAGGCCAGCGCCGCGCGGATGCCCTCGAGCCCGATGCCGTAGTGGAACAGCGCCGTCGGATCGAGCTCGACGCGCACCGCCGGCAGGGAGGAGCCGCCGATGTCGACGTTGCCGACGCCGGGAAGCTGCGAGAGCTTCTGCTGCACGATCGTGGCGGCGGAATCGTAGAGCTGGCCGGGCGAGAGCGTGTCCGAGGTCAGGCCCAGGATCAGGATCGGCGAGTCGGCGGGATTGAACTTGCGGTAGGTCGGGTTCGAGCGCAGCGCCGTCGGCAGGTCGGCGCGGGCCGCGTTGATCGCCGCCTGCACGTCGCGGGCGGCCCCGTCGATGTCGCGGTTGAGCCCGAACAGGAGCACGATGCGCACCGTGCCCGTCGAGCTCGTGGAGGTCATCTCGGTGACGTCGGCGATGACGCCGAGGCGCCGTTCCAGCGGACCCGCGACGGTGGTCGCCATGGTCTCGGGGCTAGCGCCCGGCATCTGCGCCTGGACGAGGATGACGGGGAAGTCGACCTGCGGCAGCGGCGCCACCGGCAGCTTCAGGAAGGCGAAGATGCCCGCGAGCAGCACCCCGAAGGTGAGCAGCGTCGTCGCCACGGGCCGCCGGATGAACGGGGCGGAGATGTTCACGGCACCGCCTCGCCGGCCGCGAGGTCCGGCCTGCGGCGACCGGAGATGCGGCGCTCGAGGCGGTCGAAGGCGAGGTAGATCACCGGCGTCGTGAACAGCGTCAGCACCTGGCTGACGATGAGGCCGCCGGCGATGACGATGCCCAGCGGCTGGCGCAGCTCCGAGCCGGTGCCGGTGCCGACGATGAGCGGCACCGCCGCGAACAGCGCGGCGAGCGTCGTCATCAGGATCGGGCGGAAGCGCAGCAGGCAGGCCTGGAAGATCGCCTCGCGCGGGTCGAGGCCGCCCTCGCGCTCCGCCTGGAGCGCGAAGTCGATCATCATGATGGCGTTCTTCTTCACGATGCCGATGAGGAGAACGATGCCGATGATCGCGATGATGTCGAGGGAGAGCCCGAACAGCATCAGGCCGAGCAGCGCCCCGATCCCCGCTGAGGGCAGGGTCGAGAGGATGGTGATCGGGTGGATGAAGCTCTCGTAGAGCACCCCGAGCACGATGTAGACGGTGACGACCGCCGCGAGCACCAAGAGCAGCTCGTTGCCGAGCGCCGACTGGAAGGCGAAGACCGAGCCCTGCGGCACCACCCGGAAGGAGTCCGGCAGGCCGATCTCCCGGCGCGTGCGCTCGATCGCCTCCACCGCCTGCCCCAGCGCCGCGCCGGGGGCGAGGTTGAAGGAGACGGTCGTCGCCGGAAACTGGCCGAGATGGCCGATGAGCAGCGGCGCCCGCCGCTCCTCGACGCGGGCCACCGCCGAGAGCGGCACCTGCCCGTTCGTCGCCGTCGAGGAGGGCAGGTAGATGCGGTTGAGGCTCTCCAGCGTGGTGTGGAGCGCCGGGTCCGCCTCGAGGATCACCCGGTACTGGTTCGACTGGGTGAAGATCGTCGAGATGATGCGCTGGCCGAAGGCGTCGTAGAGGGCGTTGTCGACGGAGGCCGGGGTGATGCCGTAGCGGCCCGCCGTCGCCCGGTCGATGGTGACGTAGGCGGCGAGCCCGCTGCCCTGGTGGTCGCTCGACACGTCCGCGACGAGGGGCGAGCGCGCGAACGCCTCGGTGAAGCGGGGCACCCAGGTGTCGAAGGCGTCGAGATCGGGGTTCTCCAGGATCACCTGGTACTGGGCCGCCGACACCGAGGTGTCGATGGTCAGGTCCTGGACCGGCTGCATGGTGAGGCGGATGCCGGACACGGCGGTGCTTGCCGCGGTGATCCGTCGGATGATCTCGCTCGCCGTGGCGGTGCGTTCGGAGCGGGGCTTCAGGTTGATGAGGAAGCGGCCGGAGTTCAGCGTGACGTTCTGCCCGTCGACGCCGATGAAGGAGGACAGGCTCGCCACGTCCGGGTCCCGGACGACGATCGCGGCGAGCTGCCCCTGCCGCTCGGCCATCGCAGCGTAGGAGACGGTCTGGTCGGCCTGGGTGATGCCCTGGACGACGCCGGTGTCCTGGACGGGGAAGAAGCCCTTCGGGATCACCACGAACAGCCAGCCCGTCAGCGCCACCGTGCCCAGCGTCACGAGGAGCGTCAGCCCCTGGTGGGCGAGCACCACCCGCAGCGCCCGCCCGTAGGCGGCGATGGTGCCGTCGATCGCCCGGCGTCCGAGGCGCGAGATCGGGCCCTCCCGGCGCACGGCCTGCTCCGGCACGTGCTTGAGGAGGCGCGCGCAGAGCATCGGCACCAGGGTGAGCGAGACCACCGCCGAGATCACGATGGTGGCCGCCAGCGTGATCGCGAACTCGTGGAACAGCCGCCCGACCACGTCGCCCATGAAGAGCAGCGGGATCAGCACCGCGATCAGCGAGACGGTGAGCGAGATGATGGTGAAGCCGATCTCGCGGCTTCCCTTGAGCGCCGCCTCCAGGGGCGCCTCGCCCTCCTCGACGTGCCGGGCGATGTTCTCGATCACCACGATGGCGTCGTCGACGACGAAGCCCGTGGCGATGACGAGCGCCATCAGGGAGAGGTTGTCCAGCGAGAACCCGTAGAGGTCCATGATCGCCAGCGCGCCGATGAGCGAGAGCGGCACCGACAGGCTCGGGATCAGCGTCGCCGAGAGGCTCCGCAGGAACAGGAAGATCACCAGCACGACCAACGCGATGGCGAGCCCGAGCTCGAACTGCACGTCCTCGACGGAGGCGCGGATCGTCACCGTGCGATCGGTGAGCGGCGCCACCGCGATCGCTGCCGGCAGGCTCGCCTGGAGCTGGGGCAGCAGCGCCTTGATGCGGTCGACGGTGGCGATGACGTTGGCGCCGGGCTGGCGCTGGATGTTGAGGATGACGGCGGGCGTCTCGTCCATCCAGGCGCCGAGCTTGGTGTTCTCGGCGCCGTCGATCACGTCTGCGACGTCCGACAGGCGCACCGGTGCGCCGTTACGGTAGGCGATGATCGCGTCCGCGTAGACCTGAGGGTCGCGGATCTGGTCGTTGGCGTTGATGGCGTAGGACTGCTTCGGCCCGTCGATGGTGCCCTTCGGCGTGTTGACGTTGAGGTTGCCGATGGTGGTGCGCAGGTCGTCGATGTTGAGCCCGTAGGCGGCGAGCGAGCGCGAGTTGAAGCGGATGCGCACCGCCGGCCGCTGGCCGCCGCCCATGCTGACGAGGCCGACGCCGGCCACCTGGCTGATCTTCTGGGCGAGGCGGGTCTCGGCGAGGTCGCGCACCTGGGTGAGCGGCAGGGTCTTCGAGGTCAGCGCCAGCGTCAGGACGGGGGCGTCGGCGGGGTTCACCTTGGCGTAGACGGGCGGCGCCGGCAGGTCGCTCGGCAGCAGGTTCCCGGCGGCGTTGATCGCGGCCTGGACCTGCTGCTCGGCGATGTCGAGGGGAAGGTCGAGGTTGAACTGGAGCGTGATGACCGAGGCGCCCGCCGAGGATTGCGAGGTCATCTGGTTGAGGTTCGGCACCTGGCCGAACTGCCGCTCCAGCGGCGCGGTGACGGCCGAGGTCATCACCTCGGGGCTGGCGCCGGGGTAGAAGGTCTGGACCTGGATCGTCGGATAGTCGACCGCCGGCAGGGCCGAGACCGGCAGGTTGAAGTACGAGACCCCGCCGACGATCAGGATCGCCAGCATCAGGAGCGTCGTCGCGACGGGGCGCAGGATGAAGAGGCGCGAGGGGTTCATGCGCGGGGCCGCCCGGCGGCCTCCCTCACGGCGCTTGCCGGCGGCGGCCGCGGGGGCGCTCGCCCTCCGCACCGGGGGCGCCTGCGGGAGGCGCGGCGGTCGCGGTGCCGTCGGCGCTGGTGATCCGTACCGGGCCGCCGTCGCGCAGGCGGTCGGTGCCGTCGGTGACGACGCGGTCGCCGACCTTCAGCCCCTCGGTGACGACGGTGCGGGTGCCGTCGCTCTCGCCGACCGCGATCTTGCGGACGACGACCTTGTCGTCGCCCTCCATCAGGTAGACGTAGGTGCCCGGCGTCCCCCGCAGGATCGCGGCGGTCGGCACCAGGGCCGCGCCGCGGATCGTATCGACGGTGAGCTTGGCGTTGACGAACTGATTGGGGAACAGCCCCTCGTCGTCGTTCCGGAACAGCGCACGCAGCTTCACCGTACCGGTGGTGGTGTCGATCTGGTTGTCGACCGTGTCGAGGTCGCCCGAGGCGATCTCGTGGGCGTCGCCCCGGTCGTAGGCGCGCACCATCAGCTTGGCGCCCTCGCGCAGGCGCCGCATCACGCGGGCCACGTCGTCCTCGGGCAGGGTGAACACCACCGAGATCGGGTGGAGCTGCGTGACCACGACGATCGCCGTGCTCGCGGCGGTGACGTAGTTGCCCTGATCGATCTGGCGCAGGCCGACGCGGCCCTCCACCGGCGCGGTGATGCGCGCGTAGGCGATGTTGAGCTTCTGCTGGTCGACGAGCGCCTGGTCGGAGGCGACCGTGCCCTCGTTCTGCTTCACCAGGGCCGCCTGGGTGTCGACGTTCTGCTTCGAGATCGAGTCCTGGCGGTTCAGGGTCTGGAAGCGGGCGAGGTCGAGGCGCGAGTTCTGGAGCAGCGCCTGGTCGCGGGCGAGCTGGCCCTGGTACTGCGCGAGCAGCGCCTCGTAGGGCCGGGCGTCGATCTGGGCGAGGAAGTCGCCTTTCTTGACCGTCTGGCCCTCGCGGAAGCCGATCTCGGTGAGGTAGCCGCTGAGCTGCGAGCGCACCGTCACGGTGGCGAGCGGCGTCACCGTGCCGAGCCCCTGGAGCACGATCGGCATGTCGCCGGCCGCGATCGTGGCGATGCCCACCGCCTGCGGCATGTCCGCGAAGCGGCCCGGCCCGCCGGTGCCACGGCCCGTGCCGGATCCGCCCGAGGTCTGGGTGCGCGACTCGGTCCAGCGATGCGCGATCGCCCCCGCGCCGGCCAGCAGCAGCGCGATCAGCATCCAGCGGACCAGCCGCGAGCGCCGCCGCACCGGTGCGGCGGGAGCCTCGACCTCCGGATAGGCGCGGGCCTTGTCCCGCCGGATCGGTGAGCTCTCGTTCATGCCTGCCTCGAACGGCGGCGCGGGGCGGAGCCGCGGGCGTCGTGCCGGAGCGGTCCCCCTCGGGGACCACGCCGCGGAACGCGCGCGCCGGTCAAGCTCCTCGCCGCGACGCCTCGCCGACCGCTGGGGATCGTGCCCGATCCTTCCCGGTCCGCGCCCCCTCGCGCGCGCTCATGTACCTCATAGAGCGGAGCGGGCCATGCCCGCCCATTGAGACCCTAGTACGGCGCGCGGGTTTCGGGCGTGTTGCTGGCCGGAGGCGCGACGGAACGCCCCTCCCGTGCCGGAAGCGGCGGCAGCGAGCGGTAGAAGCGCAGCACCTCCCGGAAGGGCTCGTCGACGGGGATGACGGGGATGGCCCGGCGCAGGCCGAGCCCGAGGCCGCAGGCGACGAGCGCGCCCGCAAGACAGAGGCTCAGGGAGAGCCGGCTTCCGCCCGGCGATGCGGCCGCGTCCTTCAAGGGCTCCTCCCGCTCCGGTGCGCACGTCGTCCCGACGCGGAATGCAGGCACGAAAAAAGGCCGCCCGTAAAGGCGGCCTTTCGAAGAGGACCACGACCGGAGCGGCACATCGCATCCCGGGACGAGGGGGCGGAGTCCCTGGCGGCGACGGGCCGCTCCAGCCGTGTGTCAGGAAGATCGGATCACGACTGATGAAAGTCAACATTCGTCAGCCGCGACCGGCCGCCAGGGCGTCACCGACGTGCGGTCGCGCACATTTCGGTCTCGCGTGGGCCCATGCTACAGCCCCTCCCTCCGTGCCCGCAGGGGTACCCCGCCCGGCCGTCCGCATCGCATGAATCCGGTCTTCTCCAGCCTGCCGACGACGGTCTTCGAGGTGATGTCGAGCCTGTCGCGGGAGCTCGGCGCGATCAATCTCGGCCAGGGCTTTCCCGACGAGGCCGGGCCCGCCGACATCCGGGCCAAAGCGGCGGAGGCGACGCTTCACGGATACAACCAGTACCCGTCGATGATGGGCATCCCGGCCCTGCGCGAGGCAGTGGCCGGCCACTACGCGCGGCACCAGGGGCTCGATCTCGACCCCGTCACCGAGGTGATCGTGACCTCCGGCGCCACCGAGGCGCTCGCCGCCTCCCTGCTCGGGCTGATTGAGCCCGGCGACGAGGTCGTGCTGTTCGCGCCCCTCTACGACGCCTACCTGCCGCTGGTGCGGCTCGCCGGCGGCATCCCCCGGATCGTGCGCCTGAGGCCGCCGGCCTTCCGGCTCGCCGAGGCCGACCTCGCCGACGCCTTCAATGCGCGCACCCGGGTCGTGGTGCTCAACAACCCCCTCAACCCCTCAGCGACGATGCTGCCGGAGGAGGATCTCGCCCTCCTCGCCCGGTACTGCGAACGGTTCGACGTGACGGCGGTCTGCGACGAGGTCTGGGAGCACGTCGTCTTCGACGGCGCCCGCCACGTCCCCCTGATGGCGCTGCCGGGGATGCGCGGGCGGACCGTGAAGATCGGCTCGGCGGGCAAGATCTTCTCGCTCACCGGCTGGAAGGTCGGCTTCGTGATGGCGGACGCGCGCCTGATGCGGGTCATCGCCAAGGCACACCAGTTCCTGTGCTTCACCACGCCCCCGAACCTCCAGGAGGCGGTCGCCTACGGGCTCGCGAAGGAGGACGCCTACTTCACGGGGATGCGCGCCGGCTACGCCCGCTCCCGCGACCGCCTGAGCGAGGGCCTGCGGGCGATCGGCCTCGACGTGCTGCCCTCTCAGGCGACCTGGTTCGTCAACGTCGACATTGCCCGCCTCGGTCTCGGCGAGGACGCCGCGTTCTGCGACCGGCTGATCCGCGAGCACGGCGTCGCGGCGATCCCCGTGAGCGCCTTCTACCCGGACGCGGCGGTGCGCAGCCTTGTGCGCCTCTGCTTCTGCAAGAGCGACGCGACGCTGGACGCGGGTCTGGAGCGGATCGCGGCCTTCGTGCGGACGGCCGCGTGAGCCTGCGTCCCGTCGCCTCGCGCAACCTTGCCGGCTCGCGGGCCCGGGGCCACATGCTGCCGGATGACCGCTTCCCTCCGGGACCCCGCGATGGCCTTCCAGAACGCTGCCGGCGCGCAGACGCCCTACCGCTTCGCCGACATGAGCCACGAGGCGACGCTGCTGCGCCTCGAGAAGCTCGCCTTCCTGCTCGACTCGGCCTTCCTGCTGCCGGGGCTCAACCGCCGGGTCGGCATCGACGCGGCGCTGGGCCTCATCCCCATCGTCGGCGACTTCGCCGGCATGGTGCTGTCCTCCTACATCCTGTTCGAGGCGCGCCGTCTAGGGGTGCCCCGGCACATCCAGGCGCGCATGGCGATGAACATCGCCTTCGACGGTCTGGTGGGTGCGGTGCCTGTCGCGGGCGACCTGTTCGACGCCGCCTTCAAGGCCAACCGGCGCAACGTCCGCCTGCTGCGCCGTCACCTGGAGCGCACCGGGGCGGTGCGCCTCGGCGAGATCGAGGGCACGGCCACCCGGCTCGACTGAGCATAGCGGGCGGCGGGGACCTGAGCCCATGAACGAGCTCGCCCGCGGAACGAGAGCCCCCGTGCAGCCGCCGCTCCCCGGCGCCCAGGCGATCGTGACGCCGACCACGCGGCGCGGATTGTCGCCGATCAACCGGCGGCGGCTCTCGAACTTCCGCCGCAACCGGCTCGGCTTCTGGTCCTTCGCGATCTTCCTCGCGCTGTTCGTGGTCAGCCTGTTCGCGGAGTTCATCGCCAACGACCGGCCGCTCCTGGTCTCCTACAAGGGCGAGTGGCTGGTGCCGGTGCTGGTCGACTACCCGGAGGAGAAGTTCGGGGGCTTTCTCGCCCGCACCGACTACCGCGCGCCGGAGACCCGCCGGGAGATCGCCGAGAACGGCTGGGCGATCTGGCCGCCGATCCCCTACTCCTACGACACCATCCTCTCCGACCTGCCGACGCCCTCGCCCTCGCCGCCGACCTGGATGCTGACCGACGATCAGTGCCGCCCGGTCGCCGAGCGCGCCGGCGGCAGCGGCTGCCGCGACATCGAGTGGCACTGGCTCGGCACCGACAACACCACCCGCGACGTGCTGGCGCGGGTGATCTACGGCTTCCGCATCTCGGTGCTGTTCGGGCTGGCGCTCGCGGCGGTCTCCTCCCTCGTCGGGGTCGTGGCCGGGGCCGTGCAGGGCTATTTCGGCGGTTGGGTCGACCTCGCCTTCCAGCGCTTCATCGAGGTCTGGGGCGGCATCCCGACCCTCTACCTCATCATCATCATCTCGGCCTTCATCGCGCCGGGCTTCTTCGTGCTGCTCGGCATCATGCTGCTGTTCTCGTGGGTGGCCCTGGTCGGCGTGGTGCGGGCGGAGTTTCTGCGCGCGCGCAACTTCGAGTACGTGCGCGCCGCCCGCGCCCTCGGCCTCTCGAACCTGCGCATCATGACCCGCCACCTCCTGCCGAACGCCATGGTCGCGACGCTGACCTTCCTGCCCTTCATCCTGAACGGCTCGATCACGACGCTGACCTCGCTCGACTTCCTCGGCTTCGGCCTGCCTCCCGGCTCGCCCTCGCTCGGCGAGCTGCTCGCCCAGGGCAAGGACAACATCCAGGCGCCCTGGCTGGGGCTGACGGGCTTTGCCGTCGTCGCGGTGATGCTGAGCCTCCTGATCTTCGCCGGCGAGGCGGTGCGCGACGCCTTCGACCCCCGCAAGACCTTCGCCTGAAACGGAAAGACCGCCGGCCCCTCCCGGGACCGACGGCCTCTTCGAAAGGCGGACCGGAGACGGCCGGGGCTTACTGCCCGCCGCCGCCGCCACCGCCGCCACCGCCGGCGCTGTTGGGCCGGGGCTTGTTGTTCTGCTCGGCGTTGCTCGCCGCGCCCGACGAGCTCGACGGATCGCGCCCCTGCGCGAGGACCGGGGTAGCGAGAAGGAGCGCGACGGCGCTCAGGGCTGCGAGAGCCTTCATGCGGGATTGTCCTCCGTGGCGACGGCGCCTGACCCGGCGGGCGGGCCGTGCTCGCTGGTCCAACTCGCTGCCGGCGCACAAGTTTCCCCGCACGCGGGCGGGATGAGCGGAGGCGAACGGACATTTTCGGAAACAAAGTCGGAAAAACCCCGGCTCTGACCGATATTTTCGAGGTCGCTCTTCAATCGCGATGATGTGTCTCATCCGCTCGATGCGGCGGTTGTGCCACGCGCCGAGGCGATTACTTACCCCCGCAAGGGGACGATCGATCGATCGAGATAGAAAATGACCGAGCAGACAGTATCACGGGCCGCACAGCGGCTCGCGCGGACGGCCGAGATCGCGTCGGCCTACGTATCGCGCAACGCTCTTCCGACGGAGCAGCTTCCCAACCTGATGGCCGAGATCCACCGGGCGCTCGCGGCCCTCGACGGGGCGGCACAGGCAGTCGACGAGGTCGCGGTGGCTGCCGTCAGGCCGAGCCCGGCGCAGATCCGCCGATCCGTCCAGCCGGAGGCGCTCGTGAGCTTCATCGACGGCAAGTCCTACAAGACCCTCAAGCGGCATCTCGCCAAGCACGGGCTGACGCCCGCCGCCTACCGCCAGCGCTACGGCCTGCCGGTGGATTATCCCACCACCGCCTCCGAGTACTCGGAGCGCCGCTCGCGGCTCGCGCGCGAGATCGGCCTCGGCCAGCCGGTGCGCATGGCCGCCCGACTCGGCGGGGAAAGCCGTCGCGCCGCCTGAATCCGCTCAGAGACCCAGCCGCCGGGGCCGCGCGATGAGCGAGGCGCGGGCGCGGGTCAGGAGCGCCGGGCGCACGCGGGCGATGTCGTCGCCATCGAGGAGCGGCGAGGTCGAGAGCGCGGCGAGATAGGCGTCCTCGGCCTCGCGGCAGTCGCGCAGCGCCGCGTCGGCGGCGATCGCGCGGCCGGTCAAGGCAGCCTGGCTCGCGAAGCTGCGCGAGAGGCAGCCGTTCCAGGCGGCGTAGCGGACGCCAGCCTCGCCGGCCTCGCCGGGGCAGGAGAGCCCGACGAGCAGCGGCAGGGCCAGGGTGAGGGATCGGGCGGTCACGAAGCGCTCCGGAAGGCCGTCGAGTCTTCGACGCTCGGGCCTGACGCACGGTTAACGCTTCGTGACCGGGATCGTCCCGAACCTGGACGCACCCGGAGATCGATCCGACCCGATCGCGTCGGGCCGGCGTCTCCCGGGCTTCGTTTCGAGCCGCGTTACCGATTGGCGGTTGTTGCAGGGGATGAGAGGCCGCCGA
>NZ_BPQR01000080.1 GCF_022179345.1 Methylobacterium jeotgali | reverse complement strand
GCCCCGGCGCTCTCTTCGTCGTCCGCTTTGCAGCACGGGGGCCCGGCCCCCGCATGCGCCTTACAGCGAGTAGTACTGCACGAACTCGATCGGGTGCGGGGTCATCTCGTAGCGGATGACCTCCTGCATCTTCAGCTCGATGAACGAGTCGATCTGGTCGTCGGTGAAGACGCCGCCGGCCTTGAGGAAGGCGCGGTCCTTGTCGAGGTTCTGGAGCGCCTCGCGGAGGGAGCCGCAGACGGTCGGGATCTTCTTCAGCTCCCGCGGGGGCAGGTCGTAGAGATCCTTGTCCATGGCCGGGCCGGGATCGATCTTGTTGATGATGCCGTCGAGGCCGGCCATCAGCAGCGCCGCGAAGGCAAGGTAGGGGTTCGCCATCGGGTCGGGGAAGCGGACCTCGACGCGCTTGGCCTTCGGGTTCGTCGTCCACGGGATGCGGCAGGAGGCCGAGCGGTTGCGCGCCGAGTAGGCGAGCAGCACGGGGGCCTCGTAGCCCGGCACCAGGCGCTTGTAGGAGTTGGTCGACGGGTTGGTGAAGGCGTTGAGCGCCTTGGCGTGCCGGATGATGCCGCCGATGTACCAGAGGCACTCCTGGCTGAGGTCGGCGTACTTGTCGCCGGCAAACAGCGGCTTGCCGCCCTTCCAGATCGACTGGTGCACGTGCATGCCGGAGCCGTTGTCGCCGTAGACGGGCTTCGGCATGAAGGTCGCGGTCTTGCCGTAGCTCTGCGCGACGTTGTGGATGCAGTACTTGTAGATCTGCATGTGGTCGGCGAGGTGCGTCAGCGTGTCGAACTTCATGCCGAGCTCGTGCTGGGCGCTCGCCACCTCGTGGTGGTGCTTCTCAACCTTCACGCCCATGGACTGCATGGCGGCGAGCATCTCGCCGCGCATGTCCTGGGCCGAGTCCTGCGGGGGCACGGGGAAGTAGCCGCCCTTGGTCTGGACGCGGTGGCCGAGGTTGCCGCCCTCGTAGTCGGTGAAGCCGTTGATCGGCAGCTCGGCCGAGTCGAGCTTGAAGCCGGTCTGGTAGGGGTCGGCGGCGAACTTCACGTCGTCGAACACGAAGAACTCGGCCTCGGGACCGACATAGATCGTGTCGCCGATGCCGGTGGACTTCAGGAAGGCCTCGGCGAGCTTGGCGGTGCCGCGAGGGTCGCGGGCGTAGGGCTGGCCGGTGGAGGGCTCGAGCACGTCGCAGACGATCGACATGGTCGAGGCGGAGAAGAACGGGTCCATGCAGGCCGTCGACGGGTCCGGCATCAGCAGCATGTCGGACTCGTTGATCGCCTTCCAGCCGGCGATCGACGAGCCGTCGAACATCGTGCCCTCGGTGAACATCTCGTCGTCGACGAGGGAGACGTCGAAGGTGACGTGCTGCCACTTGCCGCGCGGGTCCGTGAACCGGAAGTCCACGTACTTGACGTCGTTGTCCTTGATCTCTTTCAGCACGTCAGCTGCGGATTTCATCGGGCGTAGTCTCCAGAGCGAAATCGGTCGAAGGCGGCACCGGGCGAGCGTTCGGAAGCGGCTGGCGACCCCGGCCCCTCGGCGTGCGGGTTCCCCTGCTAGCCGCTTCAGGCGAATGTGTCACCCATCCGCACCGCTCCGGCGGCGTCCGTCTTCCGCGTCCGGCAGGACGCGGGGAAGAACCAACCCTCGCCCCGCGGTGGCCTTCACGAGGCCGTGCGGAGGGCACGCATGGCACACGGATTGCTAAGCTGGATTCGGCCTTCCAACGGCCCCGAGCCGTCTGAGTGCGATCAGACGCCGAACGGTCCAGGGACGAGAGACGCAGGATGACGAAGTACAAGCTCGAGTACATATGGCTCGACGGCTACACCCCGGTGCCGAACCTGCGGGGCAAGACGCAGATCAAGGAATTTTCCGAGTTCCCGACCCTCGAGCAGCTTCCGCTCTGGGGCTTCGACGGCAGCTCGACCATGCAGGCCGAGGGCTCCTCATCCGACTGCGTGCTGAAGCCGGTGCGCCACTTCCCCGACCCGGCCCGCAGCAACGGCGTGCTGGTGCTGTGCGAAGTGATGATGCCCGACGGCAAGACCCCGCATCCGTCGAACAAGCGCGCCACCATCCTCGACGATGACGGCGCCTGGTTCGGCTTCGAGCAGGAGTACTTCTTCTACCAGGACGGCCGCCCGCTCGGCTTCCCCGAGGCCGGCTATCCCGCGCCCCAGGGCCCGTACTACTGCGGCGTCGGCTACAAGGAGGTCGGCTCGGTCGCCCGCAAGATCGTCGAGGAGCACCTCGACCTGTGCCTCGCCGCCGGCATCAACCACGAGGGCATCAACGCCGAGGTCGCCAAGGGCCAGTGGGAGTTCCAGATCTTCGGCAAGGGCTCCAAGAAGGCCGCCGACGAGATGTGGATGGCCCGCTACCTGATGCAGCGCCTCTGCGAGGGCTACGAGATCGACATCGAGTACCACTGCAAGCCGCTCGGCGACACCGACTGGAACGGCTCCGGCATGCACTGCAACTTCTCGACGGAGTTCATGCGCACGGTCGGCGGCAAGGACTACTTCGAGAAGCTCATGGGCGCCTTCGGCGCGGCGATCGAGGACCACATCGCCGTCTACGGCCCGGACAACCACATGCGGCTGACCGGCAAGCACGAGACCGCGCCCTGGAACAAGTTCTCCTACGGCGTGGCCGACCGCGGCGCCTCGATCCGCGTGCCGCACTCCTTCGTGAACAACGAGTACAAGGGCTATCTCGAGGATCGCCGTCCGAACTCCCAAGGCGACCCCTACCAAATCGCCTCGCAGGTCCTGAAGACCATCGCCTCGGTCGAGATCCCGGGCTCGAAGGCCGCGGCGGCGTAAGTCGGCCGATCGGCGAAGACAGGAAGGCGGCGGGGCCCGAGGGGTCGCGCCGCCTTTTCTTTCGAGGCTCTGCCGGCACCGCCACCGGGATTGAGAGCCGTTGCGCGCCGCGTCATGCCGCAAGAACAGGCTTGCTGATACTTTTCGCAAGCGATCGATTTATTGATGACAGCCCCTGCACGATGGGTTTCCCTCGACCACATCTCGGATGCGCCACCGCATCGAGACGGTTCCGGCGAAGGAAAGAGCCTGTCATGGCTATGGCTGAAGGTCGCGCGTCGGCCAAGATCTACCCGTTCCCGCCGCGTCCCCGCGCGGCCGGCGGCCGCATCCGGGGGAGCGGGAGCCTCGCCGCCGAGCCGCGCCCGAGCCCCTATCCCGTCGTCGACTGCGGCAGCGGCTGGTACCACGAGGCGGCGATGCAGGACGACCAGCGCCGCAAGAGCTGAGCGCGCCGCTCAGGCCGCGAAGATCGACCAGCCCATCCGTTTCGTGAGCGATTCCAGGGCGATGCGGCCAAGATGCGAGTTGCCGGCCGCATCGAGCCCCGGCGACCACACCGCGACCGAGGCCTTGCCGGGCGCGATCGCCAGGATGCCGCCGCCGACGCCGCTCTTGCCTGGCAGGCCGACCCGGTAGGCGAACTCCCCCGAGCCGTCGTAGTGGCCGCAGGTCAGCATCACCGCATTGATGCGGCGCGCCCGCTCGGCCGAGATCACCGAGTGCCCGGTGAGGGGATGGCGTCCGTCATGGGCCAGAAACAGGCCCGCCGTGGCGAGCTGCCGGCAGGTCATCGCGATGGCGCAGTGGTGGAAGTAGACGCCGAGCGTGTAGTCGACCGGATTCTCGATCACCCCGAAGGAGCGCATGTAGTTGGCGAGCGCCGCGTTACGGAAACCGGTGCGCTTCTCCGAGGCCGCCACGGCCTCGTCGATGGCGATGGTCTGATCCAAAGCCAGCGCCTGCATGAAGCGCAGGATCTCGCCCAGCGCCTCGCGGGGCTGATGGCCCGAGAGGATCAGGTCGGTGACGGCGATCGCCCCGGCGTTGATGAAGGGGTTGCGCGGCACGCCTGCCTCCCGCTCCAGCTGGACGATGGAGTTGAAGGGGCTGCCGGAGGGCTCGCGGCCGACCCGCCGCCAGAGCCGGTCCCCGGCCATGCCGAGGGCGAGCGTCAGGGTGAAGACCTTGGAGATGCTCTGGATCGAGAACGGCACGTCGCCGTCCCCCGCGACGGCGGCACGCCCCTCGACATCGACAACGGCGAGGCCGAAGGCGGCGGCATCGGCGCGGGCGAGCTCGGGGATGTAGCTCGCGACGGTGCCCCGGTCGGGCCGCGCCCGCATCTCGTCGGCGATCTCCCGGACGACGCGATCGAGGTCGGGCAAGCGGGTCGGTGCCTCGGCGGAGCGTCCCCAGTCGGGATCAGATCGCGTCCGGGCCGGTCTCTCCGGTGCGGATGCGGATCGCCTCCTCGATGGTCGAGACGAAGATCTTGCCATCGCCGATGCGGCCAGTCTGGGCCGACTTGCGGATCGCCTCGATGGCACCCTCGACCATGGAGTCGCCGAGCACGATCTCGAGCTTCACCTTGGGCAGGAAGTCGACCACGTACTCCGCGCCCCGGTAGAGCTCGGTATGGCCCTTCTGGCGGCCGAAGCCCTTCGCCTCGATGACGGTGATGCCCTGAAGACCGACCTCCTGGAGGGCCTCCTTCACCTCGTCGAGCTTGAACGGCTTGATGATCGCCTCGATCTTCTTCATCCCGCTCGAACCCGGATACGTGATTGCGTTGCCGACTCGTAGCATCCCAAGGACGCGTTCGCCACGCCGTTTTCCCTGAGCGTCCCTCAGGTCCGCTCAGTTCGTGGGCAGCAGTCGCACAACATTTCATCATTTGAGCAGCAAAAGATCAATTCGATGGCAGTGGCTGAGCGGGTGACGGGCATGGGCAGGAGCGGATCGGCTCGGCTGCTCACGGTCGGAGCGATGGCGGCGGTGGACGAAGCGGCGATCGCCGGCGGCACGCCGGGCATCGCCCTGATGCACCGGGCCGGCGCGGCGGTCGCCGAGGCGGCCCGCGCGCTCCTGCCCGAGGCCGGTCGCGTCGCGGTGCTCTGCGGACCGGGCAACAACGGCGGCGACGGCTTCGTCGCCGCCCGGATCCTGGTGGAGGCGGGCTTCGCCGTGGAGCTGCGGTGTCTCGGGAGGCGCGAGGGCCTGTCCGGCGATGCGGCCCTCGCGGCGGCGGACTGGACCGGCCCCATCACCGAGGGCGAGGGCGCCGACGATCTCGCCGGGTTCGACCTCATCGTGGATGCGCTCTTCGGCGCCGGCCTGTCGCGGGACCTCGATGGACCCGCCCGTCGCCTCGTGGAGCGGATCAACGGCGCGGGGCGCCCGGTGCTGGCGGTCGACGTGCCGAGCGGCGTCGACGGCGACACGGGGCAGGTGCGCGGCGCGGCCATCCGGGCGAGCGCGACCGTCACCTTCGTCGCGCGCAAACCCGGCCACCTGCTGGAGCCCGGCCGCTCCCTGTGCGGACGGATCACGGTCGCCGACGTCGGCACCGGCGCGGCCGCGTTCGAAGTCGGGCTCGGCGTCGGCCCGGCCACCTTCCGCAACGGCCCGGACCTCTGGGGAGGCGAATTCCCGCGCCTCGCGGCGGAGAGCCACAAGTACACCCGCGGACACGCCCTCGTCCTGTCGGGGCCGGCCTACCGGACGGGCGCCGCCCGGCTCGCCGCAAGAGGCGCGCTGCGGGTCGGGGCAGGACTCGTCACGCTCGCCTCGCCGGCCGACGCGCTGGCGGAGAACGCGGCCCACCTCACGGCGATCATGCTGCGTCCCTGCGCGGGCGCCGACGACCTCGACGACCTGCTCACCGACGAGCGCCTCAACGTGGTGCTGGCCGGGCCCGGCCTCGGCACCGGGCCGCAGACCCGCGATCTCGTAGCGGTGGCGGCCTCCGCCGGTCGCGGCCTCGTCCTCGACGCCGACGCGCTGACGAGCTTCAAGGGCGAGGCGGAGACGCTCGCCGGCCACATCGGCGAGGGGGATGCCCAGGCCGTGCTGACGCCGCACGCGGGCGAGTTCGCGCGGCTCTTCGCCGGCACGCGAGCCGTCGCGGAGGGCATCGGCCGGCTGGAAGCGGCCCGCCGCGCCGCCGCGCTCGTCGGCGCCGTCGTCGTGCTCAAGGGTCCCGACACGGTGATCGCCGCGCCGGACGGACGGGCGGCGATCAACGACCACGCCAGCCCGTGGCTCGGCACCGCCGGCTCCGGCGACGTGCTCGCCGGCCTGATCGCCGGGCTTCTCGCCCAGGGCATGGCCCCGTTGGAGGCGGCCTGCGCCGCCGTCTGGCTCCACGGCGACGCAGGCCTGCGGCACGGGCCGGGCCTGATCGCGGAGGACATCCCCGAGCTGATGCCGCAGGCGCTCTCCGGTCTCGCGGCCGGCCTCAGGTGACCTCGAAGGAGCCCCAGAGGCCGGTATCGAAACGCTCCAGCACCGTCGAGCCGATCAGCCAGCGGCCGGGATTATCGGCGAGGAAGGCGATGCGGGCGGTGCGGCCTTCGAGCAGCTGGAAGGTGTCGAGCCAGTAGGGCTCCCAGCCGTCGTCGAGGGGATGGAGCAGGCGGAAGGCGTGGCCGTGCAGGTGGATCGCCTGCGGGAAGGCGGTGTCGTTGCGGATCGCGAGCACCACGACCTGCCCGCGCTTCACAGAGAAGAAGGGCGCGGCGCCCGCCGCCCCGCTGACCCCGTTGACGCTCCAGACCTTGGCGGGATCGCCGGTGAAGACGGGCTCCGCCTCCGGCTTGTCCTTCGGGCGCACGGCCCCGCCGGTGATGACGATGTCCCGCCGCACGGCGTTCTGGAGCTTCACCTCGGCGGGCAGCAGCTTGTTGTCGCCGATCGGGCCGATCGGCGGGCGCTTCTGAGTCAGAGGGGCGCCGGTGCCGACGATCTCGGCAAGCACCAAGCCGCCCCCGACGAGCGCGGTGATCGCACCCTTGATCTCGCCCTCGGTGGGGAGGTCCACCATCAGGTCGTAGCGGGAACCCGGCGCGAAGGGGAGCGTCGCCTTCAGGGGCTCGAAGGTGTCGGTCGGCTGGCCGTCGACGGCGGCGACGTAGACCTTGAGCCCGTCGAAGCGCACCCGGGTCGAGCGGGCGTTGCAGGCGTTGCCGAGCCGCAGGCGCAGGCGCGCGCCGGGCGGCGCCTCGATCCGCGCCGGCACCGGGCGGCCGTTGACGGTGACGAGGTTGCCGAGCCGGCCGCCGGCCGCCGCCAGCGGCGTCTGCCCGAAGGGCATCAGGCTGCCGTCGTCCTGGAGGCGCGGGTCCTGGGCGAGCAGCGTCACGTCCCGGTCGACCGCCGGCGGCGTCTTCTCGTCGACGATCAGGAAGCCCGACAGGCCCCGGCCCGCCGGCTCGCTGGAGCCGCCGACCACGAGGGGCCGGATCAGGAAGGTGCCGGCGTCCGGCGGCGTAAAGGCGTAGAGGAAGTCGGCGCCCGGCGCGACGGGCGCCTGCGTCACCCCGCCGACGCCGTCCATGGCGTTCTGGTTACGCACCCCGTGCCAATGCAGGGAGAGCGGCTTGTCGGTGCGGTTCTCGAGCCTCAGCCGCACGGTCTCGCCGAGCCTCACCCGGATCACCGGCGGCTCGGCCTTACCGTCGAAGCACCAGACCGCAGTCTCGGGCGCGGGCTCCGGCTTGAGGCGGACGTTGCCGGGCGCGGCCCGAAGGGCGACGGGCTCGGGCTGGATGGCGGGCGGCGCGGAGGGCTGCGGTTTCGCGGCGCCCTGGGCGCTAGCCTCCCGCGGCGTCAGCGCCGCGAGGGCGGCGCCCGCGAGCAGGGTCCGGCGGGAGACGGGAATCGGCGGGACGGTCGGTCGGAACGGAGGCATGGACCCCTATGGACCCCTATCGACCCTTGCGGGCGGCGCGTCGGGAGGGCGGTTCTAGCCGCCCGCCCCCGGCGGCGCCACCGCAGGCGCCCCCGTGTGCGGGAGCCCGAAGTTTTTTGCTGCGGTCCCGGACGCGCGTGCTATAGACCCGCGCTTCCGACGGCCGGGCGGCCGCACTCGGGCTGCCGCGGGCGTGGCGGAACTGGTAGACGCGCTGGATTTAGGTTCCAGTGTCGCAAGACGTGGGGGTTCGAGCCCCTCCGCCCGCACCAGCGCCGCACGGCCGGCCCCTGGACCTGGAGCGTCCGGGACCGACCGGCCGGCACTCCCAAGCGCCGCGACGCGTGCCGAACCGCCCGGACAACGGCCGACGGACCGGACTTCGAGACGATCAACGGACGACAGAGCGGACAGACGACGATGCAGGTGACCGAGACACTCTCCGAGGGGCTGAAGCGCGAGTTTCAGGTGCTCCTGGCCGCCAACGAGCTGGAGGATCGTCTGACGACCGAGCTGTCCGGCCTCAAGGACAAGGTGCAGCTCAAGGGCTTCCGCCCCGGCAAGGTGCCGGTGGCGCACCTGCGCAAGGTCTACGGCCGCTCGGTGATGGCCGACGTGCTCCAGAACGCCGTCAACGAGGCCAACCAGAAGATCGTCGCCGACAACAACCTCAAGCTCGCCCTCGAGCCGCGCGTCGAGTTCCCCGAGGACAAGGCCGTCGTCGAGAACGCGCTCGACGCCAGGGGCGACGTCTCCTTCAAGGTGGCGCTCGAGGTGCTGCCGAGCTTCGAGCTCGCCGACCTCTCCGACGTCAGCCTGACGAAGCTCGTCGCGAGCCCGAGCGAGGCCGAGATCGACGAGGCGCTCGAGCGCATGGCCGGCCAGAACCGGCCCTTCGCCGACCGCGACGAGGGGGCCGCCGCCGAGACTGGCGACCGCGTCACCATCGACTTCGTCGGCCGCATCGACGGCACCGAGTTCGAGGGCGGCAAGGCCGAGGGCGTCGACCTGGAGCTGGGCTCCGGCACCTTCATCCCCGGCTTCGAGGAGCAGCTCGTCGGCGCCAAGGCCGGCGACGAGCGGGTCGTGACGGCGACCTTCCCCGAGGATTACCAGGCCGCCCATCTCGCCGGCAAGGAAGCCGCCTTCGACGTGAAGGTCACCCGCGTCCAGGCGCCGGGCGAGGCCAAGATCGACGACGCCTTCGCGGAGAATCTCGGCCTCGAGAACCTCGAGAAGCTGCGCGAGGCGGTCTCCAAGGCCATGGGCGGCGACCTCGAGGCGCAGTCGCGCCGCCGCCTCAAGAAGGAGCTCCTCGACGCCCTCGACACCAAGTACGCCTTCGACCTGCCGCCCTCCCTGGTCCACCAGGAGTTCGCCAACGTCTGGGCGCAGGTCGAGCAGGACCTGAAGACCCGCGGCAAGACCTTCGAGGACGAGGACACCACGGAGGAGAAGGCCCGCGAGGAGTACCGCCGCATCGCCGAGCGGCGCGTGCGCCTCGGGCTGGTGCTTGCGCAGGTCGGCGAGAGCGCCGATATCAAGATCTCGGACGAGGAGCTCAACCAGGCCCTGATCGCCCGGGTCCGGCAGTTCCCGGGCCAGGAGCAGCAGGTCTGGGACTTCTACCGCAAGAACGCACAGGCGCTGGCCGAACTCCGTGCGCCGCTGTTCGAGGAGAAGGTCGTCGACCACGTCCTCGGTCAGGTCAAGCTCGTCGAGGAGCCCGTCTCCAAGGAGACGCTCTTCGCCGACGACGAGGAGACGGGCGGCGCCGGCAAGGCGGCCGATGCAACGGCTTCCGACGACAAGGCCGCCAAGGCCGAGTAAGACCGATCCTTCGCGTCCGGGGCTCGCCCCGAAGGGTCGGTTCCCGTGAAATCAGGCGGCGTTAACAGCCGTCATGTTTGCTGGACCCGCCCGGCCGCGCCTGATTCGCGCGCGTCCGGGTCCCTTCGAGCCCTGGGGCGAGGATGATGAGAGACCCGGTCGACTACTACAACAGCGCGCTCGTCCCGATGGTGGTCGAGCAATCGAGCCGCGGCGAGCGCGCCTTCGACATCTACTCCCGGCTGCTGCGCGAGCGGATCATCTTCCTCACCGGCCCGGTCGAGGATTACGGCGCCTCGCTCATCGTCGCGCAGCTGCTGTTCCTCGAGGCCGAGAACCCGAAGAAGGAGATCTCCTTCTACATCAACTCGCCCGGTGGCGTGGTGACCTCGGGCCTGTCGATCTACGACACGATGCAGTTCATCCGCTGCCCCGTCACGACGCTCTGCGTCGGCCAGGCCGCCTCGATGGGCTCGCTGCTGCTGACGGCCGGCGAGCCCGGCCACCGCTTCGCCCTGCCCAACGCCCGGATCATGGTCCACCAGCCGTCGGGCGGCTTCCAGGGCCAGGCGACCGACATCCTGATCCATGCCCGCGAGATCGAGGCCCTGAAGAAGCGCCTCAATGAGATCTACGTGAAGCACACGGGCCGCGACTACGACACGATCCATAGCGCGCTGGAGCGGGACAACTTCATGACGGCCGACGCCGCCAAGGAGTTCGGGCTCATCGACGAGGTGCTCCAGAAGCGCCCCGAGCCCGCCGCCGCCTGAGGCGGGACCCGAGCCGCCTGCGCGCCACGGACGCGGGCGGGCGGCACGCTCCCTGCCTTGAAACCGACGCGGCCGCGTGGTTGCATCGCGTTTTCGGCAGAACCCAGCCAGGATGGCCCGCAGGTGACTGTTTCTTTAGGCGGCCATCCCTACCTTTGACCGATGCGCGCGCGGCCCCTGGCCGGCCCGCGTGCACGATTCGGAGACCGACATGAGCAAGACCGGCGGCAACGACTCCAAGAGCACGCTGTACTGCTCGTTCTGCGGCAAGAGCCAGCACGAGGTCCGCAAGCTGATCGCGGGCCCGACGGTGTTCATCTGCGACGAGTGCGTCGAGCTGTGCATGGACATCATCCGCGAGGAATCGAAGTCCTCGCTCGTGAAGAGCCGCGACGGCGTGCCGACCCCGAAGGAGATCCGCCGCGTCCTCGACGACTACGTCATCGGCCAGGACTTCGCCAAGAAGGTCCTCTCGGTCGCGGTCCACAACCACTACAAGCGCCTCGCCCACGCGACGAAGCACAACGACGTCGAGCTGGCCAAGTCCAACATCATGCTGATCGGGCCGACGGGCTCGGGCAAGACGCTGCTCGCGCAGACGCTCGCCCGCATCCTCGACGTGCCCTTCACCATGGCGGACGCGACGACGCTCACCGAGGCCGGCTACGTCGGCGAGGACGTCGAGAACATCATCCTCAAGCTGCTCCAGGCCTCCGACTACAACGTCGAGCGGGCGCAGCGGGGCATCGTCTACATCGACGAGATCGACAAGATCTCGCGCAAGTCCGACAACCCGTCGATCACCCGCGACGTGTCCGGCGAGGGCGTGCAGCAGGCGCTCCTGAAGATCATGGAGGGCACCGTCGCCTCCGTGCCCCCGCAGGGCGGGCGCAAGCACCCGCAGCAGGAGTTCCTGCAGGTCGACACCACGAACATCCTGTTCATCTGCGGCGGCGCCTTCGCGGGGCTGGAGCGGATCATCTCCCAGCGCGGCAAGGGCACCTCGATCGGCTTCGGCGCGACCGTGCAGGCCCCCGACGACCGCCGCACGGGCGAGATCTTCCGGAGCGTCGAGCCCGAGGATCTGCTGAAGTTCGGCCTCATCCCCGAGTTCGTCGGCCGCCTGCCCGTGCTGGCGACGCTGGAGGACCTCGACGAGGCCGCCCTCAAGCGCATCCTCCAGGAGCCGAAGAACGCGCTGGTGAAGCAGTACCAGCGCCTGTTCGAGATGGAGAACGTCGACCTGACCTTCCAGGACGAGGCGCTCTCGCTCGTCGCCCGCAAGGCCATCGAGCGCAAGACCGGCGCCCGCGGCCTCCGCTCCATCCTGGAGACGATCCTCCTCGACACGATGTACGACCTGCCGGGCCTCGACTCGGTCGAGCAGGTGGTGATCGGTCCCGAGGTGGTCGAGGGCAAGTCGCGGCCCCTCTTCATCCACGGCGACCGCAACAAGGAAGTGCCCGCCGCGAGCGCCTGACGGGGCGTCCGGCGCCCTGCGCCGGGCTGCCTTGCCGCCGGTGAGCGCCGCTTGAAAGCGGCGCGCAGCGGGGCCACCTTCCCATCAGCGCGGCGGCCCCACGCTCCTTCGAGGTGCGGTGCTGCGCTACCAGCCGCACAAGACGTTTTCCCGACCCTCGCGGCCCGGTCGGCCCCCTGGCAGGATGCTTGCCTCCGATGACGAGGGAGCGGAGGCCGGGCGGTCCATCCAGAGGAAGTCAGACATGACTCAGTCGAAAGCGCGCCAGCCGGTCGTCCCGGGCTCGACGGGCGCCTACGCCGTCCTTCCCTTGCGCGACATCGTGGTGTTCCCGCACATGATCGTGCCGCTCTTCGTGGGGCGCGAGAAGTCGATCCGCGCGCTGGAAGAGGCCGTGCGCACCGACCGCCACATCCTGCTCGCGACCCAGATCAATGCTGGCGACGACGATCCGGCCACCGACGCGATCTACACGATCGGCACGCTCGCCTCCGTCCTCCAGCTCCTGAAGCTGCCCGACGGCACCGTGAAGGTACTGGTCGAGGGCTCGGGCCGCGCCAAGATCAGCAGCTTCACCCGCTCGGACGAATACTACGAGGCCGAGGCCGAGGCGCTCTCGGACGAGCTCGGCGACCGCGTCGAGGCGGAGGCGCTCGCCCGCTCGGTGATCTCCGAGTTCGAGAACTACGTGAAGCTCAACAAGAAGATCTCGCCCGAGGTCGTCTCCGCCGTCACGCAGATCGACGAGCCCTCGAAGCTCGCCGACACCGTCGGCTCGCACCTCGCGGTCAAGATCTCCGACAAGCAGGCGATTCTCGAGATCCCCACGGTGGCTCAGCGCCTGGAGCGCGTGCTGTCGCTGATGGAGAGCGAGATCTCCGTGCTCCAGGTGGAGAAGCGCATCCGGACCCGCGTCAAGCGGCAGATGGAGAAGACCCAGCGCGAGTACTACCTGAACGAGCAGATGAAGGCCATCCAGAAGGAGCTGGGCGACAGCGAGGACGGCCGCGACGAGCTGGCCGAGCTCGAGGAGAAGATCGAGAAGACCAAGCTCACCAAGGAGGCCCGCGACAAGGCGCTCGGCGAGCTGAAGAAGCTGCGCCAGATGTCGCCGATGTCGGCCGAGGCCACGGTCGTGCGCAACTACCTCGACTGGATGCTCGGCATCCCGTGGGGCAAGCGCTCGAAGATCAAGAAGGACCTGCTCGGCGCCCAGGCGCTCCTCGACGAGGATCATTTCGGCCTGGAGAAGGTCAAGGACCGGATCGTCGAGTACCTCGCCGTGCAGCAGCGGGCGAACAAGCTCACCGGGCCGATCCTCTGCCTCGTCGGCCCCCCCGGCGTCGGCAAGACCTCGCTCGGCAAATCCATCGCCAAGGCGACGGGCCGCGAGTTCGTGCGCATGTCGCTCGGCGGCGTGCGTGACGAGGCCGAGATTCGCGGCCACCGCCGGACCTATATCGGCTCGATGCCCGGCAAGATCGTCCAGTCGATGCGCAAGGCCAAGACCTCGAACCCGCTCATCCTGCTCGACGAGATCGACAAGATGGGCATGGACTTCCGTGGTGATCCGTCTGCCGCCCTGCTGGAGGTTCTCGATCCGGAGCAGAACAGCACCTTCAACGACCATTACCTGGAGGTCGACTACGACCTCTCGAACGTGATGTTCGTGACGACGGCGAACACGCTGAACATCCCCGCGCCCCTGATGGACCGCATGGAGGTGATCCGCATCGCCGGCTACACGGAGGAGGAGAAGCTCGAGATCGCCCGCCGCCACCTCATCCCGGGCGCCATGAAGAAGCATGGCCTCGACGCGAAGGAGTGGTCGGTCACCGATGACGGCCTGCTCATGCTGATCCGCCGCTACACGCGGGAGGCCGGCGTGCGCAACCTGGAGCGGGAGCTCTCGAACCTGATCCGCAAGGCGGTGAAGGAGATCCTGATCACCAAGGTGAAGTCCGTCGAGGTGAACCCCGAGACGCTGCCCGTCTTCCTCGGCCCGCCGAAGTTCCGCTACGGCGAGATCGACGCGGACGATCAGGTCGGCGTGGTCACGGGTCTGGCCTGGACCGAGGTCGGGGGCGAGCTGCTCACGATCGAGGGCGTCATGATGCCCGGCAAGGGCAAGATGACCGTCACGGGCAACCTGCGCGACGTGATGAAGGAGTCGATCTCGGCCGCGGCGAGTTACGTCCGCTCGCGGGCCGTCGACTACGGCATCGAGCCGCCGCTGTTCGAGCGCCGGGACATCCACGTCCACGTTCCCGAGGGGGCGACCCCGAAGGACGGGCCGTCCGCCGGCATCGCCATGGCCACCGCCATCATCTCCACGCTCACCGGCATCCCGGTGCGCCGCGAGGTGGCGATGACCGGCGAGGTGACCCTGCGGGGGCGGGTGCTGCCGATCGGCGGGCTCAAGGAGAAGCTCCTTGCGGCGCTGCGCGGCGGCATCAAGACGGTGCTGATCCCCGAGGAGAACGCCAAGGACATCGCGGAGGTGCCCGACAGCGTGAAGAACGGCCTCGAGATCGTGCCGGTCTCGCGGATGGAGCAGGTGCTGGAGCGCGCCCTCGTGCGCCAGCCCGAAGCCATCTCCTGGGACGAGCCGCTGCCGGCGGCGAAGACCGGCCGGGAGGCCGGCCGCGAGGAGGACGGCGCCGCCTTCGTCGCCCATTGACGCGGGCGCGAGCGTGAGAACGAGAAAGGCCCCGGAGCGATGCTCCGGGGCCTTTCTCTTGGAAACACGGAACGCTCGGCGGCGCTTCGGCGGACTTGCGCCCCGGCCCGGGCTTCGCCTACCAGACCGGGGCGGCGGGCGCGCCCCGCGCGCCGCGGCGGCCTGCGGTGGTCAGGGCGGTTAGCTCAGTTGGTAGAGCGTCTCCTTTACACGGAGAGGGTCGGGGGTTCGAGTCCCTCACCGCCCACCACGAGGCTGCGGGTCCGGCAGCGTCGTCCACAATGCTTGCGCCTCGCACGCGCGATGCCTGTTGCAACCCGACCAGGAGATCCCTCAACAGGGCGGCGCCGCCAACGATGCGGCGAGGGGGAATACGCCATGAAGGGTCAAGTCCTGGCTGCGGCATGCCTTGCCGCGGTGGTCGCGGGCTGTGGAAGCATCACCCGCGGAACGTCCGAGAAGATGGCGTTCCTTTCCGAACCGTCCGGCGCGACCATGACGAGCACCAAGGGCTACGCCTGCCCTTCGACTCCCTGCTCGCTGGATGTCGAGCGCAGCGACGAGTTCGACGTGACCTTCACCAAGCCCGGCTTCCAGCCGCAGATAGTCCCGGTGCGGACCAAGGTCGCCGGCAGCGGCGCGGCAGGCTTTGCGGGAAACATCATCGCCGGCGGCGTGATCGGCATGGGCGTCGATGCGGCGACGGGCGCGGCCATGGACCATTTCCCGAATCCCGTCGTCGTCACCCTGGTGCCGGAGGCGCTGCCCACCGCCCAGCGCGAGCGGCGGCGCCGCAAGAAGCCCGAGGTCTGACGGAGCCGATCCTTCGGGCGCCGGTTCGAACCGCGCAGGCCCGGTCGAGCGTGCCGGTGGCCTTCCCGGCACGCTCGACCGCTCGCGATGGGCCTCAGTTCGCCCGCTTCGAGAGCGAGACGGCGTAGGCCGGCGAGCGGATCGCGAACATCGGGTCGTCGGCGGGGCCGGCGATGCCCTCCGGCAGCTCCGCGACGGGATCGAAGGTGCGGGCGTCGCAGGTGGCGTTCGGCTCGATTCCCGTGATGGCCAGCATCCCGAGAGTCGCGGTCTTGCGGCTCTCCTCGGGCCAGTTCGCGGTGGAGTCGTTCGTGGGGTCGCCGGGCTCCGCGAGGATCGCGACGAGATCGAACCGGGCCGGCCCCTGCTCCAGGCGGGCCTTCAGCTCGTCGGCGTAGAAGCTGTCGGGCTTGCCCTTCAGCTCGTCGTCGGAGAGGCCGGCCTTGTCGGCGGAGACGAACTTCAGCCGCGCGACCGTCGGCGTGCCCTTGGCGTTCGTGAGCGTGTAGGCCTGCACGCTCCAGTAGTCGACGCCCGCGAAGCTCGCCGGCACCGGCCGCGCGTTGAGCCAGGCGGACTGGCGGGTCGTCTCCGGGTTCTGGGCGCCGAAGGCCTTGATCTTCTCCGGGTCCTGCTTCCCGTCGGGACCGGGGGCGCGAACCTTGAAGAACTCGAGGAGCTGCTCGGGCGTGCGCGCGGCGAAGACGGGCGCCGAGATCACCACGAAGGTCATGTCGCTGGGGCCGTCCGACATCCGCACGGCGAAGCCGCGGGTCACGGGCTTGGCCTTGTCGGAGATCTTCGGGCTGCTGCCGCCCATGGAGAACCGGGCGGTGACCGGCGTCGGCTTGGCGAAATGCGGCGCCTTGCTCAGGCCGGCGGCGCCGGGCGCCGGGGTGAAGGTGCCCTTCACGCAGACGCCCTTGGCGCCGCTGGCGCGGACGCCCTGGTTGTTGCCGCCGGCCGCGAACTGCGCCGCGACGATCGCGCCGGAGTCGGCCTCCTCGGCCAACGCGGGCCATGACAGGCAGGCCGAGACGGCCAGCGTCCAGGCCATCGCACGCGATGTGGTCATGGTGTTTCTCCCTCGCCGGGGAGCGCATCCCGGGCGGGCGCAGATTGGATTGTGTCCAATCTAGCCGCAAGCGGATGGGAGGGCGGCCACAAGCCGCGATCGGTGAGGGGATTATAAGCTGGCGCGGTGCGTATCCCGTCGGCGGACCGAAACCGCGTGCATCCCGATCCGGGCCATCCAGGCCCAGCCGCCGTCAGGCTGCCTGAAGCTCGACCCGGTTCCGGCCGGAATGCTTGGCACGGTAGAGGGCGAGGTCGGCTCGCTTGAGGATGTCGCCGGGGACGGTGTCGTCGGGCATCAGGGCGGCGACCCCGATCGAGACCGTGACCGCGATGGTCCGGCCCTCGTCCCGGAGCATGAAAGGGGCTTCCTCGACCCGCTCGCGGATGCGCTCGGCGATCGATTGGGCGTCGGCGAGATCGGCCTCCGGCAGCACGATCACCACTTCCTCGCCGCCGTAGCGGGCGACGACGTCGATGCCGCGGGTGTGCAGGCGTAGCCGGTCGGCGAAGGCGCGCAGCACCTCGTCGCCGGCCTCGTGGCCGAAGGTGTCGTTGATCGCCTTGAAGCGGTCGATGTCGAGGATCAGCGCGGCGAGCGGACGCTGGCGGGCGGCGGCATCGGTGAAGAGCGCGCCGAGATGGGTGTCGAGGTAGCGGCGGTTGTGGAGGCCGGTGAGCCCATCCGTCACCGCGAGCTCCATGGAGGCCTGGACGGCACCCCGCAGGGCTTCCGCGTAACGCTTGCGGCGCAGCTGCGTGCGCACCCGCGCCACGAGCTCGTTCCGATCGACGGGCCGCATCAGGTAGTCGTGGACGCCGAATTCCAGCCCGCGGACCACCCTGTCCCGATCGTGATCCTCCGCGATCATGATGATCGCGACGCTCCGGGTCCGCTGCAGCGAACGGATCTGGCTGCACAGCCGCAGGCCGTCGCCGCCCTCGATGTCGAGGCTCACCAGGACGACGTCGTAGCCGCCCTCCGGCGCGAGGAGGAGCGCGCGCTGCGGATCGGGCTCGATCGTGACCGTGTGGTGCGCGCCGAGCGAGGCGGCCATGCGCTCGGCCGCGCTCCGGCGGCTCTCGACGATGAGCACCTTGCCGCCGAGCCCCCCCTCAGCGGCGGCGGCGGCGAGGGGATCGCCGAGACCGATGTCCCGGGAGGCGATGGCGCGGCTGCGCAGCTCGTCGGTCATCGCCTTGAGCCGTACGAGGCTGCGCACCCGCGAGAACAGGGCGGTGTCGTCGATGGGCTTCGTCAGGAAGTCGTCGGCGCCGGCGTCGAGCCCCTTCAGCCGGTCCGAGGGCTGGTCGAGCGCCGTGACGATGACGACGGGCAGATGCGTGGTCAGAGGGTTGTTTTTGATGCGCCGGCAGACCTCGAACCCGTCCATGCCCGGCATCATCACGTCGAGCAGGACGATGTCGCAGAGGCCCTTCTCGCAGATCGCGAGGGCGTCGGGGCCGTTCATCGCCGCGACGACGTCGAAATACTCCAGCGCGAGCTTCGTCTCGAGAAGCTTCACGTTCGGAAACAAATCATCGACGATCAGAACTCGGGCCGACATCGGTCCTCGCGGAGATCCGCGGCGGCTCGAATCAATACTGACACGAGCGCGCGGTCATTTGTCGTCGCCAAGATAGGTGCGAACCGTTGCCAAAAACTTCGCAACCGAGATGGGCTTGGAAAGATAGGCCTCGCACCCGCCCTCGCGGATCCGCTCCTCGTCGCCCTTCATGGCAAAGGCCGTGATGGCGATCACAGGAATGTGACGCAGATTCTCGTCTTCCTTGATCCATCGGGTCACGTCGAGGCCGGAGACTTCGGGAAGCTGGATGTCCATCAGGATGAGATCGGGCTTGTGGGCCCGGGCGAGCTCGATCGCCTCGACGCCGTTGGCGGTCTTGAGGGTCGCGTAGCCATGCGCCTCCAGGAGATCGTTGAAGAGCTTCATGTTGAGCTCGTTGTCCTCGACGATCAGCACCGTCTTCGGCATGACGCATTGTCCCCGGCGCGCGCGACGCTCATTCTCTCCCGAGCCGCAGCTCGCGAGAAGGGCAGATAAGCCAATAGATGTTGACGAAAAACAAATCGATTCAAGGCGATGACTCGGCAACCACGCTGGTTCCGGAAATCCTGGGCTGGCTTGCGGGCGAGGAGGATCGCCTGCTGGCCTTCCTGCAGGCCACCGGGCTCGGTCCCTCGGACCTGCGCCGGGCGGCCGGAGAGCCGGGCTTTTCGGCCGCGGTGCTGGACTTCGTGATGGGCGACGAGGCGGGACTCGTCGCCTGCGCCCGCACGATCGGCGTCAAGCCGGAGGCGATCGCCGCCGAGTGGCGGCGCCACGCCCCGCCGGACCCGGACAGCTTCGCGTGACGAGCCTCTGCCGGGACTGTCTCGCCGAGCAGGCGCGCTCCCGGCGCTGCGCGGCCTGCGGCTCGCCCCGGCTCGTCGCCCTCGACGAGGGGGAAGGCCTCGCCATCGCCCATGTCGACTGCGACGCCTTCTACGCGGCGGTGGAGAAACGCGACGATCCGTCGCTGCGGGACCAGCCGGTGATCGTCGGCGGCGGACGCCGGGGCGTCGTCGCCACCGCCTGCTACATCGCCCGCATCCAGGGCGTGCGCTCGGCGATGCCGATGTTCAAGGCGCTCGAGGCCTGCCCTGAGGCGGTCGTCCTGCGCCCGGACATGGAGAAGTATGCCCGCGTCGGCCGACAGGTGCGGGCGATGATGCTGGAGCTGACGCCGCTGGTCGAGCCTGTCTCCATCGACGAAGCCTTCCTCGACCTCTCCGGCACCGAGCGGGTGCACGGCGCCTCGCCGGCCGTGGTCCTCGCGCGCTTCGCCGCGCGGGTCGAGCGGGAGGTCGGCATCAGCGTCTCGGTCGGGCTCTCGGACACGAAGTTCCTCGCCAAGATCGCCTCCGACCTCGACAAGCCGCGGGGCTTCACCATCCTCGACCGGGCCCGCGCTCAAGCCTTCCTCGGGGAGCGGCCGGTGACGATCCTGCCCGGCATCGGCCAGGCGGCGGCGGAGCGGCTCGCGACGCTCGGCATCCGCCGGGTCGGCGACCTCGCCCGGGCCGACCCGGCCCGCCTGCACGGCATGCTCGGGCGCGACGCCGGCCGGCTTCTCGCCCTGTCGCGGGGCGAGGACGCCCGGGCCGTGCGCAGCGAGCGCGAGGCGAAGGGCGTGTCCGCCGAGACGACCCTGCCGGAGGACGTCGCCGGCTTCGATTCCCTGCGCCCGATCCTCTGGCGCCAGTGCGAACGCGTCTCGGAGCGCCTGAAGCGCTCCGGCCTCGCCGGTGCCAGCGTGACCCTGAAGCTGAAGGACCGGGCCTTTCGCCTGCGCACCCGGACGCGGGGCGGCCTGGCGCCGACGCAGCTCGCCGCCCGCCTCTTCGCGGAAGGCGAGGCGATGCTGCGCGAGGCCTGCGACGGCACTCCCTACCGGCTCGTCGGCATCGGCGCCGGGGAGCTCTGCGACGCGGTCCATGCCGACCGGGGCGACCTCGTCGACGCGGGCACCGTCGAGGCCGCGCGCCGGGAAGCCGCCCTCGACCGGGTCCGGGCCCGGTTCGGCCCCGGCGCCATCCAGCGGGGGCTCGCCTTTACCGGCGGAGCGCCGAACCCCGGTCCGGGGCGGAGCGAGCCGCGCCGCTGACGGGCCTCAGGGCGTGCAGGCCGCCTCGGGCTTGACCCCGTCCGGTTCCATGTCGAGGCGGGTCATGTCGCCCTTGATGGCGAAGTCGCCGTAGTCGAGGGTGAGCGCGCCGCTGACGCCGTTCTCGTAAAGGTCGAAGACGAGGGTGTAGATCGGCGTGCGCTCGCCCTCGCCCTGCGTGAAGTAGCTCAGCCGCACCGGCCAGTGCGGCATCCCGGCGAGGGCGCCCTCCTTCAGGGGCTTGTCGCGCTCGCCCGTGGCCGGCGCCGTGACCTGCCGGCCGATCACGGCGAGCGTGTCGTAGACCTTGCGGCCGTCGTCGGAGCCGTCGAACACCTTGAGCGAGAGGGTCGTCTGCCCGGCGCGGGCCGCCTGGACGAGGCGGCGCATGTGGTCGCTCGGCAGCACCACGTCGCCGGGCGCCTTGAACTGGTCGCGCTTCGGCTCCTTGAGCGAGACCCTGATGCCCTCGTTCGAGACCGCGGCGGTGCCGTCGACGGAGGCGCTCGGCGCGCCGTTCATCAGGGTCGTCGTCTTGAAGCGCAGCTCGCGCCCGTCGCCGCTCTCGAAGGTGGTGTTGCGCAGGTCCGAGGTGCGGGCGCCGTTCTCGCCGCTCTCCAGCACCGTCACCTGCCGGGTCTGCATCGTGTAGCCGCGGCAGGGATCGCCCCGGAAGTCGATGACGATGCGCCCGCTGGCGTTGTCGATGGCACGGGTGCCGCCGCTCGAGCCGAGCGACAGGTCGTAGACCGCCCGGTGGCTGGCGAGCCGCACCGCGCCCTCGACCGCCGGCGCCGCCCAGGCCGGCGAGGCCCCGAGCGCGAGGAGGCACGGCAGGACCCGTTGGGCGGCTCTGGCGAGGCGGTGCATGGCAACTCCCGGACGACGTCCGCACGCGGACGGACCGGCCCTGACATAGGCGCGCCGCCGGGCAGGGCAAAGACCGGGCCCGAATCCGTCGCGGCCTGTTGACGACACCGGCGGATCGCGGCCCAGCCGCATTTCCGACGAAGTGCAAATCTCTTAACCATTGCAGAGAATTCGGCCCTCGGCCCGGAAGGGATCCATGCTCAACGCTTCGGCCGTGCTGCGCGTCGCCGCGCTCCTCGTGGTCGCGGGGGTGCTCGCGGCCCTCGTCCAGTTCCTGTGGTCGCCTCGGACCGGGCAGGCGCCGGCAACGCCGCCGACCGTCGCCGCGCCGCCCGTACCGGCCAAGGTCCCGGCCCGGCAGGCCGAGCCCGTGAGGGCCGCCGAGGCACCGCCCACGCCGAGGCCCGCCGCCCCGCCGCCGAGCCCGCCGCCTGTGGTCGAGGCATCCCCCACCCCCGTCGAGCCGCCGCCGGCAGCCGCTCCGGCCCCTGCGCCGATCGCGGCGCCCAAGCCCACCCCCGTGCCCGCGCCCGCGCCCGCGCCGAGCGTGGCGCAGACGGCGCCCGCTCCCGAGGCGCCGGAGGATGCGCTCGCGCAGGGCGGCCTCGTCGATCTCAACACCGCCTCGGTCGCCGATCTCAACCGCCTGCGCGGCGGCGGCGCCATCGGCAAGGCGATCGTCCAGCACCGGCCCTATACGGGCATCGAGCAGCTTCTCTCGAAGCGGGTGCTGAGCCGGGCCGTCTACGAGCGCATCAAGGATCAGGTCGTCGTCCGCTGACGGGCGACACCGGCGGGGCGATCGTTCCGGCCCCGCATCGGGAAGCGTCTGGCGCCCGGCGCCGGCCTTGCCTATGGTGGCCTCAGGCGCGAGCGCTTCCGGACCATCCGAGAGTAGACGATGCTGAACCCCGCCTCCAACATGATCCTGCGCGACGATCTCGGCGTGCAGGAGACGACCGAATCCGACAACATCGTGCGCTGGGACGGCGAGCGGCTCTACGTGGAGCACGACGTCTACCACAACGGCCAGCTCGTCCACCGCAAGTACCGGCGCACCGTCACCGAGCCGGTGGCCCGCGCGCTCCTCGACGTCATCAACCGCGCCAAGCAGTGAGGCGCGGCGCCCTCGCCGGAGCCGCGCTGGCGCTTCTCGCGGCCGGCCCGGCGCTCGCCGAGGTGCGGGTGCGCTACGTGGAGCCCGAACGCTTCACCGACGCACAGAACCGCACTACCTCCGGCATGACGCTGCGGGTGACGCTGGCCGAGATGACCCGCGCCTTCGAGGAGTTCGGCGCGCGCACCCTCCCGCCGGGCGACGCGCTCGATGTGACCGTCACCGACATCGACCTCGCGGGCTTCGAGCGGCCGGGCTTCTCCGGGCCCGACGGGGTGCGCGTGGTGAGCGACGTCTCGCCGCCGCGCATCCGCCTCTCCTACGTCCTGCGCCGGGGCCGGCAGCGCCTCGCGGCCGGCGAGGAGACGCTGACCGACATCAACTTCATGCTCACCGCCAACGCCCGCTTCTCGAGCGGCCCCCTATACTACGAGCGCGCCCTCCTGCGGGACTGGTTCACCCGGCGGTTCGGCCCCGCCCGCCGCTGATCCGAGGCATCCCGGACGCCACGACGCCGTTATGCTCCCGCCGGCACCGTGCCGGCGCGAGGACCGGCATGCGTCGCATCTCCCAGATCTCCGACCTGCATTTCGGCCGCACCGACCCGGCTGTGGTCGAGGGGCTGGTGCGGGAGCTCGACGCGGACCGGCCGGATCTCTTGATCATCTCCGGTGACTTCACCATGGCCGCCCGCCGCAGCGAGTACGCGGAGGCGCAGGCCTTCCTGGCGCGCCTGCCGAAGCCCTGGATCGCGGTGCCGGGCAACCACGACATCTCGCCCTTCCACCTGTTCCAGCGCTTCCTGCGGCCCTTCTCCCGCTACCGCCGCTTCGTCGCGCCGGACACCGAGCCGACCTTCCAGGACGCGGAGATCGGCGTCGTCTGCCTCAACACGGTGCGGACCTGGGCGCCGGAGCAGGACTGGTCGCAGGGCAAGATCCGTCGCCGCCAGATCGCCATGGCCGAGGCGCGGCTCGCGGCGATGCCCAAGAATCTCTTCAAGATCGTCGTCGGCCACCATCCCTTCATGCCGCCGCCCTGGGACGAGGAGGCCCGCCTCGTCGGCCGCGCCGACAAGGCGCTCGCCGCCTTCCGCCGCCACGGGGTCGGCCTGACGCTCGCCGGCCACCTTCACCGCCACTACGCACGCTTCGCGGAAGCCGACGGCGAAGGGACGGAGCGGGTCGCGGTCGACGCCGCCCGCATGCAGGGGGGCCGCGGCCGGCTGCTGGCCGTGCAGGCGGGCTCGGCCACCTCGACGCGGCTGCGCGGCAACGAGCCCAACGCCTACAACCGCATCCGCATCGAGGACGGCCTCGCCACCGTCACCGTGCGCCTCTGGACCGGGACAGGCTGGGCGGACGCCGGCTGATCCGCTTCATGGACACACGCCCGGCGGCGGCCTATGCGGCTCCCTGCCCGATGACCACGCTTAGCCCCCTCCTATGCAGGCCCTGAGAGACCTCGTGCAGGCGCTGCGCGCCGACGAGCGGCGCCAGCTCTGGCTGATCGTCGTCGGGCTGGCGCTCGCCGCGCTGCTGGAGGTGGTCGGCGTCGCCTCGGTGGTGCCGTTCCTGACCCTCGTCGGCGACCCACGCGCGGCCGAGCGCGTGCCCTACCTCGCCGCCGCCCGGCAATGGCTGGGGCTCGCCGACGACCGCGTCTTCCTGCTCGCCGCGGGCGGGGGGGCGCTCGCCGCGATCCTGACGACGAGCGTCGCCAACGCCTGGCTTACCTACCGGCAGCTGCTGTTCACTCACCGGGTCGGCTACGGGCTCTCGCGGCGGCTGCTCGGCCGCTACATCGCCCGCGACCGGCTGTTCCTCGCCCGCGCCAACAGCGCCGAGCTCGCCAAGAACGTGCTCAGCGAGACCGACCGCCTCGTCGTCGGTGTGCTGACGCCGGCGACCGTCATCGCGAGCCGCGCCGTCTCCGCGCTGGCGGTGACCGCCTTCCTGGTCGCCTACGCGCCGCGCCTCGCGCTGATCCTGGGGGCCGGCTTCGGCGGGCTCTACGTGGCGCTCTATCTCGGGATGCGCGCCCGCCTCGGCCGGCTTGGGAGCAGAGCGGTCGCGGACAACGAGCGCCGCCACCGGATCGTGCAGGAGACGCTCGCAACGCTGACCGAGCTGAAGCTCTACGGGCGCGCCGAGACCTTTGCCACCCGCTTCGACCCGCCTGCCGAGGCCTATGCGAGCGCCACCGCCGCGAGCCTGCTCACCGGGCAGATGCCGCGCTTCGTCATCGAGGCGCTGGCCTTCGGCGGCGTCGTGGTCGTGGTCCTCTTCGCCCTCTCGCAGGGGCTCGACACCGCGGGCATCCTGCCGCTTCTCGGCCTCTTCGCCTTTGCGGGCTACCGGATGCTGCCGGCCTTCCAGAACATCTTCACCTCGGTCTCGCTCCTGCGCTTCTACCTGCCGGCGGTGCGCCTCGTGGTGGACGAGCTTTCCGGCGAGGCCCCACCGGCGCCCCGCACGCCGGAGCGCCTGCCCTTCGCGCGGGACATCCGCCTGGAGGGGGTGGGCTTCGACTACGAGCCCGGCCGGGCGGCCCTCGTTGGGATCGACCTCACCATCCCCGCCCGCTCGACGGTCGGGCTCGTCGGGCGCACGGGCTCGGGCAAGTCGACGCTGGCGAGCCTCGTCCTCGGCGTGCTCACCCCGACGCGCGGACGCATGCTCGTCGACGGCCGTCCCCTCGATCCCGCCGCGCTCCCCGCCTGGCAGAACCGCATCGGCTACGTGCCCCAGGAGATCGTGCTGGTCGACGGCAGCGTCGCCGAGAACATCGCGCTCGGCGTCGAGGCGCCGGACCGGGCCGCCGTCGAGCGGGCCGCGCGGCTCGCCGGCGCCCATGCCTTCGTCGCGGCGCTTCCCGGAGGCTACGACGCGGGCGTCGGCGAGCGCGGGGCGCGGCTCTCCGGCGGCCAGCGCCAGCGCATCGGCATCGCCCGCGCCCTCTACCACGAGCCCGACGTGATCGTGTTCGACGAGGCGACCTCGGCTCTCGACGGCGAGACCGAGGCCGCGCTGATGGAAGCCCTGTCCGAACTGTCCGGCAGCCGCACCCTGATCCTCGTCGCCCACCGCCTCGCGAGCCTCGCCCGCGCCGACACCGTGCACGTGCTGGAGGCCGGCCGCCTCGTCGCCTCCGGCCCGCCGGGCGCGATCCTGCCGGGGCTGGCGCGAGCGGAGAGCGCCTGAGATGTGCGGGATCGCCGGGCTGGTCGACCCGCAGCGCTCGCCGGAGGCGCTGGCCGAGGCCGCCGGCCGCATGGCCGACGCCCTCGCGCACCGGGGCCCGGACGGGCGCGGCGTCTGGACGGAGGGTCCTGTCGCCCTCGGGCACCGGCGCCTGTCGATCCTCGACCTCAGCGAGGCCGGCGCCCAGCCGATGCTCTCGGGCGACGGGCGCTGGGCGCTCTCCTACAATGGCGAGCTCTACGATGCCGCCTTCCACCGCCCGGCGCTCGCCGCGGACGGCCACGCCTTCCGCAGCACCTCCGACACGGAGGTGCTGGTCGAGCTGATCGCCCGCCACGGGGTCGGCGGCGCCCTGGAGCGCGTCGAGGGCATCTTCGGGCTAGCGGCCTGGGATAGGGCGGAGGGCCGGCTCTGGCTCGCCCGCGACCGCATGGGCGTGAAGCCGCTGTTCTACGCGGCCGAGGGTCCGCGCCTGCTCTTCGGTTCGCAGCTCTCCGCGCTCGAAGCCTGCCCCGGCTTCTCCGCCACGGTCGACCCGGCCGCCCTGTCGAGCCTGCTCGCCCACGGCTATGTCCCCGCCCCCGGCGCGATCTTTTCCGGCGTGCGCAAGCTCCGTCCCGGTCACCTCCTCTCCTGGCGGCCCGGCGAGGTGCCGGCCGAGAGCGCCTACTGGCGCCTCGACGACGCGATCGAAGCGGGCCGCGCCGATCCCTTCGCCGGCACGCAGGAGGAGGCCGCCGACGAGCTGGAGCGGCTCCTCGGGGCCGCCGTACGCCGGCAGATGCTGAGCGACGTGCCGCTCGGCGCCTTCCTCTCCGGCGGCATCGATTCCTCGACCATCGTGGCGCTGATGGCGGCGGGCGGCGGGCGGCCGAAGACCTTCGCGGCGGGCTTCACGGAGGACCCGCGCTTCGACGAGAGCCCGCACGCGGCGCTCGTCGCGCGCCATCTCGGCACGGAGCACACCACGGTGCCGGTGGGCGAGGCGCAGGCCCTGGCCCTGGTCGAACGCCTGCCGAAGATCTTCGACGAGCCGCTCGCCGACCCCTCCGGCCTGCCGACGCATCTCCTCTGCGCGGCGACGCGGGCCGCCGGCATCACCGTCGCCCTCTCCGGCGACGGCGGCGACGAGCTGTTTGCCGGCTACGATCGCTACAGCTTGGCGACCCGCTTCGCCCGGCGGATCGAGCCCGTGCCGCGCCCGCTGCGGCAGGCGGCGTCGGCTGCGATCCTCGCGCTGCCGAGCCCCGTCGCAAGAAACCTCGCCCGCGCCCTGCCGCCGCCCTGGGGCGGGCCGGACGCCGCCGACCGCCTGCGCAAGGCCGCGCATCAGCTTCCAGGCACCGGCTTCGACCTCTACCGGCGGCTTCTCACCCTCAATCCGGATGCGCAGGCCCTGGCGCTGGGCGTGCCCGGCCTCGCCGCGCCACCTGAGCCGCAGGCTCTGCCGCTGCTCTCGCGGATGCGGCGGCTCGACGGCCTCGCCTACCTGCCCGACGACGTGCTTGCGAAGGTCGACCGGGCGAGCATGGCCGTCGGCCTCGAGGCCCGCGTGCCCCTCCTCGATCGCAGCGTGGTCGAGTTCGCCTGGCGCCTGCCCGAGACGATGCTCGTGAACGGCGCGCCGAAGCGTCCCCTGCGGGACGTGCTCGCCCGCCACGTGCCACGCGACCTGTTCGAGCGGCGCAAGCAGGGCTTCGCGCCGCCGCTCGCCGCTTGGCTGCGCGGGCCGCTGCGGAGTTACGCCGGCGATCTCCTCGGCTCGTCCGACACCGGCGGCGGGCTCCTCGACAGGGCCCGCGTGCGAGCGATGCTCGACGCGCACCTTGCCGGTACCCATAACCACGCGGTCGGCCTCTGGCCCCTCGTGACCTTCGAGGCGTGGCGCCGATACCGGGGGGCGAGAGCAGCATGAGCGGAACCATCGACCTCGCCGCCTCGGACGGCACGACCGCGCGCATCGCGCTCACCGGCGCCGAGCCGGTCTCCTGGCGCGTCGGCGGGACGGAGTATCTCTGGAGCGGCGACCCGGCCCACTGGAACCGGCACGCCCCCTGGCTCTTCCCCGTGGTCGGCGCCTCCGCGAACGGCGCGGTGAGGGTCGACGGCATCGCCTACCCGATGGCCCAGCACGGCTTCGCCCGCGACCTGCCCTTCGCGGTGGTGGCGCAGGCTGCGGATTCCGTGACGCTGCGCCTGGAGGACGGGCCGGAGACCCGCCCGCACTATCCCTTCGCCTTCCGCCTCGACATCGCGGCCCGCGTGCGCCCGAGCGGGCTCGACTTCACGCTGCGCGTCGAGAACCGCGACGCGCGGCCCCTGCCCTACGCGGTCGGCTTCCACCCGGCCTTCCCTTGGCCGTTTCCCGGGCCCTTCGCCGAAGGCGAAGGTCGCGCGGGCGGCGGCTACGCGGTCGTCTTCGAGCATCCCGAGACCCCGCGGGTGCCCGAGATCGCGCCCGGCGGCCTGATCGCCGCCGAGACGCGGCCGATCCCCATGGAGGGCGCCCGCCTGCCGCTCGATCCGGACCTGTTCAAGGAGGCCCTAGTCTTCCTCGATGCCCGCAGCCGCACGATGCGCTTCGAGGCGCCGGGGGGCCGGGCGATCGCCCTGGAGGCCGAGGACTTCCCTCATCTCGCCGTCTGGACGAAGCCATCCGCGCCCTTCCTCTCCCTCGAATGCTGGACGGGTCACGCCGATCGGGCCGGCTTCTCCGGCGAGCTGTCGGAGCGCACCTCGCAGCGCCTGCTGGCGCCGGGCGGAAGCGCCGGGCACCGCGTGTCCCTGCGTCTCACGGACTGAGCCCCTTGCGCGTCTGGGTGGCCCGCGCCGAGCCCGCCGCCGCGCGCACCGCCGCCCGGCTCGGCGAGCTCGGCCACGCGCCCCTCGTCGCCCCGGTCCTCGCGGTGCGGCCGACCGGGGCGCCTCTGCCGGACGGCTGGTTCGATGCCCTCGTCATCACCAGCGCCAACGCCGCCGATGCCCTGACGGAGGCCGATGCCGCCCGGCTCGCCGGCCTGCCGGTCTACGCGGTGGGACGCCGCACGGCGGAGCGCGCCCGCCGTGCGGGCCTCGGCCCCGTCGAGACGGCGGAGGGCGACGCCGCCGCCCTCGCCGCCCTGATCGCTGAACGGATGCCCCCGGGCGCGCGGCTTCTCCACGCCGCCGGGCGGGAGCGCAAGGCGGAGCCGGCGGCGAGCCTCGCTGCCTCCGGCCACACCCTCACGGCCTGGATCGTCTACGAGGCCGCGGCCGTTCCGGTGCTGCCGGAACCCGCCGCCACGGCGCTCCGCCGGGGCGAGGTCGACGCGGCGCTCCACTACTCCCGCCGCAGCGCCGGGACGGCCCTGAGACTGTCGCGGGACGCAGGCCTCGAACACAGCTTCGCGAGGCTCCGGCATGTCTGCCTGTCGGCGGATGTCGCCGCCCCACTGGAAGCGGCGGGCCTTCCGATCCATTTCGTGCCGGCACGGCCAAGCGAGGACGACCTCCTCGCAGGCCTCGCGTGACGACAATCGCGCGCTGGCCCTCGCTCCCGCGAGGCCGCCGGTGCTAGGAGAGGCGCGGCGCCGCCGGAGCCGCCGCCGGCATCGTCCCGCCGGACGATGCCGAGAAGGGAGAGATGGGCCGTGACAGCACCGCCGCGCGACGCCGACCGCAAGGGCCAGGACAAGGACGGTTCCGGCAAGGGCAGCGGCCCGGGCAAGCCCTCGAACCAGAACACCCAGCCCGGCGGGAGCCGGAACGCGTCGGCCGGCAGCCAGGCAGCAGCCGGCGCGGCCTCGTCGGCACCGTCCGCCGGCGCGGGATCGCCGAAGGCGGCCGCCCCCAACGTCCAGAACAGTGCTTCTTCCGCAGCTAGCGCCTCTGCAGCCGGCCCGAAGACGGCGACCGCAGCGACTTCCAACGCGGGTGGCAAACCCAGCTATCCGGGCGCCACCGGGCGGGGCATGCCGCCGGGCGCCTCGCCCTCGGAGAAGCTCGGGATCGGACCGACCAAGTCGGGCGCCGCGTCCGCCTCTGCGGCAAGGACGTCCGAGGCGAAGCCCGGCGCGAAGCCGGACGCCCCACGCAGTGGCTTCGCCGGCAGCACGCCGGCCGGCAGCGCCCGCGGCGACGACGGCCCGATCATCGACCTGCGCGCCAAGCGCGTGCCGGATGCCCCCACCGCGAAGAGCGAGGACGGCAAGGCGCACGCGGCATCGCACGCGGCGGAGACGCCCCCGGAGACCCCCGTCGCCGCCACGGCGGAGGCGGCCCCGGTGCGCTCGGGTGCCGGCTTCGGCAGCGTCGCGGCGGCGGCGCTCCTCGGCGGCGTCCTCGGCGCCGGCCTGCTCTACGGGCTCGAACAGGCCCGCGGACCGGGCGAGGACCCGCGCCTCGCGCAGGTCGAGCAGCGGCTCGGCGCGATCGACAAGCGCGTCGCGGCTAACGAATCCGCGTTGAAGCCGCTGCCGGAGGCCGTGCGCGCCGCCGAGGCGAGCGCCAAGCAGGCCCTGGCGCGCGCTGGCAACGAATCCGGCGGCGGCGCGCCGGCCGCCCTCCCCTCCGATCTCGCCGCGCGGCTCGACAGCCTCGACCAGCGGGTCTCCGCCCTTCAGGAGGAGCCCGGCCGCGAGCAGCCGGCGAACGCGCCCGTCACCGCCGTACAGTCCGGCGCCGTCGCCGCGCTGGAGGACCGCCTGAAGGCCCTGGAATCCGCGCCGAGGCCAAGCCCCGAGGTCGCCGATCTGCCCGCCCGTCTCGCGGCGCTCCAGGGCGAGACCGACCGCGCCGCCAAGGCCGACGAGGCCCTCGGGCAGCGCCTCGACGCGCTCCAGCAATCCCTCGATTCCCGCGTGAAGGCGGCGACCGAGTCCGTCCAGGCCGCCACCGCGGCGGCGCGCCAAGCGGCCGATGCCGGCAAGGCGGAGGCGCAGGAGGCGGCCCGCGCCGCCGACCGCCGCATCGAGGAGCAGGGCACGCGCCTCGCCGCCCTCGATAAGGCGGTGTCCCAGCGTCCCGACGCGGCGAGCCTGCGCGCCGCCCTGCGGGTCGTGGCCGCCGACCGGATCGGCGTGGCGCTGCGCGCCGGCCTGCCCTACGCCGACAGCCTGACGGCGCTGCGCGGCCTCGGCGACGCGGATGCGGGCCGTCTCGACGCGCTCGCGCCCTTCGCCACGTCCGGCGCCCCGACCTCGGCGGCGCTGGCGGCGGAGTTCCGGCCGATCGCCGAGCGCATCGCCAACCGCCGCAAGGCCGAGCAGGCCCGCACCGTGGCCGAGACCGGCGACATTACGCAGCGCCTCTACAGCATGGCGGAATCGATCGTGCAGATCCGCAAGGTCGACGCGCCGGCCACGGAATCGGGCTCGGAGCCGGACCCGGCCGCCCGCGTCCAGTCCGCCCTCGACCGCGGCGCGCTCGCCGAGGCGGCTACCGCCTTCGACGCCTTGCCCGAAGCCGCCCGCACGGAAGCCGCCGCCTTTGGGGCCAGGCTCAAGGCGCGCGCCGCCGCCGCCAGCGCCGCCGCCGGCCTCTCGGCCGACGCGTTCAAGGCCATCGGCGCCCCCGCCGAGGCCGGCCGCTAGGGCCGATGGACGCGCTCGATCCCGCCTCCACGGGGGCGCCGCCGGGCGGCGTTCCCGACGTTTCGCACGGCGCCCGGGAACGCAAGCTCCCGACGACGCTTCCTACCGACCCCTCCCCCACGGCCGCACGCCGCTTCGGCGCGGCCGACAGGAGTTCCTGACACCATGTGGCGCGCCCTCGCCTTCCTGGCCCTGCTGGCCATCGCCGCCTTCGGCGCCGTCTGGATCGCCGACCGGCCCGGCACCGTCACCGTGGTCTGGAACGGCTACGAGATCGCCACCAGCCTCGGCATCGCCCTCGTCGGGGTGCTGATCGTCGCCGTCGCCATCGGCCTGATCTGGGCGGTGGTGAAGGGCGTGATCGTGCTGCCGGAGACCCTGGTGCGCGGCTCCCGCGAGCGGCGCCGGGCCAAGGGCTTCGCGGCGCTGTCGCGCGGCATGGTCGCCGTCGGCTCCGGCGACCCGCTCGCCGCCCGCCGCCATGCCAACGACGCCGAGCGGCTGCTCGGGCCCGAGCCCCTCACCCTGCTCCTCAGCGCGCAGGCCGCGCAGATCTCCGGCGACCGCGAGGGCGCGGAGCTGGCCTTCCGCCGCATGGCCGACGAGCCCGAGACCCGCGTGCTCGGCCTGCGCGGCCTGTTCGTGGAGGCCCGCCGCCGGGACGACGAGGCCGCCGCCCGCGCCTACGCCGCCGAGGCCGCGCGGCTGGCGCCGAGCGTCACCTGGGCGAACGAGGCGATGCTGGAGGCACAATGCGCCGACGGCGACTGGAGCGGGGCCCTGGAGACGGTGGAGCGGCGCGGCTCCCTCGGCCTCACCGAGCGCACCGTCGCCCGTCGCCAGCGGGCGGTGCTGCTCACGGCCTCCGCCCAACGCCTCGAGGCGGGCGACCCCGAGGTCGCGGCGGAGCGGGCGCTCTCCGCGGTCAAGCTCGCCCCCGATCTCGTGCCCGCCGCCTGCATCGCCGGGCGGCTCCTCGCCCGCCGGGGCGACCTCAAGAAGGCCGCCAAAATCGTCGAAGGGGCCTGGAAGGCGAACCCTCATCCCGACCTCGCCCGCACCTATCTCGGCCTGCGCACCGGCGATTCCGTGCGCGACCGCCTCGGCCGCGCCGAGACGCTCGCCAAGCTCAGCTCCTGGAACCCCGAGGCGCGGCTCGCGGTGGCCGGCGCCGCCCTCGACGCCCGCGAGTTCGGCCAGGCCCGCGACGTGCTCCAGCCGCTCATCGCCGACCATCCCACCGTGCGCACCTGCCTGATGATGGCTCGTATCGAGGAGGCCGAGCACGGTGCCGGCTCCGGACGCACCCGCGAGTGGCTGGCCCGCGCCGTGCGCGCACCCCGCGACCCGCTCTGGATCGCCGACGGCGTCGCCTCGGAGACCTGGGCGCCGGTCTCCCCGGTGAGCGGTCGCCTCGACGCATTCGAGTGGAAGGCGCCGCCGAACCTGATCGCCGGGCCCGAGGACGACTTTTCCAAGACGATGCCGGTCGAGGAATCTCCGGTCGTGCCCGCGGGACCGGTCCTGGTCGGTCCGGCCTCGGCGGAGCCCGTGCCGCCCGCGGCCGGCGACAAGCCTGCCGACATCCCGGCGAAGATGGCCGCGGCCTCCGCCTGACGCCTCGGAGTCCCGGCCTGGGGCAGGTCAGGACGGCCGCCGGATGGGCGGCTTAAGGGTGGGTTCACGCAAACGGGATAACCCTTCGCTTACCCAAAGCGTCCCTTGCGTACCCGAGTGCCATGCCCCCATCCGCCGAGGATGCGCCGGACCTGTCCGGCCTCATCGAACTGTCGCGGGTCGAGCATCTCGACCTCAAGCCGGTCATCCTGCGCGTCCAGGCGGACCTCTTCCTGCAGGCGGCGGCGCGCGATCGCGCCGCGGTCGAGGCCTTCGAGGCCCTGGCCTGCGGGCTGATCCCGACGGTCGACGAGGACACCGCGCTCATCGTCGCGCAGAAGCTGGCGCCCTGCCCCGAGACGCCGCAGGCGGTGCTGGCCCGGCTCGCCGAGCGCGGTGGCCCGGTGCGCGACGCCGTCGTGGCGCTTACCCCGAACCTCAGCGAGACCCTGCTCGCCGCCGCGCATCGGGACGGCACGCCCCTCGAAGGAGCGCTGGCCCGCCGCACCGATCTCGGCCGCAGTGCGCAGGCCGCGCTCACCGCCGAGGGCGACGTCTCGATCGACCTGACGCTCGCCCGCAACGCCGGGCTGGCGCTGGCCTCAGACACAGCGGAGAGCCTCGTGGCCCGCGCCCGCGGCAACGCCGAGCTCGCCCGCGCCCTCCTCGCCCGGACCGATCTGCCCGCGGCGACCCTCGCGCCCCTGTTCCTTCTCGCCGATGCCGAGCGGCGCGCCGGCATCGTGCAGGCGGTCGAGGCGGTGGCGGCGCTGCGGCCGACCGCGCCCGCGCCCCGCGACCTCGGCCGCGTCCTTACCCAGTTCTCGGCCGCCCGCGATGTGACCGGCTTCGTCGGCGCCCTCGCCGAGGCCCTCGGCCTGCCCACGGGCTTCCTCCGGGCGGCGCCCGACGCCGGGACGCGCTACGACCTCCTCACCCTGGCGCTCAGGGCGGCGGGGCTCGACGAGGAGGAGGCGGTCTACGTCTTCCTGACCCTCAATGAGACCGTCGCCCGTTCGGCGGGCCGCGTCTTCGACCTCGTGAAGCTGTTCCGGACCACGAGCCGGCCCGCCGCCCGCGACCTCGTCTCGGCGATCTGCGACCGGCCGGTCTCCGAGCGCCCGGCCCGGCCCGAGACGCACCGGCCCTACCACGCCCCGGAGGCCAAGCCCCGCCAGCCGGAGCGGGCGGCCCCCGCGCGTCCCGCCCTGCCCGGCCGCCTTCGCCAGCCGGCCTCCTAGCGCTTTCCGGGACGGCTTGAGGACCTCAGCGGACGGCGCCGCGCCACGCCGGCCGTCGGTCCGCCTCGGCGAGCGTGTCCCGCGAGGGGGCGAGCACCGCCGTGGTCTCCGGTTGCGCCTGCGACGCGGGGAGGAGCGAGGCCGCCCCCGCCCGCACCAGCCGCTCGCGCTCGGTCGGCGGCAGCGCCTCCCACAGGCTCGGCAGCGCGCCCGCCGCGGGCAACGCGGCGGCGACGTCCGGCGCGTGCGGCAGGCGCGGCTCCGTGCCGGAGCGCAGCATCGCGCAGTAGGACAGCGCCCCGATCACCAGGGCGGCACGCAGGAGAAAGGACATGGGCCGGCCTCGCGGACGGGTTTCTTCGGACGGGACGCGTTCGGCCGGCAGGCTCGCGAGCTTGCGTGAAGCGAGTGTCAACGGCGGTCGAGACATCGCGCGACATGGTTGAGGAAATGTCTTTGGAAAGATCAGCGGCGCGCACCGATAACGTTGCGGAAAGCATCCGGGGCGGCGGGGCCCGCGACGCAACATTCGCTTAAGTGGGCTCTGCGAGGGTCATAGCCGTCTTTCGAAGTCGTTCTCGAGGGGCGCCGACGGATCGACCACGGTCTCGACGCGCTGCGCGTGCCAGTCTTGCGTATTGATACAGCCCTCGTCGCACTTCTCGACCGCCGCTCCGCGGGTCTGGTCCACGACTCCGTCGGCGACGACGCTGCCCGCCGCCACCGTCACGAGCGCTTCCTGGCGACGCGTCTCGTCGCCGGGGCCGGCGTCCTCGCCTGCCTGCCGCCCTACCTGCTCTGGCGGGGCGTGCCCTCCCTCGTGGAAGCGGTGGCCGCGGGCTGCCTGTTCCTGCCGATCTGCGCCGCCGCCCTTCTCTCCCGCACCGGCCGCCTGCCGCTGGCGCATGCCGTGTCCGCGACCGGGCTCGCCGGCCTCGTCGCCTGCCTGGCCGCCCTCTCCGGAGGCCTCGGCTCCGCGGTTCTGGTCTGGATGGCGGTGATCCCCCTCGAGGCGGTGCTCTCGGGCTCGCGCCGGGCGACGTTCGCCACCTGCGCCGCGGTCGCCGCCGCGATCCTCGCCCTGGCGCTCGGCGCCCCGCAGGGCGTCGCGGGGGCCGGCCTCCCCCTGTCTCCGCTCGTCGCGATGCCGGTCTTCGCGCTGGGCGCCGTGGCGCATCTCCTCGCCCAGGCGCTGCAGCACCAGCGCCACGAGGCCGCCTGCCGCGCCGGGCGCCGGGACGCGGAGCGCCGCGCGAACCTGCTCCTCTCGGCCATCGACGACCTCGTGACCTGGCACGACCTGAACGGCCGCGTCGTCGAGGCGAGCCCTTCGGCGAGCCGCCTCACCGGCGCCCCGGCGGAGGCCCTGCGCGGCCACGGCCTGATGCAGCGGGTGAACGTCGCCGACCGCCCTGCCTATCTCCAGGCGATCAGCGGCGTCGCGGCGAGCGGCCAGCCCGCCACGGTGAGCCTTCGCCTCCAGGTCGAGCCCGGAACGCGGGGCGAGGCCGCCGCCCTCGTCCATGTCGAGATGCGCGCCCACCGGGTCGAGGGCGCCGGCGAGGCCCGCGTCGTCGCCGTGACCCGCGACGTCAGCGAGCGCCACCACCGGGCCGAGGAGTTGGAGCGCGCCCGCGCCGAGGCCGAGCGGGCCGACGAGGTGAAGAGCCGCTTCCTCGCCAATGTCAGCCACGAGCTGCGCACGCCGCTCAACGCCATCATCGGCTTCTCGCAGCTGCTCGCCGGCGAGGGCGCCATGGCGATCGGGCCGGAGCGGGCGCGGGAATACGCCGGCATCATCGGCGAGTCGGGCCAGCACCTGCTCGAGGTCGTCAACACCCTCCTCGACATGAGCCGCATCCAGAGCGGCAACTTCGAGTACGCGCCGGAGACGGTCGACGCCGCCGCCCTGGTGCGGGCCTGCTGCGACCTCATGCGCCTCAAGGCGGAAGCCGCGGGCGTGCGCCTGGTGCGCCCCCTCGACGAGCGCCCCGTGGAGATCGTCGCCGATCCCCGCGCCTGCCGGCAGGTGCTCATCAACCTCGTCTCCAACGCCGTGAAATTCACCCCCGCCGGCGGCCAGGTCGAGGTCAGCCTGCGGCGCACCCGCACCGGTCTCGACATCGTCGTTGCCGACACCGGCGCCGGCATCGGCGAGGCGGACCTCGCCCGCGTCGGCACGCCGTTCTTCCAGGCCGGCGGCGGCTATGCCCGCACCCAGGAGGGCACCGGCCTCGGCCTCTCCGTGGTCCGCGGGCTCATCGGCCTGCACGGGGGCGCCATCGCCTTCGAAAGCGGGGCCGGCGCCGGCACCACCGTCACGGTGAGCCTGCCGGCGGAGGCGCGGACCGCCGACGCTCCGGCCGCGCCCGCGCCGATCACCACCGCCGTGCGGCACGCGCCGGCCCGGGTGGAGCGCCTCGCGCGCCGGCCGCTCGGCCTGTTCGACGCCGATCCGATCCCCGTCCGGCCGGCCTCCGAGGCGGGCGGCCCGGTCCCCGCCGCCCTCCTCCGGGCCGGCTGAGCACAGGAGCCTCCATGCGCGAGCAGACGAGACCCCGCGACCCCCGCGACATCGCCGTCCCCGGCGACATGCGCGCCTCCGGCCGGCCGAAGCGGACGTCCCGCCCGCCGGCCTCCGGCGCGTTCAGAACCTCGCTCCGGACGGGGCTCGCCGCCCTCGCCGGCTTCGCGCGCCTGTGCCGCCGCCATCCGGGCGAGGTGGTGGGATCGCTCGCCGCCCTCGCCGCCACCGCGGCGGTCGCCGTCAACGCGCTGGGCTCGCAGAACGGCCGCCACCCGGCGCCGATCCTGCCGAAGATGGTGATCAAGGACGCGCCGAAGGAGACGGCGCGCCCGCGCCTCGCCGAGGCGCCCCCGGCGGCGCCCGTCCCGCGCCAAGTCCCGGCAGAGCCGGCCCCGGTCGTGAAGGAGCCGCCGCGCAAGCCCGACCCGATCGCCGAGATCATCCGGGGCGAGGACACCACCGCCTCGGTCAATCCGCAGCCCGACCGGGCGGTGATTCAAGCCCAGAAGGCTCTGGCCAAGCTCGGCTACGGCCCGCTCAAGCCCGACGGCGTGATGGGCTCGGCCACCCGCGCGGCGATCGAGAAGTTCGAGCGCGACCGCAAGCTGCCGGTGCGCGGCGAGGCCGCCGGCCGGACGCTCCGCGAGCTCGCCGCCCGCTCCGGCGTCACCGGATAGGTGCGGGCGCGGTGGACAGGCGCGCGCTGGCGCGCCATCGAGGCGCCATGCCCCGCCTGCGCTCCGATTTCTTCGTCTCCGCGCATCTGCGCCGCCTGAACGACGCCGGAATTCCGGCGGTGCTGCGCCGCCGGGGCGCGGCGGAGGCCGGCGCGATCTTCGCCAAGGTCGACCGTCTCGACGGCAGCGCCGATCTCTACGGCCCGGCCCCGCAGGCCCTCTTCACCGAGGCGGACAGCGGCGACCGCCTGTTCGCGCGCCTCCTCGCGCAAGTCTCGCCCCTCGATGCCGAGGAGCGGCTCGCCAAGGAGGTGCGCTTCGACCCGGATCTCTGGGTCATCGAGATCGACGACCGCGAGGGCCGGCACTGCCTCGACCTTGCGGAGTAGGGCCTACCCCCACAGCGCCGCCTCGGGCGGGTGGATGGTGCTGCCCTCAAAGCGCAGGCCCGGCTCCCGGTCGCGGGCCAGCAGCAGCGGGCCGTCGAGGTCCACGTAGGCCGCGTGGTGGGCGATCAGCATGGCCGGCGCCATGGCGAGCGAGGTGCCGACCATGCAGCCGACCATCAGCGCGAGCCCGCGGGCGCGGGCCTCGTGGGCGAGCATCACTGCCTCGGTCAGACCGCCGGCCTTGTCGAGCTTGATGTTGATGGCGTCGTAGCGGTCGGCGAGCGCGTCGAGGCCGGCGCGGTCGTGCAGGCTCTCGTCGGCGCAGATCGGGATGGTGCGGTCGATGGTGGCGAGAAGCGCGTCCTCGCCCGCGGGCAGCGGCTGCTCAATGAGCCCGACGCCGGCCGCCGCGCAGGCCGCGAGGTTCGCTGCAAGGGTCTCCGGCCGCCAGGCTTCGTTGGCGTCGACGATGAGGCGGGCCTCCGGCGCGCCCCGGCGGACGGCGGCGATTCGCTCCGGGTCGCCCTCGCCGCCGAGCTTCACCTTGAGGAGCGGCCGGTGCGCCGCCTTGCGCGCCGCGTCCTCCATGCTCGCCGGATCGCCGAGGCTCAGCGTGTAGGCGGTGGTCGCCGGCACCGGCGCGCCGAGGCCGAGCACCTCCCAGGCCCGCCGGCCGGATCGCTTCGCTTCGAGATCGAGGAGCGCGCAGTCGAGGGCGTTGCGGGCCGCGCCCGCCTTCATGCGCTCCAGAAGCTCGGTGCGGGTGAGGCCGCCGGCCACCGCCTCGGCCTGCGCCTCGATGGCCGCCGCGACACCCTCGACGCTCTCGCCGTAGCGGGGATAGGGTACGCACTCGCCCCGGCCCGTGACGCCCCCCTCCTCGACCTGCGCGCAGACCACCACCGCCTCGGTGCGGCTGCCGCGGGCGATGGTGAAGGCGCCGGCAATGGGGAAGCGCTCGACGGCGACCGTCAGCCGCCTCACGGGCGCGGCTCCGGATACTCCGCGGTCAGCCGCTCGACGATTTCGTCGACGCCGAAGCGGACCGGATCGGTCGCGGGCAGGCCGTGCTCGTCGGCGAGGGCGGAAAGAAGCTTGCGGGCCTCGTCCTCCTCCAGCGCCTGCGTGTTCACGGCGATGCCGACTGCGCGGATGCCGGGATTGGTGAGCCGGCCGAGCCGCACCGTCAGGTCGATCACCTCCCGGATCGTCGGCAGCGGATGCTCGACGCCCCGCATCCGGGTGCGGGTCGGCTCGTGACAGACCACGAAGGCGTCGGGTTGCGCCCCGTGCAGGAGCCCGAGGCTGACGCCGGCGAAGGAGGGATGGAACAGCGAGCCCTGCCCCTCGATCAGGTCCCAGTGCCCAGGATCGGCGGCGGGCGAGATCGACTCGACGGCCCCGGAGATGAAGTCGGCCACCACCGCGTCGATGGCCACGCCCTTTCCGGAGATGAACACGCCGGTCTGTCCCGTAGCGCGGAAATCCGCGTCGAGCCCGCGCTCGCGCATCGCCCGCTCGAGCGCCAGCACCGTGTACTTCTTGCCCACCGAGCAGTCCGTCCCGACGGTGAGGAGCCGGCGCCCCGGACGGCGGGTGCCCTTGCCGGTGGGAAAGCGCTCGGCCGAGAGGCGCACGTCGTGGAGCGCCCGGCCGTTCGCCGCGGCCGCCTTGGCGATCGGCTCGACGGAGGAGAGCGCCACGTGCAGGCCGCTCGCCACGTCGAGCCCGGCCTCCAGGGCCGCGACGATCTCGGCGATCCAGTGATCCGGCAGCACGCCGCCGGCGTTGACGACCCCGACGACGAGGGTGCGGCAGCCCCGCTCGACGGCTTGCGGCAGGGTGAGGTCGGGAATCCCGAGATCGGCTGCGCAGCCCGGCATGCGGAGCTGCCCGACGCACCATTCCGGCCGCCAGTCGACGATGCCGTAGGCGGTCTTGGCCGCGAGCGTGTCCGGCACGTCGCCGAGGAACATCAGGTAGGGCGTGGCGATCTGCATCCTGTCCGATCCCGATTGCCTGGAGCCGAGGCGGCGCCTCCGCGCCCGGCATATGGCACCCGAAGGGCGGCGGGCAATCTCGGCCGCGAACGCGGACCGGCCGCCGCCGTCAGGGAGCGAACTTCCGGATCGCGGCGATGATCTTGCGCGGGTCGAACGGCTTGCCGAGCACGATGCCGCGCTCGGGCAGCTCCTCGGTCTTCCAGGGCTGGGAGGAGAGCAGCAGCAGCTCGATCGGCGGCCAGCGATCCCGGATCGCCAGGGCGAGGTTCATGCCGGCCGTCGAGCCGCGCATGTCGAGATCGGTGAAGACCGTGCGGATGTCGGAGCGCGTCTCGAGGAGGCGGATCGCCTCGGCGACGGTCGTCGCCTCGACGGGCTCGCAGCCGGCCTCCTCCACGTAGCCGGCCATGGCCAGCATCAGGATGGGCTCGTCCTGGACGACGAGCACGGCGGGCGGGTCGGGCGGTCGCGGTTGGGCCATGCGTGATCAGTGAACCTGTCCCTGGACGTCCGCCAGCGGCGCGCGGAACTCCGCGCGCAGTCCCTCGGGTTCGAAACCGAGGCGGGCGTCGCGCGTTCCGAGCAACCCCATCCGGATGAGGCGCGACCCGAAGCCGCCCCGGCCGCCGGGAGGGGTCACGGGCGGTCCCCCGCTCTCGACCCAGCCGAGGATCAGCACCGGCTCGCGGGCGTCCTCGGTCCGCCAGCTGATGCGGACCCGGCCGCTCTCCGCCGAGAGGGCGCCGTATTTCAGCGCGTTCGTCGCCAGTTCGTGCAGCAGCAGCGAGAGCGAGAGCGCCGCCTGCGGGCCGACCTCCATGTCCGGTCCCTCCAACGCGAAGCGGCCGAGATCGGCCTGCATGGCCAGCACGTTCTCCGTGACGGCGCGCAGCCGCGCGGTCGACCAGTTCCTCTCGAGAAGCACGTCGTGGGCGCGCGACAGGGCCAGCACCCGGCGCTCGAAGGTCTCGACGCGGTCGCGCTCGGTGACGCCCCGCAGGGTCTGGGACGCGATGGACTGGACGACGGTCAGCGTGTTCTTCAGCCGGTGGGCGAGCTCCCGGTTCAGGACCGACTGGTTCTCCTCGGCCCGCACCCGCGCGACGCCGGCCTCGACGCGGTCGGCGACGTTGCGCAGGAACACCAGCTCCTCGGGCGCCCAGACCCGCGGATGCATGTCGTGGACGATGAACACAGCCACCGTGCGGCCGCGTTCGCGCACCGGCATGTTGACGAGCGACCTGATCCCCACCGCCTCCCAGGCCGCGGCCCCGTCCCGCGTGCGCGGGTCCGTGGCGACATCGTCGATCACGAGGGGCTCGCCGCGCCGGAGATGGCCGCGGATGTCGCCGTAATCCTCGAAGCGGTGGCGGCCGGCGATGCTGGCCGTGCCCGGCGCCGTCCAGTCGGGCTCGATGTCGATGTGCTCGACGTCGCCGACGATGCGGCCGAAGCCGGCGCGGGTCGCGTCGAGGGCGCGCCCGACGATCTCGGCGGCGATCCGGGTCATGTGCGGGATGCTGTTGAGGTCGCGCAGCTCGTCGCCGAGCGCCAGGAGCGCGTTGCGGCGCCCCTCCGCCTGGACGCGCCCGGTCGCCTCCATGAAGATCACGCCGAAGCGGTCGCCCTCGAGCCTGAAGGCGCGGCCGTCGTACCAGCGCCGCAGGACGCCGACCGGGCGCGTGAAGGTGGCGGGCTCGCCGGTCTCGACCACCTGCGCGAAGTCGGTGATCCACGCCTCCTCGATCCCCGGCAGCACCTCGCGCACGGTGCGTCCGACCGCGGCGGCGGCCTCGATCCCGACGAGGTTGCCCCAGGCCGGATTGACCTCGACGTAGCGCCAGTCCACGGCGCGGCCGCCCGCGTCGCGCACGATCTCGCCGACCACGAAGCCCTCGACGAGACGGTCGAACAGGCTGCGCCAGTAGGCGTCCTGCGCCCGCATCTGCCGGCGCGTCCCGGCCGCGCCGAGGCCGGTCGTCGCGGCGCTCGCGAACATCCCGACCTGGACGAGATCGCTGTCGGTGAAGGCGTCGACCCGCGAGGATTGCAGCTTCAGGACACCGAGCGCGACGTCGCCGCGCAGGATCGGCGCGACCACGGCGGAGCGCAGCCCGAGACGCTTGACGAGATCGCGCCGCACGTAGGGGTCGGTATAGGCGTCGGCCATGCGCAGGGGGGTGCGGCTCGTCGCGCACTGCCCGGCGAGGCTGCCGCCCAGCGGCACGCGAAGGCCCCGGTGCGGCTCGAGCGAGCCGGCCACGGCCCGATACTCCAGATGGTCGCCGTCGATGAGCTCGACCACGCAGCCCTCGGCCGCCGGGACGGCCCGCATCGCGCCGTCCACCACCGCGCGCAGCACGCCGTCGAGGTCGCCGTCGGCGTCGGCCAGCGCGGTCTGGGTGTCACGCAGCGCCTCGCGGACGGTGAAGGCGCGCAGTTCCTCCATCTGGAGGAAGTCCCGCGCCAGCACCGCCCGGCGCAGGGCGAGCTGCGCCATCACCTGCCGGGCGAGGAGGACGAGATCCTCGGTCTGGGTCTCGCTCAGCCCATCGGGGCGGGGCCGGTGGTCGATGACGCAGAGGCTGCCGAGGACGTGGCCTTCCGGTGAGACCAGCGGGGCCCCGGCGTAGAAGCGGATGAAGGGCTCGCCCGTCACGAGCGGGTTGCCGGCGGTGCGCGGGTCGGCGGTCAGGTCGGGAATCACCAGAACCCGGTCGGGATGGGTCAGCGCGTGGGCGCAGACCGAGCTGCCGAGATTGGTCTCGCAGTCGGGGAAGCCGGCCCGCGCCTTGAACCATTGCCGATCGGCGGCCACGAAGCTGACCAGGGCGACCGGCACGTCGCAGAGCCGGCAGGCCAGATGTACGATGTCGTCGAATCCCGCCTCGGGAGGGGTATCGAGGATCGCGTACGCATCCAGCGCGGCGAGGCGGGCTGGATCGCTGACGGCTGAGGGCGTGGCGATCGGCATTCGCGGCAGACGAGGGACTTCCACGCCCCATAGCCCGAACCGCGGCAGCGTGCCACCGCCAGGGGCGCGATACCCCGTCACGGGAGGGTGAGTTCGGGGAATCCCGGTTGCCGACGCGTGAAAATTCGGGCGGCCGACGGCCGAAACCGTACCGGAAAGGGCTCGCGAGGCGCGGAAACGCACGCGGGCGTCATCAAGGCCGTGCGAAAGACTTGCAGCCCCTGCCCTTCCTCCCTCATCTGAGCGTCGCGTCCCAAGCCCGCGTCGCGTCTCCTTTCGGGGGAACGGTCAGCGGGTGGCAAGACCTTGCCACATAGAGCCTCGTCGCGACGCGCGTCCGTCCTCCGTCCCCGCCGGGCGGTCGTTCGGGGCGCATGCCGACGACCCGTCCGCGAGGGGTGCCGCGCCCGCGCGACCGAGCAGGAGAGCCGACACCCGTGCCGCATGCCACCGAGCTGATCGCCATCGTCGCCCTCGGCCTGGTGCTGGCCTTCATCGGCGGCATGGTCGCGCAGCGCCTGCGGCTGCCGCCGTTGGTCGGCTACCTTCTGGCGGGCGTGCTCGTCGGCCCCTACACGCCGGGCTTCGTCGGCAACAGCGAGCTCGCCGGGCAGCTCGCCGAGATCGGCGTCATCCTGCTGATGTTCGGCGTCGGCCTCCACTTCTCGATCAAGGACCTGATGGCGGTGCGCACCATCGCGCTGCCCGGCGCCGTGGTGCAGATCGCGGTGGCGACCGCCATGGGCGGGGGCCTGGCGCTGCTCTGGGGCTGGGGAATCGGCGCAGGGCTCGTCTTCGGGCTCGCGCTGTCGGTGGCGAGCACCGTGGTGCTGCTCCGGGCGCTGGAGGAGCGCAATCTTCTCGACAGCGACCGCGGCCGCATCGCCGTCGGCTGGCTGATCGTCGAGGACCTCGCCATGGTGCTGGCCCTCGTGCTGCTGCCGGCGCTCGCCCCGAGCCTCGGGGGACAGCCCGGCCAGGGCGCCGCCCAGGCCGCCGGCGGCGGCAGCATCTGGCTCACCCTGGGGCTGACGCTCGCCAAGGTCGGCGTCTTCACCTTCGTGATGCTGGTGGGCGGGCGCCGCGTCGTGCCCTGGATCCTCGATCAGGCGGCGCGCACGGGCTCGCGGGAGCTTTTCACCCTGGCGGTGCTGGCGCTCGCGCTCGGCATCGCCTTCGGCTCGGCGGAGCTGTTCGGCGTCTCCTTCGCGCTCGGCGCCTTCTTCGCGGGCATGGTGCTCGCCGAATCCGACCTCAGCCATCAGGCGGCGGCCGATTCCCTGCCCCTGCAGGACGCCTTCGCGGTGCTGTTCTTCGTGTCGGTCGGCATGCTGTTCGACCCCGGCATCCTGATCCGCGAGCCGCTGGCCGTCCTCGCGGTGCTGGGCGTCATCCTGATCGGCAAGTCGCTCGCCGCCATCGCGATCGTGCTCGTGTTCAAGCATCCGCTCGGCACCGCGCTCACCATCGCCGCGAGCCTCGCGCAGATCGGCGAGTTCTCCTTCATCCTCGTCGGGCTCGGCCTCTCCCTGAAGCTGCTGCCGGAGGAGGGCCGCGACCTCATCCTCGGAGGCGCCCTGCTCTCGATCACCCTCAACCCGCTGATCTTCGCGCTCGCCGCGCGCCTGGAGCGGGCGGTGGCGGACAATCCGCGGCTCGCCGCCCGCTTCGAGCGCAGCGGCGCCGAGGCGCTCAGCGTCACGGAAGGGGTGCACGACCGCCGCGGCCACGCGGTGCTGATCGGCCACGGCCGGGTCGGGAGCAGCATCGGCGAGGCGCTGGCGACCTGGAACCTGCCGACCGTGGTCATCGACCGGGACCGCCGCCGCATCGTCGACCTGCGCAAGCAGGGGCGCGACGCGATCTTCGGGGACGCGGCGGCGCCGGGCATCCTCGAGGCCGCCGACATCGCAAACGCCGGCCTCCTGGTGATCGCCACGCCCGATTCCCACAACACCGGCCGCATCATCGAGAAGGCGCGGGAGGCGAACCCCGGCATCGACACCCTTGTGCGCACCCACAGCGAGGCTGAGCGCCTGCGCCTGGAGGAGCAGGGCGTCGGGCTGGTGCTGATGGGCGAGCGGGAGCTCGCCCTCGGCATGACCTTCTACGCCCTGCGCAGCCTCGGCCTGAAGGAGGGCGAGGCCCGCCTCTTCGTCGATTCGAGCCGGCAGGCCAGCCAGCGCACGCCCCCCGCCGAGATGGAGCCCGACAAGGGCGCGCCGGAGCTGCGCCACCATCACGACGAGGAACCGGCGGCCTGAAGCCTCCGATGACGGCGCAGGACGACCCGGCGCTCAGCATCCTCGGCTTCGACTCGGCCTGGGTCGACAACCCCCGCGCGCCGGGCGCCCTCTGCGCGATCCGCGTCGATACGCGGGGACGGCGCCGCCTCGTGCCGCCGGCACCGGCCTCCTTCGAGGGGGCGCTCGCTTCGATCGCCGCCGAGACGGCGCCGCTCCGGATCGTGGCCATCGACCAGCCGACGATCGTGCCGAACGCGACGGGCACGCGGCCGGCGGACCGGGCGGCGGCCTCGCTGATCTCCTGGCTCGGCGGCGGCGTGCAGCCGGCCAACCGCGGCAAGGCCGCGATGTTCGGCGACGGTGCGCCGATCTGGCGGTTTCGCGATGCGCTCGGCGCCGTGGAGGACCCGGAGGCTTCGCGCTCCGCGGCATCCGGCCTCTACCTGATGGAGGTGTTCCCGGCGCTGGCGCTGCCCTCCCTCGATCCCGCCTTCTGCGGGCGTCGGCTCGGCCCCCGCTACAACCCGGCCCGGCGCAAGACCTTCGCGATGGCCGGCTGGCGGGCGGTGGCGGGCGCGGTCGCGCGGATCGGCCGGGAGGAGGCCGTAGAGGGGCTCCCCGAGTGGGCGGAGGCGCTCGCCGCCCTCCCCGTCCCGCGAAAACCCGATCAGGACAGGCTCGACGCGGTACTCTGCGCGCTGGTCGGCCTGCGCTGGCGCACGGGTCCCCGGGAGGCGTCGCTCATGCTCGGCGACCTCGCCTCCGGCTACATGGTCGCGCCGGCGAGCGAGGTCGCCCGCGCGCGGCTGGAGGCGGCGGCGCGCAGGCTCGGCGTGCCGCTGGCCTGACGGTCCCGCGGCGCGGCGCTCTGTCCCTCGCGGGCGGGGGAGCCAAAGGCGTCCTCGGCGCTTGACCCGGCAAGACGCTCCAAGCCGGACAGGACACCATGCGGACCCGATCGAAACTCGGCCTCGCGGCCCTCGCGCTGATCCTCGCAGGCGGCGCGGCCTTCGTACGCTTCATCGTCTATCCGGAGAAGGCGACGCTGAGCGCGGCCGCCGGCGAGGGCGCGAACCCGCAGCTCCCCGCGCCGAACCCGACCCTGATGCCGACCGTCAACATCGCCCGCGTTGCCCGCTGGGAGAAGGGCGCCAAGCCCCAGCCCGCGGCGGGCCTTCAGGTCGCGGCCTACGCCGAGGGCTTCGACCACCCCCGCTGGCTCTACCTCCTGCCGAACGGCGACGTGCTCGTGGCCGAGGCCAACAAGCCCGAGACCGGCGACCCCTCGACGGGCATCGCCGACTGGGTGGCCGACAAGGTGAAGGCCTCCGCCGGGGCCGGCGTGAAGAGCCCCGAGCGCATCGTGCTCCTGCGCGACAAGGACGGCGACGGCGTCGCCGAGGAGCGCCACGTCTTCCTGAAGGACCTGCACTCGCCCTTCGGCATGGCGCTCGTCGGCAGCGACCTCTACGTCGCCAACGCCGACGCCCTGGTGAAGGTGCCCTACGCCGCAGGCCAGACCGAGATCACGGCGAAGCCGGAGAAGGTCGTCGACCTGCCCGCGGGCATCAACCACCACTGGACGAAGAACGTCATCGCCAGCCCCGACGGCGCGAAGCTCTTCGTCACCGTCGGCTCGAACAGCAACGTCGCCGAGAACGGACTCGACAAGGAGAAGGGCCGGGCCGCGATCTGGGAGTACACGATCGCTACCAAGGCGATGCGCGAGTACGCGACGGGCCTGCGCAACCCGAACGGCCTCGCCTTCGAGCCGGTGACGGGCAAGCTCTGGACGGCGGTCAACGAGCGCGACGAGATCGGAAGCGACCTCGTGCCCGATTACATCACCTCCGTGCAGGACGGGGCCTTCTACGGCTGGCCCTGGAGCTACTGGGGCCAACACGTCGACGAGCGGGTGCAGCCGCCCCGCCCCGACCTCGTGGCGAAGGCGATCGCGCCGGACTACGCCGTCGGCACCCACACCGCCTCGCTCGGCATCGCCTTCTCGATGGATTCCAAGCTGCCGGAGACCTGGCGCAGCGGCCTGTTCGTCGCCCAGCACGGCTCCTGGAACCGCCGGCCGAAGAGCGGCTACAAGGTGATCTACGTGCCCTTCAAGGACGGCAAGCCCGCGGGCCAGCCGGTCGACGTGCTCACCGGCTTCCTCAACGCCGACGAGAAGGCGCAGGGGCGCCCCGTGGGCGTCATCCTCGACAAGACCGGCGCGCTCCTGGTCTCCGACGACGTCGGCAAGACCGTGTGGCGGGTGAGCGGCGGCGACGGCGCTCGCTACTGAGACGACTGTGGCTCGTCCCAAGGGGCGAGCCGACCGGCCCTACGCCGGAGCGACCGGCTTGCGCAGGGGACTGGGCCGACCGGCGCGCAGCCGCGTCACCGCGGAGCCCACACCGGAATGTCCTTGGAATGAGAAGGATTGGTGGGCGCACTAGGGTTCGAACCTAGGACCCGCTGATTAAGAGTCAGCTTCCCGACCGGTTTTGGGCGGCTTCTGGTGCCAGGAACGTGTAGCTAACGGGCGTTAACTTCCGCGAGCATCCACAGGGACTTAGCCAGCGGCGGCGGTTTTCCCTCGACGGCGGGCCCCGGCCGGGTGATTTTCGCGGCCCCGCCCAAAGCCGCCCAAGGAATCCCGCCCAAATGGCCCGCGCCAAGCCCGCTGCGAAGAAGGCCGCACCGGCCCGCGCCCGGATCGACTGGCCGCCCCGCGGGCCGGTCGACATCACGGGGACATTCATCACCCGGTGCCGGGAGGAGCAGCGCCCCGGCGTGCCGGCCGTCGACGTCCGCGACCTGCGCGCCCCGGGCCTGCTGCTGCGGGTCTCGCCCCGGACGATATCGTGGGGCTGGAAGGCGGAGCGCCTCAAGAGGACGGTACGCCTTGACCTCGGGCCGGTGGAGCGGCTGACCGTCGCCCAGGCCCGCCAGGTCGCCGGGGAGGCCATGGACCTGCTTCGCTCCGGCAACGGCTGGCCGACCCTGCTCTGGCTCAACCGGCGCCTGGCCGAGCTCGGCCTCATGCGGATCGAGGAGGTGTTCCCGAAGAACGTCTACCACCACCCGACGCCCGCGCCCCCGCCGCGGCCCCGGGGCTGGACGTACGATCAGGCCGTCGCCGCCTACCTCGCCGCCCACGAGCCCGAGTGGCGCAAGGCCGCCCACGAAGACGCGCGCAAGAACCTGCGCCACCCCGTCCTCAAGCGGTTCGCCGGCATGCCGGTGGCGGCCGTCACGCCCGACGACCTGGCGACGGTGCTGGCCGCGAAGAACCGCTCGCACCACCGCCAGGCCGAGGCCCTGTTCGTGCGGCTGCGCCACTTCTACGGCTGGCTTGCGACGCCGGGGCCGAGGCGGGACAGCGGCGTCGCCAAGGGCCACCTCGACGACCTGCAGCGGCCCAAGCGCCCGAAGGCGCGCGAGGGCGAGGCGCCGCGGCAGCAGGTGCGCTGGCCGACGATGGAGCGCGTCGGGCTGCTCGTGGCGCTCGCCCGCACCGACCTGCTCGACCCTCGCCTGGCCGCCGCGGTGCTGCTCCTGGTCGCGACGGTCCAGCGCCGGCACGCCATCGTGTCCGCCCGGCTCGACGAGTTCTCCGATGCCGGCGATGGCTGGGGCGTGTGGCGCCTGCCGCCCGTGCGGCGCAAGACGGGCGAGACGGGCCGGGCGCAGGCGCACCACGCGGTGCCGCTGCCGCCGCCGGTCTGGGCGGCGGTCCGGGGGCAGTTCGGGGAGGGGCCGTGGCTGTTCCCGGGGATGCGGCCGCGCCGCGCCGGCGCGCCGGTCGGCTACCTGTCCGAATCGGCGCTGACGCACCTGCTCGCGGCGCTCCCGGTCGACACTAGCCCGCACGACCTGCGCCGCGCCCTGCGCTCGCATGGCCGCCGGGCCCTGGGCCTGGCGCCGTCGGTCCTGGACATGATCATCGACCACGCCGAGGGCGTCGCGTCGGGCAACGTGTCCGAGCGGCACTACGTCGACGACGACCGCATGGACCTGAAGCGGCCCGCGATGAGGGCGTGGTGGGACCTAGTCGAGGAGCACGCCGGCAAGGCGAAGTTCGACCTCGACGAGGTGCGGGCCGGGTTCCTGGCTGCACGCGCTAGGCAGAAGGGGAGGGAGCCCACGGTACAAACCTAAGGCAGAATCCCGGATCCGCCTTAGGTTTGTCCCACCAGACCGCCCCGGCCAGGCATTCGTTCACCCTGCCGCGAGCCCGCGCTGGACCGCCACGCCGCGAGCTGCGATCGTCACGATTCCTGCCCCGCCTGAGACCTTCCCGATGTCCCGAAAACCCTGGGCCCCGCCGCCCGTCCCGACATCCCGGAGGCCCTGAGCGCGCGACGCCGGCCTCCGATTTTTGGAGGCCTCCGTGCCCGACACCTGGTTCACCGCCGACACGCATTTCCTGCACGCCGGGGTCATCCCGGCCTGCCGGCGCCCGTTCTCGTCCATCGCCGAGCACGACGCGTCGCTGGTCGAGGCCTGGAACGCGACCGTCCGGCCCGCCGACACCGTCTACCACGTGGGCGACTTCGCCTTGGGCCCGGCCGAGGCGGCCGAGCGCATCTTCCGCCGGCTGCACGGGCGCAAGTGCCTCGTCGCTGGCAACCACGACAAGCGGTCGCGCAAGCTCCCCTGGGCGGAGCAGCACGACGGGATCCGCGAGATCTCGGTCGAGGGGCGGCACCTGGTGCTGTGCCACTATCCCATGCGTAGCTGGCCGCGGGCGTTCCGGGGCAGCCTGCACCTGTACGGGCACGTGCACGGCACGCTGCCGGGCACGACGCAGTCCTGCGACGTAGGCGTCGACGTCTGGAGCTACCGGCCGGTGTCGCTCTCGAACATCGTGGATGCGATGGCCCTGAGCGACACCGTGCCGGAGGAGGTCGCCCGGGCGCGGAACAGGGGCTAGCCCCGCCCGAGATGAGCCTCGGCGACGATCCCGAGCTCGACCAGGTCCTCGCCCTCGGGCTCGGCCTCCCGCTCCGGGGCCGGCGATGACACCCACTTCCGGTGCGGTTGGAGGGCATGTCGGATGGCCTCGGCGCGGGTCGTCGTCGCGCGAACGACCCGCCAGTCCGACCGTATGGCGATCCAACGCCGGTTATCGACGAGCCAGTCCTCCCACGGCATCCCCGGGTCGGGATGGCGGTCGTCGAGGTACAGGCAACGGTATCGGAGCCGGTGCTCTTCACCCGGCGGGTCTCGGGGCATGCGGAGGATGAGCGCGAGCTCACGCTCCCTCTGGTCGAGGGCCGGGTCCGGGTTGAGGACGAGGAGGCCCTGCCGTGGGCGGCGCTCGGGATGCACTGCCTGTGGCAGTCGGCTCTGCGCGTAGAGCCGGTGCGCCCAAGGATCGCTGTGTTCTTCGAGCACGACCGGCATGGGCCGCCACCAGCCCCAGCCGATGTCGGCGAGGTGCATATACTTAGCCCCGGGCACCTTCGGCCATTCGACCGTGTAATCCTCAGGCATGCCGCCCTCCTCGCTCTCGACGGGGACGGCGTAGCAGGCGCGCGTGAATCGACCCGTCGGGAATCGCGTCAAATGCGATGAGGCTCGTTCAACCCGCGGCAACCCTAACCGCCACGGCGCGAGCGGCGGCCGCCTCGAATTCCAGGCTGTCCGCTAGGTCCGTGAGCAGGCGCGCGACGGCGGGCCCGACCCATCCGGGGATCTCGCGGGCGCCCGACGCCCAGCGGTCGACGCCGCGGGGATCCAGGCTCTCGCGGGGGCCGTCGGGGTGCATGGCGCCGAGCATCCGGGCGAGCGGGCGCTTCCACTCTTCGTCGCTGCCCGAGAGCAGGCGGCCGGCGGGGGCGAGGTCGGCGGGCGTCATTGCAGTCCCTCCAGCGCGGCGAGGTCCTCGGGGGTCTCGCGCCGGCGGCGCACGGTCCGGCACAGCGCGTCGAGGGCCGAGTCCAGGCTCACCGCGCACTCGCCGACGATGAGGCGCGCTTCCCGGTCGACGGCGGCGTAGCGGCCGCCCCCGGCTCCCGCGGCGTGGCCGTCGGCGGCGAGCTCGCCCCGGTGCCAGGCGTGGGCGGGCCAGGCGCCGGGCGGCGTCTCGACGAGCAGGCCGACGAGGTCGCCGGTCTCGTCGTCCGTGACGCGCGCGGCCCATGCCGGCGTGGCGTCGCGGAGGGGCGAGGAGAGGTAGAGGTCCTCGCGCCACGGGTCCGGGAGCGGCGCGAGGATGACGTTCATCGGGTGCCACGTCTCGACCGGGAACCGGCGCAGCCCGGCCAGGTCGCTGTGGCCCGGCCGGATGACCGTGCGGCCGTAGCCCCACCGGATGCGGCGGCGGATCGGCCGGGTGAAGGCGGGGGCGGTGACGGCGGCCATGCTCACCTCGCCTGCATGAGCAGGTCGCGGAGCCAAGCGCCGTCCGTGGGGCGGCGCGCCGGCGCCGGGGCGGCCGGGGGCTCGTAGTCGGGGAGCGCGTGCAGCCACGCGATGTCCTCGGCGGTCATCTCGCCCGGGACGGCGGCGGGACGGCGGGCAGCGCGCGCCTCGGCGGCCGCCAGGGCGACGGCGAGGGGGCGGCGGCGCGAGCTGCGGCACCGGCCGACGGGCCTGCGGGCGGGACGGCGGGACGCCCGGCCTCGCTGGGACGGTCCGCTCCGGCGTCTCGGGCGGGCCGTCCGCCGCGGCCGCCGACGTTCGCCTCAGCGCGGCCAGCGCTCCGCGTCCGGCCACGGACGCCGGTCCGCCGGCCGCCACCGGCGCTCGCACGAGGCCGGCCCGAGGATCGATGATGGCGGGCGGGGCCGCGGCCGCGCCGGCGGCGGGGATCCCGGGGGCGGCCCCGGCACGAGCCTCAGGCGCGGCGGGTCCGGCGGGGGCGTCGTCATGGGACCTCGGGGCGGGTGCGGGGACGCGGCGGATCGGGGTGCGCGGCGCCGGGGCGGCCGCCTCGCCCGGCAGCGCGGACGCGGGCGACGAGGGGGTGCGCGGGGTCGCCGGCGGCGGCGGCCAGGGCGGCCGCCAGGGCGGCGACGAGGCGCTCACGCAGGGCGGCGCCGACGAGAGCGTCGAGGCCGTCGAGCAGGGGAGGGCTCACGGGCGGGGCTCCTCGATGGCGGTCCAGCGGGGCGCCTCGAACCGGACGAGGCCGGCGATGCGCAGGCGCTGCAGGACGGTCGAGACCTGCTTGACCCCGAGCCCGAGGCCGGGCGCCAGGTGCATCGGGAGCGCGCCCGCGGGGACGGCGCGCAGGGCGGCCAGGACGGCGGCGTCGCGGTCGGTCACGGGCGCCCCCTCACGTAGGCCCGGCCGATGCCGAGCGCCGACAGGATCTTCGCGCCCGGCGGGCGGCGGCCCGAAAGCACGTCTGCGAGGTAGCCGGGTCCGACGCCGTGGCGCCGGGCCCAGCGGGCGGCGGAGGGCGCGCGCTCGACGGCGGCGCGGAGCGAGAGTGGGCCGAGCATGGCGTCCCGCACGGCGGCGTCGGACACGAGCTGGCGCCCGGGCATGCGCTCCGTTCGGGGCCGCGGTACGATGCTCACGCCCGCCAGGCCGGCCCAGCGATGCGCCGTGCACTCCGCGACGCCCAGCCGGCGCGCGACGGCGCCGACGCCCACCGTGCTCGCGACGACACGGCGGACTTGCGCCGCCGTCACGCCCGAGCCGACCTCCCTCCACACCCGCATAGACCCCTCCACGAATCGACGCGCGACGCCGCGCCCAAGCATTCAAGCACGTTCGTCAGATGACGAAAGGGGAGTTGAGGGCACAAACTTAACGCGGACGACTGGATGAGCATGGAGCACTCAGAATTTACTCATTTAATGAGCATCCGGTTGGGGTCCAAAATTGACACCAGGACTGAACGAGATCTTGCGGCTGCCCCCGCGAGTGCTAGCATTCGTCATGTGCCGTAGTCGCGGCACAGCACAGGGAGGACGCGATGCCGGAGCTGTACAGGACGACGCGGGACTGGCAGGGGCCGCCGGAGGGCCTGGGCCTGGAGTGGCAGCCGCCGCGCGAGCTGCGCGTGTCGGGCGTCCTGAAGTGCCTCTGGACGGCTGAGGCCCCGTCGCAGGACTACGACGACGCGCTCGCCGGCCCCGAGGGGCGCCACCTGAAGGCCATCGGGTTCTCGCACGATCGCATGAGGTCCGGCCTGCCCTGCCTCTGGGAAGGGCCGGACTACGACCGCGAGCAGGCGGCCGTCCTCCTCAACACGGCCGCCCGGGGGTTGGCCGCCCACCGAGAGCGGGTCGCTCGCGAGCGCGCCCAGGCGGCCGCCGCGGCGGAGCGCCGGAGGGCCGAGGACCTCGCCCTCGCGGAGCGCGCCATCGCCGCCACGCGCGAGTCGCTGCGGACGCAGGGGTGGGCGTGGGCCGTGCGCGACGACGTCGAGCTCGCGGAGCGTCGCATCGCCAGGGGACCGGCTGGCTTGGAGCGCTACCAGAGCGAGCACCTGCTCGACCTCGTCGTGCGCGCGCAGGCCAACATCGACCGCGCGATGCGCGCGATGGAGATCCCGTACGAGCCCGAGGCCGAGCGGGCCGCCCTGCCGGAGGTGCAGGCCGCGGCGCATGAGGGCTGCCGGCTCCTGACCGCCCGCGACGCGGACCGGGCCTCGGTCGTCAACAAGTCCGGATGGGGCCGGAACAGCACGGTCCGGGGGCACATCCTCGCCGGCCTCCCGGCGCTGAATGCCGTGCTCGCCTCGCACGCGCTGCGGGCGCTCCGGACGCACCGCAAGCAGCTCCCCCCGGAGCTGGCGCTCAGGGTGTTCGGCCTCGACCTGCCCGACCTGCTCGCGGCGGCCGCGGCGGCGTGATTGTGGGTTGCGGGGGCGAGGCGATCATCAAAGCGTCGCCCCCGACAGGAGATCTCCAATGCGTTCCCTTGCCCGCCTGTTCGCCGCCCTCGCCGCCGTCGCCCTCGCGCCCCTGGTCTTCGTGTGGGAGGGCGGCCGCTGGGTCCTCCGGACTGTCGCGGGCGTCCGGCCGGATCCCGTCTTGCCCACCGCCGTCGCGGCCGAGGAATATCTCGACGCTGCCGCGGCCGTCCCCGCGCCGAGGCTGCCGACTGTCGCCGGCGTCCCTGCGACGCACCCGGTCGGCGTCGCGCTCGTCATGCACGCCCGGCACCTGACCGCCGGCGGCGACCCTGTCGACCTGTCCGGCCTGCCGGTGCCGGTCGCGACGTGGCTGCACTCCCTCTCGCCGGACGAGCTGACCGTCCTCGCCCGGACGCTCCCCCATCAGGCCGAGGCCCTCGCCGCCGGGCGCGGACGCGTCCCCGGGCTGCCTGGCTCCCACGACGCGGACGTGTCCGCGGAGCCCGTGACACATCCCCAGGCGGCCGATGTGGACGCGTCCGCGCCCGCATTCCACTGGCCCTACCGGGGGACGCCCGCGGACCGCGCGATGGCCGACCTGCTCGCGCACGTCGAGGGCGTCAGGGCGAGGCAGGCCAGGGTCGCCTAGGCCGCCCCAGCCCCCGAAAGCAACGAGGCCCGCCGGGGTGACCTGCGGGCCTTTTGGTTGTCCGACGTGCGCCCGCGCGGGGCCGACGTGCGTTCCATGTGCGTCTCTCTGCGGCCCCGCGTAGGCGCACCGGGAAAGCCGCAAGCGAAAAAGCGAGGGGCGCCGACGATTTCTCAGGCGCGCCTGGCAGGCCGGCGGGCCTCCGCCTTGGACGCCCGGATCCTCAGGCCGGCCACCTCAGCGCGGGCGGCGGCGAGCTGGCGGGCGAGCTCGGCCTCACGGGCGCGGGAGGCCAGGAGGGCCTGGCCGAGGCGGTGGACGGCTGCCTCCGACCGGGCCTCGGCACGGTCCCACGCGGCCCGCTCAAGGGCAGCCTTGGCGGCCCCGTCGGCGGCGAGCAGGGCGTTGAGCAGGCCGGTACCGACCTCGCCCGTCACTGCATGCCCGTGGCTCATGTCCGCCTCCCTCTCTCAGGAGGCCTATAGATTCAGGGTCCAGGCTCCCTGTCCAGCTGCGCTTGGCGAGAGGGTTACTGGATCCCTGGGCGTCGAATGCTCGGGACGCGTCCGGGCTCCTTCTCGACCCTGGCCGGATAGCCCCCCCGTTACTTCGGGGATCTGTAACGGAAATCCGAGGCGCCGCGGCGGGCGGCCTGAGTGCGCCCGACACGCACCAGTCAGTAATGCGCCATGAGCTGACCTTTGCCGTCAGCCATTCGAAGGGCTGGTCATCGACCGAGAGCAGACGCGCGCCTATAGGACCGGGTGGTCACGACTGTAGCGACCTCCTCAGTGGGACATCAGGCAACAGACGGTCGTCTCGCTCAGCAGGTCGCGCGTGACCCCGCCGAAGAACCACTCGCGTAGGCGGCTGTAGCCGTAGCCGCCCGTTACGATAAGGTCCCCGTCGATCGCGCGGACGGCCTTCTGCAGGTCCTCGGCGACGCTCCAGCCCGAGCGCGCCGCCAGATGCCCGCTGGCGTTGACGTCGTGCAGGGCGAGGTAGCGGACGACGTCGTCCACCTCCGCCCGGTCCCCGTCGTCCGTCATTCGAAGCACCTGGACCGCCTCCGCGCGCCTGAGCAGGGGCAAGGCGTCCGAGAGCGCCCGGCGGGTCTGCGGCGTGTTCTTCCAGCCGACGACGATGCGCCTAGCCTCCAGGTGCTCGATGCCGGCCGAAACCACGAGGACGGGGCGGCCCAGGCCCATGAGCGCGTCGCCGAGGTCGACGGCCATGCCCGGCCTGACGCCCTCGTCCTCGGCGTAGCGACCGACCACGACGAGGTCCGCGGCCCGGGACTGCCCTGCCAGGAACGGGACCGGACCGGCGATGTCGGAGCGCCACTCGACGCAGTCGTTCAGGCAGGAGCCATGGCGGAAGACCTGTTCGGCGGCTGCGCACCTGTCGAGGGCGGCTTGGCGGATCTCCTCGATGACCATGCCCATGGGCACGGCGGTCTCGCCGTAGCCCTGCGGGTAGTCGGGCATGCAGGCGGCGGCCCCGACGAGGCGGGCGCCGAGGCGGTGAGCCAGGTCCGCGGCGAGACGGACCCGCGTCCTGGCGTGGCGCCCGTCGTCGACCGCGACCATGATGCTGGCAATTGACACGGGAGCCTCCCTCGACCCGGAACGGGCAACAACAGGATGCGAGCGCCCGTGCCGGTCGGCGTTGATCTGCCTCAAGCCCGCCAGTCCTGGCCGGGGAACAGGAATCGGTCCGCCGCGCGCAGGAGCGCCGCCAGGCCGTCGATGGCCGGCTCGGGCCTCGTGATCACGAAGCGGGGGATGGCCTGCATCACCTCGCTGAACGGGGGCTTGTCCTCGAAGGCGTCCCGGAACGCCTCCCCCTTCAGGGCCTCGACGATACGCGGCGCGATCCCGCCGGCCAGGTAGACCCCGCCCGTCGCCGAGAACATCAGGGCGAGGTCGCCGGCGAACCGGCCCAGCAGGCGCGCGAACTGACGGACGGCCTCCCGCGCGAGCGGGTCGCCGACATTGGCCGCTTCGAGCACCTTCGGCGGCGATTGCCAGGCGGCCACGCCGCGCCCCGCCGCCAGCGCCCGCGCGAGCTTGGCGAGGCCGGGACCGGACAGCAGGGCTTCGGCGGTAAGCCTCCCCTCCGCCGGCATCAGGGCCTGCCACGGCAGTTCGTCGCGCTCGCACGGGCCGAAGCCGACATGGCCGGCCTCGGTCGTCTGGACCAGGAGGCGGTCGCCCGCCGGCACCAGGGCCGCGGCGCCGAGGCCGGTGCCTGCCCCGAGGACGAGGCGGGGCCCCCTTCCGGCCGCGACGGGCCCGATCCGCGCCAGGTCGGCCGCGTTCGCCTCGTCGAGCACGTGCAAGGCGGCCGCCTGCGGCACGTAATCGTTGACCAGCCGCGCCGCCTCCAGCCCGAGGGCGACGCCGATGTCGCCGAGGTCGAACAGCCAGGGCGCGTTGGTCATGCGCGTGGCGTACCCGTCGACGCGCCCCGCGACGGCGAGGAAGGCGGAGCGCGGCCGCGGCGTCCCCGGACCGTCGAGGTAGGCTTGCAGGGCCGCGATGGGCCCGGGGAAGCCGGCTGTCGGCACCTTCCGGATCGGGCCGGGGCATGCTCCCGGCGCGGGGAGCATGGCGAAGCGGGCGTAGGTGCCGCCGATGTCGGCCAGGAGCACGGGATAGGGCAGCATGCCGACGGGTCTCCGCTATGGGCGCGGTGGCCTAGCCGAGGGGCTTGCAGCAGGTGGCATGAGGCTGCCGGCAGAAGGTCAGACCTTCCTCGTCCCAGACCACGATGCAGCCGTGGCCCAGCGCGAAGTTCCGTACCCGGCCGAGGAGCGCGTCGTCGACGCCGAACAGGCGGTCGCAATCCGCGTTCGTCAGGCGCAGGGCCTGCCCGGCCCCGAGGCCGTCCAGGGATACCTGCAGGGCCGGAAGCGTGACCGTGGGCTGAACCGTCATCTCGTTCATCACGGCCGCTCCGTAAATATCCCAGGCTCACGGACGTGAGGCTAAGGCCCTTTCAGGCTGAGGATGTAGTCGATGACCGCGTCCATCTCATCGCGGTCGGGGCGCAGGCTCGGCATCCGTTCGTGGTGGCTCTGCAGGAAAACCGCGAGGGCCGGCCCCGTCGTTGAAGGCATGTTGGCGACCCGCAGGAAGGCGGGGCCGGAAAACTCGCCCGCCTGCGACCCGCGGCCGATGACGTGGCACTGGCTGCAGAGCTGCGTGGCAATGGTCCAGCCACGAACGCGGCGGTCCTCGATCCCACCGGCCATGACCGGGGAGCCGACGAAGGCAGCGAGCAGGCTGCCCAGTGCGAGGGTTCCGGACCGCCGTGGCGAGGGAGCGGTCATGAAGCCCTCGCGATCCTGAGGCGGGTCAGGGCGGCGCCTATGGCGACGGCCCCCGCGGTAACGTGCGCCCAGGTCGCGGCGTCGTTAACTGCGAACCCGAGGAGCCACGGCGCCAGGACCGTCCATGCCCCGGCGAGCGCGACCGCGCGCTCGAAGGACGGGCGGAAACGAAATTGGTTGATCCCCGTGAGCGAGAGGATCACCAAGCCCGGCAGCAGCGCCGAGAAGGCGGCCGGGCCTTGGTCGGCGAAGACCAGGACCCAGGCGGCCAACACCAGCGCGGTACCGGCCAGGTGTTCGAGGGCGCCGACGAGGATCTCGTCCGTGCCCCAGCCCGGAGAGGGCGTGACCCGCATACGTGCCTGGGACATGACCTGCCTCCACCATGTTCGATTGGCATTGTCGTCGCGGCCGCCGACGGGCGCTTGCCCGCCGCGGGAACTCAGGCGTGGACCTCGGCGATGATGCAGCCGGGGTCGACCACCTCGCTCGCCGGCGCCAGCACCTCCAGGCGGCCGCTGGCGGGGGAGACGATGTCGTGCAACGCCTCGCCGATGCGCACGGCGGCCACGGCCTCGCCGGCCCGCACAGTTGTTCCGTCCGCGACAAGCCAGCGCTCCAGTACGCCCTCGGGCAGCATGCCTGTGGTCCAGAGACCCTCGGCTACGTGGATGTCCGCCATGACCGCCTCCTGGCTCGGGGCGCGCGACAGGGTCGCCGGCCGGCAGGGGACGGCATCGGATGGAGGTCCGCCTTGATCTGGATCACGGCGTGACGGGCGGGCATCCCGCGGCCTTGAGGCAGGTCAAGGCGGCTCCCGGACGCTTTGGCAGGTTCACCACAGGCTCCTTCCTCGGACCGGAACCATGCTCGTCGTCCTGGCCGCCAGCGTCGTGCTCGTCGCGGTCACCATCCTGGTGCTTTACGAGACGCTCCGCCTCACCTCGGAGCACCTCGCCGAGTTGCCCGTGCCGCCGCGCTGGCGCATCGTCGCCGTGGTGCTCGCCGCCTTCGTCGGGCATACGGTGGCGGTCTGGATCTACGCCGCCGCCTACTGGCTCCTCGTCCTGCGGCTCGGGCTCGGTGCCTTCTCGGGCGTGCCCATCGAGAGCTTCGAGGACTGCCTCTTCGTCTCGGTGGTGGCCTACTCCTCGCTCGGCTACGGCGACCACGCGCCGGTCGGCCATGCCCGGCTGTTGACCGGCGTCGAGGCGCTAAACGGCCTGCTCCTGATCGGCTGGTCGGCCTCGTTCACCTACCTCGCCATGGAGCGCTACTGGCCGATGCACGGCAAGGCACGCGCCCACCGCGCCGCGAAGGCCCACCGTCCGGCGGACGGCGAGCCCGGCCGCGAGCGCCTCTTCCCGCCGGCGACCGGCACCTGAGCGCCGGTGGCCTTGCGCTGGATCAAGGCCGGCCACCCCGGCCGGCCCCAGGTTTCGCCCCAACCAGCAAGCGGAGGCGAACCATGCACGAGTATCTCGTCACCTTCCATAAAACCGTCCTGGACGACACCGGCCACGACCATCGCATCCTGCAGCGGCAGGCGGTGGTCCACGCCCGCTCGGACGTCGCAGCCGCTTACGCGGCCAAGGCGATGCTCTGCGAGGCCGACGGCGTCGTCGATTGGCGACTGCGGGCCGACACCTGCGAGGTCGTCGAACTCAGCCAGCACGCCGCCTGAGGAGGTGGGGATGAGCCACGAACTCACCGAACCCGTGCACTGGCAGGGGCGGCAATGGGCGGTCACCGGCTACGGGATCGAGGCCCTCGACGGGATGTACCACGTCCCGTTCTCCGACATCCCGGACATCGATGCCGCCCCGCCCCGGTGGCTGGAAGACCTGTGCCACCGCTACGGCACCGACCGCGACGACCTCGCCGCCGCCCTGCGAGTGGCGCGCACGGTCCGGCCCGGAGCGGAGGCTGCGCCGTCGAAGTCGGCCGCATGAGCACCGCTCACCTCCCCGCGGCCGAGAAGGCCGACGACCCGGAGGTTCCGAGCCCCGCCGTCGGGCCGTCGAAGCCGCGCCTGCTGAGGGTCCTCGGCCCCGGCTTGATCACGGGTGCCTCGGACGATGACCCCAGCGGCATCGCGACCTACGGCCAGGCCGGGGCCCAGCTCGGCTACGGCCTCAGCTGGACCATGCTCTACACCCTGCCGCTGATGGCGGCCGTGCAGATGGTCTCGGCCCGGATCGGGCGCACCACCGGCCACGGCATCGCGGGCGTACTGCGCGAGCACTACCCGAATGGCCTGCTGCAGTCCGTCGTCCTGCTCCTGCTGGTGGCCAACATCCTCAACCTCGGGGCCGACCTCGGCGCCATGGCGGACGCCCTGAACCTGCTGCTGCCGGGCCCGCGCTGGCTCTATGTCGTGCTGTTCGCCGGCATCTGCGCCTTCATGCAGCTCGTGCTGCAGTACACCCGCTACGTCGCCGTCCTGAAGTGGCTGACGCTGAGCCTGTTCGCCTATCTGGGCGTGGTGATCTTCGCTCGCGTCTCCTGGTGGGACCTCGGGCTGGCCCTGGCCGTTCCGCAGCTCGACCTCAGCGGTGGCGGCCTGACCACGCTGGTGGCCCTCTTCGGGACCACGATCAGCCCCTACTTGTTCTTCTGGCAGGCAGCCGAGGAGGCCGAGGACCTGCACGCCTACCCACGCCGGCGCGACCTCCTGCACGCGCCCGAGCAGGGCGGAGCCGCGCTCCACCGCATCGAGGTCGATACCCTCGTCGGCATGGCCTTCTCGAACTTGGTGGCGCTCGCCATCATGGTCACGACCGCGGCGGTTCTTCACCCGCGCGGCATCACCGACATCCAGACCTCGGCGCAGGCCGCGGAAGCGCTGCGCCCGCTGGCCGGCCCCTTCTCCGCCACGGTCTTCGCCCTCGGCATCGTCGGGACCGGGCTGCTGGCGGTCCCGGTGCTCGCGGGCTCGGCGGCCTACGCGGTCGGCGAGGCGCGGCGCTGGCCCGTGGGCTTCGGCCGCCGCCTCCTGGAGGCGCGGGCCTTCTACGGCACGGTGGCGCTCGCCACGCTGGTGGGCATGGTCATCAGCCTGGGTGCCGTCGACCCGATCCGCGCGCTCTACTGGAGTGCGGTCGTCAACGGCGTCATCGCGGTCCCCGTCATGGCCGTAATGATGCTGGCGGCGGCGCGCGCCGACATCATGGGCGCCTTCGCGGTGCGCGGTCCGCTCAGGCTGCTCGGCTGGACCGCCACGGCCTGCATGCTGCTCGCCGTCCTCGCCATGTTGGCCACCGCCGCGCTCCCTTGATCCAGCGCAAGGCGGCTTGGCTCGCCCGGTCCATTCTTCATGCACCGCAACCGGGAACGGGAATCGTGCGATGCAGGCATGTGGCGGAGAGAGGCAACCCACCGTCCTGGTGGCCGAGCCTCAGGCGCTGCCGGGCATGTGGCTGGAGGACGTGCTCACTGGCGCCGGCTGCGCCGTCAGCGGCCCCTACGGCACCTGCGAGGATGCCGCTGCGAGCCTAGACCGAAGCCCCCCGGACTTCGCGGTGGTGAGCGTCGACCTCAACTGGGGTCCTGGCTTTCCGCTCGCCTGCGCACTGCGCCGGCGCGGCATCCCCTTCGCCCTGATCGCCGGCAACGCCCGGGTGCCGGGCGCCTTCGCGGACGTGCCCGTGTTCGACCGGCTGTTCGATGCCCGGGACATGGTCTCGGCCGTGGCCGCCTCCTGCGCCGTCCCGGGCTGCCCGCGGACTTGCCCGATGCTGGGTAGGATCGCGGCCGGAGAGGAGCTTGCGCTGGATCAATGTCCGACGGCCTGCCGCGCCTAGCGTCGGCTCCGGCCAGGTACGACCTGGGCCTCATCGAGGAGACGGACCATGGGCGACAAGCTGATTCGCCAGAACGTCATCGACGAGCTCGACTTCGACCCGAGCATCGACGCCGCCCACATCGGCGTCGCCGTGGAAAACGGCATCGTCACGCTCACCGGCCACGTCGGCAGCTACACCGAGCGCGTCGCCGCCGAGAAGGCCGCCCAGAAGGTGCGCGGCGTGCGCGGGGTGGTGGAGGAGATCCAGGTCCGCTTCGGCGGCGAGACACCGCCGCGCGACGAGGACATCGCCCAGCGCGCGGTGCAGATGCTCGACTGGTCGGTGACCGTGCCCAAGGGCGCCGTGCAGGTGAAGGTCCAGAACGGCTGGGTGACGCTCTCCGGCAAGGTCGACTGGCAGTACCAGCGGGAGGAGGCCTACCGCGCGATCCGGCGCCTCGCAGGGGTCGCCGGCATCATGAACACCATCGAGGTGACCCCGAAGGCGAGCGTGCCCGACGTGCGCTCGAAGATCATGGCGGCGCTCAAGCGCAACGCCGAGCTTGAGGCCGACGCCATCAAGGTGACGGTGAAGGACGCCAAGGTCGTCCTGGAGGGCAAGGTGAACGCCTGGTACGAGCGCGAGCTCGCCGAGAATGCCGCGTGGTCGGCCCCGGGCGTGCGCGCCGTCGAGGACCACCTCACGCTGGGCTGAGCCCCGCCGGATGGGTGTGGTCCCGGACCATACCCATCAAGCATTCCCAACCCCGTCTTTGCCTGCCGGCCGGAGACCTCCCATGACCTTTGCCAGCATCATGGTGGCGATGGACCTGACGACGGAGGCGCGCGACCGCGTGCGCCTGGCCGGCCACCTCGCCGACGAGTTCCGCGCCCGCCTGATCGGCGTGGCGGCCGAAACGCCGGCCTACGCCGTGCCGCCGGTGGGACCGACGCCGGCGAGCGCCTACGCGCTGACCGCCTCGAACGAGACCGTGCTGAATGACCTCAGGCAGGCGCACGCCGCCTTCGAGGAGGCGGCCGGCAATCGCAGCCGCGTCGAGTGGCGCTCCAACATCGAGCTCCCGCTGCCCTTCCTCGTCGCGCAGGCCGCCGCCGCCGACCTTGTCGTGGTCGGGCGCAAGACCGAGCCCGGGACCATGCTGTTCTCGGTCGACCCGGGGGACCTCGTCATGCGTCTCGGGCAGCCGGTCCTGGTGGTGCCGCCCGAGGTCGACCACCTCGACGCCAAGCGTGTCGCAGTGGGCTGGAAGGACACCCGTGAGGCGCGCCGGGCGGTCTGGGACGCGCTGCCCTTCCTCAAGCGGGCGTCCCAGGTCGTCGTGATCTCCGTCGACGACGGGGACGGCGCGGCCGATCCGCAGGACATCGTCGGGTTGCTGCAGGTCCACGACGTCTACGCCACGTCCGTCCGGAAGGACGCTTGCGGCTCCGCAGCCTCCGAGGCCCTCGTGGACGCCGCTTCCGAGCAGGCCGCCGACCTGCTCGTCGCGGGTGCCTACGGCCACGGTCGGCTCCGCGAATGGGCCTTCGGCGGCGTCACTCGCGACCTTCTGGCATATGCCCCTATCTGTTGCCTGATGAGCCACTGATGTCCGCCGTCGCGCGTACAGCCGCGGCACGCGCTGCCCAACTGGGCCTCGCCGCGGTCATGGCGAGCGCATCGGCTATCCATGCACAGTCGAGGCCGGGCTCACCCGATTCGAGAGGAACCTTTGTTGAGCCGGCAAACGCGCCCCATCGTCACTGCTCCGGCTCCTGCCTGAAGAGCGGAACCCTGCGGTGGTTCTGCAAGCCCCACCAGACCTGCAGCTTGGACTGCGGCACGGCGCCCCCGCATATGCACTGCCACGACCTGCAGCGGCGAGTGGAGGCACAGGCCTGGGCTAGAGCGTCCGTCGGCTCCGCCTCCTTGCACTCACGGTCGGTCAGTGGGCCATGAGCATTGGGATGTGCGCGTGCTCGATGACATGGCGGGTGACGCCGCCGAGCAGGAACTCGCGCACGCGGCTGTGGGTGTAGGCGCCGAGCGCCAGCATCGAGGCGTTCCGCAGCCCCGCCTCGGCCAGGATGGCCGCGCCGACCGAAGTCCCATCCTCGACCTCCAGGGTGGCGGCCTCCGCCACGATGCCGTGCCAGCGCAGGTAGGCGCACAGGTCGGCCGCCCGCGCCTCCTCGAAGCGATCGGTGCGCGCATGCACGACAGTGACCCTGGCGGCCTCGTGCAGCAGCGTGATGGACTGGCCGATCAGGCGCGTCGCCTCCAGGCTGCCGTTCCAGGCGACCACGACGTGGTCGAGCAGGTCGTAGGGCACGCTCTCACCGACCATGAGCGTCGGGCGCCCGACCGAGAACAGGGCAGTGTCGAGCGCGCGGCCGGTGAAGGGCTCATCCGGGTTCGGGCGGTCGACGATGACGAGGTCGTTGATCCGGCCGGCGAGGGTGAGCAGAGGCTCGACCTCGCCAGAGAGCTCGGTCCAGGTCACGAAAGTAGCGTCGAGCCGGTCGCCCTCCGGCATGAACGCCACACCCTCGCGCTCGCACCAGGTTTCCAGGGCTGCCTTGCCCTCGGCCGCGGCCTCGCGCACGCCCCGCGCGATGGCCTCGATGGTCGCGCAGTCCATCGGCACGAGGCTCGCCATGCTGGCCATGACGTGCTCGGGGCCCGGCGCCATGAAGGCGACGCCGATGTGGGCCCGCAGGCGCCGGCCCAGGCGCAGGGCGGCGTCGAGCCGGCGCGTGGCGTCGAGACCGGGCGCGGTCGGGACGAGGAGGCAGCGCAGGAACATCGGGGATCTCCTCGCTCAGCGTTCCAGGGTCTTCAGGTAGGCGATCAGGGCCTCGACCTGGTCCGGGTCGAACCGGAACTCGGGCATGCTGGGGTGTCCGGTGCGGATGCCCTCGGCGAGCGCCTCGCCGAGATCCTCGACGGGGTAGCGCATGTGCAACTCACGGAAGGGCGGCGCCGCGAGCAGTGGACTTCCTCCGACGCGCCCCACCGCGTGGCACCGGGCGCAGTTGGTCCGGGCGAGCGTCTCGCCTTGCTTCACCTGCCGGTCCCAGGCAGTGGCGGGGCCGGCCATCAGGTTCGACAGAAGCGTGAGGGCGCCGATCAGGTTGAGGGCTGCCGGACGCATCAGTGGCTCATCAGGCAGCAGACGGGCGTGGTCTGCAGGACGTCACGGGTTGCACCCCCGAAGATCCACTCGCGTAGGCGGCTGTGCCCGTAGGCTCCCATCACGACGAGGTCCGCCTCCTCGCGACCGGCGAACCGGAGGATCTCGTCCGCGGCGCTGACCTCCGGGCTCCGCAGCAGGTGCGTGGTGACAGCCACAGAATGGTCGGAGAGATAGGCGGCCACGTCCTCGGCGCCCTCCCGGTCGGCATCGGGGCCAACCACCGCGACGAGGACCTCGTCGGCCCGGGTCAGGAACGGCAGCGCGTCGTGGACTGCGCGGCGCGCCTCGCGCGTGTCCTTCCAGGCCACCACGACCCGCTTTGCCGCGAGGCGTTCGATGCCGGGCGGCGCGACCAGCACCGGCCGCCCGACCTCCATCAGGAGCGCCCCGGCCGCGACGCCCATCGGGCCCGGGTCGCCGTCTGCCGGCCCCTGCCGGCCGACCACCACGACGTCGGCGGCCCGCGCCTGCCCGACGAGGTAGGCCAGGGGCTGGGCCGGCGCCGAGCGCCAGGCCGTCCCCTCCGCGGCCCCGGCCTCGCGCTCGAACAGGGCCTTGGCTTCCGCGAGCTGCTCGGCCGCCAGGCGCTCCTCGATGGCCCAGACCCGCTCGACCTCCAGCATGTCGCCGACCGGCATGGGGGCCAGGACCGGGCGCGCGGCGACCCCAATCAGCCTGGCCTCGAACCGCTCCGCGAGGCCGGCCGCCAGCTGGACCCGGTCCGCGGCCGCGGCCCCGAGGTCGACCGAGACCATGACGTTGGAGATCTTCATGACCGCCTCCCGCTGCCGGGCTCACCGGCTTGCCGGAGAGATCCTGCGCGCGGCGGCGGCCAAAGCCTTGATCCATCTCAACGGGACGCCGGCCTCGCGCAGGCGGACAGGTCCCGTACTGGGACGACGAAGAACGGGGGCGATCCGTCGGGCTTCAACGTCACGCTGAGGCATTCCGTCCCCAGCGCCTGGGTATCGGCGGCCGCGCAGCCGACATCCCATCCGGCCAGCTCGTAGACCACGGTTCCCGCAGTGGCACCGGGCTCGATCTCGCTGTCGCGGACCATGCGGTAGGCGCGCGGCCGCCATGGATGCCCGCCGAGCATTCTCCGGATTAGCCCCGAAAATCCCCTCATGTGAGCACCACCATCGCCTTCGGCCGGGCGGGGGTGGCCGCCCCGCCGCCTCGCCATTTGTCCGGGGAACGACTTGCGCAATCCGAGTAGATTACACTAATTCTAATTCAAGATGAGAGCGCGAGGGAGACCTGCCGGCTGGCGCGCCCTGACCCCCGGGCAACGGGCGATGTTGCTGCGCCTGCATCGCGACGGCCCCCTGGTCTCGCTCGCCCCTTGGGAAATGCGCACCATCCGCTCGTTGCTCGCGCGGGGGCTCGTCAGGCCGAGGATGCGCGGCGGGAGCGACATCGAGACGGCCGGCCTGTGGTTCCTTAGCGGCAAGGGCGAGCGGGCGCTGCCCCGTGCGGCGGCGGACGCCGGCGGCGCGGAGGCTCGAACCGGTCCATGACCATGAACTGGCTGATCGACCGGCTGCTTGTCCTCGGGATCGTCCTCGTGGTGGCCGGAGCCGTCGCCGCCCTTTCCGCGGCAGGGTTCGGCCGCGTCGGGGAGACCTGCGGGCTCGCTGCCCTCGTGGCGAGCCTCGTCACCGTCTGGCTCCGCCGGTGAGCCGGTCCCATTCCCGTGACGAAGGCAAACGCTCGATGCGACCGACAGAACCCAGCTATGACCGTGGCACCGTCACCCTGCACTGGCTGACAGCCGCCCTCGTGACCGTGCTCTGGTTGATCGGGACCTTCCTGGAAGACCTCCTGCCGAAGGGAGTTTTGCGCTCGGGGGTATGGTCGGCGCATTTCGACCTCGGACTTGTCCTCGCCGTCGTGCTCGTCGCGTTCATGGCGTGGCGCCGAACGGGCGGCCGCAGGCTGCCCATCGAGGATGCCGGGCCGCTGCACCGCGTGGCCAAGGGCACCCACGCGGCGCTGTACCTGCTGCTGCTGCTCATCGTTGCCCTCGGCATCGCGAACGCCTTCGTGCGCGGCGTCCACCTGATCGGACCCGTCGACCTGCCCAAGCTCGGTGATCCGGAATGGCGGAAACCGCTGACGCGCTGGCACGGCCTCGCCGCCCACCTGCTGATGGCCCTTGCCCTCTTCCATTCCGCGGCCGCGCTGGCGCACCATTACCTGTGGCACGACGCGGTCCTGCGCCGCATACTGGCCTGGAGGCGCTGACGGACCCGGCGCCGCCCGCGCCGGGGAATCAAGTCGCTGGGCCGGCCTAGGGGCGGCTCGGGCGCGACCGTGGAGCTCTCGCCCGGGCAGGGACTAAGGGTTGGATGGGCAACCCGGCCAGCCTCGCCGAGGAACGACTTTGCCGGGTACGGGGACTACACGCGCAGGGTGAGCTACCGGCTGGTCCCCAGCCTTCGGTGAGGGCGAACGGGAACCTCGGGCGCCCTCACGCGACCTCGCGCTCTAGGTGCAGGTAGTTCGGGTTGAACAGGGCGACGCGCTGGAGCGCCTTGAGGTCCGGGATGGTCAGCGTCCTGTTCCTCAGGATGATCAGCCCTCGCGTGCGCAGCTCCTGGAGGACCCGGTTGGTGTGGGCGGTCGAGATGCCGAGGGTGTCGGCGAGCTCGGTTTGGGTGAGCGGCCACGGACACTTCGGGCCGTCAGCCAACCCGACGCATTCCAGGCGTACGAAAAGTTCGCAGAGGAGATGGGCCGTGCGTTCCAGCGAGTCCCGCTGCCCCAGGTTCAGCGTCCATTCGCGCAGGATCTCCTCCCTGACCAGCGTCTCCCACCAGAGGCCCCGAAGCAGGCGCGGATGGTTCAGCGTCATGGCGCCGAGCGTATCCGTCGAGACCTCCACCAAGCTCACGGCCGTGATGGCCGCGAGCGCGTGGTCCATGGCACGCAGGATCGGGACGTTCAGGTCGCACAAGTCGCCGGGGAGGACGAACCCGACGATCTGCCGCCGGCCGTCTTCCAGCATCTTGTAGTGGCAGGCCCAGCCCGAGAGGATCAGGCGCATGACCCTGGGCGGCTCGCCCTCTCGAACGATGTCCGTGTGCGGCGCATAGGTTCGATGCGGGAGGGCCGCGAGGTCGTCGAGGACCGCCTTGTCTGCGGCCGTCAACCGGGTGAAGTGCTCCAGCTTCCGCGCCAGCGGGTTCATCGTGCCGACCCTCCATGGCGAACGCCGCGGCATGGAGGGCCGTCCGTGACCCGCCCGCATTGACGTGGCTCAACCCGAGGGCTCGTCGCGAACGCGGGCAACACCGAAACCCATGGCCTCCTTTGGTGCGAATACTCTGAGCGAACCGGCACGGCCGGTCCAAGGCTCCTGGAGTGGACGCGAGCGAGGGCCCCGGCTGACCTCGGCCATCAGGGCACGAGCACGGCCGCGCCATGCAGAATTCCGGAGCGGTGGGCCCCAATAGCCTCGTTGGCCTGCGCGAGCCGGTAGGTGCGCGTGCGGGTGACGATGCCTGCCTGCGGCGCGGTCTCGAAGAAGGTACGGGCGTCCTCGCGGGTGAGGTTGGCCACCGAGCGCACGGACCGCTCGCCCCAGAGCAGGTCGTAGGGGAAGGCCGGGATGTCGCTCATGTGGATGCCGCCGCAGACCACCCAGCCGTCATTGCGCACGGCCCTGAGGGCCGCCGGCACCAAGCTCCCGTCGGGCGCGAAGACGAGGGCGGCGTCGAGCCGCTCGGGCGGCGCCTCGTCCGAGCCCCCGGCCCAAACCGCCCCGAGCGAGCGGGCGAACTCCTGCGCCTCCCGGTCGCCGGGGCGGGTGAGCGCGAATACGCGCCGTCCCTGCCAGCGGCCGACCTGGGCGACGATGTGGGCGGCCGCCCCGAAGCCGTAGAGCCCGATGCTCAGGGCATCCCCGGCCATCTGCAGGGTGCGCCAGCCGATCAGCCCGGCGCAGAGGAGCGGTGCCGTCGCGACGGGGTCCAGGCTCGGGTCGAGCGGAATGATGAAGGCCGCCTCGGCCACGAGGTGGCTCGCGAAGCCGCCGTCGCGCGTGCAGCCGGTGAAGCCGGGGGCGTCGCAGAGGTTCTCCCGGTCGGTCTTGCAGTAGGTGCAGTGGCCGCAAGTGTGTCCCAGCCAGGGCACGCCGACTCGGCTGCCAGGAAGCGGCGCCGTTACGCCCGCGCCGGCCGCTTCCACAATGCCGACGACCTCATGGCCCGGGACGATGGGGTAGACAGCCTGGGGCAGGTCTCCGTCGATGACGTGAAGGTCCGTGCGGCAGACGGCGCAGGCCCCGGAGCCCGGATCCGGACCTCGCCGGGTCCGGGCTCCGGGGCCGGCCGCTCCTCGGGCACCAGGGGGGCGCCGACCCCCTGCAGCACCATCGCCAGCATCGACGAACCTCAGCAGGCGAGCGTCAGTCGGTCCTCGACGGCGCGCACGCCCGGCGCGGCCCAGGCGGCGCGCTCGGCGAGCTCGCGCTCGCGCCAGACTTCGACGCAGCCGTCGAGGGTCACCCTGTCGCCGTCGACCAGGACCTGGATGGTGTCCGGGTCCCGGGCGCTCCGCCTTAGAGCCGCGAGGATGCGGGACTTGACCTCGGCGGCCTGGGCCGGCGGCTTCACGGCGATGCTGTTGACGATGTCGGTGACGCCGGCGAGACGGCGCAGGGCCTTATCGACAGCCGCCTTCTGGTGGTAGTACGGCACGCACCCTTCGAGCGTGACGCAGCCCTTCGCGACCTTCAGCGTGACCGAGCCCTCTGGGATGCGGACGTCCCATTCGAGCACCCGGGCGCAGCGCTCGGCCAGGGCCTCGTCGCCGATGCTGGGGTTGTCGGGGTAACGAACCTCGATCCGCTCGACCACGCCCCGGACGCCACGGACCCGGAGTACGACGCGCTCGGCGATGCTCTTCTCCGCGTAGTTCCGGACATGGCCGGTCAGGGTCACGATGCCGTTCTCGACGGTGACGCCGATCTGCGCCGCGTCGATCATTGGGGCGTATTCCAGCTCGTCGAGCACGTGCCGGTGCACGGTGATGTCGTCCATCGCCCGTCTCCTCGTTTGGGTGTGATGCTCAGAGGACCAGCCAAAGCAGCGCCGGCGTCGCCGCCGACGCCACGATGGCCAGGGCCAGGGCCTGCAGGCTCCCGATGCTCCGGTAGCGGTAGCCGTCCGCGACCACCCGTTGGCCCGCGTCGTTTCGCGGCGCCAGCCTGACCGGCACCCGCACGCGGCGCACCGTCTGGATGTAGGTGGTTCGAAGCACCAGGGTCATCGTTCGCTCCTGCCGTTCTGACGGGAGCCATCCTGGCGGCGCGCCCCGAGGGCGCCTTGATCCACCTCAACGCCGCCTGCCCCGTCCGCCGGCACGGTCGACGCCGAGACCAGCTCCGCCGGGAGGCCGACATGGACGCGACGCTTGGAACGAGGGAGCGCCACGAAGGCGGTCGTCGGGGCGACGGACGCGCACCGGCGTTCGTGCCCGGGCCGCTCGGACCGGACAGCCTCAAGCGCATCGACGCCTACTGGCGCGCCGCGAATTACCTGTCGGTCGGGCAGATCTACCTCATGGGGAACCCGCTGCTGCGCGAGCCGCTCAAGCCCGAGCACGTCAAGCCGAGGCTCCTCGGGCACTGGGGCACGACGCCCGGCCTCAACTTCATCTATGCCCACCTGAACCGGGTCATCAGCCAGCGCGACCTCGACATGATCGCGGTCTGGGGGCCCGGGCACGGCGCGCCAGGGCTCGTGGCCAACGAGTACCTGGAGGGCACCTACGGCGAGATCTATCCGGACGTGGCGCGCGACGCGGAGGGGATGGGCCGACTGTTCCGGCAGTTCTCGTTCCCAGGCGGCATCCCGAGCCACGCCTCGCCCGAACTGCCCGGCTCGATCCACGAGGGCGGGGAACTCGGCTATTCCCTGGCGCACGCCTTCGGTGCGGCCCTCGACAACCCAGGCCTGACGGTCGCCTGCGTCGTGGGCGACGGCGAGGCCGAGACGGGCCCGCTCGCGGCGGCCTGGCACTCGAACAAGTTCCTCGACGCCCGCCATGACGGGACGGTCCTGCCGATCCTGCACCTCAACGGCTACAAGATCGCCAACCCGACCGTCCTCGCCCGCATGCCGCCGGAGGAGCTGCGGAGCCTTCTCGTCGGCTACGGCTACGAGCCGACCTTCGTCGAGGGGGACGAGCCGGCCCCGATGCACCAAGCCATGGCCACGGCCCTCGACGCGGCCTTCGACGCCGTCGCAGAGATCCGGAGGCGCGCCGGCCGAAGCGAGGCCGGGCGACCGCGCTGGCCCATGATCGTGCTGCGCAGCCCCAAGGGATGGACGGGACCGAAGACCGTCGACGGCAATCCGGTCGAGGGGACGTGGCGCTCGCATCAGGTGCCCGTGGCGGCCACGCGGGAAAACCCGGCGCATCTCGCCATCCTGGAAGCCTGGATGCGCTCCTACCGCCCCGAAGAACTGTTCGCGGAGGACGGCTCGCTCGTGCATGACCTCGCCGCGCTGCCGCCGAAGGGACAGCGTCGCCTCTCGGCCAACCCGCACGCCAACGCGCACCAGAGCGCTCCCTTGCGCCTGCCGGACCTCCGGCGCTTCGCCGTCGCCGTGCCAGAGCCCGGCCGCACCAAGTTCGAGGCCACCCGCGCGCTCGGGGCGTACCTGCGGGACACGCTCACCCTCAACGCGGAGGCACGCAACTTCCGCATCATGGGCCCCGACGAGACTGCCTCGAACCGGCTCGACGCGGTGTTCGAGGTGACGGGCCGCGCGTGGCAGGAGGCGGTACTGCCGGGCGACGACCACCTCGCCCGGGATGGGCGCGTCATGGAGATCCTGAGCGAGCACCTCTGCGAGGGCTGGCTCGAAGGATACGTCCTAACCGGCCGGCACGGCCTGTTCGCCACCTACGAGGCCTTCGTGCACGTGGTCGACTCGATGGTGAACCAGCACGCCAAGTGGCTGAAGTCCTCGCGCGACCTGCCCTGGCGTCGGCCGGTGCCGTCCCTTAACATCCTGCTCTCGTCCCACGTCTGGCGGCAGGACCACAACGGCTTCAGCCACCAGGATCCCGGCTTCATCGACTTCGTCGCGAACAAGCGCGGCGACACGGCCCGGATCTACCTGCCCCCGGACGCGAACACCCTGCTCTGCGCCATGGACCACTGCCTGCGGACCTACGACCGCATCAACGTCGTCGTGGCCGGCAAGCAGCCGGCGCTGCAGTGGCTGAACCTGGACGAGGCTGCGAGGCACTGCGCGGCCGGTGCCGGGATCTGGGACTGGGCCTCGAACGAGGGCGAGGACGAGCCCGACGTAGTGATGGCCTGTGCCGGCGACGTGCCGACCCAAGAGACGCTCGCGGCGGTCCACTGGCTAAGCCACCACGTCCCGGAGCTGCGTGTCCGGGTGGTGAACGTCGTCGACCTGATGACCCTCCCGGCGCGCGAGACACACCCGCACGGGCTCGACGACCCGACCTTCGACAGCCTGTTCACCCGCGACCGGCCGGTGGTGTTCGCCTACCACGGCTATCCCTGGCTCATCCATCGGCTGACCTACAAGCGCACGAACCACGGCAACTTCCACGTGCATGGCTTCATCGAGGAGGGCACGACCACCACGCCCTTCGACATTTGCGTGCTGAACCGGCTCGACCGCTTCCACCTCGCGCAGGCCGCCCTGCGCGCCGTCGCGGGGTTGCGAACGCGGGCCGAGCATGCCGAGCAGGCACTCCGGGACGCGTTGGCCCGCCACCGCGAGTACGTCTGCCAGACGGGTGACGACCTGCCGGAGGTGCGGGATTGGGCTTGGCCGGAGCGGTATGCCCACGAGCATCCCGACCGCCGCCGCATCGAGGGCGACATCATGCAGTGCGGCCCGGCCGAAGCCGGCACGGGGGAGCTCCGGCCGGGCGAGACCGTGGACGACTGGACCATCATCGCCTGAGGCCGGGCGATGATCCTCGTCCTCAACGCCGGCTCCTCCAGCCTGCGCTGTGCCCTGTTCCGGTCAGGGGCAGACGCACCGGCCTGGCGGGCGCACGTGGCCGGGATCGGGCATGAGCCGAACCTCACCGTCGACGGCGCCTCTCAGGAGGGCGAGCGTCCCCCGGAAGACGACCATGCGACCGTCGCCCGCTGGCTGTTCGCGCGGCTGCCCGCGGCCCCGACCGCGGCGGCGCATCGCGTCGTCCATGGCGGCCTGCGCCACGCGGCGCGGGTGCGCCTCGACGCGGAGGTGATGGCGGCGCTGGAGCAGCTCGTGCCGCTGGCGCCGGCGCACCAGCCGCAGGCGCTGGCCTGCATCCGGGCGGTCGCGGAGACGTGGCCGCACCTGCCACAGGTCGCCTGCTTCGACACGGCCTTCCATCGGACGCAGGACAGGCTCGCGCAGCTCTACCCGCTGCCGCGCGCCCTCATCGACGTGGGACTCGTGCGGTTCGGCTTCCACGGCCTGTCCTACGCCCACGTCGCCCGGACGTTTCCGCATGGCCGGGTCCTGGCGGCCCATCTTGGACACGGGGCCAGCCTGTGCGCGATCCGGGACGGGCGCAGCGTCGCCACCACGATGGGCTTCACGACGCTCGACGGACTGATGATGGGCACCCGCAGCGGCGCGGTCGACCCGGGCTTGGTGCTGCACCTGATCCGGGAGCATGGCCTCACCCCCGACGCGGTGGCCGAACTCTTGAATGAGCGCTCGGGCCTCCTTGGCGTCTCCGGCATCAGCGACGACGTGCGGGTGCTTAAGGCTAGCGGGGCTCCGGAGGCGCGCGAGGCCCTCGACCTGTTCGCCTACAGGATCGTGCGCGAGGCGGGCTCCCTCATCGCGGCGCTCGGCGGGCTCGATGCCCTCGTCTTCACTGGCGGCATCGGCGAGCACTCGGCGCAGGTTCGGGCCGCCGTCTGCCGCGGTCTAGCCTTCGCCAACGTGACGCTTGACGAGGCTGCCAACGACCGCTGCGAGGAACACATCGGAGTCCAGAGGGCGGCGGTCGAGGTCCGGATCGTGCCCGCGGACGAGGAGCGCGAGATCGCCCTATCGATGGCCGGCTTTCTGGCTAAGAACCACAACGGCCGGGACCCCTTGTCGTTCGGGCGATGATGATCCCGGCCAAGCCGCCGCGTAAGGGGCAAAGACGTTGCGCAACTTGCAAGCACAATTTAATTATTCCAACTAAAGAAAGCTGTCAGAAGGGGGCTTCGTCCGTGCCCTTGTGAGAATGACCCGCAGGAAGCCCTCATCCATTCGCCACCTGAGACGGTACAGCGGTTGCAGGCTCTACGACCCCGAGAGCCAGGCTTACCTGTCGGCGCGTGACGTCGAGCGGCTCATCCGTCAGGGCGTCAGGATCAGCGTGCGCGAGGCCGAGACGGGGCAGGACGTGACCCACGAGATCCTCCCGCCGAACCTGCAGCAGGGGGCATGCCGGGCAGGAAGACCCCGCACATGACGGCCCCGGTCCGCTGGTCGAGGACTTCGAGGGACGGCTGCCGTGGCCAAACGCCGGAGGCAACGTTCAGGGCGTGTCCGTCTTGCTCGACCAGTCCGCCGGCGGCTGCAGGCACCGCAACGACATGCGGCCAATCTTGTGGGTATCTGCGACCGGCAAGTCGAGCCAGAAGGCGCGCCACAAGGCGAGCCATGCCGGCTCCGGCAAGGGCAGTTCCGGGCGGGGAGATCCCGCCGGCAGGGTTCGGGACATCGGGATCATGGATGGCCTCCCACGCCTGCCGCGTCGACGCGGACGACCTTGAACGTGCGGTACTCCTCCTCCCCCGCCTCGCGGATCGAGACGTACTCGCCCTCGACGAAGGCGTGCGTGCCAAGCCGGTAGGCTGCCTCGTCGTCCTCGTTCGTCCAGTCCTCGTAGTCGATCAGCCAAGTGGCGCCGCCCTCGCCGCCGGCGCGGTGCACGAGCCGGCCGTGCCGGTCCGGCTCGCCCGTCCAGAAGCGGCGGGCACGGCAGTGGTCGCGGGCCTCGTGCCAAAGCGCCGTGTCCAAGCGGCCGTCGGGACCGAGCGGGGCCACGATGTCGTAGCCGCGGCCCGCGCTGCCCTCCGGATGCTCCGGGCAGCGTGCCAGCGTCAGGGTCACCCGGCGCAGCCTGGCCGTGACGTCCGGATTGCCGGCACGCTGCGCGAACCGGGGAGCGATGGCATCAATGCCGTGCGTTCCATGAGACATGGCGGATTTCCTCAGCTCAGGGCGACGATGCGGTCCTCGACGGCTCGCACGCCCGGCACCGACCAGGCCGCGCGCTCAGCCGCCTCGCGGTCGGCCCAGGCCGTCACGGCACCTTCCAGCGTGACCTTGTCGCCCTCGACCCGAACCTTGATTCCATCGGCCTCGAACATCGCGCCGCGCTTGAACGCTTCCAGGATCTTGTCCTTGACCAAGGCGGGCCTGACCTCGGGCTTGACCTGGATGAGGTTCGATACGCCGACGACGCCGGAGAGCTTGCGCACGGCAGCCTCGGCCCCCATTGCCTGGTACTGCCAGGGCACCGCGCCGGTGAGCGTGATCCAGCCCTTGGCGACCTTCACCTGGATGGCCTGCTTCGGCAGGTGCACCGACCAGTCGATGATGGCGAGCGCCCGGGCGGCGATCTGGTCGTCCTCGATCTTCTTGGCCTCAGCGTACCGGACTTGGATCTCCTGGGCGATGGCGCGCACGCCCTTGACGCGGCGCACGGCGTTCTCGGCCTCGACCTTCTCGGCGTAGCTGCCGACGTGGCCCGTCAGGGTGACGACCCCGTCCGAGACGGCGACGCCGATCTCGGCCGCGTCGAGGCTGGGGTCGAAGTCGAGCTCGTCAAGCACGTCGCGGCGCAGGTCCTTGTCGGTCATGGCATCTCTCCCGGTGGCTGGCATGGTCGCAGCGGTGGGAGTGTGGGCGCCCTAGGCGGGTCGGCCTTGATCCAGCGCAAGCCCGACGCGCTGCTCGGCCCGGGCGATGGCGGCGCAGCGCTCCATTTCCGTGCGCAGGGCTGGGAGCGTCTCCTCGACGCCCGCCGCCTTGAGGTCAGCCTGGAACTCGGCGACCAGTGGCTCGTCGGCGGTCAGGACGCCCCGGTCGGTGAAGTCCTCGACGAAGCGCGCGGCCGCGTCTTTCCCCAGCCGCATCCGCTCGCAGGCCCAGGTCGCCAGGAGCAGGTTGCGCCGGGTGCGCACCTGGAAGCGCACCTCCTCGTCGTGCGCGAAGCGGCGCTCGAAGGCCTGCTCGCGTTCGTCGAACGTGGTCATCGTGACCTCCATCTCGGCCGCCGGGCCCATGACCGCTAGGGCCGTCGTCGGATTGGACATCCTCAGACAACCGCGACACCGGGCCTTGAGACAGATCAATGGAGGCTCGGTGCCGGCCAAGTGCGGGGCTCCCCGACTTTTGACCCAGATCAAGGCCGACGCCGCAGGCTCGTTTTTCAGTGGCCGAGGATCGCACCGGACCCGGCACTGTTCCCGGAGCCAGCCATGTCCGAATGCCCACGGGCCACCGCCAGGTCGCTCCCACCGAAGGACCGGCGCATTCCGGAGGAGCCGCCATCCGGCGAGGATTGTCCGTCGTCAGATGAT
>NZ_BPQR01000079.1 GCF_022179345.1 Methylobacterium jeotgali | reverse complement strand
TCCCAGGGGCGCACTCCAGGGGGTAGTCGTATCGAGCCCTTGTTGGTCAATAAAGAGGTCGACCTTGAGGGCGCGCAGTTGCTCCATCAGGGCGACAAGGCCAGCGAGCGAGCGGCCGAGCCGGGAAACATCCCAGGCCATCAACACGTCGAACTTGCGGCGCGCAGCGTCCTTCAGCATGGCTGCATACTCTGTCCGCCTCTCGGGCCCGACGGCGCCTGAGGCCGTCTCGTCGTAGGTTGCCACGATGTCCCAGCCAGCGCGCTGAGCCACCTCGCGCAGGCGCCGCAGCTGGTTCTCGGTGGTCTGCCCATCAGTCGACACCCTCACGTAGATGGCAGCGCGGCGCATCGAGATCGTTCCTGCTTTGTTCAGGCCCAGCGAACTTATCCCCGCGAAGACAAGGTCGTAAAGGGTCCGCTTTCGGGGCGGCTAAACCGGCATCCGCGGCAGCTTGGAAAGATGGTGATTTTCCGTGCCTCGGCGCGACACCCTTTCCGGGCGGCGGGCAACCCAGCTGCCCGGCATCTGCTCACGCTCGAAGTGCTGATGTCGACAGCTTCGCCGTCGACATCAGCAATCGCAGGGCGCCGCTCTGCGTGCTTGGTCCCCGCGTTAGACCCCGCCCCGAAACCGGCGACATGAGCTGCATCTCCACCCGCCGATCTCCGCGATCATGGCTGGGGATGATTCTGCATCGCTCTCTGCCCAGCTACAATCCCAGGTCGGTAAAGCCGGTTACAGGCGGTTCGGGTAAGGTCCTGAAACGGTAACCTTATTCCGACCTAACCGACCTAGCCGACTTTGAGGGTCAAACTTTACGTAGGGGGGTGTGCGCGGCCCCCTATGGGCGAACGGCGGCGTGCCGCGCCCGCCGAGGTCGACGGCCGGTCGGGTCGGGTAAGTCGGTAAATGGATGGCGTTGCGGGAGCTTACGTCGGGGAGAGGTCGGTTCAGGTGCTACGGGTCGGCTGAAGCTGAGGATGCTGCTCAATACGGCCCTTCATAGTCCCCGATCGCGTCGTCGCGCTCGGGCTTGGCCTCCCATTCGTCAACGCCGTCCCATACCGCCGGGAAGAATAGTTCGTCCCACCGCGCGCGGGCCGCGGGGAGCGGCGGGATAACGTAGCCGCGTGGCCTTTGATTGCTGCGCTTCTCGAACCCGAAACCGCGATCGCCGAGCAGGTCAGCGACTGCATTATGCGTCACGTCCGTTCGCCGCGTCGCCCGCCGCACCTCCTCGGTCAGCGCTTTCGTGGGCAGGAGCATTGAGCCACCGCCAACGACCTCACCCTCAGGCAACTGGCCGATCGCGAGGCAGTCAAAGAACGTCCTCTCGATCGCGTTCAGGCTAGCGATCTTCTGGCGCGCCAGTTCGTCTGTATCGGGCCGAGCGTGCTCGGGGTGCCAACCCTTGAGGTCAAGGGCGAGCAGATCGTGCAGCATAGCGGCCAAGCCGCCCCTGCGCTCGACCTCATCGAAGAGTGCGCCGAAGTAGGAAGCATCCCCCTTTCGCCGATCCGGAACGGCGAAGGCCGCGAAGCGGCGCGCGCCGACGCTCGCCGGCACGACCCATTCATTGTTCGAGGCCATGACAATGTGCAGGTGGTTGCGTTGGGATACCGTGTCCACACCCTTCGCCTCGATAGGGATCGTGGGCTCGGTAATCAGGCCCTTGAGCGTGCCCTCCCCATCCGTCCCGGGCACGAGAGCCTCGTCGGCGAAGAGCATGCAGAGGTGGCGGAGATGCGCGTTGAAGCGGCCCGCGACATGCAGCATGTTCTGAACCCGCAGGCCGTGCACCCCGAACGCCTGTACGAGCGCGTTGCAGAAAGCGCCCTTGCCGACGCCCTCCCCGCCCTTGAATACCAGCGCGACGCGGGGCGGTGTCGCCGGGTTTTGAAACGACCACGCGGCCCATTTCAGGATATAGTCCGCGTGACCGGCATTACCGTCCGCAAGGATGTCGGTGATGTGCTCGCGGAGGCGCGGCCACTCGCCTGGCCTCGGCTCCACGCCGAAGCCCTTCCAAAGGTTGTACGTGTGGCGGTCGCACGCCTCCGTTGGGTCGAGGATAAACCCTCGTCGGTAATACCGACGCCGGTCGCTGCCCTTCCAGAGCCGCGAATAGGGGAATTTGCCCTTCGGCGTTTCCAGCGCGTAGGGTAGCCATTCGAAGTCGAAGGCTTCGCCGTTCATCACGCCCAGCGTTCCATCGTCTTCTTCGCGATAGTACTGGACGCGGCGGCCTTCCAGAACTGCAAAATATCGGCGGTTTACTATCGAGACAGGATCATCCTGCGCCTCGTCTCGCGCGCGTTGAACCTGCCTCGCGGCGTATTCCTGCGGCTTGGGCTTATCCAGAACAGACGCGCTGATCCCGAAATCGCGATCCGTGATGACAGCCATGATCATCTCGTCGCCGACGCCAGCCCGCGCTAACTGACAGCATACGTAGAACAGCGCCTCGGATCGGGATGCGAAATGCGCGGGGTCATCCGGATCATCCCCAGCTACGATGATCGCCTTGCAGCGGTCCGACACCTGGGCAGGCAGTCTATCGAGCGCAACGTGCGCGCTGGGAGGCGTGGTCTCTCCCAAGGCGCCGTCCGCTCTCGCGACGGGCTTCTCAGGCGCACGACGGAGGAGCGGAGCCTGCTCGAAAGCCGCTAGCGGGTACGGTGCGAGATCGTCGGGCCACTCGACTAATCGCGCCAAGGCAAGCTTGCGCCCCTTCTTGACCTTCCGTGCGTCCGGGACGTTCAGCGTGCCCGGCAGGCGCATGATGCGACAGATGTCGTGGCATGCGTCCGCATGCAGCAAGAGCGCGAGCTGCTGATTGTACGCTTCAAGCTCGGCAATACGCTCCTCGGAGCCGTTGACCTGCTGCTCCTCGTCTAGGAGCCAGAACGCCTGGAAGCCGCCACCGCTGTCGATGATGAAGGACGGACGGGGCGAGAACTCGCGCAAGACCCTGAGTGCCCTGACGCGCTCCTGCTCCAAATCCTCTCCGGCCCGCGGATCGAGATCGACATGGAGTGTCGTCATTCCTCGGATATCGGTCTTCCTCGCCTTCACTCGGCCGGCCATCGGCTTCAGCGTCGGATTAACCGAGAAGTAGATGTTCACGCGCCCTTGCCGCGCGTCGATCCACTGTCGGAGCCGCTGCCCATCCTGCTCCGCGCGGAACGTATCGCTCTCGGTCCCGCCGTTGTTGGGGATGATGGCCGTCAGCACGATGGGATCGCTGCCGCGGTAGCGCATCAGGAAGTCGACGGCCTCGCCCGTATTGGGCCTCGGCGCGACATCCCCCACCCCCAATTCCGACGGCCCACCCTCGGGCGTACGCCCAGCCTGATCCGGCGACGGCATTTGGATTTCGGGCTGCCGGAGTTCTTGGTCGGTCACAGCAGCCTCAGCGATCCGAGGCGCCGACGAGCTTGGATTGGATCCAAGCGTCAATGTCGGACTCGCGCCAGCACACCCGGCGCTTGCCGATTTTCACCCGATCCGGGAACTCACCGCGGCCGATCAGGCGATAGATGTGCACCTTCGTGAACGGGACACGTCCCGTCACCTCCTTCATCGAGATCAACCGTTCGCCCACGACATCCTCCGGTTCTGTCCGGGTATGCCGAGGTAAATACGTCAGCTCGCTCCAGCAGGAGGGAACGTGATCGGCGTCGACCGAAGCGGATCGCATTCCGCGTTACGGACGACCCAAGTCGTCCTTTCGGTAGACGTCCAGCAGCCGCATGAGACGCTCGGCGCGGTAGGCCGGCGCATCGATCACCATCATGCACTCAGCCAAGAAGCGCGCTCCTTCGCTGGTCGGCTCCCCCTGCTCGCGGTGCGGGCCATCGGGTTTCTCGAAGCTGTTCTTGATGCGGCGGTCTAACGTGACTGTCCAGAAGTAGAAGACCTCGTCAAGGCATAGATTCCAGACCGCGACGTCTCTGTACGTACGCTTGTCATGCTCAAGCATGATGCGTTCGATCGATTCTGACGTGCTCGCGAAATCGACGATCGCAGATACGAAATGCCGGAAGTGTTGCGCTTCGAGGTGGCTCTCCGGGCAGCCGAGCGCGATCAGCTCTGGAGCACCCTCATACAAGGACGCTCTGAGGAATTCGTTGGCAATCAGCTCTCGATCTTGATCGGACAATTCAGGCGCTTTCAGGAAACTTGCTGCCGATCTCATGCTCCGGAAGAAGCCGCGAATGCTCTCCTCCAGCTCCGACAGCCGCTCAAGTGCATGCCGGCGCTCCTCCACGGCATGCTTCTGAGCCTTCGCATCCTCCAGAACCCTGGCGAGTTCGGGCGCCATGCCCGCCGGGATGTCGTAATCCTGAGCTATGCGGATCGCAGCATCCGTCACGCTCTCATCGAGATGGGGAGCGAGGCTGCCCACAGGTCCAAAGCCTTCCGCTTCTCGGTGATGTAGTCATAGTGGTTGTAGTGGGCGTTCGTGACACCGGACGGCGCCGCGTGGTTGAGGATGCGGGAGATAATCTCGCCCAGAACGCCGAGGCGCGCCATCCCCGTTGCGCAGGTCCGGCGGAGGTCGTGGCAGCGCCAGTCGCCGATGCTGATCGCGCTCTCCGTCTTCGCCTTCGAGAAGCCGGAGATGGGCCGGCGGCCGAGTGTGGTGGACAGCACGAAACTGCCCTCCTTGAAGCGGGGGCAGGCGTCGAGGATCGCGCGTGCCTCCGGGGACAGCGGCACGAGGTGGGAGCGCTTGCTCTTCGTCCGTGACGACGGGATGGCCCAGGTGTCGCCCTGGACCTCCTCCCACCGCATCTCGGCGACCTCCGTCCGGCGCTGGCCCGTGAGCAGGCAAAGGAGGAGGTGCGTGCCGAACGGGTAGCCGAGGGCCGTGGCGCCGGCCCACACGGCCTTGATCTCGTCGTCGGTGAGCGTGCGCTCCCGAGCCTTCGGCTTCTGCGGCGCACGGACGCCGACCGCGGGGTTCGCGGTCAGCTTGTCCTTCGACACCGCCCAGTTCAGCACGGAGCGGAGCACCCGAAGCACGTTGTCGGCCGCGGTCGAGCCCCCGAGCCGGCGCTTGGCGGCCTTCTCGTCCGCCTTCGAGTTCGCGTCCTCATCGGCCTCGCGGCCCTTCATCGCGATCTCGTCGATCAGGTCGATGACGTCCCGCCGCTTCAGCGACGAGACGGCCCGGCTGCCGAGCTTCGGGTAGACATAGAGCTCAAGCTGGCGCTCCTGAAACCGCCAGCTTCGATTGTTGGGCTTCGCGTGCTGCTCGACCCACGCCCGGCCGATCTTCTCGACCGTCTCGCCGTAGCGGGCCTCCTTCTCGCGCCGCTCGGACACGGGGTCGTCGCCGGCCTGCGCCTTCGCGATGACCGCCAGGGCGGCGGTCCGGGCGTCCGCGAGCGAGAGCGCCGGATAGGTGCCGAGCGTCATCCGGCCCTTCCGGCCGCCGATGCGGAACACCGCTGACCAGCTCTTGTGGCCGTTGTTGCCGACCCGGAGGTGCAGGCCGCTCGTCACCTCGTCGGCATACTCGACGCGGTCGCCGCCGACGGCGCGGGCGTTCTCGACGAACAGGGCGGTGAGTCGTTTGACCGGCATGGCAGCCCAGCAAGGGTTAGGGTCTGCCGGGTTCCGAACCGGGGTTCCGGCAGAGGTGTGCTGGGAGGGTATGATACGTTACTCTCAGATTCTCCAAAAGCCCAAGCTTCTGTGATTGCTCAATAATTTCGTGTGAGCGTGCGTTACCGCCGGGTACTCCAGGAAACGGTGGGAGGGCAAGTTGCCAAGGTTGGGGTCGAGGGTTCGAATCCCTTCGCCCGCTCCAGTTTTCCTAGCAGATGCAACAAGTTTTGGGCTCGGCTCTCTCGAGCTCGTTGGGCCGTCGCGGCTTTCCCGCAGCGTGGCGGAAACAACCGGATCGCTGTCGATCCTGGATTCGAGCGTGAGCACGGCGGTGGCCCCTCGTCTCGCTCGCCGGCCTTCACTCCGAGAGCCCGCAAATCGGCCGCGTCGAAAGCGTGCGGGCCGGCAGACGGCGCTTCGTCCGGACGCGGACCACGACCCGTCGAACCATCACCCGACGACAGGATCGGTATAGTGCAGCCACGCGGCAGGATCTCCCGCAGATGATCGCGCGCGCGTCGCGAGAAGTATTACGAGTTTCGCGAGAGAATCACAGTATCGTGATGATTTGAGCGGGAACTCGCCTCCCAAAGAAATCTTGAGCGGCGGCGCCTCGCAAGGTCGCCTCAAGCGCGAAGGGCATCGGCAGTGACTGGGACGCGGTCGGCACCTCACCCGAGCGGGGCCGGCTCGGCACGCCGCCCAGCCCAGGCCGCACCGGGCGGCCGTGATGGCGCCGACGACCCGACTGCCCTTCACCCCGCCGGCCGAGGATCGCCGACCCGATGTCGGGCGCGCTGACCCTGACTCTCAACCCCGCGACCCGGGGCATCGCCGCGCCCGCGACGCTGGGCGTGATCCTGCGGCCGTTCTCCTGGTCGGAGGCCGTCTGGGCGGTGCTCGGCGCGGCCGCCCGGGTCCCCGGGACGGTCGCGGGCGCCATCCGCATCGAGGGCGATCTCGGCCCCGACCTGCCCCCGGCCCTCGTCCTCGCGCTCGCCGCGCTGCCTCTCGCCTGAACATCCACGCCGACTGCCCCGGAGACCTGCCCGCGTGAACGCCGCCCTGCTCTACCCCTTCATCCTGCTGGCCGGAATCCTTCAGGCGCTGGGCAACTCGATGAACGCGCAACTGCGCGGGCACCTCGTCAACCCGTTCCTGGCCGCCTCCGCCTCCTTCCTGCCCATCGTCTTCGTCTTCACGACCCTGTTCCTGATGATGCCGACGCCGCTGCCGAGCCTCGACACGCTCGCCGCGATGCCCTGGTACGCGCCGCTCGGCGGCGTGGCGGGGGCGGTGGCGGTGTTCGGCGGCCTCGCCTTCGTCGACAAGGTCGGCGCCGGGCCGTTCAACGGCCTCACCCTGACGGCCAACATCCTGACCTCGCTGGCCCTCGACGCGCTCGGCCTGTTCGGGCTGCCGGGCGGCGGCTTCAAGCCGATGCCCTGGCTCGGCGGCCTGCTGATGGCGATCGGCGTGAGCTTCATCGCCCGCGCCACGCCCGACGGCACGCACGAGCAGAAGACCGGGCACGGCCTGAACGGCAAGCTGCTCTATCCCTTCATCGTCGTCGCGGGGGCCCTGCAGGCCATCGGCGTGGTCTGGAACGCGCAGCTGCGCGGAGCCCTGGTGAACCCCTGGCTCGCCGCGACCGTCTCGTTCCTGCCCGTCGTCTTCGTGTTCGTGCTGGTCTTCCTGCTGCGCCCGAAGCCGCTCCCGCAGCGGACCGATATCGAGGGTGTGCGCTGGTGGATGCCGCTGGCCGGACTCACGGGTGCGGTCGCCGTCTTCGCGGGCCTGCTGTTCGTCGACAAGGTCGGGGCGGGCGCCTTCAACGGCCTGCTGATCACCGCCAACCTGCTGACCTCGGTGGCCCTCGACCATTTCGGCTGGCTCGGCATGAGGCAGGTCACCGCGGGCCCGCAGCGCCTGGGCGGCGCCGCCCTGATGGTGGCCGGCATCGTGCTGATCTCGATCTTCTGACGCCGCCGCCATGTCGGACAGGCCGTCCCGGCTCCCGGGCGAAGAGGCGCGGCCGACGGGGGCGCCGTTCTCGCAGCCGGGCCCGGGATCCGGCGCCGCGGGCGCGCGGCAGGTCGCCTCGTTGCAACCTCGCCTTCTCCCTGGCTCGGCGCCCCGTTCCGAGCGTCGCTGTTATTCCCAGCCAGGACGCCTCAGCCCAGGCGAAGCAGGTGGATCAGCCCGAGGCTGATCAGCAGAAGCAGGACGAGGGAGAGCGTCACCGCCGCGGTGACGCGGCCACCGACGCGTCCGATCACCCGCACGTCGACGCCGAGCCCCAGCGCCGCCATCGAGACCACGGTGAGGAGCCCGGCCGCTCTGGTGATCGGGCCGACCGCGAGGTCGGGCACCAGGCCGAGCGACCGGCAGGCCGCGAGCGCCAGGAAGCCGAGAATGAACCACGGCACGAGCTTGAACGGGTCGAAGCGGCGCGGCTCGGCCGGATCGCCCTGCGGGCCGCCGAGGCGCGGCGCCAGCAGTGAGAGGCCGACCACCACCGGGCCGAGCATGAGCACGCGCACGAGCTTGACCAGGGTGCCGATCTGCGTGGCCGCCAGACCCGCCGGAACCGTCGCGGCGAGCACCTGCGGCACCGCGTAGACGGTGAGCCCCGCGAGGATGCCGTACTGGCCGGCGCCGAGCCCGAGCAGCGGGATCAGCAGCGGCAGGCCGAGCACCATGAGGACGCCGAGGATCGCCGTGAAGGAGATCGAGGAGGCGACGTCGTCGCTGCCGGCGCCGATGACCGGCGCCACCGCCGCGATGGCCGAGTTGCCGCAGATCGCGTTGCCGCAGGCGATCAGGATCGACATGCGCACGGAGAGGCCGAGCACGCGGCTGATCGTGAAGCTCGCGGCGATCGTCACCACCACCGTGGCGACGATCGCCGCGAGCAGCACCGGCCCCGAGGCGAGGATCGCCGCGAAGCTGATCGAGGCGCCGAGCAGCATCACCGCCACCTCCAGGAGCTGCTTGGCGCTGAAGGCGATGCCGGGCCGCCAGCGCGGGCTCGGCTCCCACAAGGTCCGCAGCGCCATGCCGAGCAGGATCGCGATCACCAGCGCCTCGACATAGGGATGCTCGAAGCCGCCCTCCTCGAGGTGCTGGAGGCCGAGGGAGACCAGGGTCACCGCGATGCAGAGCGCGATGCCCGGCGCCAGCAGGGCGAGACGGAGGAGGACCGGGTTCGGCTGGGGCGGCGTCACGGGGGATCGTCCTGCGGCATCGTCGTTTCCCGATGCCGCCCCGCGGCATCGCTCGTCTCCGTCGCTATAGCCGGTCCCGGCCGGCCCGCACGCCGTTCGAGAACAATCTTCCAGCCTCTTTCCCGCCTGGAGAATGTTCTGGGCGACGCGCGGGCGCGGCCAAGCCGCGGCTTATCCGACGCGGGGCTCGGCTTCACGCTGAGGCGGGCTGCGGCGCCTGGCAGAAGAACCGGATCTTCCAAAGACCTTCGCCACGCGATCGACATCCCCATCTCGTGACGCCGGCCCTCGCACCCGCGCGGTCGTGCTCTTCGGCGAGATCGGTAAGGCCATGGAGACGGAGTGCGCCTCCGGCCTGAGCACGCCGGTGGCGTCCTTCACCGCCGGACGTGCCTCACCGCCCGGCAAGATGCGCCATGCCGGCGCGATCATGTCGGGAGGCGTGGGAAGCGATGCGGGCAGGCGCCGCGCGCCGGAGGGGGTGGGCGTCCAGGGTCGCTGACACGCCGGCCGAGACCCTGGCCCGCTCGAGGGCGGCCTCGGCGGTCGCTCGAAACGGCAGGCGCCGCGTGTTCGCGGGCCCGCGGCGCGGTTCGTCCGCGATCCCGGTGCTCAGGCGCCGACGATGGTCCTGAGATGACCGATCGCGGCGGCGACGTTCCCGAACCGCTCGGCGAAATCCGGATCGAAATAGGCGGCGCGGGCCGCCACGATCACGACCACCAGACCCCAGAACAGGGCGACGCCGAAGCGCAGCGCGACCCGCGAGGTGGCCGTGGCGCGGCCCGGCTCGGAGCTTGCTGCGACGGGCTCGCCGAAGGGATCGAACTGGATGGGACGCATGGCGATCGGAAGCGTTCCGGGGACGTGACCTCAGGTCGTCACAGCATAGCCGCGAAGCAAGGGAGCCGGTTTTCGAATTTCGCGACGAACGTGGATGGTCGTCCTCCGCCGAAATTCCGCGGAAGGATAAAATTCTTCTCGGGGGTTCTGCGCCCCGACCTGCCGCGGCGAGGCTCGCCGCCGACGCCGGCCGTCGACAAGCGCATGGACCTGTGTCAGTGCCCTCCGTCTGCCTCCTCCCGGCACCGGGCCGGAGGCGCCATCCGCATCGATGCCGGCGACGGCTTCGCCCGTGCCGGCCGATCGAGCGTTCGTCGGCGCGGCCCTCGCCACAGGAGCCGCACCCTGATCCCGTGGGTCCATCTCGACACGGCCGCGATCCCCGGCGAGCCGGATCCCATGCGGCTGATGCGCCGCGGCGACGAGTTCTCGATCGTGGTCGGCACGATCGAGCTCATGAACAACCGCCTGCGCGGCTCCGAGCAGGCGCTCGGCACCCTCACCTGCCAGCGGCTGCGGGACCGGGCGCGGCCCCGCATCCTGATCGGCGGCCTCGGCATGGGCTTCACCCTGCGCGCGGCGCTGGACGCC
>NZ_BPQR01000078.1 GCF_022179345.1 Methylobacterium jeotgali | reverse complement strand
CTCGCCGCGCAGGCCCGCGAGCGCCACAGGATCGTGGAGCGCTTCCTGATCGCGCTCGGCGTCAGCGCCGAGACCGCGCGCCGCGACGCCGAGGGCATCGAGCACCATGTCAGCGCCGAGACGCTGGACGCCTTCCGCCGCTTCGCCGACGGGCGCTCGGACGCCTGAAGGCGCTTTCGCCGGATCGTTTGCGGGGCGCGAGCCCGACCGCGCGTCGGCGCTCACGAGAAGACGAGGCCTTTCAGGCCGTAGGCCCGATCCGCACGGCGCGGCCGTCCTCGACCAGCACCTCCGCCGGCAGCGGATGGCCGAGGAAGCCGGTGGGGCTCGCGGTGAGCCCGTAGGCGCCCGATTGCAGCACCGCCACGAGGTCGCCGGCCGCGAGCTCCGGCAGCGGGGCCGCCCGCGCCAGGGTGTCGAGGGGCGTGCAGAGGGGCCCGACGAGGGCCGCCGGGCTGCGCTCCGCCCCCTCCCCTTCCACCACCGCCGCGACGGGAAAGTCGCGCTTCACGATCTGCCCGAGATTGCCCGACGCCGCGAGATGGTGGTGCATGCCCCCGTCGGCGATCACGAAGCGGCTGCCGCGGGAAGGCTTCACCGCCCGCACCCGCACCACGTAGAGCCCCGCCTCGCCGACGAGGTATCGGCCGGGCTCCAGCACGACGCGGGCCTCCGTGAGCAGCGGGTCCGCGCGAAGCCGCTCGCGCAAGGGCGGGAGGCCGTCGCGCAGGGCGTCGAGGTCGAGGGGCTCTTCGCCCGCGAAGTAGGGGATGCCGAGGCCGCCGCCGAGATCGATCGTGGCGAGAGGCCGCCCGCTGCGGGCGGCGATCCGGGCGGCCAGCTCCAGCCCGTGCGCCCACTGCGCCAGCAGCGTCGGGGCGGAGAGCCCCTGCGTGCCCGCGAAGAGGTGGAGGCCGGAGAGCTTGAGGCGTGGCTCGGCGGTCACCGCGTCGACGGCGGCGTCGAGCGCCTCCTCGTCGAAGCCGAAGGGCGAGGCCTTGCCGCCCATGCGCATCGCCCCGCCCTGGGCGGCGGCCGAGGGGTTGACCCGGATCGCCACCGGCGCGACCCGCCCCGCCCTGGCGGCGGCCGCGGCGACGCGGGCCATCTCCTCGCGGTTCTCGAGGTGGATCTCGCCGATCCCTCCGGCGACCGTCGCCTCGATGTCCCCGTCGCTCTTGCCCGGTCCTGCGAACAGGATGCGCTCCGGCGGCACCCCGGCGGCGAGCGCGGCGCGGAACTCGGCGCCGGAGGCGATCTCGGCTCCGGCCCCCTCCTCCCGGAAGACGCGGACGATCTCGGGCCGCGGATTCGCCTTCACCGAGTAGTCGACCGACGCGAAGCCTTCGAGCGCTCGCGACAGCGCCCGGTAGCGGGCGCGCATGATCCCTGCATCGTAGACGAAGAGCGGCGTGCCGTGCGCCTCGGCCAGCGCCGCCAGGTCGAGCCCGCCGACCTGAAGGGCACCATCGCGGCGGGGGAAATGCGCGGCGACGAGGTGGTCGGCGAGGTTCTGCGTCACGAGAGGCGCTCGGCGGCGAGGCGCTTGTAGTCGACCTTGCCGTTAGGGGTCAGGGGCAGGCTCTCCACCCGCTCGACGGCACGAGGCACCATGTGGGGGGCGAGGGCGCGACGCATCTGCGCGAGCACCTCCCCGTCCGAGAGCGCGGCGCCCTCCCCGTCTCCGGCCGGCACGGCAACGGCGTGGATGCGGGCGCCGAGGCTCGGGTCGGGCAGGCCGATCACCGCCGCCTGCCGGAAGGCGCCGGTCGCCATCAGCGCGGCTTCCACCTCGGTGGGGCTGACGCGGAAGCCTTGGCTTTTGATCATCGCGTCCTCGCGGCCGAGGAAGGTGAAGTAGCCCTCCGCGTCCTCGACCACGCGGTCGCCGGAGCGGCAGACGAGGCCCCTGCCCGGGTCCCGCGGGTCCGGCACCAGCACCCGGGCGGTTTCCTCCGGCCGGTTCCAGTAGCCCATCGAGACCGTCGGGCCGGCATGGAACAGGATGCCGGGCTCGCCGGGCTTCGTGCGCTCCCCTCGTTCGTTCACCGCGAAAATCTCGGTCTCGGGGATGGCCCGTCCGATCGAGCCCGGCCGCCGGTCGAGCTCGCCGGGGGGCAGCCAGGTCGAGCGGAAGGCTTCCGTAAGGCCGTACATCAGCACGATGTCGGTGCCGGGCAGCGCCGCGCGCAAGGCCTGGAGCGTCGGCAGCGGCACCGCACCGCCGGAGTTCGTCACGAGGCGCAGGCTCGACAGGTCAGCCGTGCGCAGAGCGGGGGCGGCCCGCGTCAGCAGGGTCCACAGGGTCGGCACCCCGGCGAGCACCGTGATGCGGTGCCGCTCGATGGCCCGGACCACCTCGTCGCCGAAGCGGAACTCCAGTAGGACGCAGACCGCCCCCTGCTCGACCGCGGTGAGGAGCTGGTTCAGGCCGTAGTCGAACGAGAACGGCAGCACCGAGAGGATGCGCTCATCCGGCCCGAGGCCGAGATAGCCCCGCACGATCCGGGTCCCCGCCAGCAGGTTGGCGTGGCTCAGCATCACCCCCTTGGGCAGGCCCGTGGAGCCCGAGGTGTAGAGGATCATGGCGAGGCTTTCGCCCGCGCGCTCGACCTGGGGGGCGGGCTCGGTGCCGTCGCTGGTCCCGTCGACCACGAGAAGGCCGTCGAGCCCGTCCAGCGCCTCGCCGAGGCCCGCCCTCAAGCTTGGTTCCGCGATCAGCACCCGCGCGCCACTGTCGGCGATGATGTGGCGGACCTGGAGGGCCTTGAGGCTCGGGTGGACCGGCACGCCGACGCCGCCGGCCCGCGACACCGCGAACAGCGCCACGCATTCGGGGATCGACTTCGGCATCAGGATCGCGACGCGGTCCCCGGCCGCGAGGCCGAGCGCCGCGAGCCGGCCGGCCAGCGCCTCGACCCGCGCCCGCAGGCCTGCGTAGCTCAAGGTCTCCTCGCCGTGCACGATCGCGGTGCGCGCGCCGGCGCAGGCCGGTCCGTCGAGAAGGTCGTGGAGCAGGACGGGCATGAGCCTTCAGGCGGCGCGCTTGCCGTCGATATGGGCGGCCAGCGCCTCGACGCTCTCGAAATGCCGCAGGTCGAAGCTCTCCTCGTCGATCTCGACGCCGAAGCGCTCGCCGAGATCGAGCACGAGGTCGAGCACCCCGATGGAGTCGAGAGCATCGCTGGTGACGAGGGAGGTCTCTGGCGTCACCGCGCCGGGTGGCAGGCCGGGGTTGCGGGCGGCGACGAAGGCGAGGATCGCCTCGCGCACCGCGGCGCGCGTCTCGATGGACACTTCTGGCTCGCTCCCCCGTTCCGGGCCGGGAGCCGGGGCATAGTCCATGGCGGCGGGGGGTGTCCATCGCGGGGCGCTCAGCCCCACGATGGAGGTCGGTTACCGCGTGGCGAACTTAATGCTCACCGCGGCCTTGGCCACGAGGCCGGGGTTGTACAGAGCGTTGAGGTACTGCCTGTAGCGCTTGTCGAAGGCGTTCTGGAGGATGAAGTCCGCCCGGATGCGGTCGTTGACCTGGTAGGAGGCGAAGAAGTCCACGAGCCCGTAGCCCTTGGTGGCCAGCGTCGTGGTGCCGGTCGGCAGGTTCACGCGAGCCTCCACGAAATTCAGGCGCGTGCCCACCGTCAGGGCTTCGTTCAGGAAGCGCAGGCCGAGCGTCGTGCTGATCCGGTCCGGCGGCACCGAGATCAGGGTCTGGTTGTTCGACCTGTCGCGCCCGTCGGTATGGGTGGCGGCCAGCGAGATGAAGCCGCCGCGCCAGTCGTAGGCGCCTTCGAGCTCGACGCCCGAAAGCTCGGCCTGCGCGACGTTCACGTATTGGAACGACTGCACCGGGATCACGCAGGGGAAGCGGCCCGGGATGCGGGCGCAGACCGAGGCCGGGATGCCGGCGATGGCGGGCACGAAGTAGGTCGGCCCGACGCCCTGGATGTTGATGTAGTTATCGACGTCGTTCTGGAAGACGGCGAGCTTGGCACGGAAGGCATCGCCGGGGCGCAGCACCTCGTCGTACTTCAGATTGACGCCGCCCTCGACGTTGTGGGCTACCTCGGGGCGTAGCCCCGGGTTCGGCAGGATGTTGAAGGCCGGGAACGGGTGGACGCCCTGCACCAGCGTCTCGGTGATCGAGGGCGCGCGGTAACCCTCGGCGTAGGTCCCGTAGAACTCGATGCCCGGCAGCGGCGAGACGCCGACCGTGATCTTCGGCGAGACCCGCTCGCCGCTGGCGCGGTAGACGCCGCCGGACAGCTCGTAATGGTCGTAGCGCAGCGCCCCGATCACCCTGAGCCAGGAGGCGTAGCGGATCTCGTCCTGGATGAAGGCGCCGGCGAGCGTGCGGTCGCCGGATGGAGTGAAGGCCGAGCCGAAGCCGCCGGCGGCGTCGCTCGTCTTCACGTGGTTGAACACCGCGTCGCCGCCGATGGTCAACGCGTGGCGGAAGTCCCAGGTGTCGAAGCGGGCGGTGTTGTGGACGTCGAACCCCTTGGTGTCGATGTCGTAGTTGATCCGGTCTCCCGCCCGCACCCCGAGGCGTCCGTAGAGCAGGCTTGCCGTGTCCGACAGGTAGGTGAGCGTGTTGTGGGTGGTCGTCGCGTAGCCCTTGATGCTGAAATCGACGAGCGGCACGTCCGGCCGGGCGAAGCGGTAGCCGAGCGTGTAGGTGTCGGCGTCGACCGCGTTGGCGAAACGGGCGCCGGCGTTGCTCGAGCCCTGGTTGGCGAAGTCGAAGCGCTGGAGGAGCGCCGTGCCGCTGATCTCGTGGCCGTCCGCCGGGCGGATGTTGAACTTGGCGAGCCCCGACTGAAGCTCGTTGCCGGTGTCGCGCACCAGCGTGCCGAGCCCGTCCCGGTAGGGGCCGTTGTTGCGATAGACGAACTGGCCGAACACGTCCGCCGCGGTGCCGATGCGGGCGCCGAGCGCCGTCGAGTTCAGGAAGCGCTGGCCGTTCGAGCCGAAGCCGAACTTCTGCACGGCACCCGCCGTCTCGTCGGGGGCGAGGATGTCGTCGATGGAGCGGGTCCGGAAGGCGACCACGCCGCCGATGGCGCCGGAGCCGTAGATGGTCGAGGTGGGCCCTCGGGTGATGTCGATGCCGCCGACGAGCTCGGGGTCGAGGTAGAACACGCCGTTGGCGGAGTGGCCGGAGGTCTGGAAGTCCTGGCGGGCGCCGTCGATGAGCACGTTGACCCGGCCGAAATCCTGGAGGCCGCGGATGTTGATGGCCTGGGCCGGGTCGTTCTGGTTCTCCTGCGTCGTCACGCCGGGCACGTCGCGCAGCACGTCCGAGAGCCGGCTCGGCTGGATGCGGTTGATCTGCTCGCGGGTGACGACGCTGGTGCCAGAGAGCGCGTCGATGGCGCGCTCCTCGGTCTTGGTGCCGGTGACGGACAGCGTGTCGAGGCTGACCTCGGACGGGGTGATCAGGCCCGCCGGCTTGCCATCCGGGCCGATGGCGATGGGGCGGCCGGGAGCGCGCGGCGGGGTGGGCTCCGGCGCGAGCGTTTGCCCCTGTGCGGCGGAGACGGCGAGAAGAGAGGCGCCGAGCGCCAGGGCGGCGCGGCGGCGCGCCAGCAGGGAACGGGCAACGGGAGACATCGGCACAACCGCTTGAAGCAAACCGGACGGGGGTTGGCTGGCTGGCGGAGGGCTGGCTGGCTCCAGGCTGCGATGCGCTTCCGAGGCGGGGCGGTCAACGATCCGTGAGCCAGTTCAGTTTCGAGCGATTCCGAGGTCGACCTGACGGATTTTCGAGTCCTTCCAGGCTCGATTTGCGACGCTCAGAGGTGTTGCGTTCCCGCCACGCTCCGGCGGGGCAGCAGGAAGGGCCGGCCGCCCTCCGGCACCCGCCCGACCGGCCAGTCGACCCGGAAGACCTCCTTCACGAGGGCGTCCCGAAGAATCGCCTCCGGGCGCCCGCGGGCGACGATACGGCCCGCGTCCATGACGATCAGGGTGTCGGCGTAGGCGGCGGCGAGGTTGAGGTCGTGGAGGATCGCGACGATGCCGGTGCCCTCCCGGCGCAGCGCGTCGGCGCAGTCGAGGATGGCGCCCTGGTGGCGCAGGTCGAGGCTGGCGGTCGGCTCGTCGAGAAACAGCACCTGCCGCGGCGCGACCGTGCGGCCGGCGGCGAGCTGGCAGAGCACCCGCGCGAACTGCGCCCGCGCCTGCTCGCCCCCCGAGAGGCTCTGGTAGGGGCGGTCGGCGAGGTGCGCCACGTCGGCCTGCGCCAGGGCCTGCCCGAGAAGGCGCTCCCGGTCCCGGCGGCTCAGCCCCCGGCCGAGTCCGTCGAGGCCGATGCGGGCGACGTCGGCCACCGAGAAGGGAAAGGCGAGGCGCGCGCTCTGCGGCAGCACTGCCCTCAGGCAGGCGAGGCGCCAGGGCCGGATGCTTGCGGCCGGCTCTGCCCCGTAGGCGAGGCGGCCGCGGGCGGGCGTCAGCTCGCCGGAGAGGAGCCGCAGCAGGGTCGACTTGCCGGCCCCGTTCGGACCGACGACCGCCTGGAAGGAGCCGGGCTCGACGGTGAGGAAGGCGTCCGTCACGAGGTCGCGCCCGTCGGCCGTGTAGGCGAGGTCCTCGGCGGTCAGCAGCGGCGACTCAGGCATCGGCGAGCCGGTTCCGGCCGAGGAGCAGCCACAGGAAGACCGGCGCGCCGACGAGCGCCGTGACGATGCCGATCGGCAGCTCGGCCGGCGCCGCCACGAGCCGGGCGGCGACGTCGGCGAGAAGCAGCAGCGCGCCGCCGAGGAGCGCGCAGGCCGGCAGCAGGCGGCGGTGCTCGGGCCCCAGCGTCAGGCGCAGCGCATGGGGCACGACGAGGCCGACGAAGCCGATCACCCCGGCGGCGGAGACCCCCGCGCCGACGCAGATCGCGACGAGCAGGATCGCGAGGCGCTTCAGCCGCTCGACGCGGATGCCGAGATGGAAGGCTTCCGCCTCCCCGAGCACCAGGGCGTTGAGGCCCCGGCCGAGGAAGGGCACCGCGACGAGCACCGGCAGGATCGCCGGGGCGGTCGCCGCGACCTTGGCCCAGGTGGCGCCCCCTAAGCTGCCCAGTGACCAGAAGGTGAGGTCGCGCAGCTGCCGGTCGTCGCTGGCGTAGACGAGGAGGCCGGTGAGCGCGCCGGTGAGTGCCCCGAGCGCGATGCCGGCGAGCAGCATGGTCGCCACGGAGGTGCGCCCGGAGCGCGTGGCGACGAGATACAGGCCCAGCGTCGCGGCGAGGCCGCCGAGGAAGGCCGCCGCCGGCAGCAGCGCGAAGGGCAGCGGGCCGGGGATGCCGAGCCCGGCCAGCAGCCGGTCGCCGAGCACGATCACGCAGGCCGCGGCGAGCCCGGCGCCGGAGGAGACGCCGACGAGGGCGGGGTCGGCGAGCGGGTTGCGGAACAGCCCCTGCATCAGCGCCCCGGAGACGGCGAGCCCCGCGCCGACCATCAGCCCGAGGAGCGTGCGCGGCAGGCGGATGTTGAGGATCACGAGGCTGTCGCGGGCGAGCATGGGGTCGGCCCAGCCGCCGGTCAGAACCTCGAGGACGCGGGCCGGTCCGATCGGCACGGCGCCGGTGCCGATCGAGAGCAGGCAGGCGGCGAGCGCGAGGAGCGCCAGCGCCGCGAAGGCGAGGCCCGTCGCGGTCCGTCCCGAGGGCAGGCTGTGCGGGGCCGCGGCCACCGCCTCAGCCACGCGGCAGGTCCGGGTAGAGCGCCCGCATCAGCTCGCTCGCCGCCTGGGGCGTGCGCGGGCCGAAGCCGAGGAGCGTGAGCCCGTCCATGCCGATGAGCGCCCGCTTTCCCGCCGCAGGGGTCTGGCCGAGCGCCGTGCCGGGGGCGAAGACCGTCTCGGCGGAGGGGGCGTCGGGGCCGTTCCTCATCATCACCACGGCCTCGGGGGCGGCGGCGACGATGGCCTCGTCGGTGATCGGCTTGAAGCCCTGGATGTCGGCCGCGGCGTTCTGTGCGCCGGCGAGGCTCAGGATGCCGTCGGCGGTGCTGTCGCGGCCCCCGACCATGACGCGGCCCTGCGCCATCGAGAGCACGAGCAGCACCCGCGCGGGCCGGGTGATCCGGGCGCGCTCGGCGGCGAGCGAGGCGAAGCCCGCCCTCACCTCCTCGGCGAGCGCCTTCGCCGGTGCGTCGAGCCCGGCGAGGCGGCCGACCGTCTCGATCTTGTCGAGGACGCCCTCGGCGGTGGGCGGCTCACGCACGAGGTGGACCGGCACGCCGGCCTCGCGCACGAGCGCCAGCACGTCCGGCGGGCCGGCGCCCTCGGTGGCGATGACGATGTCGGGCCGCGTCGAGAGCAGGCCCTCCGCCGAGAGGGCGCGGAGGTATCCGGCGTTGGGCTTGTCGCGCAGCGCCTCGGCCGGGTGCAGGCTCGTGGTGTCGACGACGACGATCCGCGGAGCGCCGCCGAGCCGGTAGAGGATCTCGGTGACGGCGCCGCCGAGCGAGGCGATGCGGGCGGGCGCCGCCTCCGCCGCGAAAGCGGCGCGGTGGCCGGCACCTGCCGCGAGGGCGGCAGCCAGCAGCGTGCGGCGGGAGAGGACGGCGCTCATTTGGTGAGGATCAGCTTGTCGTTGGCGGTGATGCGCAGGCGGTAGGGCTCGCCGGCGTGGAGGATGACGATCTCCCGGCGGCCCTGCATCAGGTGTGCCGAGGAGACGGGCTCGGCGCCGGGCCCGGACGGGGGCGACGATGGGACTGCGGCACGCGCGCCGTCCGCGCCGGACCCGTCAGGATTGTCCTTTGACATGCTGCCGCTTCGCGTGGAATCCACTTTGGAATTACTCGACTTCCAAAGGGAGATACTTCCGATCCGATCTCGTAAGGGGGGTTTTGCTCGCAGGCAAGATAAGCTAGGCGGCGTCGGGCGCGCACCTGCCCCCAGCGCCGGTGCGGCTCAGCGCAAGGGAGAGACCGCCGATGTTCATCGCCATGAACCGCTTCCAGGTGCTCAAGGACGAGACGCAGGCCTTTGAGCAGGTCTGGCTGACCCGCGAGAGCACGCTCCACGAGCTGCCGGGCTTCGTCGAGTTCCACCTGCTGCGCGGGCCCGACCGGGAGGACCACGTGCTCTACGCCTCGCACACGGTCTGGGAGTCGAAGGCCGATTTCGAGGCCTGGACCCGCTCCGAGCAGTTCCGCCAGGCCCACCAGCGGGCCCCGGGCGCCAAGCCGCTGACGCTCGGCCACCCGCAGTTCGAGGGCTTCGAGGCGATCCAGACCGTCAGGAACGGCCGCGCCGAGGCGCTGGCGTGAGCCTCGCGGCCGAATCGGAGGTCCTGGCGCGGCTGCGTGCCGACATCGCCGAGAAACCGGACGGGGTGCTGGAGGAGCTCGCCGCCCGCCACGGCGTGCCCTTCCGGACGGTGCTCGACGCCCTCCCCGAAGGACAGGCGGTCGCCGTGCCCGGCGCGCGGTTCGAGGATGTCTGGGCCGATCTCACCGACTGGGGGGCGATCATGCTCATCGTCCACACGGGGGACGGCGTGTTCGAGTGCGCCGGCGCGCTGCCGCCGGGCACGAGCGGGCGCGGGTTCTTCAACATCCACGGCGACAGCCCGATCGGCGGGCATCTCAGGGCGGACCGCTGCGCGGCGATCTACTTCGTGGACCGGCCCTTCTTCGGGCGCCGCTCGCTCTCGCTCCAGTTCGTGAGCGTCGACGGGGCGGCGATGTTCAAGGTCTTCGTCCGCCGCGGTCCCGACCGGGCGCTCGACGAGGAGCAGACCGGGCGCTTCGAGCGCCTGCGGGCGGCGGAAGCGGGGCGCGTCGCGTAGCGCCTTCTCGCAGACATCCTCCCGCGAAGCGCAAGCGCGACTGCGCGCCGGCGCCCACGCGCCGAACCGCGCAGGCTCCGTCCGGAGCCTGCGCCATGAACATCATGCCCAGGCGGCGACGGCGGGGACCCCCTCGTCCTCGGGGATCACGTCGACCTCGACCTTGAGGCGCTGCGCCCCGGAGGCGGTGACGATGCCATCGAGCGGGGAGACGTCGCCGTAGTCGCGGCCGCGGGCGACGACGATGTGGTCGTCGCGCACGCCGATGCCGTTGGTCGGATCGAGGCCGATCCAGCGCTCCCCGCACCAGACCGCGACCCAGGCGTGGCTGGCGTCTGCGCCGCGCAGCCGCGGACGGCCCGGCGGCGGGATGGTGCGCAGGTAGCCGCTGACATAGGCGGCCGGCAGGCCGAGGCCGCGCAGGCCCGCGATCATGATGTGGGTGAAGTCCTGGCAGACGCCGGCCCGCAGGGCGAAGGCCTCTGCGAGCGGCGTGGCGACCGTGGTCGCCTTGGAATCGAAGCGAAAATCCGAGCGGATGCGGGCCATCAGCGCGAAGGCGCCGCCATAGGCGCTGCGGCCGGGCCAAAAGCTCTCGCGGGCGTAGTCCGTCACCGCGGAGACGAGGGGCACCCGCTGGCTCGGGAAGACGAAATGCACCGGATCGTTCGGCGTCAGGCCCCGGCCCGCCACCGCCCGGTCGCGGACGCTCTCCCAGGCCGGGCCCGATTCGGGCTCCGGCAGCGGGCCCCGCTCGACGGCGACCCGCGAGACCGCCTCGACCCGGAACTCGCTGTGGGGCGTGGCGACGGTGACGGACGTGACCTCGGCGCCGAAGAAGTCGCGACGGCTCGCGCGGGTGGCGGGCTCGGGGGAGATCGCGAGCGCGCGCGACAGCACCGTCTGCCCCTCGCCCTCGCTAGGCGCGAGGCGGATCGCGCAGCGGGCGAAGCGCGCCGGCCGGCGGTAGCGGTAGGTGGTGAGATGGCGCAGCGTGTAGATCACGCGAGCCCCGCGAGCTTCTCCGGGCGCAGGGCGTCGGGCCCGCCGGCGAAGTAGCGGGCGGCGACCGCCTCCGCAAGCCGCTCCAGCTCCACCTCCAGCCGGGCCATGGCGTCGCTGTCGAGGGCCTCCGCCTCGGCGCTCGCGAGCCCGCCGCAGATGCCCGCGGCGAGGCGCCGGTGCGCCTCCGGGATGCCGTCCGCCGAAAGCGCGGGCAGGGCCTCGAGATGGCGCGTGATGGCCTCGACCTGGAAGGCGACGGAGCGCGGGTTGTGGGGGTCGAGGAGCACCATGTCGCGCACCGGCGCCAGCGCCGCGCCCTGGAGGTAGCGGGCGCCGTAGGCGATCTGCGCGTCGCAGAGGGCCAACATCGTGCCGAGGTCCTCCGCCCCCGCCCCGTCCCCGGCGAAGGCCACCGCGAAGGTGCAGGTGTTGATCCCCCGCTCCAGGCGCCGGCCGAGCTCGACGAAGTGCCAGCCGGGGCCGCGGTTCATGTTCTCGTGGGTGAGGCCGGCGAGCGCCGAGACGTGGCTCAGCGCCCGCTCGGCCCGGCCGAGGAGCTGCGACTCGGCGAAGGCGCGGGTCTCGTCCAGCGAGAGCAGGTCGGTGAGGTCGGCGAGCACCCGCCAGGCTTCCCCCGACAGGCGCGGGCGCAAGGCGGCGGCGTTGCGGCGGGCGGCGGTGACGTGGGCGCGGGCGGAGCCGTGGCGCTCGCGCCCGACAAGCGCCTCCTGCGCCAGCGCAGCGGTAGGCAGGTCCGCGTCGTGGACCGCGCCCCACTCCTCGAGGAGGCCGCGGATGCGCGCGGAGGTCGCCTGGCTCGGCTCTCCGGCGACGTCGGTGGCAAGCGCCGCGCCGGTGTTGCGCAGATGCGCGAGGACGAGGCGGATTACCGCCTCCGTCCGCTCCGTGTAGCGGCCGAACCAGAACAGCTCGTCGGCGGCCCGCGACGGCAGTTGCCCGGCGATGCGGCGGGGCCTCGCGATCCGCTGGGCGAGGAGCGTCGGCGTCGTCACCGGCTGGTCGGACAGCACCCAGACGTCGGCGGAGCGGATGCCGAGGCGCATCTCGGTCGGGTCGAGGCCGGGGCGCTCGGCGATGCGGCAGAAGCCGCCGGGCATCACCTGCCAGCCCGACGCCGTGCGGGCGGCAAAGACCCGGAGCGCGAAGGGCCTGGGCACGAGGCGCAGGCCGTCGGGGCCCCGCTCCCAGGACGGGGTGGTCGAGAGCGGGCTCGGCTCCTGGCCGACATAGTCGAAGGGCCGGTCGTCGAGGGCGCGCACCACGTCCTCCCGCTCCGCGGCGAGCGCGGCCGGGCCGAGGATGGCGTCGCGCCCGGCGCCCCGCTGCGGGGTCGCGGCCGGGCGGAGCGTCAGGGCGTCGAGGTTGGCGCGGACATGCGCGAGCCCCGCCGGGTCGCCGCACCACCAGGCGCGGGGGCTCTCGAGGATCAGGTCCTGGCCCAGCACGGCCCGGGCGAGGCCGGGCAGGTAGGGGCTCAGCGCGCCCGACTCCACCAGTCCCGAGCCCGGCATGTTGGCCATCACCAGGCTGCCGTTGCGCAGCGCCTCCAGCACGCCCGGCACGCCGAGGCGGGAGACCGGGTTCAGCTCCAGCGGATCGAGATAGTCGGCGTCGATCCGCCGCCACAGCGCGTCGGCGCGCTTCAGCCCGGCGATGGTGCGCACGTGCAGGCGCCCGCCCTGCATGACGAGGTCCTCGCCCTGCACGAGCATCAGGCCGAGGTAGCGGGCGAGGGCCGCCTGCTCCACGTAGGTCGAGGAGAACGGCCCGGAGGTGAGCAGGCAGATGCGCGGCTCGCTGCGCTCGGCGCCGAGCGACAGCCCCTCCCGCAGGGCCTGGAAGAAGCCCGGCAGGCGCTCGACGTGGAGCGTCTCGAGAAGGTCCGGGAAGGTCCGCGCCAGGACCATGCGGTTCTCCAGCGCGAAGCCGAGGCCCGAGGGCGCCTGGGTGCGGTCGGCCAGCACCTGCCAGCGCCCGTCCGGCCCCCGGCCGATATCGGCGGCGTAGAGCTTGAGGTAGCGCCCCCCCGGCGGGGCGACGCCGTGCAGGGGTCGCAGGAACTCGGGGCTTCCCGCCACCACCGCCGCCGGCAGCAGCCCTTCCGCCGCCAGCCGTCCCGGCCCGTAGCAGTCGGCGAGGATCGCCTCCATCAGCTCGGCGCGCTGCTCGATGCCCCTGGCGAGCGATCGCCACTCGGCCGCCTCGACGACGAGGGGGAGGGAGCCGAGCGGCCAGGCATGCTCCCGCTGGTCGCCGTAGATCCGGTAGGAGATGCCCGCGTCCCGGATGTGGCGCTCCGCCGAGACGAAGCGGGCCATGATGTCGGATTCGTCCAGCCGCGCCAGCGCGTCGAGGAAGCCCGGCCAGGCGCCGCGGTGGAAGCCGTCCGCGCCGACGAGCTCGTCGGGCAGGCCGGGATCGGGCCGGTAGGCCGCGATCCAGCGGGCGAGGCGCTCCCGCGCGACCGCGCTCACGGCTGCACGCTCATGGCACGGCCGGCGTCATGACGGCCCCGGCACCCGCAGATCGAGGGTCGTCGGGAACTCCGGGTTCGTCTCCGGCGCCGGCATCGCGACGGCGCCCGGCGTATGGCCGTGGGCCTGGAAGCGGGCCAGCCGCCGCCCCTCCGCCTCGTAGCTGTTGACCGGGTGCGTCTCGTAGTTGCGCCCGCCGGGATGCGCCGCGTGGTAGCGGCAGCCGCCGAGGGACCGCCCGCTCCAGGCGTCGAGGATGTCGAAGGTCAGCGGCGCGTGGGCGGGGATCGTCGGGTGCATCGAGGAGGCGGGCTGCCAGGCCTTGAAGCGCAGGCCCGCCACCGCCTCGCCGGCGGTCCCGGTCGGGGTCATCGGCAGGCGGCGGCCGTTGCAGGCGATGACGTGGCGGCCGGGCACGAAGCCCTCCACCCGCACCTGCAGGCGCTCGACGGAGCTGTCGACGTAGCGCACGGTCCCCCCGATCGTCCCCTCCTCGCCGAGCACGTGCCAGGGCTCCAGCGCCTGCCGCAGCTCCAGGCCGACGCCGCCCCGCTCCACCTGCCCGAAGACGGGGAAGCGGAACTCCCGCTGCGCCACGAAGGCGGTCGGGTCGAAGGCGTAGCCAGCCTGACCCAGATCCTCCAGCACGTCGAGGAAGTCCGCCCAGAGGAAATGGGGGAGCATGAAGCGATCATGCAGCGCCGTGCCCCAGCGGACACAGCCGCCCGTGCGGGGCTCCCGCCACAGCCGGGCGACCAGGGCCCTGAGCAGGAGCTGTTGGGCGAGGCTCATGCGCGGGTCCGGCGGCATCTCGAAGCCGCGGAACTCGAGGAGCCCGAGGCGGCCGGTCGGCCCGTCCGGCGAGTAGAGCTTGTCGATGCAGATCTCGGAGCGGTGGGTGTTGCCCGTCACGTCCACGAGGATGTTGCGGAAGATCCGGTCCACCATCCAGCGGGGGATGTTGGGCGCGTCCGGCGCCGGCACCTGGGCCAGCGCGATCTCCAATTCGTAGAGCCCGTCGTGGCGGGCCTCGTCCATGCGGGGCGCCTGGCTGGTCGGGCCGATGTAGAGGCCGGAGAACAGGTAGGAGAGCGAGGGGTGGCGCTGCCAGGTCAGCACCAGGCTCTTCAGAAGGTCCGGCCGGCGCAGGAAGGGCGAGTCGTCCGGCGTCACGCCGCCGAGCACCACGTGGTTACCGCCGCCCGTGCCGGTGTGGCGGCCGTCGATCATGAACTTCTGGGCGCCGAGCCGGGTCTGGCGGGCATCCTCGTAGAGGCCGGTCGTGATCTCCACCGCCTCCAGCCACGTCGCGGCGGGGTGGACGTTGACCTCGATGACGCCGGGGTCGGGCGTCACCTTGATGATCCCGACGCGGGGGTCGAAGGGCGGCTCGTAGCCCTCGATCTGCACGGGCACGCCCGCCTTGCCCGCCGCCGCCTCGATGTGGCCGAGGAGCTCCAGGTATTCGTCGGCCCGCTGGAGCGGTGGCATAAAGACGTGGACGATCCCGTCGCGGGGCTCGACGGCGAGCGCCGTGCGCACGGCGACCCCTGTGACGCCGGAGCCGTTGGCGGTGCGGGGGCCGCCCTCGGCGCCCTCCGGCAGCGCGCCCCGCGCCTCCAGCGGGTCCTGGGGCTGGTAGTAGGGGTAGTGCTCGGGCGGCACGTGGGGCAGGCTCGCCAGCGGTAGGCGGAAGCCGAGCGGCGAGTCCCCGGCCGTCAGGAAGGCCCCGCCCCGGCGGAACGCCCAAGCCTCCGAGATCCAGAGCCGCTCGTCGTCCTCGCCGGTCGGCAGGCTCGCCAGAGGCAGCACGTAGCCCGCCGGGTTGCCGAGGCCGCGGGCGAAGACTCTTCGCATGCGGGCGTCCGCCTCCGGGCTGGCGAGCCGCGGTTCGTCGGGCGTGACGTTGACGGGCAGGTCCGCCTCCCGCTCCTCCCAGTAGCCGGGGTCCTCGAAGGCTGGGAAGACGAACTCTTCGAGGGCGAGCCGCGCCGCGATGCCCTCGGCGACGGCCCTCGCCTCCTCCGCGCCGGCGTCGCGGGAACCGTCCTCGGAGGCGATCAGCGCCGGGTCGCGCCAGACCGGCACCCCGTCCTTGCGCCAGTACAAGCCGAAGGCCCAGCGGGGCAGGCTCTCGCCGGGATACCACTTGCCCTGGCCGTAATGCAGGGCGCCGCCCGGGGCGAAGCGCTCGCGCAGGCGCCGGATCAGCCGGTCTGAGAGGCCGCGCTTCGTCGGCCCCAGCGCCGCCGCGTTCCACTCCGGCGCCTCGAAATCGTCGATCGAGACGAAGGTCGGCTCGCCGCCCATGGTCAGGCGCACGTCGCCCTCCGCGAGATCGGCGTCGACCCGCTCGCCGAGCGCGTCCATCGCCGCCCAGACGGCATCCGAGTAGGGCTTCGTCACCCGCGGCGCCTCGTGGATGCGGGTCACCGCCATCTCGAAGCCGAACTCGACCCCGGCCGGCTCGGCCAGTCCCTCGATCGGCGCGGCCGAGCGGTAGTGCGGGGTGGCGGCGAGCGGGATGTGTCCCTCCCCGCAGAACAGGCCGGAGGTGGCGTCGAGCCCGACCCAGCCGGCGCCGGGCAGGTAGACCTCCGCCCAGGCGTGGAGGTCGCAGAAATCGGTCGCGGTGCCCGTCGGCCCGTCGACGGCGGTGGTGTCGGGCACGAGCTGGATCAGGTAGCCGGAGACGAAGCGGGCGGCGAGCCCGATCCGGCGCAGCACCTGCACGAGGAGCCAGGCGGAGTCCCGGCAGGAGCCGCCCTTCAGCCGCAGGGTCTCGGCCGGGCTCTGGACGCCGGGCTCCATCCGCACCCCGTAGGTGATCCGCGAGGCGACGAGTCCGTTCAGCGCAACGAGGAAGGGGATGGTGGCCGACGCCTCCGGCAGGTCGGCGAGGAAGCTCTCGATCTCCGGACCCTCCGCCTCCTCGGGGGCGAGGTAGGGCGCGAGTTCGCGCTTCAGCCCGTCCTCGTAGGCGAAGGGCCAGCCTTGAGCGCTCTCCTCCAGGAAGAAGTCGAACGGGTTGATGACCGCCATGTCGGCGGTGAGGTCGACCTCGATCGTGAGTTCGTCGGTCTTCTCAGGGAAGACCAGGCGGGCGAGCCAGTTGCCGTGCGGGTCCTGCTGCCAGTTCACGAAGTGGTTCGCCGGGCTCACCTTCAGGGCGTAGGCCGGCACGCGCGTGCGGGCGTGGGGAGCCGGGCGCAGGCGCACCACCTGGGGGCCAAGCGCGATCGGCCGGTCGTAGCGGTAGCGGGTGACGTGGTGCAGGGCGGCTTGGATCGACACGGAGGCTCCGGGAGGTTCGTCTCGGGACGCGTTCACACGATGCCGGCTGGGCGAGCCGCGACCGGATCGCCCTCCCCTCGGGGTATGCCATGGCGGCGGGCCGCGGCAATGCCCGGACGGGGCCGGCAGGCGGCCGATGGAGGCAAGGATCGTGCTTGTGTCGCGCTGCGATGAACGGGGCGGAACCTTCGCCGTCCCGGTCCCTTGACGGGGCGGGCCGTCCCGCGCCCCAGGCGTTCCGGCCAATGAAGATCTTCCAGTGCCAGGCCTGCGACCAGCCGGTCGGTTTCGAGAGCACGGTCTGCGAGAGCTGCGAGCGGCGGCTCGGCTACGTCTGCGAGGCGCACGAGGTCTCGGCGATCGAGCCCGCCGGCCCATCCGCGAATCCCGCCTTCCCCGGCGCGCCGACCTTCCGCGCCTACGCCCGGCCGGGGGTGCGGATGCGCTTCTGCGCCAACGCCGAGCTCGGCGGCTGCAACTGGCTGGTCCCGGACGATTCCGAGGACCACTACTGCACGACCTGCCGCCACAACCGCGTGGTGCCCGATCTCTCGGTGCCCTGGAACCTCGTCCGCTGGCGGCAGATCGAGGCGGCCAAGCACCGGCTGTTCTACGGGCTCCTGCGCCTCGACCTGCCGCTCGCCACCCGCTCCGAGGAGCCGGACGGCCTCGCCTTCGACTTCCTCGTCGACCCGGCGGAGGCGTTCCTCGCCGGGCCGCCGGTGATGACGGGCCATCTCGACGGGCTCATCACCCTCAACATCGCCGAGGCCGACGACGTGGAGCGCGAGCGCCGGCGGACCCTCTTCGGCGAGTTCTACCGGACGCTGCTCGGACACTTCCGCCACGAGATCGGCCACTACTTCTGGACGATCCTGGTGCGCGACGCCTGCGCGCTGCCCGCCTTCCGCGCCCTGTTCGGCGACGAGCGGGCCGATTACGGGGCCGCCCTCCAGGCGCATTACGCGCGCGGGGCGCCGGAGGGCTGGTCGGAGCGCTTCGTCTCGGCCTACGCCACCAGCCATCCCTGGGAGGACTTCGCCGAGACCTTCGCCCACTACCTGCACATCGTGGACACGATCGAGACCGCGAGCACCTTCGAGATGCGCCTGCGCCCGCGCCTGCGCCACGGACCGGAGACGCCCGTCGAGATCGACTTCGACCCCCACCGCACCGCCGATTTCGGCCGCGTCGTCGCCGCCTGGATGCCGCTGACCTACGCGCTCAACTCGCTCTCGCGGAGCATGGGCCAGCCGGCGCTCTACCCGTTCAAGCTCGCACCAGCGGTGATCGCCAAGCTCGCCTTCGTCCACGAGCGCATCTACGCCGTGCGCGCCGACGGCCTGCCGGAGTCCGATTCCGACCCGCTCCGGGCCGTCATCGCGGGCCTGCGCAGCCCCGTCGCCGCGCCGAACGTCTGATCCGGAGTATCCGTCGAACAGACCTGTTCGACGTGAAGCCCGAACGGGCGCCCGCGCCCATGCGCGGAACGTCCCGGCGTCGGACGACGCCGGGACGCGCTTTCAAAATCGCGTCGTCAGCGCGGTCAGCCAGTCGGGCGAGGCGTCGACGAGCAGGGTTTCGGCGCGCTTGTCGAGCCCGGTCAGCACCAGGAGGCCCGCCGCGAGAAGCGCCAGGCCGAGCATGGGTTTCAGCACCCGTGCCGAGGCCGCCAGCCGCCCGCGCCAAGCTCCGGCGAGGCGACGCGAGAGCAGCCCGAGCCCGAGGA
>NZ_BPQR01000077.1 GCF_022179345.1 Methylobacterium jeotgali | reverse complement strand
TCGGCATCGTCACCAACCGCGGCGCCACCTACGGCTCGCTCACCACCCCCGACCCCGTGACGCTCCACGAGACCCTGGCGCGGCTCTCCGCCGAGGGCGTCACGGAGCTCGCCATGGAGGCCTCCTCCCACGGCATCGAGCAGCGCCGCCTCGACGGGGTGGAACTGACGGCGGCGGGCTTCACCAATCTCGGCCGCGACCATCTCGACTACCATCCGACGATCGAGGACTACCTCGAGGCGAAGCTGCGCCTGTTCACCACTCTCCTCCCTGAGGGCCGGCCGGCCATCGTCAACGCCGACGGCGCCTATGCCGAGCGGGTGATCGCGGCGGCCCGCGGCGCCGGCCGCCCTGTCCGCACCACCGGCCGGGCCGGCGAGACGATCCGGCTGCTCGCCGCGCGGACGGAAGGCTTCGATCAGGTCCTGCACCTGCGGGCGCCCGGTCCGCTGCATCCCCAGCAGGACGTCGAGTACGAGGTCAGGCTTCCCCTGGCCGGCGCCTTCCAGGTGGAGAACGCCCTGCTCGCGGCCGGTCTCGCCCTCGCGACCCCGGCGGGACAGGCGGACCGCCCCGGCGTGATCGCGGCGCTGAACCATCTCACCGGCGTGCCCGGCCGCATGGAGCGGATCGGCGAGGCGCGAGGCGCGCTCTGCCTCGTCGACTACGCCCACAAGCCCGAGGCTCTGGAGCACGTGCTGCTGGCGCTCCGCCCCTTCGCGACCGGCCGGCTCGTCCTGGTGTTCGGCTGCGGCGGCGACCGCGACCGGGGCAAGCGCCCGCTGATGGGCGCCATCGCGCAGCGCCTCGCCGACCGGGTGATCGTCACCGACGACAATCCCCGAAGCGAAGAGCCCGCCGCGATCCGCGCCGCGATCCGCGCAGCCGCACCCGGCGCCGAGGAGATCGGTGACCGCGCCGAGGCGATCCGCGCCGCCGTTCACGGTCTCGCGCCCGGCGACGTGCTGGTGGTGGCCGGCAAGGGCCATGAAACCGGCCAGATCGTGGGGGATCGCGTGCTGCCCTTCTCGGACCACGACGTGGTCCGCGCCGCGCTCGCGGAGCTGCAGGACGCCCGATGACCGACGCTCCCCTCTGGACCCCGGACGCGCTCCAGGCCGCCACCGGCGGCCGCCTCCTCGGCGAGGCCGCCTCCGTCACCGGCGCCTCGATCGACACCCGCACCCTCCAGCCCGGCGACCTGTTCGTGGCCCTGAAGGGCGATGCCCGCGACGGGCACGGGTTCGTGCCGGACGCGCTGGCCCGCGGGGCGGCGCTCGCCCTCGTCTCCGGGGACCGGGCGGAGGCGCTTGCCTCCGCCGGCCCGCTGCTCGCCGTGCCCGCCGAGGGCCCCGATCCGGTGCTCGCGGCCCTTCGCCGTCTCGGTGTCGCCGCCCGCGCCCGGACGGGCGCGCAGGTCGCAGCCGTCACCGGCTCCGTCGGCAAGACCGGCACCAAGGAGGCGCTGCGCCACGTGCTCGCCGCGCAAGGGGCGACGCACGCCTCGGCCGCCTCCTACAACAACCACTGGGGCGTGCCGCTGACGCTCGCCCGGATGCCCGAGGCGACCCGCTTCGGCGTGTTCGAGATCGGCATGAACCACGGTGCCGAAATCCTGCCGCTCACCGCGATGGTCCGCCCGCACGTGGCGCTGATCACCACCGTCGAGCCCGTCCACATCGAGCACTTCCGCTCGCTCTCCGCCATCGCCGACGCCAAGGGCGAGATCTTCTCCGGGATCGAGCCCGGCGGCGTCGCGATCCTCAACCGCGACAACCCGAATTTCTCGCGCCTGCTCGCCCACGCCCAGGCCTCCCGCGCCGGACGGGTGATCAGCTTCGGCGAGCATCCGGAGGCGGACGTGCGCGCGCAGCGTATCGTGCTGCGTCCCGACCTCTCGGTGGTCGATGCCGTGGTGATGGGCATGCCCGTGACCTACCAGCTCGGCACGCCGGGCCGGCACACCGCCATGAACTCGCTCGGCGTCATGGCCGTGGTCCATGCGCTCGGGGCCGATCTCGCCCGCGCCGCCCTCTCGCTCGCCGCCTTGAAGCCCCCTGTCGGCCGGGGCGAGCGCACCCTGCTGCGCGTCGGCGACGGCGAGGCCGTGCTCGTCGACGAGAGCTACAACGCCAACCCGGCCTCCGTGCGCGCCGCGCTCGCGACGCTGGCCGGCATGGAGACCGCGGGCCGCGGCCGCCGCATCGCCGTCCTCGGCGACATGCTCGAGCTGGGGGAGGGCGCCGAGGCCGCCCATCGCGGGCTCTGCGAGGCCGTCGAGGCCGCGGGCATCGACGCGGTGTTCACGGCCGGTCCCCTGATGGCCGGGCTGTTCGAGGCGCTCCCCGTCGCCCGCCGGGGCGTCGCCGGGCAGACCTCGGGCGATCTCGTCGAGCCGCTGCTGGCGAGCCTCCGGGCCGGGGACGCCGTGATGGTCAAGGGCTCGAACAGCATCCGCATGGGCCGGATTGTCGAGGCCCTGAAAGCCCGCTACGCGAGCGAACCCGCGCCCCGCGAGTCGGCCCTCCGGGCGGTCTCGCCGGCCGCCCCCCGCTGAATTCCGGCCGGAATCCGCCCCGGCGGTTCCGCCGCCCATCGCCAGGGACTGCGCCGCGCGCCGCAGCACCCGCCGCAGAACGAGCCGCAGAGCCCCGATGCTGTATCTTCTCTCGGACCTGAGCGGCCAGCTCTCGGCCCTCAACGTGTTCCGCTACATCACCTTCCGCACCGGCGGGGCGATGTTCACGGCCGGGCTGTTCGTGTTCTGGTTCGGGCCCTGGATCATCTCGCTGCTGCGCCTGCGCCAGGGCAAGGGCCAGCCGATCCGCGAGGACGGCCCGCAGACCCACCTGCTGACCAAGCGCGGCACGCCGACCATGGGCGGCCTGATGATCCTTGCCGGCTTCGTGGTGGCGGTTCTGCTCTGGGCGAACCCGCGCAACCACTACGTGTGGATTACCCTCACCGTGACCCTCGGTTTCGGCGCGATCGGCTTCTACGACGACTACCTCAAGGTGACGAAGCAGTCTCACAAGGGCTTCTCAGGCCGCTTCCGCCTCGCGCTGGAGGCGCTGATCGCGATTGCCGCCTGCACCATGATCGCCCTCTACTCGCCGCAGGTCCTCAAGAACCAGCTCGCCTTCCCCGTCTTCAAGGACGCGCTCCTGAACCTCGGCTGGTTCTACGTGCTGTTCGGCGGCTTCGTGATCGTCGGTGCCGGCAACGCCGTGAACATGACCGACGGTCTCGACGGGCTCGCCATCGTGCCGGTGATGATCGCCTGCGGCACCTTCGGCGTCATCGCCTACCTCGTCGGCAACTCCTTCACGGCGAACTACCTCCAGGTGAACTACGTCCGCGACACCGGCGAGCTCGCCGTGGTCTGCGGGGCGGTGATCGGGGCGGGGCTCGGCTTCCTCTGGTTCAACGCGCCCCCGGCCCAGGTCTTCATGGGCGACACCGGCTCGCTCTCGCTGGGCGGCCTTCTCGGCACCGTGGCCGTGGCGACGAAGCACGAGATCGTGCTCGCCATCGTCGGCGGCCTGTTCGTGCTCGAGATGATGTCGGTCATCATCCAGGTCGCCTCCTTCAAGCTCACCGGCAAGCGCGTCTTCCGCATGGCGCCGATCCACCACCATTTCGAGCAGAAGGGCTGGAAGGAGCCGCAGGTCGTGATCCGCTTCTGGATCATCGCCGTGATCCTGGCGCTCGCCGGCCTCGCGACGCTGAAGTTGCGCTAGCCCCCCGCCGGGGTATGACGGGCGCTCGCGCCGGTCTTGATGCCGGCGGCTCGGAAGCGCGCATGACCCCCGTCACCACCTTCGCCGGCCGCAGAGTGGCCCTGTTCGGCCTCGGCGGCTCGGGGCTCGCGACGGCGCTGGCGCTCAAGGCCGGCGGCGCCGAGGTGCTCGCCTGGGACGACAGCCCGGAGAGCGTCGCCCGCGCGGCGGCGAAGGACGTGACGACCGGCGACCTGCGTGGCGCCGACTGGTCCGGGATCGCCGCGCTCGTGCTGTCGCCGGGCGTGCCGCTGACCCACCCGGCCCCGCACTGGAGCGTCGGGCTCGCGAAGGAGGCCGTCGTCGAGATCATCGGCGACGTCGAGCTGTTCTGCCGGGAGCGGACGCATCTCAGCCCGCAGGCGCCGTTCATCGCCATCACCGGCACCAACGGCAAGTCGACCACCACGGCGCTCATCGCCCACATTCTGGTGCAAGCCGGCCGCGACGTGCAGATGGGCGGCAATATCGGCACCGCCATCCTCTCCCTGGAGCCCCCCTCCGAGGACCGGGTGCACGTGATCGAGCTCTCCTCCTTCCAGATCGACCTGACGCCCTCGCTAAACCCGAGCGTCGGCCTGTTGCTCAACATCACCCCCGACCATCTCGACCGGCACGGGGCGATGGAGAGCTACGCCGCGATCAAGGAGCGCCTCGTGGCGGGCGCGAGCCTCGCCGTCGTCGGCGTCGACGACGCCCCGAGCCGGGCGATCGCCGAGCGCCGCACGGGCCCCCTCGTGCGGGTGCGGGTGACGGCCTCGGCGGCGGGCGTGCCCTTCGACGGTCTCACCGCGCGCGACGCCGCCGTGTTCGACGCCGGGGGCGCACAGGTCGCCGACCTTTCCGGCATCGGCTCGCTGCGTGGTCCTCACAACTGGCAGAACGCCGCCTTCGCGCTCGCCGCCGCCCGTGCCGTGGGCCTCTCCGACGAGGCGATCCAGGCAGGGCTGCGCTCCTTCCCCGGCCTGCCCCACCGCATGGAAGAGGTGGGCAAGCGCGGGCCCGTGCTCTTCGTCAACGATTCGAAGGCGACGAACGCCGATTCCACCGAGAAGGCGCTCGGTGCCTTCCGGGACATCCACTGGATCCTCGGCGGCAAGGCCAAGGACGGGGGCATCTTCCCCCTGGTGCCGCTCTTCGACCGGGTGGCCCACGCCTACCTGATCGGCGCCGCCTCCGACGCCTTCGCCGCCACGCTCGAGGGCATGGTGCCCTACACACGCTGCGAGATCCTGGAGGCCGCCGTCCCCGCCGCCGCGGAGAATGCGGCCGCCTCCGGGGCGCCGGAGCCCGTGGTCCTGCTCTCCCCGGCCTGCGCCTCCTACGATCAGTTCCCGAACTTCGAGGTCCGCGGCGACCGGTTTCGCGATCTGGTGCGGGGGCTGGGGTAGGGCGTCCTCACCTCGCCTGGCAGCGCGGCCCGAGGGCGCATCGGGAAGCGCCGCCACGGCAGCCCGGACTTATCGGACTCCGCGCCGGCGTCGTCTGCTCGATGATCGGTGGGGCGTATCCCGCGAGGCGTCTCCGCCCGCGGGACGGCGTCTCCCCTACTTCGTCTTCTCGGCCAGCCCCTTGAAGCCCGCCTCGTAGATGCCGCCGATCACCTCCTGGGCCTTGGCGTCGGGGGCGCCCTTGGCCTGGAAGCTGCCGGTCCAGGTCAGCTTCGAGCCGGAGCCCTCGGGGGCGACGCTCAGCGTCGAGCGGTAGCCGGAGACCGGCAGGGGGCTCTCGAGGATCGTGTAGGTATAGGCCATCTTGGCCTCGTCGCGGGACTGCTCCTCCTCGACGATGGTGCCGCCGCCCTTGAGGCTGAGGGTGCGGACGCTCTTGCCGCCCTTCGAGGACAGAGCGCATTTCTCGACGGCCGGGTGCCAGTCGCCGATGCCGCAGAAGCCGCCGATGGTCTTCCAGACCTTGGCCGGGGGCGCGGCGATCGTCGCGGTCTTGGTCACGTCGAGGGCGAGCGCGGGCGTGGCGAGCAGGCTCGCGAACAGCGCCGCCCCGAGCGGGTGGATCCTCATGGTCGTCTCCTCCGATGCCGGATCCCTGGAAGGCGGATCGTTCTGGCGCCCGCCAAACTGGCGCGGCCAAGGTCCGGATCAACCTGTCCAAAGGTCCGGTTTCACGAGGAGTTGATCGCGTCCTGCCCGGCCGCCGGCGGAAGCGGGCCTCAGCTACCGCGCCAGGACCTGCGCCGCCTGCCTCGTGGTCGCCACCGCGTTCGAGACCTGCACCACCGAGGAGGAGATCGCCGAGACGTTGCCGGCGATGGCCGAGACGGCGCCGGCCGCCTCCTGCATGTTCACCGAGAGGTCGCGGGTGACGAGGGTCTGCTCCTCCACCGCTGCGGCGGTGTTGACGACCTGATCGCGCATCAGCCCGACCGACTCGCGGATCGAGCCCAGCACCCGCACGACCTCGTCGGAGATCGACTGCATGCCGTTGATCTCGCCGTTGATCTGATCGGTGGCCGCTGCCGCCTGGGCGGCGAGGTGCTTCACCTCCTGCGCCACGACGGCGAAGCCGCGCCCGGCCTCGCCGGAGCGGGCGGCCTCGATGGTGGCGTTGAGCGCCAGCAGGTTGATCTGCGCGGCGATCGACTGGATCAGCCCGACGATGCCGCTCATCGAGCGGGCGGCGCCCGAGAGGCGCTCGGCGAAGCCGTCGGCGGCATGGACCTCGTCGGTGACGGCGTCGCTCGCCGTCTGCGAGCGGGCCATGCTCTGCGCGATCTCGACCACGGAGGCGGCGAGCTCCTCGGAGGCCGCGGCCATCATCTGCACGTTGCCGGCGGTCGAGTCCGCCGACCGCGCGGCCGACTGCGCCTCCCGCGTGGAATGGTCGATCGCCTGGTCGATCTCCCCGAAATTGTGGCCGATGAGGTGGCGCAGGTTCTCGAGGAGCTTCACCTGGTCGGTGATGTCGGTGGCGAACTTCACCACCTTGTAGGGCCGTCCGGCCGCGTCGAGGATCGGGTTGTAGGAGGCCTGGATCCAGACCTCGCGCCCGCCCTTGCCGAGGCGCCGGTACTGGGCGGCCTGGTAGGTGCCCTGCTTCAGGCTCGCCCAGAAGGCGGCGTACTCGGGGCTGCGGCGCTCGCCCTCGTCCACGAACATGCCGTGGTGGCGGCCGGCGATCTCCGGCAGCGCGTAGCCCACCGCCGACAGGAAGTTCGCGTTGGCGTCGAGGATGATGCCTTCGAGATCGAACTCGATCACCGCCTGCGCCTTGCGGATCGCGGCGAGCTGGCCGGCCCGGTCGGCGTCCTCGGCCTTCTGACGGGTGATGTCGGTGGCGAACTTGACGACCTTGAAGGGGCGTCCGTCGCGGCCGAGGATCGGGTTGTAGGAGGCCTGGATCCAGACCTCGCGCCCGCCCTTGGCGATCCGGCGGAACTGCGCCGCCTCGGACCGGCCGGCCCGCAGCCGCTCCCAGAACGCCCGGTAGGCCTCGCTCTCCCGCTCGGCCGGGTCCACGAACATGCCGTGGTGGCGGCCGGCGATCTCCGGCAGCGTGTAGCCGATCACGGAGAGGAAGTTCGCGTTGGCAGAGAGGACGTTCCCGGCGAGATCGAACTCGATGATGCCCTGGACGCGGTCGAGCGCGGCGAGCTTTGCGGCGGCCTCGATCTGCTTGGTGGAAGCGAACATGGCGGGGCAGTCTCCAAGTCTCGGTCCGCAGAAGTTGCCGAGAGAGCGGTCTTCCGCTGACCTGGACTCAGATGAGACCTTTTTCCTTAATCACAGGTTGCAAAATCGGAGCGCAACCTAAAATTGTTTCGCTGGGACGGGACGATCGCGGGACCCGATCGTCGGCGCCCGCGTCCACCAACCGTTTACCATTCCGGCACAGGATCGCGGCCCTGCGGCGGGTGTCTTCCGCCCGGAGGCCCCCTGCCCATGATGTCCCGCGCGGATCGCACGCCTCTGACCGACTGGTGGTGGACCGTCGACCGCGGCCTGCTCGCGGGGCTCGGGGCGCTGATGGTGGCCGGCCTCGTCTTCCTGATGGGCGGCGGCCCGCCGGTGGCCGAGCGCATCGGCCTGCCGACCTTCTACTTCCTCAACCGGCAGGCGCTCTACCTCGCGCCGACCATCCTGCTCATCGTCGCCGTCTCGTTCCTGTCCCTGCGGCAGGTGCGCCGGCTGGCGCTCGGCACCTGGCTCGTCGGGGTGGCGCTCTGCGTACTCGCCGGCAAGTTCGGCCCCGAGATCAAGGGCGCCCACCGCTGGATCCAGTTCGGCTCCTTCGGCCTCCAGCCCTCGGAGTTCGTGAAGCCGGCCTTCGTGGTGGTGGCGGCCTGGGCCTTCTCGGAGGGCGCGCAGCGCCGCGACATGCCCGGCGGCTTCCTGGCGGTGCTGCTCCTGCCCGTCACCATCGTGCCGCTCATCCTTCAGCCCGATTTCGGGCAGACGATGCTCATCACCATCGTCTGGTGCGCGCTGTTCTTCGTGGCCGGGCTGCACTGGTTCTGGGTGGCGGGCCTCGGCGCCGGCGGCCTCCTCGGGGTCTTCATGGCCTATACGTTCCTGCACCATGTCCGCGAGCGCATCAGCCGCTTCCTCAACCGCGACTCCGGCGACAGCTTCCAGGAGTTCTGGTCGCGCGAATCGTTCCGCTCCGGAAGCTGGTTCGGCACCGGTCCCGGCGAGGGCGTCGCCAAGCGCCACCTGCCGGACGCGCATACCGACTTCATCTTCTCCGTCACCGGCGAGGAGTTCGGCGTGATCGTCTGCCTCTGCCTCGTGGCGCTGTTC
>NZ_BPQR01000076.1 GCF_022179345.1 Methylobacterium jeotgali | reverse complement strand
GAGCCCCACATCCGCGACCTCGCGGTCGCGGATGTGGGGCTCGGCCGCCGGGTCGTCGCGGAGCGCGTCCCAGTTCGAGAGGTTCGTCGTGGTCAGCACCACGTCGATGTGCAGGAACGGGGCGAGGAGCCGGTTGCAGATCTGCTTGTGGTAGCCGGCGCGCATGTAGCGCTCGGCGTGCCGCACTGCGTCGTCTCGAGCTTCGAGCCAAGCCTCGTCCCGCGTGACGTCCGGCTCGTTGCCGGAGCCCTCGAGGAGCGCGTTGTGCTCCTCACCCGCCTGCATCCCCTTCTGGTTCCGCCCCCAGTACCGGGGGATGAACGGCGCCGTGCGGACCTCCTCCAGCATCCGGGCGGTCGGCACGGCCCGCGAGGACCGCGCGTTCCGGCTGAAGACCCGGTGGGTCATCAGCTCGGCGTGGATCTGGAGCGGGTAGCGCAGCTGGAAGCTGGTGATCGGCGGGGCATCGGGATGCCCCACCGATCTCCGCAACACCTTCGCAAGTATCTGACAGCTCATTCCCTGTACCCCGCGAGCGTCTCCGAGACGCGCCCCTGGCTGACGTTGAAATGCTCAGCGATCTTCGACTGGACCAAGTCGGGAAAGCTGGCGGCGAACTTGCGGATCTGCGCTCGCAGCTCTGGCGTCATCCGCTCCGAGCTGACCGGAGCGCGACGTGTCGGTGGTCGACGACGAAGCTCGTCGGCGAGTTCTGCGAGCCGAGGGAGCCCGTGCGTCGCCGCCAGCTCCCTCAGCTCCTCGGCGATCTCCGGCGTCCTCATCGGATCGGGCACCCGCCGGTCGCGCACTCGCCCTGGTCGAGCAGCTCGGCGGACTTGTCCTCGGAGATGTCGATCGGTGAGAGCCGGCGCCGGTACGCTTCGTACCGCTCGCGCGAGACACACTCCTGCGGGAGGTACTTGAAGCCCAGCTCCTCCGCGGTGGCGAGCGGGTTGTTGCGCTTGAGGAATGACACGCCGACGTACTCGTCCCAATGCTCCATGAACCAGTCGACCATGGCCGGGATCTCGGCCTCGTCGAAGGACACCGTAATCGAGCAGTTGTGGTCGACGTAGTGCTTCATCAGGAGGCGGTAGCGCTCCAGCTGGCTGATGGCACTCTCTCGGTTCACCTCGAGGTGCTCACCCTCGACCAAGTCGATAGCGGTGAACTTCGACGACGCAGGATACTCGACGGGCCAGCAGACGATGACGCCGGTCGGGTCGTTCGGGTTCGGCTTCATGTCGTAGCCGGCGGCCCGGAAGGCGCCGAGCATCGGATCGTTCGATGGGAAGTTGATCCAGTTGAAGATCCAGCGGCTCAGGGCCAGGTGCGCGCCCTCGTGGACCTCGTCGCCCTCCAGGCCCAGGGCCTTGGACGACGTGCCGGCTGGCTGAACCTGCGTGACGCGCCGGGCGCGTGGAGCGCCGAACTCGTCCGCCATGCTGTCGGCGCCCGACACCGCGGCATCGCGCGCGGCCTCGAGCATCTCGGGACTCTCGATCCCGTCCCAGGCCACCGCGCCGGTCGGGGAGACGCCGCAGAGGCGCAGGAGCTTCTGGGCGTCGTTCCACTGGAGCTGGAGCACGCCGTCACGCATCGACACGCAGGTCTGGCGGTAGTTCGCCCGGCCGGCGAGGTACTGAGCCCGCAGGAGCCCGGCGAGATCGCCGTTGAAGCGGTGCCAGACGACCTGCACGAGGTTGCAGAACCCCTTGTTCGGCAGGAGGATCTCCGCGCAGGGGTTGAGGCCCTCCATCTCCGGCGCGCGCCGCCGGGCATGCTCGACGTTGACGAAACCGGGTTCCCCTGTCGGGAGGATCCGCTTGAGGAGATAGCTCACTACGGGGGCGGTAGGCTTGCGAGTGAAGCCGATCGAGTTGTTCGACTGCTCCCGCTGCCCCTCGCCCCGCTGCCACCGATCGGTTTTGAACTCGATGTACCACTCGAGGTCGGTGAGAAGCTCGTCCAGGTTGCTGGCCTCAGTCTCGATGAGACAGATCTGGGCCGACCGGCGGCTCGACAGGACGGTGCCGAGGAAATTGACGACGTCGATGATCTCACCCTTCGTCAGCGGTCGGTGCGCGGCTTCCTGGAGAATGCCGGCGATGCGCTCCAGAGCGGTCGCCAGCGGTTGCCAGCCCGACGAGATCCAGCCGTAGCCGCGGAGCCGCTTGCCGCCAGGGCGCAGCTCGGAGAAGTCGAGGATCAGCTCGCCGACCCGCGGCTTCTCACCGAACAGCATGCCGAGCGCCTTCGCCCAGCCCTTGGCGCTGTCGCCGAAGGTGATGCGCCAGGTGCCGGCGGCCATATCGATGGACTCGGAGCTGTTCTCCTCGCCGCCTCGTCCGGTACGCGTGCTCGGCACCACGGTGATCTTCTTGATCGACGAGGGGAAGCCGGACAGGAGGCCGGTGACCGGCTTGAAGCCGACACCGCACCCGTTCAGCAGCAGCCAGAAGATATCGACGAGGTCGGCGGGGGTGTAGGCGACGGAGAATGAGCAGTTGAACGCGCCGGCCGAGCGCTCCCGGACGAGCGCGGTGCCGCCCATCCACTTCACGCGGCCGGACATCGACACCTTCGCGGAGCGCATCAGCCCTTCGAGTTCGTCCAGCTCGGCGGACTCCTCGGTGTTCAGGTCGCGCCCGAGCTGCCGCTCCCAGAGCCACCGCTGGTGGCCGACGACCCGGCTCATTGCCTCGTCCACGGTCTCGAACCGAGTCCCCTCCTCGTTGAGGGGACGTAGGTAGGTGCGACGATGCGTGAACTGCGCGCGCACCGAGGGGGTGTGGTTCGACAACATTCTGTGGGGGATCCGCTACTGAAGGGTCACACGATATGGGGTCGGTTTGGTACGTTTCGTACTAGTCCGGCCGGTCAAAATCGATGGCGACCGGGAAGCGCGGCATGCCGTCCGGGGTGGGCGTGAAGTAGCGGACCGTCACGATCTTCGGCTGCGGCCGAGCCAGCAGCTCGGCCATCTGCTCGCGCGTCCCACGAATGCCACCACCGCACTCCCGGCCGTCGTCGAGGCGGAAGCGGATCCGCTTCGCGAGCCCGGCCCAGTTGCCGTTCCCGGGCTCGACGGCGATCAGCTCGAACTCGCGGGTCTCGAACTCCTTCCGCTTCAGGAGTTGCTTCGAGCGCTTGTTCTCGTAGGGGCCATCGAGCCGAATGATCTGGCCCTCGTAGCCGGCCTCGAGATAGGTGCCGTAGGCCCGGTCGAGCTGCTCGATGGTCGCGACTGGAGAGGTCGGGACCTTCACGATCTCGTTGCCCGGCAGCTGCGCCACGAACAGATCGAGCATCTGGTCGCGCTGACTGAACGTCTTGTCCGTGAGGACGAGGTCGTAGACGTGGTACTGGACGAGCTTCGACGCCTCGAGGATGTCGTCGTCCTCGGGCTTCGACTTCCTCACCATCGAGACGATCTTGTTGAAGTCGTCCTTCAGCTCGTGGTTGTACAGCTCGCCGTCGAACTCGAGATCCGGCTTGTTGACGAAGGCGGGGGCGAGGATGGCGAAGATGTGCGGGGCGCCCAGGATCGGCTTGCCCGTGCGGCTCCACATGCCGTGCCGGTTCACCTTGCACCGAATGCCGTCGAGCTTCGGCTGCGAAAAGCACTCGCCCGGCCACCCCTCGAACTTGTGGGCGAGCATGACCTTCGGTCCGAAGGACCGAGGCTCGTCGACACCGGCCTCGGTGACGGCGTAGTCCTTGTCGAGCTTCTTCCCCATCTCGGCCTCGGCCTCGAACAGGGCCTGCTCTTCGGCTGTGTCGCGGCTCTTGGGCACGCAGGTCGTCCAGCCGGACGTCACCACGGCCCCGCCGAGCACGCCGCTATGCGACCGCCACCGGTCGCCGTCGACTTCATAGTTCCAGGTACGTATCGTACCATTGGTGTCACGCTTGAAGATCCTCTTCCCCGTCGACATCAGGCTGCTTCCTTCATCCGAACACGTTGCTGTTTCAGGTACTCGACGACGTCCCGGATGCCCTGGTCGTCCAGGCGCTTGCCGGCGCGCTCCTTGCCGACGACCGCGGCCTCCGGCTCGAACAGCTCGATCTGGCCGCCGTAGGCCTTCCGCTCGTTCCAGGGCTCGAAGGTGACGCCGATGGCCGGCGAGCTGTCGAGCTTGCACCGCTTAAAGATATCGTCGTGCGAGACCATGATCCGGTGCGCATCCCGGATGAACGGGACCGCGAGGTCCTGGTGAACCGACCAGACCAGCTCGTCATGGATCGGGATCAGGAACCGGAACTCGCGGTCCCCCCAGCCGAGCGACCGGAAGTGGAGAATGGTGCGGACGATCGAGCGCTTCGCCAGCGTCGCGCAGGTCCCCTGAATGAGAGCGTTGACGGTCTGATTGCCGGCGCGCTTCTGGATCTTGCGCATGATCCAGCGGACGATGGCGTTGTAGTTCTCGGCTCCGACCGTCTGAAGCAAAAACTTGTCGCACCACTCCGAGGCCCAGGAGTTCGTCGCCTCGTAGCGGGTGTAGCGGTGCCCGTCCGGCAGCGTGACGTAGCCCAGCATGTTGACGTCGCTGATCTGCTGGACCCGCCAGGCCTCCGCGACCGGGAACTGCGCCCGGTAGGCGTCGGTGGCGTCGGCGGTCTTCTGCGGCGACCAGCCGGCGCGCTCGCCGATCGTGGCCAGCCAGCCGGAGTAGAAGTAGTTGAAGTTGGCCTCCTTGCCGAACACGGTCCGCCAGTAGCCGTAGGCCTTGGCGCTCTCGAGCAGCTCGCCCTTCAGGTTCGTCATCAGGCGCGGCAGGCGGTCGGCCTCGCCGTGGTGGTCCGAAAGCCACTCGTTCCACGAGGTCATGCCCTTGAGAGATTTGAACAACTCTAGGTTCATCCCTGGGCAATCTAGGGATAGCAAAGCTGTCGCCGTGCCGGCGTGGAGATCCTGGTGCGGGATCTGCCCGAAGGCCTTGTGGAACTCCGGGTCGCCGGAGAACTCGCCGATCTCGACCAGCTCGACGCCCGACCAGTCGAGCGAGACCATGAGGTGATCGTCGTAGTCGGCGACGTAGAAGCCGCGGACGTAGGCGGCCTCGCCCCGCTTGCCGAGCTGCATGGCGTTCGGTGACGACGCCGCGAGGCGGCGCGTCGCCAACAGGCTGGTGACCTGCGGGTACATGCGGCCGGTCTCAGGGTCGACCAGCATGCTGTAGGGCGTCAGGTAGAGCTTCATGCGCTGCTCGACGCCGGCCAGCCGGTTCAGGCAGTCGATGACCTTGAGCGCATACCGATTGTGGTGCAGGGCGAAGGGCTCGAGGTCCTCGCGCGAGGGCTTCTCCTCGGCTTGGATCCTCGTCCAGCGCGCCTGCTGCTCTTCGAGCGCGATGCCGGCGGCGAGCGCGTCCTCCCCGCCAGCCTCGATACGGACAGCCAGCTCGGCCTGCAGCTCGGCCCAGGCCTGCTCGAGCTGCTCCTTCGAGAGGTGCTTGCCGTCTTTCAGTCGGTCGACGATCCGGCCGCGCGCCTCGCCGTCAGAGGCGACCTTGCCCTTCGAGACCACGACCTTGCAGCCGAGGAGATCGTAGAGGATCGTGCGTACCGGCATGTAGTGCGAGAGGTTGACCCCCAGGAGCTTCTTCTCGTTGACGCCGTGCTCGGCCGCCCAGGCGTTCGTGACGGGACCGCGGACCTGTAGGGCCTGCTCGTAGTCGTCATCGCTGTCGGACGCGTCCAGCCAGATCTGCACGCGCTCGCGATAGGTGGCCGCGTTCTTGACGTACCAGCTCTCACGCTTGAGCAGCTCCGGGACCAGCTCGCCCGGCCAGCTGAAGTTGCGGGCCGCCGCCTTCATCTCGCGCAGGATGCCGGCGGCGGTCGCACGCTCAGCCTCGGTGCGTTGGCGAATGGCCGGCGCGTTCACGCGCATGCCGCCGATCGCGATCGAGGAGAAGATCGCCGGCATGACGTTCTCCTGCTCGAAGAACGTCTTCACGAGCGTCGGCCCGCCGTTACGCATCATGTAGGCGAGGAGGTGCCGGAACAGGCGCACGGCCCAGTAGGCGTCGTCGGCGCCGTAGGCGGCTACCTGCTCGCCCGTGACGAGGCCCATGTGGGCCTCCCCGTCGAGCGTGTCCTCGAAGGTCCGCATCTGGACCCCGAAGTGCGACCGCACGGCCTGCTTCAGCCCGTAGCCGTAGGCGATGGCGGCCACGAAGCCGTTCCAGGAGAACGAGGCCTTCGACGACTTGCCGATGATCTTGAACACCAGCTCGGACAGGGCCGGCGACATCTCGCCGGTCTCACGGTCGAAGCCGTGGCAGTTTCGGATCAGACCCTCGACGAGCTGACCGATGTCGCCCTGCCCAGCCGCGAGCCAGGCCTCGAGGCTGTAGGTGTCCGGCCCGTAGGCCGACACGGCCTGCGTCATGGAGCAGATGATGCTGCCCGGCGGGAAATCGTAGTCGAGCACCGCCTTGATCACGGTCTGCTCGAAGGCGCTGTTGTGCGCGATGAAGTGGGCGTTCTCGGCCGGCAGCGCCTTCAGCAGGTCGAGCAGCAGGCCGATCGGCAGACGGTTCTCCGCGTCGCTGTGGCCAAAGTTGATGTAGTAGGCCCTGTCGGGGCGCTCCTCCGAGTAGAACGACGCTCCACAGATCGTGGTCCGGCGCCAGTCGAACACCGTCTTCGAGGTCTTCGACTTGAAACCCTCGTCGTTGTACTTGCAGAAGCGGGTCAGGCCATCGTGCCGGCGGCTGTCCTCGGTCTCGAGGTCGAAGCCGACGAATTGGCTGCTCTGGATGAGCGCTCTGATCTCGTCGATGACCTCGGGGTTGCGAGCGTCGACCAGAACGGTGCGGGGCTCGACCTGCACGGGATTGTGCATGTTCATGGCGCCCTCCCCTCAGTGCATGAATTGTCGGAGCACGGCGTCGCCGGCCGCCTGGTTCGGCTTGCCGACCGTGATCCCCTCCTCCCAGTCGCCGGGCATCGGCAGGAAGGCGGTGACGTCCCAACAGGCTCGAAGGTGATCGGCCTGCTCGACGATACGGTCGGCGGTCGGCTCCTTCACGCCGGCGCGGAGGAACATCTCTCGGTGAACCTGGCCGGCGGCGAGCGCCTTCATGGCCATGTTCAGGAGGGGCCAGTCGCACTTCGCGAAGGTCAACGGGCCGAAGTTCGGCAAGCCAGGGACGCGGTCACTGGGATCGCCAACCAGAGCCTTGTAGAGATGGATGAAGCAGGGCTCGACGATCCGGTCCTGCTTCGAGTCGAGCTTGTCGACCACGATCTTGAGCGCGCTCACGTCGACCTTGACCTTCGCGGTCTCGAGCGCCTTCAGGTCGCGGTCGATCGTATGGACCATGACGGGGCCGGTCTCCCCGTAGGTCTCGCAGAGGTGGGCGATGACGTCGTCGGCCTCACGCTGCGGAACCGCGACCTGGATCGCGCGGGTGTGCTCGAGCGCCTTGCGGGTCAGATCGACCAGCGCGTGCAGCCCGTCCGTCATGGTCGACGGACGATCCTTGTAGCCGGGGAGGATCCGCTGGCGGACGAACTTCGCCCCCCTCCCCTCGAAGCACCAGACCGCCACGTCTGCCTTGGGCAGCGCCAACATTTCGGTGAAGACCGAGCGCGGGCCACGCCCGAACTGTCCCGGCAGCGCCTCGTCGAAGCGGCGCCGGAGCACTGCCATCCCGTCGTAGATGTGAATGGTCACCGCCCGCTCCTCCAGCGGGACTCCACGACGGTGACGACGAACCACCAGACGAGCGCGCAGGTGCCGACGAGCAGGCCGGCGTAGCACAGGAAGATCAGGATCGAGGCGACGACCCAGAAGAGCAGAGGCACCGGCCACGCGAACAGGTAGCCCCAGCTCCAGAGATTGCCCTGCTCGAATTGAGGACCGAGGAACCAGGCGTGGACCAGGGCACCGATGCCGAGGTAGCCGGCGACTCGGACGAGGTGACGGATGAGCGGGCGCTCGTTGACGCGACGCTCCATCAGGCCGCTCGGATCGAGCGTGACGAGTGATGGCGGCTTCTGAGGCATGACCCCTGCTCCAGGCTGACAGAGAGAAAAGGCCCGTGCCTTGGGTAAGACACGGGCCTGTTGTGCATCGGTGTTCAGGACACATCCTGTGTTCGCCGCGGCGGCAGGGTCAGCATCGCCAGGCTCGTGACCTAGACGAGGAGGCTTTTGACCGCGTAACCTGACCCGACCAGGTCGAACCCTCTTGTTCCGCGTACTTCGCCGTCCCGCCCGCAGTGTTTGCGAAGCTCAGGGACCACCGATCTCTTCAGGCCGCGCTTAGGCGACCTTCTTCTTGGCAGCGGCGTCGTCGATGATCTCGTAGCCGAACACGCCGTAGTCCTGGCCGGAGCCCTTCTTCGGAACCGCGGTGATGCGGACCTTGAACGACTGGTCGGGGCCGTACTTCGGATACTGCTCCTTCAGGAAGGCGCCGAAGGCCTTCGAGTTCATGTAGGAGATCGACAGGCCGACGACGGTGCCCTCCTTGAGGTTGCCGCCCTCCTTGCGCTTGCCCTCGGCGAGCAGTCGGACCGGCAGCTCGATCAGGTCGGACGCATAGGAGTTGGCGTCCATCTTCTTGCCGTCCGCGATGACCGCGGCCCAGTTCTGGCGCGAGCGAACCTCGGTCACGCCGTCGTAGGAGGTCTTGTACTGCACGCCAGAGGGGGTGTTCACCCGAAGCGTGTACCCGGCCTTGGCGTCGCCGAACTTCATCTCGACGTCGATGCTGTCGTGGATGAGCTTGTCCTTGCCGAAGCGCAGGCCCAGCTCGGAGACGGTGATGTAGGCCTCCACATTCATGGACGCGCTGTCCATGAAGTCGGTCAGGGAGCGCGGGGCGCCGCCGGTGACAGGAAGGCCCGCGGACGCGGCCGGAGCCTGGGCGACGGCAGTGTTCGGAGCGGGGGTCTCGGCGGCCTCCTTCTCGGCGGCGGCAAGGGCGGCGTTGATGGCGTCGGACATTTGAATTCTCGCTGTGATTTGAACTGGAAATGTTGGTACGGAACGTACCAACAATTATCGAGATAGAGGTTCCCCGCGGGGTTGTCTAGCCCCTCTTGCTCGATCTCGTAGAGCCTCCAGCTGCGCGCGCTGAGCGGGCGAGAAGGTGGCCAGGCTTTCCTGCTGACAGTGCGATAGGTCCCTGTCAGCAATGAATTTCTTGACCGCGACGCAAAGCACGTGCCGGACCAGCCACCGCCCCTTGTGACGCTGGAAGTACCCGGCGCCCGTCTCGACGAGGCCGCCACGGTCAGAGCAGACCCCAGGATAGCTGTTGCGCATGGTCCGTTTCGTACCTCGTCACCAGGGCATGACGACGCGACCGCGCTCGACCTTGGCCGCATCCTGGGACTTCCGCTTGGTCAGCCGCATGATGTGCTGGTCGATGCTGTCGACGTAGGTGGAGATCTTGATCCGCAGAGCAGATCGCCGAGCCTCGCGCATAGCCCGCTTGTAGGCCTGGAAGAACGCCGTGTCCTGGTAGTCCATCGACACGAACAGGACGTCCTGAACCTCCTTGGCGCCGCAGAACTGCCAGTTGAAGCCGCAGTCGGCGACCCGCGGCGAGCCGATGATCGTGTCGAGACGGCCGGCGATGAAGGCCTTGTCGATCTCGCCGGCCTGCTTCGGTGAGGTGTCACCGTTGATGATCTCGGCGCGACGCCCCGCAGCCCGCGCGACGTCGAGCATCTGGCGCTGCTGCGGCTTGAGCGCCGCGTAGGCGAGGAGCGGTCGCGCGAGCGACGTGAGCTTCTCGCAGTCGTCGCCGAACTCCTCGAGCTTGCCCGGCGTCTCGCCGGGGCAGATGTCGACCCACTGCCCGGGGTTCACGAGGTCGGGGAACGCGTTGGGGTGCTCCATGATCTGCCGGGCGCGCGTGAAGGCGACGCCGGGCTTGGTGCCGTCCACGAAGAACTGCTCCAGCTCCAGGAGCGCCGTCTCCCGGAAGGTCTCGTAGGCCTTCCGCTGCCGCTCGTTCATCCGGCAGCGGGCGATCTCGACGACCAGCTCCTCGGGTCCATGGACCTCGCTCCAGAGCCGCTTGATGGAGTGCTTCGAGAGGATCGCCTCGAGACGATCGAGATTGTCGTGCCCGACCACCTTGCGGGACCATGGATCGACGATGTTGTGCATCATGTCGAAGGCCTCGGGCGTCCCGTAGTAGCGGGGCTCGATGACCTGGATCGCGGGGTACACCGTCGAGGGGCGGCCGTTGTAGCTGGTGCCCGTCATCGGCACGAACCAGAGGTCCTTCCCGCGCCGGGCGCACCAGCGGTAGAGCGCCTGGGTCCGCTTGCTCTCGTGGCCACCGAAGGCCTTATGCCACTCGTCGATGTCGACGGCGTAGAAGCCCTGCTCCGGCGAGAACGCCTCGCTGCTCAGCTCGAACCGGGTGTAGCCCATCAGGACCACCTTGGCGGCCAGATGGCGCGGCTCGACGGGACCGTCGAGGATGACGACCTCGTCCTCACCCCACTCGCCCCAGAGCAGCGCCTCGTCGAGGTTCTTCTCCAGGAGCTTCATCGGCATCAGCCAGAGGGTGCGATGGCCGTGCTTGTCCCACCGCGCTCGCTGGAGGACGCAGATGGTCGGCGTCTTGCCGGTGCCCGGCTCGCCGCCGTGGATGCAGCGACGCTCCTTGTAGAACAGGCGGCCGAGGTCCTGGATCTGGTCGGGTCGCAGCTCACGGGGCGCAGCGGTCACGGTCATGGATCAGCCCTCCCTCTGCCGGCGCTGGACCGCAGTCTCGGCGATGCGGGCGACCGCGTGCCGGACCCCGTCCGGGTCGGGCGAGCGGAACGCAGCGCGCGCCGCGTCGAACCGCCGGACGATGAAGGGCATATCGGCTCTGACCCGCTTGAACAGAGAGCGCAGACCGGCCTCGTGCGGCTTCAGGTAGGACTGGCCCAGCTGCTTGTAGAAGACCCGCAGGAAGGCCTCATCACCGTAGCCGACCAGGGCATCGAGCGCCCTGACCTCCTCCTCGGTGACCACGAAGGTCACGGTCCCGACGACGTTCGCGGCGGCGCGTAGCTCTGCCATGGTCAGTCCTCCCTCACCGGCACCAGGTCCACCTCCGACGTACCCGGCAACGGACCACGACCGTGACGGCGCGATCGCTTCCCGCGGATCTTGGCCATGATCTCGGGCGTGCTGACCCGCTCCAGCTCGCGCTCGCCGCACGCGGCCATGTCGAAGCGGAGGAGCGTGGCGAGGCCGGCGAGGCAGGTCAGGGTCCCGCCTATCTCCTGCCCCGGCTCGCCGACCGGGCGAGCAAAGACATAGTCGACGAGCTGCAGGACCTGCTCCCGCGTCATGCCGGCGGCCTGGAGCAGCTCGAGGCTCTCCTCGCCGAAGCGTGCTGCGCGCTCGGGCAGGTCGGTGGGATCGTCCCGGAAGCACTCCTCCATCCAGACCGCGTTCCGGGACTGGAAGCCGGTGTCGAACATGCGCGGGACGATCTCGCCCGAGGCGAGGTTCAGCTCCTTCATGTCCTCCAGGGTCGTGATGCCGTGGAGGACCGCGCCGGCCTGCAGCCAGCCGAGCCACCGGCAGGCCTTCGTCTCGCTGTTCAGCTCTCGGCGAACCAGCGAGACGGCCAGGAACTTCAGGTGCCCCGGGCTCAGCCCGTCATGATCCCCTTCACCACGGAAGGCAGGCTTGTCGGGGAAGTGATGATCGAGCCGCTTCAGGATCTCGGTCGCGCAGTAGGCTGCGCGGTCGATCCAATTCGCCTTCGCGGGCTCTGCCGCAGGGGGCGGGGCGGCGGCGAGGGCTGAGCGCAGGGCTTTGACGTGCTCCCAGATATGATCCAGGCCGACGATCCAGAGCAGGTGTCGGGCCGTGGTCTCGTCGTCGGTTGGCGTCTTGAGGTCACGGAGCTTGCCAAGCGCCACCGTAGCCGCGGTGACCGAAGCGTCGTAGCCCTCGATCGCGCCTCGCCAAACGAGCCATCTATCCGCCGCCCTGCCACCGCCCTCGGTGGATGCGGTCGGGAGGGCACGGATCGCCGCCGCGATCTCATCGCCGTCGTAGGGCTCGGTGCGACCGAACTCGGCGGCGCGGTGATGGCTCTCGACCACCTGTGCAGCACGCTCGCGCATGTCCTCGGCCGTCCCTGCAGTCATGAGATGGCTCTCGACAGCGGCTCGGGCCGCGGCTTCGGTGACCTCGAAGACCTGCGCGGACGAGGGCGCGAACGGCGTCTTGAAGGCGCCCGGCAGGATCGCGCGCAAGCGCAGATAGGCCTTGTGCAGCTCGTGGCCCTGCTCGACACGATCGCGCAGTCTCTCCGCGATCTCGATCGAAGCGGCATTCAGCGTGTAGACGCCGTCAGTGGCGTCCTTCCACCGCTCAAGGATGGCAAGGATCTCACGCGACAGCAGGGTCTCGGTGGCCATGATCAGCTCCTACGGATGAGGTGGTAGAGCTGGCGCCGGCCCTCGGCCGCCCAGTCGTGGTTCATGGGGAGCCCGGCCGGGTCCAGGACCTCGGCGCCGGGCAGCTTCAGGGGACCGCAGACGATCAGGTTGCGCAGGCGCGGCATCGCCGCGAGCGTCTCCAGCTCGACGAGATCGCCAGGCTCGGTGTCGGTGATGGCGACGGGCGCGACGTTGGTGAGCAGGAGCTTTGGCGCGAGGCGCGAGATGCGCGGCCGGCGCAGCACCGTGTAGGGCTCGACGAAGCGATGGAGCGTCGGCGTCATCGCCGACAGCCGCCAGATCCAGTGGACGTCGGCCGCGCGGACGTAGAAAAGCCGAGCCTCCTGGTCCGGCCCCATGGCCCGCGCGAACGGGTGATCGAGGACCGGGCCGATCTCCGGAGGACAGAGTCGGTGCGGGCAGCGCAGCCAGTGCGGCACCCGCACGTCGAACGGGCTGTCGAGCCGGCCGTAGCCGGGCGACAGACACCGGCCGCCGTCCTGCTCGTGCAGGAAGAGGAACTCGTCCTGCCGATGGATGCCGTAGTGGGTGGCTGGGGTCACGATCGTCTCCGCAGGAACAGCGCGAGGCAGCGGCGGGTAAGCGGGTCGGAGTTGATCCGGCCATCGGCGATCAGCTTCAGGCGGCCGGAGAGGTCGTCGCGCCGCGCGGTCGGCGAGAGCCGATGGTGGATGCGCAACAGACCGAAGAAGGACTTGGTGTCGAGGATCATGCGGCTAAGGCTCCGTCAGGAGGACACATGAGATCCTCGATAGAGGTCCCCAGTATCGTCGAGATCTTTCGGATCTCAGTCATGGTGAAGTCGTGGTATCCCTGCTCCATGGCGGACAGGGTTACTCGGTTCGAGAAGTCGAAGTGGGCGGCGAACTCGCTGAGCGTCATGTGCTCGGAGAGGCGAAGCTTCACCAGCTTGCGTCCGATACGGATGTGCTCAGCACTGATGGCCTGCCGCTCGGAGAAGGGCCGGTGGTAGGCGTCGGTCGAAGCGGCGCCGCGCGTCGCACGAGCCTTCTCCATCCGCGCCCGCTGCTCGGGCGTGAACCCCTGCACGATGCGGTTGAAGTAGACCCGGACCGTGGACGGCGAGAGCTTTGGCAGCTCTCGGGCCGCCTCTTGGTGGGAGAGGCCCGCGAGGGCCAGATCCCGGATGCGGGAGTCTGTGGCGTTCATGCGTCGGTGAGCCTCCGATCGATCATGCGACGACGTGAGCCGTGCGCCGGGAAGCCGACGATCACGCCGCGTGGCCGGGGCCGGGAGCAGAGGTTGCAGGTCGAGCATGTCACCCGATCGCTGAAGGTGGCCGGGCACACGGCCACCTCGCGGCCGCTGGGTGTGTGCGTCGGCCGGCGGCCGTGATCGGACGGCAGCACGGTGACGACGCTCATGTCAGGCGCAGCGTCGAGCACGGCGTCGGCCTCCGCGAGGCTGTCGGTCGAGACGTTGATGTGCATGCCGAGCGCCCCGGCCTTGCGGTACGTATCGTACCTACGACCATGGGTAAAGACGATCGCCTCCCGGCCGCCGTTGGCGCGGGCCAGGGCGACCACATCGGCGGGCTCGGGCGGCAGGTCGCCGGCCGTGCCGTAGCGCCAGCGGATCCGCTTGGGCAACGCGCGGATAAGGTGCAGCAGCTGCTCGAACGTGACCTGGTTCGGAGCGTCGCCCGCGGTGAGCTTGCGCCAGAAGATCGAGGCCGGACCGTGCTCGGCGTAGCAGCCGGCGCCGCGGAGCGCACAGGTCGAGGGGCATGTGGCCTGTGAGGCCATGACGGCGGGCATGGGTCCGAGCTTGCGATTGGTGGACACGCGGCGGAAGTGGAACATCATGGCATATCCTCGGCGGGTTGTCGGTACGAAACGTACCGAGTTGTTCAGGCAGCAAGATCCAGCGGCTCCGACGCGGAGAGCGTCCTCTCGGTGGGCAGGTCGACGGTGGCGAGCCGGCGCTCGACCGTGAGCGTGACGGCGGCCAGGGTGAAGATGGCCATGGTGGCGCCGCAGGGGAGCACGGCTTCGCCGAGGCCGTTCAGGAGCTGCGACGGCCCATGGATCAGGTAGCTGTCGCAGTAGATCGGCTTGCCGTGCTTGCCTCGGGTCACCCGGACGGCGGGCTTGCGCAGCTCCCGTGGGAGCTTCCGGTTCTCGGCCACGATATGGCGGTTCATCACGATGTAGATCGGAGGCTGTTTCATGATTGAGCCTCCTTGGCTCCCATGCCTCGCATGAGCGAGAGGACCTCTCGCTCAGCGGCCTGCTTGGCGTAGATGTCGATGTTGCGCTTCGAGATCTCCTCGCGAGCCTCGAGCGACTTGAGCGCCTCCTTCTTCATGTCCTCGAACATGGTCTCCATCTGGGACCGAAGATGTTCGTCGATCGTCTGGCGCGCGATGGATCGCCCGAACTGATCCAGTTGCTCCTTGACGAGGGTGACGATGATCGCGCGCGTGGCGCCGTTCATGTGGCCATACTTGTTGCCAATGTCGTTCAGCTGCCGGTTCACGGCCTGCTGGACGGCGTCGCCCAGCTTACCGGCGCGCTCCTCGACCTTCCGAGCGAGAATGCCGGCGAGCTGCGGCACGGCCTGGTCGAGCAGCTGGATTTCGATCTCGGGCTTGGTGGCGATAAGGCTCTGAAGTTCGGCGAGGCCGATGACGATCTTGGTGGTCATAAGGATCTCCCAGTTGTTGACGGGCTCGGGGAGCGGTCCCCGAGCCCGGGAGCGAGGATCACAACTCGTTCCTGCAGGACGTAGAACCGCCCCGCATTCACCCGTCCCTGGCAGGAACGGATGAAGTGTCCGCCGCCGAGCTTGCCCCGGAACGGCGCTGTCTCGAGCGCTGCTCGATCCAGCCGGTGATCTCGCCTGTCACGCGCTTCACGATGCTGTTATGGACAGATCGTCGATGGACGTTGTTGGCGAGATATTCGGGATGTGCCTTGAAGCATTCGTAGATCGCGCCTTCGGTCAGGCGCCAGATCTGACCATAGAGTGCGTTCGTTCGCTTCTCAAACTTGATGCGTCTGCGCTTAGGCTTATTTGACATATGGCTACACCAAATATTTGACACCTATCAGAAAGCGCACTGACGAAATCATCAAGTGTCCAGACCAAGCACTTGAATGCTAGCTTGTTTGACCATTACGCCACCACCTCGACCTATCCTGTATTTTTTATTCCTTCTCCAAGTCTCGTAGCATGATAGTGCTTTATAAAACAGTTCGAGGTTACGCTTGCTCTGACTGGAAGTTATCGCAAGAGAAGTACACAAGTAATGTAGCGCTTGAACGCCGTCACAATACGTAGGGGTTTTCACGCCGGCATTTTGATTAAGAGAATTGAAGAACTCGAGAGCACTTTGACCTTTTTTATGCAGAAGAATTAAAGCAGCAGCCAGAATAGGCGCTTTGAATATTCTCGCAGATGGGTTGATACTATCGATAGCCGCAATGGCTGACCCAAGAATTTGAACCTTAACGTAAACGTCTTTTCCAAAAACCTGATCCAACATGTTCAATGCACTAGTCCATTGATACTTCGCCATCAGATTACTATTTAGCACAATGCCCGCCTGTCGAATTGCTCCGGCCAAACGATCGCTTGTGCTTTCAGCCGCGTTTTTATTGTCGAAGCAATCGTATAGGTCGAGAAGCGCTTTTTTCGTATTACACTTATAGACGTCGGCGTGGATTAGCTTCGGAGCTGAAAGCTTTCCCTCCGACCAAAGTAGATTTCTGGTGTGACCATCGACCTTGTAAAATGTCCCCTCGAACTCTGCTATAGCTACCCGCATTTGTGTGTCGGACGTATTCGCAAGATGCCGTTTAATTGAATATTCAGCGTGACGCTTTGTATCTCGCTGGCGGGGATGATCCATCATCGCTTGAAAGGAGGACAGCGGCATCGTCTGCATGCCCTGGAAGGATGCGACGTCTGATTGCTGAATGACGGACATAGCTCAGATCTCCTCAAAGCGAGGCGAGGCCATCTCATCCGGGAACCGGACGAAGGTCTGGCCGTGTGCGTTGCGGTATACGGTGACAGGGTCACCATCGATGATGGGGCGCCAGTCGCAGCCCGGGTTAAAGTTGCTGGCCTGGAACAGCGCCTTCCCGGCAATGACCGCGTAGTCGGTGTCGCGCTTGGTGTGGTGGACGCGGCGCTCGCCGGAGGCGAAATTGATGGCGTCCACGATGCGGTCGCGCAGGGCTTCCTGCGCGGCCCGGCCGCCGGCGATGCCCTGGAGCCTGAGCTGGCCAACGCAGGCACCGCGCTCGTCGCAGAGCATGATGCCGGTCCCGACGATCGAGCTATAAGCGACGGCACGCGCCGTGACACGGGGTTCGGGGAGTGCTTCCATCTCGTCCGCCCCGACGCAGACGATGATCGAGCTGTCATCGCCCGGCGGGCCGACCACGACGTGGTAGAAGCCACGCTCGTCGACTTGGTCGATGAAGCCAGCGACCCCCGGCGGGAAGCAGATCTCCCGGTCCTCGGCCGTGGCGCCCTCACATGCGAGGAGCATGCGGACGCGCTGCCCTGCCTTGAAAGCCATTTGATCCTCGCGTGTTTTCGGTGTGGAAGTCCCGGGGCAAGTGCCCCGGGTGGTCGCGGTCAGGCCTTGGGCTCGACAGCCGTCACGAAGTGCACATCGACCCACCACGGGCCGTAGCTGGTACGAACCTGGATCTGCGGCGTGTCCCAAGTCAGACCCATATCGATGACCTCGAGCCAGGCGGCCGGGGCAATATCGTGGCCGGTGATGTAGACCCGGCCGCCGATCTCGGCGCGCATCCAGGGACGCGGCGTCACGGCGCCGTAGCGGGCCCGGGTAATTACCTGGGTGCCGTCATGCTCGGTCTGCACCATCACGCCGATGTCGTTGGAGACGATCACCGGGTAGATGCCGGCCGGCGGCCAGCCGGGGCCAGTCGCCTCGACGAGGTCGCCGGGCTGCGGCTGGTAGGGCTCGGTCTCGACGGCCGGCTCGAGCTGCTCGACGTCATCCTCGACGTCCTGGGCCACGACAGACTCGGGCAGCGGAAACAGCTGCTTGCCGTCCTCGTCCGAGACCACGGTGATATGCTGGTTCTGGACCGGCACCCGGGTCTGCTCGTCGTCATTCAGCTCGATCTCGAAGACAACGTCGGTGGGCACGTCCTGCGCACCGTCGCCATTCTCCTCGAGACCAGCGATGACGTAGCGGCCATCACGCAGCCGGGGGTGATCCGTGATCGTGACGGTGCAGCCCTCGTAGGCGAGCATCGCGGCCGTGACCCGCTCCCGCGGGATGATCTCGACGAAGTCGGTGTCCGAGACCCAGCAGTCGCTGCCATCGGTACCGGTCACACGAACCCGGATCGTGTCCTCCTCGTCGATCCCGACAACTAGGCCGACGAATGCCACGTCATAATCTCGATAGGAGATGACGTCGCCGACCTTGACGCTCTCGTAGGGCGTGAGCGCGATGTTCGCGTCCGCCTGCTCCTCGGCGGCCGGCACCTCGGGCAGGCGGCTGCGCGGGGTCAGCACGGGGCGGCCGAGGATGGTGCCGGCGTAGACGTCGTCCAGCTCGTCGATCACCTCGTAGGCGCAGATCCGCATCTTGGTGCCGTTGTAGCTGTGGGGCACGGAGACGACGTCGTGCGGCCAGACGGCGATGAGCATGACGCGACGGCCGGTGGTGCCGAGGCTGAAGTCGCTGACGTAGCCGGGCGTGCCGACGTGGAGGCCGGTCGAGCAGCAGGCGTTCGGGTCGGCGTTGACCTGGGTCCGCGGCATGAAGGGCGTGTCGCCGATCATGTTGCGGAACGTCTTGCCGGTGTGGATGTCGAAGTAGTCCTCCTTGACCGCCTTGTAGGCGATGAAGCGGCCGTCCTCGAGGAAGCCGAGGCCCGACTTCTCCAGGAACACCGGCAGGCGCTCGATCGCCTCCGGGGTCGGGTTCAGGACGAGCGAGCCGAGCGCGTTGAAGAGCGGCGTGAAGGGCTCGCTGGCCGCGCGGAACTGCTTGATCTTGTCGACCCAGAGCCCGTGCAGGACCTGGCCGCGGTAGACGAGGTCGGCGCCGATGATCTGGAGGGCGCCGTGGCTGTCGCGCAGCAGGGCCTGGCGGGCGTCGACCATCTCGATCAGCCGCTGGACGGGGTGCGCCCCGGGCTGCTGCAGGAGGTCCTTCGCGGCGAGGAAGTGCTCATGGTCCTTCGTGATCGAGTAGGGCTTGCCCTTCACGAAGAAGGTCAGGGACTGGTTCGAGATCGTGTGGGGAAGACGAGACATCGTTGTATCCTCGTGGTCTGGTACGAAACGTACCTCTGATGATGGGCGCAACTGTCCCATGGGACAGTTGCTTCAGCGATTACTTGGCGAGCAGCGCGAAGTAGTGGTCGAGACGGCGCTGCTCTTCCTTGGACGGCTTCGTGTCGTAGTAGCTGCGGCACATCTTATCGATGAGCAGCTCGAGCAGGGGAGCCTGCTCGAGGAGTGCGTCCCAACGATCGTTGATGGGCTGTGTCGGATCTTTGGCGACCGACTTGACGTCGGTGCCCGTAATCTTGAGGTTGAGCGCGGCGAGCTTGTCGTGCTCGTTCTCCGCGCGGTCGAGCCCGTCGCGGGTCTGCAGCATCGCGAGCATCTCGTAGTAGATGTCGCGCATCTCCTGCGGCGCCGTGCCGATGTCGATGTTCTTGTCCCTGATCTTGATCAGCTCGCTGGGGAAGCTGCTCTCGCTCCAGGGGATCGTGGGAGCGACCTGCATCGGATCGAGCGCCGCGTCGATCAGCTCGGCGAAGTAGTCCGCCACGTGGATCCAGTGCGGCCGGACCTCGGTCTTGCTGTCCACGACGACGAGGTTGAAGTCGTCGGGGAGAAGACCGTGCTGACACATCTCCTCGCAGTAGCTGGCGAACCGGGACGCTGCCCACGACCGTGCCTTATCTTCGTAGCGAGAGGAGATGGTCCGGCGGCTCCCGCGGCCGTCGAGCGTGCAGTAGACCAGCTCCTCGTCGGTATCGAGCAGCTCGGTGTGGGTTCGATTGCCGCCACTGTTGCGGCTCAGGACCTTGAGCCGCTTCACGCTCTCGGGGCGCTGCTCGCGCTGGCCCTTCTGACGCGGCGGGAGCTTGATGTCGTCGAGCACGACGTAGTCAGGGCGACCCATCCGGTCGAGCGCGTAGTCGAGGTCGGCCCGCTTGACCCGGACCCAGAGGCAGGGCGTGTCCATGAGCCCGGCCGCCTCGAACCGCTCGAGCGAGCGGCTGGTGGCGTGCTGGATCACGACGACGCGGCCCTCGACCTCGCCGGGGTTCACGCTCCAGTCGGCCTTGAACGTGAGCGGGATCAGATGCGCCCCGGCGTCCCGGCGCCGGACACGGTCCATGTCGGGCCAGCAGCAGGCCTTCACGCGGCCCTGCTCGGGGAACAGGTTGTCGTAGAAGCTGAAGCCGCGCCAGCCGATCTCACGGACCATCAGCCAGCCATTCTGGCCGAGGGATCGGCTGATGTCGTCGGCCTTCCAGCGAGCCCGGAAGTAGGTCGGCTCGACGTCGACCGCCGCGTGGGCCTTCTGCATCCAGTCCTGGTCGTAGTGCTCGAAGAGCGCGCGGAGCCCGGCTTCGGTGCGGTCGTCGTACTGCAGCGCCTCGCGGCTCGCCGAGACGGAGATCGAGCCGATCTTGGCCTTGAAGACGATGCAGGTGTTGCTCTCGAGCAGGCGCGAGGCACGCGGCGCCAGACCCCAGTTGACCGGGTACATGACCGGGCCGAGCTGAACCTGCGGACCGGAGAACGGTACGGTCTCGTTGCGATAGACCGTCCAGCCGTCGCCCTGGTGCAGCACCTTGGGCTGTCCGAAGTCGATCGCCGGGGTGATCACGGGCTTGGGCTCGAAGGACCAGTAGACCGCCTCGGCGTGCTCGTGGAAGCGGTCGATGTCCCCCTCGCGGACGAGGAACGTGATCTCCAGGCCGGTGCCGCGGTCCTCAGGCTCGAGCACCCACTCGCCCATGAACTGGATCTCGATCTTGCCGGTCGCGTTCACGCCGATGACGTAGACCCGGCGGAAGCCGCGGTGCCGGCTGATCACGGTGAAGGAGCCGGCGCCATCCGAGCGCATGAGGTAGGCGAGCGCCGCCTTCGAGCCGAAGCCCCAGCCGCCGACCGCGTCGTCGTCGCCGTCCTTGGTGCTCTCGCCGATCTTGGCGTAGCTCTTCATCGCGAACTTGTGGCTGATGCCGGGGCCGAAGTCGCGGATCGTGAACTGCGGGTTGAAGGTCGTCGGCAGCTCGACCTCGAAGGGCTTGCCGGCGGGCGAGACCTCCCAGGCGTTGGTGGCGTACTCGCGGACGGGGTACACGACCTTGTCCGACACCATGCCGGTGAGCAGGGCGTAGACGATCTTGGCATCACCGCCGACGCCGGTCTGCTGGACCTGCATCGCGCCTTCGGTGGCGTTCTCCTGGATGGCGTGTACCATACGCATCGGTGTTCTCCTCGGAGGGTTGCTGGTACGATACGTACCAGGACATTGCAGCAAACGGCAAGCCTTTTCTAGACCTACCATAGAATTAGTTAGTTGCTATTACTGGAGCAAAGCTTCGCCCGCCGCGACTTCAGCTCACGAAGAGCGAGGTTGCGGTAGTGTAGTGCTTGCTGCTGGGCTCTCGGTGCTTCGGGGGCAGCAGCTCCCGAAGCAGTCAGCTCGCTGATGTCACGAGCGAAGCGGCGGATCAGGGCATCACACTCGCCCAGCTCGACGATATCGGCTGCGGTGCGGGTGCGAGCGCTATCCACCCAGATCGGCTGGCGACGGTTACCCAAGCCCCTCCCCTTCCCTGTACTCGACCGGCACGACAGCCCGGACGCCGCGCAAGTTGGCGCGAGCCTCGGCCTCGGTGTCGAACATATAGAGGAAGAGTCCGCGCTCCGCAGGGTACTCCTTGCCGCCGACGACCTGCTTGCCCTCCTCGTTGAGCTTGCGGTCGTAGATCCGCAGCCAGCGGGTGACGGTGGGGTTCACCTCGACGACATCGCCCGGGTGATCGCCCTTGCTCGCCGGGTGGCGCCCGGCCTTGGTGCGGGCTCCGGTGATGAAGCTGCCGTCTTCCGCATGGATGCGGACATGCAGACAGAACTCGCTCCCGGAGCCGTCGTCGAACTTGAGGATGTCGACCGGACGCCCGCTGCGGGTCTGGTACTTGCTGTCGGGGCGCAACGAGCGCGGGGTGAAGCCGCTGTCGCTGGAGAGGTCGATCTCCTCACCGTTGACGACGAACTTCGGCGCCTCGCGCAGAGCAGCGAGAGCCTGGCCGGCAGCGGCGTAGGCGTTCGCAGCGAAGACATCCGTCTGGTACTGGACATTGAAGGCTGGCAACGTGGTCATACTGATGTTCTCCTCTCAGGGTTCGTGCCGCGCGTGGATCTGGTCGATGATGTCGGCTTGGTGGGCGATGGAGAGGTCGTCGATGCCGTCGACCTCGATCTCAAGCGGTGCGCGCCAGCCGACCTCCGGGTAGTCACGGCCTCGACGGGCGTCGTAGTCGACGTCGATCGAGGCGTCGGGGTCACGGGGATCGGTGACCGTCATGCGGTAGGCCATGTGATGTCCTCGAAGGGTTGGCGGTGGTCCGTTTCGGACCACCGGAGTTGGGCGCAGGTTCAGGCGGTGGCCCGGCGCTCGCGCTTGATGCGCGCGTCACGCTTGGCCTTCGTCTCGCCGAAGATCTTGCGGAGCGGATCGAGAAGGCCTGGCTTCTCGGCGACGGCAATGGCCTCGTCGACCTGGGCACGGGTCGGGTGATTGGCGAAGCGTGCGACCACGGAGGGGTGCTGCACGAGCTTCTGGCGCAGCCGGCGCTGGGCGGGCTTGCTGCCGGCCGGGTCGCAGGCGGCCATCGTGATCCCGTTCCGGGTGATCACGGAGCCGAGGCGGTTCTGGCGGGTGCGGAAGCCGACGTGGGTGGTCGGGTGCCGGCGGGTGCGCCGCTTCTTGGGGGCGGCGCGTTCCGCGGTCGCGTGGCCGAGCTTGCGCATCGCGGCCTGCTCGAACCAGCTGTACACGAGCGTGCCGGCGGTGGTGTAGGGGTTCGGGCCGTGGCCCTCGGCATGCGGGTCGTAGCGCCGACGTGGCTTCTTGCTGAAGGGCATGGGTGCTCTCCGTGTTCGAGGCGGATCAGGCCGGGCAGTTCTCGACTGCACGGCGGGCGACAGCGGCCGAGACCTGCCGGCCCGTCAGGCCGAGCGCGGGGATGCCGCTGAAGACTGCGTCGGTGAGACCGATCCCGACGTGGTCGGGGTACAGCTCGGCGAAGGCGTCGGAGACGCGCTCGAGCATGACCAGCTCCAGCTCCTCGAAGCCCTTCGAGGTCGGACGCTCTTCGCCGACCTCGGCCATGAGCGTCGTGTAGAAGCTGTGATCGGTGCCGGTCATGGCGCGCTCGGCGTCGACCAGGATGTCGTGGTGGCTGCGCATGGTACGATCCGAACCATCAGTTGTGGACAAGTCGAAGCGCAGGCCGTCCCTGTTCGACGTACCGGGGCGGCTTCTCACGCTTCTCGAGGAGGATGACGCAGCCCGCGAGCACGAGGGCGACAGCCATCGGTCCGAAGAGCAGCGTGAGAAAGGCACCGGTGAGCGGGCTCATAGGCGCGCCACCAGTGCCCTGTAGGCGTCGTAGTCGACATCCCGCGGATCCGCGTTGGGATCCCGCTCACGCGGATCCGCGGTCGTTGGTGGTGGCCGCCGGCTCCGCACGTCGCTTGGCTGGAACGGACGGCTGACCCCGTTGCAGATCACCGTCCCGTCTTGCGTCACGATCTGACCCATAGAACTCCCCTGGGCTTCGAGGTACGATGCGTACCAAGCGCTGCAGGCGAACGCCCGCTCAGGCATGTTGTTCATGCCATGCTTTTCGCGGTCCGAAAAGGACCTTCTTCGATAATTTTCGCAGCTACCTTGTTGACCGCATCTGGTACGAAGCGTACCAACATCCAATGAGCCAGGATCACCCAGCCATCGCGAACCCAGTCATCCGGCTGAAGGACGCCGCGGCGGCGGCCGGGATCTGCACCCGGACGCTACGGCGCCTTGTCGCCCGTGGTGAGGGTCCCAAGGTCCTGAAGCTCTCCACCCAGTGCCGCGGGATCCGGCGCAACGACCTCGAGGCGTGGCTTGCCGAGCGCGAGCACGTGTGAGGCCCATAGGTCGAGCGCTGCGCGCTTCTCGGTCGCGTAGGTGGCTCTGTTGTAGACGCCCGCTATGCCGGCTTTCGAGCCCGAGACGTGGTTCAGGACGGCCTCGACGACGTGAGGCGCCACCCCGAGATCCGCGAGCCTGGTGGCCAGGGTGCGTCGTAGGTCGTGACCTCGCCACGCGGGCACATCCTTGGTGCGGGCACCCAGCCGGCGCTTCGCCTGGCCGTGGCCGCTGAACCCCTTCTTGCCCGTGCCGAAGACGAAGTCGCGGCCCTCTGTCTTGGGCACGGCGGTGATCACCTCGAGCGCCGGCTTCGACAGCGGCACGTCGTGCGGACGCTTGTTCTTGGTGCGCTCGCCCGGGATCGTCCAGACGGCACCCTTCAGGTCCAGCTCGGACCAGCGCATGCCGGCGACCTCGTTACGCCGCTGCCCGGTCAAGAGCAAAAGCTTGGTGATCCGACCCGCATCCGCATCGCCGGCCGCCTGCCAGATGGCGAACAGGTCCGCGTCGCTGATGACGTGCTCGCGGGAGCGCTCCTCGACGACCTTGTTGACGCCGATGACCGGGTTCGTCTCGACGCGGCCGGCGCCGATCGCCCAGGCATAGAGCCCGGAGAGCGCGGATCGGGCGCGGTTGCCGGCGTACCCGCCGATGGCGACCAGCTCCTTGTAGATCTCGGAGCGCGTCAGCTCGCTCGCCGGGCGCTCGTGCAGCTTCACGAGCTGCCGTTCCAGGGCACGCTCGACGTTCTCATAGGACCGCGGCTTCAGGCGCGCCTTGGCGACCGGCAGGTAGTCCTTGATCAGCGTGCCCAGAGTGGCACGAGCCGCCGCGCGGGCGGCCTTGCGGACCTCGTGCGGGTCGTCGCCGAGCTGGGCTTGCGCAAGCCGGCTGAGCGCGCCCTGGCGCGCCTGAGCCAGGGACAGCGTGTCGGCAGTGCCGAACGTGAAGAGCTTCGACCGCCCGCCCGAACGCGGCGGACGGATCACCCACGTCTTCGAGCCCGAGGCACGCACGCGCAGGCCGAGCCCGCGGACCTCCGCGTCCCAGACCGTGCGTTCGCCCTGCCCCGGCTCCACGCGAGCGTCGGTGACGGCCTGGCGCGTCAGCTTGACCACGTTCTCGGTGAGCGCACGGCGCGCCATTCAGACCTCGTCCCCGGGGGTGCAGCGGGGGTGCAATCAGACGAAACTCGTGGTCGGGCGTGGGCCGACGTGGTCTCCGGC